>JAGLDS010000003.1 GCA_023145435.1 Clostridiales bacterium
GAATAGTATATCCATTGATTTTAAAAGGTAAAAAGGGTATAATAATCATTAAGATTAAAGAGGAGAATGTTGATGGACAAGACAACATTGATTGGAATTATTATAATAATTATTTCTTATGTAACAGTATGGGGATTCATAATAAAATCTAATAATATCATTGAAAAAATGAATAAAAACAAATAGGGAGTATATTTTACCATGGATCAAAAAGACATTAAAGAAACTCCAAAGGTTCAACCAGAACTCTCGAGAGAATTAACTTTATTCCAACTTGTGATGATGGGTACAGGTATGATGATTGGTGCAGGTGTTTTTGTGGCAACTGGAATTTCAATTGGAGTAGCTGGATCTGGTGGCATTATGATAGCTTTTGCTTTAAATGGATTAATAGCTATTTTTTCAGCAATTTCTTTTGCCGAATTATCCTCTGCCCTACCAGCAGCAGGTGGTGCATATACATATATTAAACAAGCTTTTGGAGGTTCGATTGGTTTTATTTCTGGATGGATGAATTGGTTTGCTTTAGCTGTAGCTGGTAGTTTATATGCTATTACTTTTTCAACATATACTGTTCATTTGTTAAAAGAAATTGAATTCTTTTCTTTTCTAAACGTTCATTTATTTTTATATGAAAAAATCATAGCAGTTCTTGTAGCGTTAGTATTTATTGGTATTAACTTTAAAGGAGTATCAGAAACAGGAAAATCATCAACGTATATTGCGATAGCACAGACAGTTACTTTGGGAATAATCGGAGTTGTTGGTGTTGTGGTAGCTTTAAATAATCCAGAAGCATTAAATAATTTTAAACCCTTTGTTAATGAGGGAATAGGAAACATACTAATAGCTATGGGATTTACTTATGTGGGATTTGAAGGATTTGAAGTTATTGGACATGCAGGTGAAGAAGCTATTAATCCAAAGAAAAACATACCAAAAGCAATTTTATATGCAGTTATAATTGTTGTAAGTACATATTTGTTAGTTGCATTTGCAGCAGTTATAGGTGCAAAACCTATAAATGAATCACTTGTAAATTATTTTGCAACTAGAGGAGCAACCGGTTTTGCTGATTCCATAAAGCATTTGTTCCCATTTGGTGGAATGCTATTAGTTACCTTTGCAGCAATATTTTCAAGTTCATCAGCATTAAACGCAACAATTTATTCATCCACTAGAGTATCTTTTGCTATGAGTCGTGATGGTCAACTTCCAAAACAATTAGCTACAATATCCCAAAAAAGAAAAATTCCACACATTGCTTTAATTTGTTCATCAGCAATTATTATAATTGTGGCTGCCACATTTGATGTTGAAGCTGTTGCAGCTGCAGCAGATATTATGTTTTTATTGATTTTCTTATTAATAAATATTTCTGTAATTAAGATTCGTAAAGAATTTGGAGATGAGTTAGATTACGGATTTAAAATGCCTCTATTTCCTTTTATTCCTTTAGTAGCATTGTTAGCTCAATTGTTATTATCATTTTGGTTATTTAACATGCAACCAATATCTTGGTTTGTAATTATTGTATGGATTATCATTGGTATAATTATTTATATTACGTATTCAAAAAAACATAGTATTGAAGAGAATACATATAAAGTGTTTAGAAATAGAACCAAAGCTAAAGAAGGATTTAGTGTAATGGTTTCTATTAACGATAAACAATATGCACCTACTTTATTAAAAATTGCAGATGGAATCGCAACACAAAGAAACGGAAAAATTGAGATAATGAATATTATACTTGTTGCTGACACCACACCTCTACGAGCAGGAATAAAATTCTTACCTGATAGGCAGAAGTTGTTGCGTGATATTCAAAATGAAAATAAAGTTTTTTCACCTATAAAAAGGATAATAAGATATAGCCATAATATTCCTAGAGCTATAGTTAGTATTTCAAAAGAGCGTGGGACAGATGTTATGATAATTGGTTGGAAAGGTTATAACCATGCTAAAAAGAATGAAATGGGTAGCAAGGTAGATAAAGTAATTGAGAGAATACCAACAGATTTGTTAGTTGTTAAACAAGGAGAAAAACCATTAAATAAAATTACTAAAATATTAATTCCAACAAACGGAGGGTATCATAGTATTATGGCTTGTGAACTAGCCAATAATTTAGTTAAAATTTATAATACACAAGTTACAATTTTTAACGTTCATAAAGGACAAGAACAAGTCAGTCGCATAAAAAGACGATTAAATCCGCTAAAAAACCACATTGAAAATGGAAATGTAAATGTTAAGTTAAAGAAAAGCAAGTATATTGTAAAAGAAATTGTTAAAGAATCAAAAGATTATGACTTAGTTATTATAGGTGCTACAGAAGAAGCTCCATGGCAGCAAATGATTTTTGGTAAGATACCAACAAAAATCGCTTTAGAATGTCCAACTACAGTTATTCTTGTTAAAAAAGATTTGGGCATTAGATCTTTTGCAAAACGCTGGTTCGGGAAAAAAGTGATTGCCAATTAAATCTAATTACCATAAAATTTATGTTGTAACAAAAGGTTATTGTTTTTTATAGATGCTAAAGGGTCTGACTTTTTAAGAAGACTCTTTTTTATTACACGTTTAAATAGTAAGGTAAAAAAGCTTTGAGGAAGAGAAATTGATTTTTTATATAAGCTATAGTAATCATCAATAGAATCTCGTTGAAAACTAAGAATGTTTTGTAAAATATCTGCATCGCGATAATATCCACAATGGAAATTTTTCTTTGCAAAAGCTATTTTTGGCAAATTAAACTTACCTAATTTAGATAACATAAATGCTTTTTCTAGGAAATTCTTATAAACAACACGACAGCTTTTTCCTCCTGAGAGATTAAATATCTGATGATTTAATTGATTTTGTTTTTCAATGGCTCTAACCAAGGCGTACCCTGTATCTCTAGTAGTAGCAATTTCCATACAAGTGTTAAGTGGCATGTGAAAGAAAAGTGGATCCATTTTTGCTTTTGGACTCATAATGGCTGAAAGTCTAAATATTGTCCAATTAAGAGAACTTTTTATTACTAACCTCTCAGCTAATATCTTAGTTTTTGCATAATAGTCCCCATCACTAGGTAGTAATGAATCTGTAATTGAGATATATGGATTATTAATACGATCTCCATAAACGGAAATAGAAGAAGAAAAAATTAAAAAAGCAGTAGGAGCAAACTTATTTAATTGTGATAGTAAATGGTTAGTTCCATCTACATTTATACTTTTAGCTAATGAGGGATTTTTATCTGCTAAAGGTGGAATTATTGCAGCCAAATGAATGACATAATCAACAGAACTTAGAATATGAGACATATTTTCTTTTTTTGCTAAATCAAACCAATACATAGTTAGATGATCTTTTACTTTTTTATAAGTACTTAATGTTTTTTTGTTTTTTATATCTAATCCAATTATTATGTATTTGTTTTTTTTGCGAATTAATTCTTTTAAGGTTTCATGCCCTATTGAACCAAATATTCCTGTTACTAAGATAGTCTTTTTCATAAACACAACTCCTTTAATAAAGTATGAGCCATAAAAAGACAATAAAAAAGAACCCATGAGGGTTATATGGCTGTATGAATTCACCTTTTAAGGTGATTTCTTGTTTTTTTGAATAAACAAATAACTAAGAGATAAACGGTTATTAACATGTACCTTGTGGTAGATGTTTTTCACATGAGTTTTTACAGTATTAACAGAGATGAAAAGATCTATAGCTATTTCTTTATTGTTTTTGCCTAATAATAGCAAATTAAGAACGTCTACTTCTCTTTCTGATAAATCATAAACAGAAATTTTTTGATTAAAATATTCAGGTATAGAAGTTTTTTCGGTACTGATAAAATGCTTAGAAAAAATATAATATATGGTTAAAAGTGCAAAGAGAAAATATGAAATGTGTGTGAATCTAAATGATACACTATAGTTATTAAACAAAAAGATATCGATAAATGTAAAAGGTGCTTGCAATATAAAAGCTGTAATAAAATTTTTTACTAATCTGTTTTGAGAAGGAGCTTTAATTTTTTTAAAGTAAAATATGATTATTGTTGCATGTACAAAAGCGATGAGAGAGCAAAGTGGAAAAATAACATTTAATACTAAAGGTAAGGAGGATACTAAATCTTCTTTCATAATAGTAAAAAAAGAACCAAAGATTAAAAAAACAAAGGTAAGAACATAAATAATTTCTTTGCTAATTTTTTTATTTTTATTAGGAATAGGATATAAATTAGTGGCATAAGTATTAATTCCAATTATTAAAACACCAATTACAAAAACAAGAAACAAGGCATTAAACAAGGTGAAATTTAACCAATTTTCAGTAAAAGCAAAACTAAAGGATGTAAAGAATCTTGATACATATGTATACCCATAAGAGTATATAAAGATAATGAAAATGGGAACAATTAATAATAAGGTTCGCTTAATAAAAGCATCATGTGTTTTAAAATATAAATAGGAGGATAACAAGAGAACAGCCAATAAAAAAGCTGTTTCGATAAATAGTAATAAATCAATTATGGAATTTAACATTTTCACCTCAAACAATATATATATATTGTATCACGAAAATATTAATAATTGTAAAGAGTACTAACTAAGATTAATAAAATTTTCACACATATGAAAAAACTTCTTGTAGCAAATAAATGTAATGTTTATTTTTAGTAAGTATAATAAAAAACGAGCCTTTATAGACTCGTTTTAAGAAGTTAATTAAATATAAATTTTTACTTATGTTGATCTCTTTTGTTTTTTACAAAAGTCATTGCAACAAGAGAACCTATAAATAATCCTATTACAGAACTAATGTAAGATAAGAAGTTCAATAAAAACGATGAATTAATCACATGGACTACCATTAACAAAGGTAATATAACACCAATTGCTAACAAAACAATAGCAATAACCATAAACTGCTTAATTTTAAATATCATCTTTATATAACCAACATGAAACAAAATGATCAGGTTCAACTTCAAACTCTGGAGGGTTTTCTTGATTACATAACCCATCAATCATTTTAGGACACCTTTCGTGATAACGACAACCTTTAGGAGGATGCACAAGACTTGGAGGCTCCCCTTCGGGTATCTCTTTATAAACCTTTGCATTTTCAGCATCAGGTTCGCTAGTAGCTAATAACAATGCATTAGTATAAGGATGTTTGTGATTATATATAATATCATTTACTTTAGCCTTTTCAACTAGACGACCAGCATACATAACAAAAATCCGCTCTGAAAAATATCTAACAGTAGATAAATCATGGGTAATATATATAACGGACAACCCATGAGTTTCTTTTAACCCTTCTAATAATTTTAACACTTCAACACGTACAGAGGCATCTAGCATAGAAACGGGCTCGTCTGCAACCATTACTTGTTGTTGTAAAATCATAGCACGAGCAATAACAATACGTTGTTGCTGTCCCCCACTAAGCATGTGTGGGAATTTATCAATAAAATCTTCAATTGGAGTCAAGCTTACTTCGTCCATTACCTTTCTAATTCGCCGTTCAATTTCATCTTTGTCTTTTATACCATTACAAAGTAATGGTTCAGCTAAAATTTTACGCAATGTCATAAAGGGGGCAATAGCTCCAAATGGATCTTGTTGAACATAACCAATTTGCGAATGAAACCATCGCTGCTGAGTTTTGTCATATTGGTTAATATCTTCATTTTTATAAATTATATTTCCTTCTCTTGGAGTATATAATCCTAAAATAGTTTTCATTAAACTTGTTTTACCACAACCTGATTCTCCAACAATGGCAATAGCTTCTTTCTTATGTAAATCAAAAGAAACACCATCAACAGCACGTACAAAACCTGCGTGTCCAAAACCGAATTTTTTCAATTCAAACCATACTCGTAAATCTTGAATAGATATTACAACATCATCTGGAAGGTTATAAATTGTTTTCTCTTTGTTTTTCTTTTTAGCCATTTATTTAACCTCCTCCTTTTCTTCGTAAAGCCAACATTTCACTTTGTCATCACCTATTTTATATACAGGTGGTGATTGTTTTTCGCATATTGGCATTTTATTTGGACATCTTGGAGCAAAACGACAACCAGCCGTTTTTTCAATACCAATTAGACTTGGTGGTTTTCCTACAATAAACTCTAGTTCTTCCTCACCACGAAGTTTAGGCACACTAGCCATTAACTTTTTGGAATATGGATGATAAGGGTTTTTAAAGAATATTCCAGCACTTGTTGCTTCAATGATTTCTCCTGCGTACATAACTACAACTCTGTCAGCCAATTCTGATGAAGTTGCAATGTCATGTGTAACTAAAATATAACTTACATCTTCTTCATATTTGATTCGCTTTAACAAATTCATAATATTAGCTTGAGTTAGAACATCAAGAGCAGACGTTGGTTCGTCTAAAATAACCACATCAGGAACTGTAATCAAGGACATTGCTATTGCAACTCTTTGACGCATTCCACCACTTAACTCAAAAGCATAACGGTTAATAAAATCTTCTGGAACACCAACACTCTTAAACATATCAATAACTTTTTCCATGGCCTCACCTTTATCAACACCATTTATAGTTAGCGGTTCAGCAACTTGATTTCCTACTTTTAAAACAGGGTTTAGCGAGGTCATTGCAGCTTGTGGAACTAATGACATCTTATTCCATCTAATTTCCTTACGGAATGTTTCGTCATCTAATTCCATTGTCTCAAGACCGTTTAGAAACACTTTTCCTTTGTAAGTTTCTACGTTCTTAGGTAATAGCCTTAAAATAGCTTTTGTAAGTGAACTTTTACCACAACCTGATTCACCTAAGATAACAATTGCTTCATTTTTATACAATTCAAAGTTTACACCATCAACAGCACGAACAGCTCCTGCTCGAACTTTAAAATGTAAATGTAAATCTCTAATTTTTAATAATAATTCTTTTTCCATTTAAATACCTCTTACTGCTCTCTCAATCGTGGATTAAACAATCTGTCTAAAGAAAAACCAACCATGGCAAAGGCCAGACCAGTAATCATTAGTAAAATAGCTGGTTGAATAATCCAGTAGAAATTCCCATTGTACAATGCAGCTTGGTAGTAAGCATCAGAGATGACTTTTCCCCAAGTTGGTAGTACAGGGTCGCCTAGTCCTAATACGTTCAATGACGCTTCTAGGAAAACAAAACCAGGAATTGATAATACTAATCCAGGTATTAATAAAGGAATGATTCTTGGAATCAGGTACCTGAAAACAATTCGGCTATTTGATGCACCATATGTTAAAGCGGCTTCAATATAAGCTGCGTTTCTCATTTGCATGAATGTTGCTCGATAAGTTTTAATAGCTGCGGTAAAGATGCTTAGCAATATGGTAACTCCTAACATAGTCCAAATACTTTTCGAGTAGAAGGTTCCAATCATTACTAAAATAGCCAAGAATGGTAACAGCATGTTTACCTCAGTAATACGTTGTATTAAGGCATCAACCCAACCACCAAACCAAACACCCATAGCTGAAATAACCATTGATAGAACAGATACACCAATTGACGCAACCATTCCAAATAGTAATGCAATTGGAGCACCCCAAAGCAATGCTGTCATTAGGTCTCTTCTCCTATGATCAGTACCAGCAAAACCGTAGACTAAACCGTGTAATACAACTTCAGCGTCTACTGAGCTTCCAGCTTCAAAGGTTTGCGATGTAAGTGTTAGAGTATAAGTTCCTTTGGCAACTTCTGGTTCCTCAGGGGTTTTTGGATTAAGTGTTGCAAACAAACCAATCAACGAAGTTTTTTCACCTAGTTTAGATTCTAATTTCATATCCTGATTGAAACGATAAGTCTCCTCTGGTCGCAAACCTTTGGAAATGATTTTTATATCTCGACCTTCAGGAGTTAACAGTCTTATCTCAACAAATGGTTTAGATTTCACAAAATCTGAATCAAAGTAAATTAAAATTTCTTGTGGAAATTCTCCGTAATTATAATCAAAAGAATATGACATTTTTGTAGTTATTTTTTCTGTATTTTCATTTTCTTCTTTATCTATAACTGTATAAATGACATCATCACTTTCGCTGAATTTTACAGCAAAAGATTCTGGCCATTTTTCTTCTCTAAATATGTTTGTCCAAGCTGGACGTGCATTAATAGGATTCTTATAAGTAGTTGCTTCATCTCCACGCCATAATATTTTTGCTTCACTATATGGAATAACAACCATTGTTGTAATCGCCATAATAAATAATAAAGATATTAATACTAATCCTACAACAGCAGTTGGAAAATGCTTAAGTTCTTTAAATACTTTTTTTATTCCTCTCATCTTTATCTCCTAACTGCTACTTGAGCCGATTTTAACTCTTGGGTCAACTAATGCATAGGCAAAGTCTAAGAAGAAGACTGTAAATGCCAGCATGTATGCATAAATAATAGTTGTTCCTACGATAACGGCGGTATCAGACATTCCAACTGCTTGAAAAATCAAACGTCCAATTCCTGGCCACAAGAAGACGGTTTCTGTAATAATCGCTCCTGTCCACATGGCAATAATCATTAGAGAAAAACTAGTAATAATCATTGGTAATGTGGGGCGTAAAATATATCTGTTTCTAATTGTTTTATCTGAAAGGCCTTTTGCTTTAGCCATTTCAACATAATCTTCACTTGAATATATCATAAAAAATGTTCTCCAGTTATAAACTCTAGCTGGAAAAGCACTAATAATTAGTGATGCTGCTGGAAGAATTAGATGAATTAATACATCAACAATATATTGACCTGTCGTTTCTGGTGGTGGCGAGCCAATCATTCCTCCAAAAGGTAAGATTTTAAATACAGCTGCAAAAATCATAATTAAAAATATACCATAAAACCATGAAGGCATGGCAGAAAGTGGAGATGCTGTAATAAAAAACTTATCCCAGAATGAACCGTATTTTCTAGATAGAACTAATGCCAGTGCAATTGTTGCAAAGAACAGAACAAAGTTAGCTGTCCCCATTAATAACAAGGTCGACGGAAGTCGTTCCAAAATAATTAACTTAACCGATCGCGAACCAGCATCACTGGTCATAAATTGCGCTTGCCCTAAATCTAATCTAATGGCATTATATAAGAATCGAAAGCTTCTGATCATAAAAGGTTGGTCTAAACCTAGACGTTTTTCTTCGTTAATAACTCGTGCTTCAAAATAAGTAGCCTTTGCAGTTGGTTCCATTAGTTGATAATTTGGATCTTCTCTAAGGGAAACAATTAGTTTTTCACGAATTTGACCTTTCATAATTTTGTCTACATAACCGCCCATATTAGCGATCATAATTGTCAAGTATACACCGATGATAACTGTAATAAATAAAGAAAGTAAACGCAAACTTGAGTATTTTGCTACTCTAGCAAATGCTGTATCTTTCGTTTTCTTTTTAACAATTTTCGTAGGTGTCTGTACTTTTTCACCCATTACTATTTACCTCTCATTACTATTTTAGATAAAAGGGGACAAGGCCGTTACAACCTTGCCCCTTATTACGTTGTTTATGTTATGTTATGTTATGTTTAAAATTTTTACTATTCAGTAACAAATTCTAGAATTTCAAATGATGGAACTGAAACTGGAATTGCAACAACAGCAATTTCAAGTTTACAAGCACCAGTACCTAATGCGGTAGTAGTGTCACCATCAAGTTCAACTTCATATTTTCCTTCTTTTACGAATACAGCGTCGCCAACTTCATAGACAGCACCAGTTGCATCGTACAATAAGTATTTAACAGTATCTAATTCTTCTGAAGCGTAAGCTGAACCTTTAAATGTTACTAAAACATCAAATGTTGCAGATTTTCCACTCTTAATACTTGATTTGCCCTCGATTTCTACTACAGCCATTTTAGGAGCTGAGAAATCTGCCCATTTATCTGAAGGGTCAGCAAAGTTTGGATTGTTAATAAGAGTTAAAGTTTGTTCAACTGGTAATACTCTATCAAGAATATATGGACCAACACCACTGTAGAAGTGACCATGGTCTGTGTAGAATTGTGCTAAATTAGTATAAGCAGTAGCAGCTTGTTCAGCTGTTAAATAGTTACCTAATGTTGCTTCATAAGGAATATAGCTTTCAGCCTGAGCTTGAGTATTATATTTTGCTAGGATTTCTAAGCTAGGACCAGCAATTAATGATAACCATTCAATTTCCATTTCAGTTGATTTGTTAGCTGTATAAGCAGTTTCTCCTGCTTCTTCTGCTAAGTTAGCAATTGCAATTTGATACCAAGAAGCTTGTCCATAATCATAATCAGGCCAGAATGATGCAATATTAATTTCAGCATCCATATAATAAGTATCTGAATAATATTCAATTACTAATGGGCTTTCGCTTACGATTTTCATTCCTTTAAATGTTGATTTAAAAGAATCTAAATTAGCTGATAAGGAAGAATCATAGATAGCTGAACCTTCTGTAGAAGGATCAAAGATCATAATCATACCCATAACAAAGTCAGCTACTGATAATGGTGTACCATCATGCCATGTAACATCATCAAATAATGTGGCAGGATAAGTAACTTTAGATTTACGTCTTGCAGTTATTCCTTCTGGATGTGCATCACCAACAGTAATAAATGTTTGTGAATTTACGTCCCAGTCAAACCATGCGTCTGATGGAACTTGAATTTCATCTTGGAAACTAAGAGCAACCCAGTCATAAGTTTTCCCTACTGGAAGACCAGTTTCAATTGTAATTTCAGCTGATTCAATTCTTTGTTTCATTGGAAGACCAGTAAATGGATTTCCTAATGTTGCATAGTCTTGAGTAAAGTTTTGCCATTGATGGTCAAATGTCCAGTTAGATCCGCCAAGTGGATTTGGTGGGTCAACGAATAATCCTGATGAACCCCAAGTTAAGTTTCCACCTTCAAGGTCTTTGAATCTAATTGTATAAGGTGTCATTGCACTAATGTCAACACCAGATGCTAAGTCATAAGATGTAATAACATCATTATCCCAGAAACTGTAACTAGCACCATCAATTAACCAAATACGATATGAGTATTTAATTGTATTAAATATTGCTTCTCTAAATAAATCAGCACGTTCTTCTAATGTTGTGAATGTATTATTAGCTAATGCTTCACATACTTCATAAAGTTCGTCGTCTAGATCATAAGCCTGCCATAATGGTGTGAATGCCATTCCTGAAGCGTTTGAATAGTAGAATTGGAAATTGCCTCCAACATCTCTAGCCATACCAGTTACACTCCATGCACCAGTATATAGATGCCAGCCACCATCATTTGGGTCGCCTGCAATCCAGAAAGGTGAGCATTCAGGAGATGATTTATACTGACGATCAACTGTGAAACCAATTGCTTCTAATTGATCAGAAATATAATCACCAATTGGAATACGAGTTCCGTCTGAGTCATTTCTAATTAAGAAAATTAACTCAACAACTTCGCCATTATAATTCCATTTGCCGTCAACTTTTGTTGCGCCTAATGTTTCCATTTCAGCAGTAATAATTGTTTCAGCTTTTGCCATATCATAGGCATAAGTTGATTCAATTTCTCTAGCCATTTCTACAAATTTTGCATAGTCAGGTAGACCTGCTGTAATTGGTAGATATTTAGGAATTGAACCTCCGCCATAAACTTCTTGATTAATATAATCTCTGTCAATCAAATAGTTCATTGCTTCTCTGATTTCCATTACTGAGAATGGGTTTAATTTACCTGTAGCGTCAAATGTAGGACCAGCTGGGTTAAATGTCAATTCATAAAATAAACCAAATTGAGTTGATTTATCAAGTCCTGCGTTATTGATTGCTAATAGGTCTTCTTTGCTTGCTAAACTGTCTGCATAAATATCAATTTCTCCTGCTTGGATTTGAGTTACTGCAGAATCACCAGTAATAACTTTCATTGTTATTTGGTCTAGCCAGCCACCGTTTCGGTCTGTTGTTGATCCAGCAGTAGTGTCATCTTTTTTACCACACGCTGCAAAAACCAATGTAAAGACCAAAATAAAGCTAATTATAACTATTAACTTTTTCTTCATAATATTCCTCCTTCTGAACATAACATTATATTACAAATAATTATACCATATATGCTGATTTTTATACAAATATTTTGTAACGGCTAAAAAGCTACACAATACAAGATATGAGGATGTTGAAAAGAAGCAATTATGAATGTAAAATAGTAGTAGAAATAAACCAAAAAGGAGTAAATAATGAAAACTCAAGAAATGCTACAAAAACTAAAGGAACTAGAACAAATACAGTATGCTTACCAATATGCCATGGGAGTTACTAGTTTTGATGGAAATACTGTTGCACCAAAAAACAGTTATAAAGCCAGAGGGCAAGCCATGTCGGTCTTGTCAGGTGAAACCTATAAAAAATTCATCAATAACGAAGTTAAAGAATTGCTTTATGGGTTACAAGAGAAGAAAAAAGAACTTGATTTTGTTAGTAATCGAAAAGTAGAAAAGTATATTGAAGAATATGAAAAAATTTCAAAAATTCCTATAAAAGAATTTATGGAGTTTACAAAACTAAGAAATGAATCAAACCATTCATGGGAGCAAGCAAAAACAAATGATGATTTTGATAGTTTTGCACCCTATTTAACAAAAATAATTGAATTTAACAAACGATTTGCAAATTATCGTAAACCAGAAAAAAAAGCGTACGATGTATTGTTGGATGATTTTGAAAAAGGTATGGAGATGGATGATATTGATAAGTTTTTTGAACAGTTAAAAAAAGATGTTGTCCCTAGCATCAAGGAAGTTGTTTCAAAAAGTGCTAAAATAAGAGATGATTTTTTAAATAGAAAATTTCCAATCGACAAACAAAAAGAACTAAGCTATATTTTAACAGATCTTCTTAACATGAATAGAGATGATTATACAATTGGTGAAAGCGAACATCCGTTTACTATGGGCCTTAACAATAATGATGTTCGTTTTACCACACATTATTATGGAAATCAGATTGCTTCTTCTTTTTATAGTACAATGCATGAAGCTGGTCATGCAATTTATGGATTAAATAGTGATGAAAAATTAAACACTACAGTATTAGCTGGAGGAGCTTCGAATGGAATTCACGAATCTCAATCTAGATTTTATGAAAATTTAATTGGACGTTCAAAAGAATTTATTCAATATGTTTTTCCAACAATGAAAAAATTATTTCCTGAACAACTAGGAGATGTTACCGCTTTAGAGTTTTATTTAGCTGTTAACAAACCTAAAACATCACTAATTAGGATTGAGGCTGACGAGTTAACATATTCATTGCATATTATGGTTCGTTATGAAATTGAGCGAATGATGTTTGAAGGAGATGTGAACGTTAAAGACTTACCTGCTATTTGGAATAAAAAATATGAAGAATACTTAGGGATTATACCTCCGAATAATACACAAGGGATTCTACAAGATGTTCATTGGGGATTTGGAATGATGGGATACTTCCCTTCTTATGCACTAGGTAGTGCATATGCTTCGCAATTCTTGGCTAAAATGAAAGAAACAATAAAATTTGATAGTGAAGTAGCTAAAGGTGATTTCACAAAAATTAATTTATGGTTAAAAGAAAACATACAGACACATGGAGCTATTTACACACCAAAGCAGTTAATCATGAAAACTTGCGGTGAAGAGTTTAATCCTGCTTATTATGCAGACTACTTAAATGATAAATTTAAAGCATTATGAAAATAAGAATTTCTCATGAAAAATATGCTGTTGTAAAATTACACAGTATCCCTAATATCAGGGATACTGGTAGTTTTATATCACTTTCGGTTAGCGAAAAAGAAATATCGCTAGTTTGCCCAGACAATCAAATTCCTACAAAATATATTCTATTAGAACGAAACTGGAGGTTACTCAAAGTTAATCAAATTTTAGATTTTGAAATGACAGGTGTTATTTTTAAAATCTCTTCCCTACTAGCGAATGAACAAATTAGTATTTTTGTAATATCGACATACGATACTGATTATTTTTTAGTAAAAGAAAAAAACTTACAAAAAACTATTAAAATTTTATCTTTTAATAATTATATGTTTAGCGAATAAGCATTGTGTTATATTTTGTTTGTGTTACAATTTAATTAATAAAGTCACTGGAGCAATTAATTATGTTTAATAAACAAGAAGATAGAATTTCTTCACAACAGACAATTAAACAAGCTAACAGTAAACTTGTGTTTAAGCTAATAGATCAACATGACGGGATTTCCAGAGCGCAGATTGCTAATATAACAAAACTAAGTCCTACAACTATTTCATCATTAACTGAAGAACTTTTAACAAAAGAATTAGTACATGAAATAGGAACTAAGATTGTAAGAAGCAGTGGTCGGCGGCCTATATTATTAGATGTTAATGAAAAGGGAGCTTGTTTTATATGTATGGATTTACAACAAAGAGGATATTATTTAGGAATATATAATTTGAAATGCCAATTAATAAGTGGTCAATTATATAATTTAGATAATTATGATGAATTGGGAAAATCCCTAGTAGCAACTAGTAAACAATTATTAAAAAAAGAAAAAATATCAAAAGATAAATTATTGGGAATTGCTATTGGAGCACCTGGAATAATTGATGAATCACATAAACGAGTACTTTCTTCAACAATTATTCCTATAACAGAAAACAATTTATTTTATGAGCAATTAATAAAAAACTTTCCGTTATGCCAAATAGAATTGGTAAATGAATCATCTTTAGCAGCTTATGCAGAAATTGTTTTTGTTAATGAAATAAGGCATCTTAGAAATTTACTATATATTGATATTCATACTGGGATTGGAGCTGGCATTATTATTGATGGGAATATTTATAGAGGACCACATAATTTAGCTGGAGAATTTGGTCATATTTCAATTGATATAAGAGGACCACTTTGTAAATGTGGAGCAAAAGGTTGTTTAGAAATGTTATCTAGTATTCCTGCAATTAATAAAAAATTGCCAAAATATACATTACAAGAAATACAAAGCAGATATGATGAATTATATATGGATGTTACTGTAGTAGTTAATAAGAGCGCTAAATATTTAGCTTATGGAATTAACAATGCAGTAAACTTATTAAACCCAGAAGCGGTTATTATTGGAGGACAAATTACAATTTTTGGACAAAAATATTTATCAGAGGTTATTAAAGTGTTTAAAGAGATATCCTTAGGGCAAAATAAGGACTTACCAATTTTACTATCACAGGTAGAAGGAAACGCAGTTACACTTGGTGGCGCTAGATACCTACTTGACAGAATTCTAATTAGATGAGGTGGAAAAATGAAAGCAATTTTAGGAAATGTGAAAATTACACCAGCTATTGGGACACCAATGGGAGGAAATGTAAGAAAAGATAATAAGGTGCGTGGAGTACATGATGATTTATATTGTAATATTATAATATTATATGATGGTAATAAAAAAATCTGTTTGATGGGTTATGATGTGGTTGGTTTAAAATACAAAACATGTACATCAATGAAAAAAGTAATATCTACAAACACAGATATTCGCTTTGAAAACATTATAATGTTTGCTACTCATACACACTCAGGTCCTGATACTTGTATGAGGATGTATCAGGGTATAGAAGAAACGATTGATACCTATTTAGATAAGATTGAAAAGAGGATTTTACAAGAAATAATCAAACTAAACCAACAAGTTTATCAAGAAGTTACATTAACAACAGGAAAGACACTAATTCACGATTTAAGTTTTAATAGACGACTGATTAGGAAAAACGGTGATGTTGTAATGAACTTTGAGCAGTTTAGTATTGATGATATTGTAGGAACTACCGGGCCTATTGATCCAGAGTTACTTACTTTAGGAATGTGGAATGAAAGTAAAAAATTAATAGGTATATTAGTTAATTTTACTTTGCATCCGGCTATATTAGTGGGATTAGATTGGTTAATATCTAGAGATTATATTGATAATTTTGATAGACAATTAAAAAAACATTATGGAGACCATTTGGTTGTCTTATTTGCCAATGGAGCAGAAGGAAATATTAATCATTTAAATTATGAAAAAAAAGATCAATGGCGTGACTTTAGGGAAACAGATAGAATTGGGAAAAAATTAGCAGAGTATACTAAAAATAATATTGAAAAAGCAGTTGAAGTTACAGGAGATATAAAATTTGTTTCAAAAATTGCAAAACTTCCTTTACGCCCTATTAAAAAAGAAGAGATAGAATGGGCAAATATGGTAATGATTAGAGATAAAGATAAAGAAGAAGATATGTTTGATGGTATTCCTGATAAAACCTATGCAAAAATGGTTTTAGCTATGGATAAGAGAACCGAAACAACATATGAAACAGTGATACAAGGAATGTTTATGGACAATTTTGCTTTTGTTACTTTTCCAGGAGAGGTTTATGTAGAATTTGGATTAGCTGTTAAAAAAGCAACGACTCAAGAAAACACAATGATTATTGGGATAGCTAATTCTCAATCTGGTTACATTCCAAAAGAAGAAGCTTTTTCACAAGGTGGATATGAAGTGCGAACCGCTTGGTCATCACAATTAATTTATAAAGCAGGGGATTTTTTAGTAGATTATATTAAAAAAGAAATTATTGGAGAATAAAATGGCAAAACAAATTCTAGATGTCAGGGCTACTGACAATGAATATTTTCATCAAGATTTTCATTTATCAATGAATATGTTACTTGACTATATTTTAGAAAAATATGGGAATGAAGGAGTTATAGAGTATTTAAAGGATTTTACAAAAGCATATCATAAACCGCTAAGAGCTCAATTAAAAAATGGTAACCTTCAACCTCTTATGATATATATAAAGGAATTATATAAAAAAGAAAAATGGGAAGTAAAGATAACTAAGACAACTGATAAATTACAATTTTCAATAAATAGTTGTCCTGGGATGACTTATATATTAAGTAAAAAAATGACTCCTTCTGCAGCTTATATTGAAACTTATAGAACTGTTTATCAAAGCATATGTGAGGGAACACCTTTTTTATATGAATTAATAAAATTTGATAAAGAAACTGGAAAAAGTATTCATTTATTTACTAGGAGGGATATAAAATGATTTCATGTACACAATTTATCCCAGCTTATTCAGAAGGATTTAAATATCTTCATAAAAAAGGAGGAAAACAAGAGGTTGTTAAATTTTGGGAAGTACTATCAGATTTGTACTTAACAGATACCTTAAAAAAACAAATAATAGAAAAAGGAATTAGTGGGTGTTTTGATTACTGGGAAAAAGCACTGAATGAAGAAGCTGCTGATTTCACAATGACACTTGATAAAGAGATGGGAATATTTGAAGTTGTAATGCATCACTGTCCTTCAAAAGGTATGCTAAATAAATTAACATATATGAGCCCATATGAAGATTACTGTGAACATTGTGATTTATTATATAGAAGAGTAATTGAACCTTTAGGTTATACATACAAGATTGATTTAACAAACTGCCAACAAGCAGCTTGCCGATTAGTCGTTAATAAAAAGAAATAAACGGAGGATAAGAAACATGGGAGAAAAAAACAAAGTTATGAATGGAGCAGGCATTGAGGAGTTAGGATTTCCAATGTGGCCACAATTTGCAAAAGAAACAGCAAAAGACATACAAGAACCAATTTTAAATGGAAAAGTTAATTATTGGACTGGACCAAAGGGAATGGAATTTGAAAAAGAATGGGCAAAATGGAATGGTTCTAAATATGCTATGTCATGTACAAATGGAACAGCAGCGTTACATATTGCCCTTTCTAGTATGAACATAGGACCAGGAGATGAAGTTATTGTTCCATCATATTCCTTTATTGCTTCATCATTTGCAATTGTACAAGCAGGAGCGATTCCTGTATTTTGTGATGTAACCGAAGATCATACTTTAGATCCAACATTACTTGAAGGTTTACTAACAAAGAGGACAAAAGCAATTATTGTTGTTCATCTATATGGTGTTATGACAGATATGGATCCAGTTATGGAATTTGCTAGGGCAAATGATTTGAAAGTAATTGAAGACTGTGCTCAATGTTTTGGTGGAGAGTATAATGGAGTTAAAGCGGGAGTTATTGGAGATGCAGGATGTTTTAGCTTTTGTCAAAGCAAGCATTTTACAACTGGTGGAGAAGGTGGCATGGTTGTAACAAATGATGAGGATTTAGCATGGGAATGCCGTTCATTTAGAGATCATGGTTATGATGTTAAAGAAAGAATGAATATGTTAGCATTAGAAGAAAAACTACCATATATTCATAATAGAATAGGATTTAATTATAGAATGACTGAAATTCAGTCAATTATTGGATTAAATGAATTAAAAAGATTTGATAAATGGAATTTAGCTAGACGATTTAAATATGCTAATATGTATGACAAAGCTTTTAAAAATCAAAGAGGAATTAGCAGATTACCAGTAAATACAGAAAGCAGAAAGAATGCATATTGGTGGTACCCAATGATTTTAGCCACTGATATTTTAGACGTAGATGCTACAGAAATCATTAAAGAACTTCAAGGAATGGGAATACCATGTTATGGTATCCAATGGCCAGAAGCATATATGGAAAAAGCATACAAAGAGTTAAATGGATTTGGTCAACACAAATTCCCATTTAAATCACGTGAATATACTGACAATAAAAGTGTACAATACGACGAAGTACATTGTGATGTTGCAAATTCATTAAGAGATAGAACCATTAATTTGTTTTTACATCCATCATGGGAAGAAGCTCATATCCAACGTTGCATTGATGCTTTTATAGAAGTGATACAAAAACACTTAGTTTAAGAAGGTGAGAAAAATGAAAGTATTAGCCATTGGTTGTCATCCGGATGATCTTGAAATTGGTTGTGGGGGTACATTAGCTAGGTATGTTGATAATGGACATGAAGTCTATATGTGTTATATCGCAAATGGAGATAAAGGCCATGCAGTCATAAAACCAGAGAAGTTAAAAAAAATTAGAGAAAGAGAAGCCTATGAATCTGCAAAGTTATTAGGAGCAAATAAAGTGTTTTCAATTGACATACCTGATTTGCTAGTTAAAGCTTCAAAGGAAGATATTGTACTAAAAGTGATGGAGGTTATTAGAGCAGTTAATCCTGATTTAATTATCACCCATGATCCTGATGATTATATGGAAGATCATCGTCAAACAAGCCAAATAGTGTTTGACGCTTCTTTTTCTGTATCTGTACCTCATTATGAAACACAGTCTAAAGCAACAAGCGTTGTTCCACTATACTATATGGACACCTTAGCAGGAATAAATTTTCAACCAGAAGAATATGTGGATATAACAAAATATATTGATAAAAAGCTTGCAGCACTTGATAAACATGAAAGCCAAATAAAATGGATGAGCGATCATGACAAGATTGATTTTTTAGATTTTGTAAAAACAGTATCTAAGTTTAGAGGGTTACAATGTAATGTGACCTATGCTGAAGCTTTTAGAAGTTGCCATACTTGGCCAAGAGGAACTACCAAGAGATTATTACCATAAAGGAGTAAAATATGAATTTTATTGATACTGTGAAAGGATCACTACTAGAAGGATTTTATCCAAAGGGATGGGATTTTGAAAAAATTGACCAGTGTTGTTCTGTCAATCCTGCTGATGTTTTAAAAAAACAACCGTTCTGGAATGATGAGTTTACACCTGTGATGTGTGAATCTATTCATGATTTTGACATGATGATGGGTCACGAAATTGCCATGGAGATAAAAACAACAGGAGAAAATAATCAAAAATTAGCAATGATTTTACCAGTTGGGCCCATGGGAATGTATAAATGGGCTGTCTACTTCCTTAAAGAATGGCAAGTAGATGCTAAACATGTATATGGCTTTAATATGGATGAATGGTCTGATCAAGATGGAAATACGCTAGAATCAGATGATAAAGGGTCTTTTCAAAATGCAATGATTGATGCTTTTTACGGACCACTTGGAGATTTAACTGTTCCAATTAATCAGCGGAATTTTGCTACAAGAGAAAATTTACCTACATATGCTAAAAAAATTAGAGAACTAAAAGATGATGGAGCAAAACTAGTAACTGTATTTGGTATTGGTAGAATGTGTCACGTTGCTTTCTGGGAACCACAGTTTGCAAGTGAGTTTAAAAGCGTAGACGAATGGAAAAAGCAAACTCATAGAGTAGGTGCCATGTTACATCCTCTAACAATCGAGCAAAATGCTATAACAAGTTTCAAAAGCCGAACATCTCTTGTTCCTTGTAGAGCAAATACAATAGGACCTGGTTTGTTTTTACAATCTGATAAAATTATTGGTGGTTGTGATGGAACATTGGGAAGAGGGATGATGTGGCAAGGAATGTCTTTTTGGATGACATTACGTTATGGTCCTGATATGTGGATACCTTCAACTTTTATGCCAACACTGCCAGGAAAACTGTTTTTCCTAAAAGAATTAGCGGGGCCACTTAATGCTGAATGTAACTAATGGTAGAATTGTCTTAGAAAATAAAATATTTATTGGGAATCTATATTTAAAAGATGGGTTGATTTATACAATTTCAAAGGATAAAGTTTATGAAGGTGATATTATTGATGCAAAAGGGCAATTAGTTACTCCAGGATTTATTGATATTCATTGCCATGGAGGAGGAGGACAACTATTTGCCTTTGATCCAATTACAGCGCTTAGGGGTCATAAAAAGAGAGGTACTCTAGGTGTTTTACCTACAATTGGCTATAACATGTCAAAAGAAGGTTTTATAAATGGAGTAAAAAATATTGTAAAAATAAAAGATGAAGCTATATTAGGGATTAATTGCGAAGGACCTTTTGTAAATCCAGAATATGGAGCAGACACAAGAAATGCTAGAAAAGTAGACAAAAAAGAATATGAAGCTATTTATGAGGCAGGTCAGGGAAAAATAAGAATCTGGATGATTTCACCTGATATTGATAATGCCAGAGAGTTTATTGATTACCTAAAGACAAAAAACGAAGTAGTTTCGTGTGCTGGACATACAGGTTGTACAAAAGAGCAATTAAAAGACATACAATTAATATGCCATTTATATGATGGAATGGGACCAAAACAACGAGCTTGTAAAGATATTCACGAGACAGGTACAGCGGAGGCTGTACTAGCTGATGATCAGCTATATGCAGAGCTTATTGCTGATAGTAAAGGAGTCCATGTTTCGGATTTACTTTTGAAAATAACTTTTAGAGCCATGGGAGAAGATAAAATTATTTTAATATCTGATGCCATTGGTACTAAAGAAAATTACAGTGATGGAGACTTAAACTATAATGAGTTAGGTCAACTTGCAGGATCTATGATGAGTGTTAATCTAGCTGTTTGTAATATGGTTAAACACACTGGCATCACATGGCCACAAGGTGTTAAATTGGCAACACTTAACCCTGCAAAATTATTAGGATTAGATAAAAATCTTGGAAGTATTTTAAAGGGAAAGAAAGCAAATATTGTAGTAATGAGTGAAAAAGGTGATGTTTATCACGTTATTGAAAATGGGGAGATTTATAATGGATAAAATAAAATGGGGAGTTATTGGTGCAGGAGGGATAGCTAGAAGGAGAACAATTCCAGGGATACTATTAGCAAAAAATGCTGAATTAGTTAGTGTTATGGAAATAGATATGGCTTTAGCTAATGAAATCAAGGAACAATTTAATTGTAAGAAAGCATTTGATAATATTGATGATTTATTAAAAGATGATGAGATTGATGCGGTATATATTGCATCTCCTGTTATTTACCATAAAGAGCAAGCAATGAACGCTGCAAATGCTGGTAAACATATATTACTTGAAAAACCAATTTGTTTAACAGTAGAAGAAGGCAAAGAAGTTGTTGATTATTGTAAACAAAAAAACGTGAAACTAGCAACTGGATTTATGATGAGGTTTCACGCTTACCATAAAAAAATGAAACAACTAGTTAAAGATGGAAAAATTGGCCAAGTGGTATCTGCGCGAGCCCAATTGACATGTTGGTATCCTGATATGCCTGGTAATTGGAGGCAAAGTTATAATACATCAGGCGGTGGTGCATTAATGGACATGGGTGTTCATTGTTTAGATTTAATTCAATATATTACAGGATTTAAAACCAAGCGTGTAGCAGGAATGGCAAGCACATTAACCTTTGATTATGAAGTAGAAGATTCAGGAGCATTTTTAGTAGAACTAGAAAATGGAGCCATATGCCATGTGGAATCAAACTTTAATATTCCAGATGATGCTGCAAAAGGCAGATTAGAATTTTATGGTACAAAAGGAAGCTTGTTAGCAGAAGGAACTATTTCACAAATTGAAACAGGTTCATTGGAAGTTACTTTTTCAGATGACACAAAAGATTATGATGCTAAACAAGATAGAACCGAAGATAGAACTAGGCATATAGAGGTTGAATTTGGAAACATGTATGCTAAAGAAATTGATAGTTTTAGTTTATCAATTAAAAATAATACAAAAATTGAAGTTCCAGCTATAGATGGAATACAGATCCAAAGTGTTGTTGAAGCAGCGTATGCGTCTTCAAAGAATAGTGAATATGTGAAATTATAAAATGGATGAAATTCGATTACTAAAAAAAATTGATTATGAAAAACTATATACTCTTAGAAGAGAATGCTTTCCTGTGCTAACTAAAATGCAAGAAGATTTTGCCATGAATCATTATTATGATGAGATCAATTGGTATGGTATCTTTTTAAAAGAGATACTAATATCAGTAATTTGGATTAAACCAATGGAGTTATCTTTTAACAATACAAAAATCATGGCTGGAGGTATTGGGTCAGTAGCTACTCACCCTAAGTACCGTAACAAAGGTTACTCTAAAAAATTAATAAATCATGCTCTTTCTATAATGGTTAAAAGAGGATATGCACTAACATCTTTAGCACCGTTTTTAACAAGTTTTTATGAAAAATTTGGGTATAGTAATACACTATCTTTTTATGAAGTAACTTATAAGATGGAACAATTAAATTATCTTAAACAAAAAAGACAAATTAATGAAGACACACCTAGTTTAACTAGTGATTTTGTAAAAGCGAGAGTTGCTTTTTCTAAGCAATATAACTTGTATTGTCAAAGAGATGAAAAATTAATGGCTTCATATATACAGTCCTTTAAAGAGAAAGAATATACAATAAAAGCAATAAATGACATGGGATATGTTATTTTTAAAGAAATAAAAAACAGCATATTTGTTGCTGAAATAGTCTATGAAAACTTAACGATATTAGATCAATTGCTTGCCTATATATATAATGTACATAATAATATGGGAAAATTAGTTATTATTACACCACCTGATTATATAATTATTGACTATATAAAAAGTGATTGTGAAAACATTAAATTAGTACAAGATAAAATGTCAAAAGTTCTAGATGTAAAAAAAATGTTAGCTATAACTAATTTCCCAGATGATATAGCAATAAAAGTTGATAAGGAATTATATATAAACAGAAAAGACCAGAGTACAATTACTACTAAAGATATAGCTATTCAATTTACAATACAAGGATTTACTCAATATATACTAGGTGTAAGAAGCCTAATTGAGTTACAATATACTAACCAAGTTATTATAAAAACACCAAAAGAATTTCCAATAATGAAAAAAACACTTTTTGAAAATGAGGTATATTAAATGAATGATGGATTTTACACAGCATTAGGAACACCACTTGATGAACAAGGACAAATATTAAGTAAAAGTTATACTAATCAAATAAACCAGCAAATCACAGCTGGAGCGGCTGGGTTACTTTGTATGGGTTCTATGGGAAACATGATTGGAATAAGGGAAAAAGATTATGTTACGGTTGCTTTAGAAGGTGTTAAGGCAAATCAAAAAAGAGTTCCGTTGATGATTGGAGTAATGGATAATTCAATTAGTAGAGTTATGGATCGAGTAGAGGCTATATCTCATTTGGATTTTGATGGTATTGTAGCAACTACACCATTTTACTATGTTGTTAATCAATCACAAATTATTTCTTTTTATACATCAATTGCGAATCAATCTAAAAAGCCTTTGTATTTATATGATTTACCAGGAGTTACACAGTCGCCTATTTCAGTAGATAGCGTACTTAATTTAATGAAACATGAAAACATAAAAGGAATCAAATCAGGTAATATGAATTTAATATCAGCTTTAATGAGACATCCATATATGCAAGATGACTTTGATCTTCTTTTTAGTGGACTTGATACATTCGATATTGCTTTACAAGGAGGCATTAAGAAAAACCTAGATGGAATGTTTTGCTGTACCCCTAATAACACAAATAAAATGTATCAAGGTGATAATCCATTTTATTATTTAAAGAACATTCTTGGATTAAGGAATATATTTATAAAACATGGTGTCTTAGCCAGTTTCTCATATTCAATGGAATTATTAGGGTTACCAGGACGATACCATGAAGATTATTCACAAAATATAAATAATCAAGCAAAAGAAGAAATAAAAGCATTTATGGATAGTATAGGGGAAGAAACAAAATGAAACTTTCTAAAATGACATTGGGAACTGTACAATTAGGGCTGAATTATGGAATAAATAACAAAGAGGGAAAACCTTCATTAGAAAAAGCATTTGATATTTTAGATATGGCTATTTTAAATAACATTACTACTTTAGATACAGCTGCTGGATATGGAGACAGTGAAAAAGTCATTGGGCAGTATTTTTATAAAAACAACCAAGCAAAAAACAATTGTAATATTGTAACAAAATTTAAACTAGGAAATATTCAAAGAAGCGAAGTTGAAAAAAATATTTATCAATCAATTGAACAATCATTATTAAATTTAGGTGTTAATAACGTTGAAACATTATTAATGCATGACGCCAAAGAATATGAGCAATATCAAAAAGAGATTGATAAAACATATGAGAAATTATTAAATGAAAAATTAATTAATAATGCAGGTGCTAGTGGTTATACATTTGAAGAAATCAACGATATGTTAGCAAATGAATTATATTCTTCCTATCAATTACCTGTAAACATGTTAGATCAACGTATTACTGCACATAAGGATAAAAAGAAAAAGTTACAAAATAAGACACTATATGTTAGAAGCGTATATTTACAAGGGATTTTCTTTAAAGAACCAAATAAATTAACTGGTAATTTAAAAGAAATAAAACCTTACTTAGATAAGGTTAATTCCTTTGCAGACAAAGAGAATATGAGCGTTGCTGAATTAGCTTTAAGGTATGTTAATAGTCTTAATTATGTAAATTCATTGGTAATTGGATGTGACAATATAACACAAGTAAAAGAAAATATAACATTACTTAACAAAACTCCTTTTTCAAATGATAAAATGAAAGAGATTGAAGAATTATTAAGTGGAGTACCTGAATGGATATTTTTTCCAATGCTTTGGGATAAACAAGGATAGTGAGGGATAAAAATGAATATATTAGATAGATTTTCGTTGGCTGGGAAAGTGGCATTAGTGACAGGGGGATCAGGATTATATGGTAGACAAATGGTTATTGCTTTAGCACAAGCAGGGGCTATAACATATACAGCATCAAGGAATTTAGAAAAATTAACGCAGTTTACAGATAAGTTAAAAAGAGAAGAAAACTTAACTGTTACTCCATTAGAGTATGATCAAAGTAATCATGGTTCTATTATTAAATTGAAAAATGAAATAGTGAAACGAAGCGGAAAAATTGATATATTAATTAATAATTCTGTAGCAAGAAGTGGACATATTGCTGAATTAACTACTGAAAAACTAGACAATGATTTTAAAGTAAATGGTACAGGATTGATATTAATGCATCGTGAATTTGCTGATCAAATGGCACTTCAAGGAACTGGTTCAATTATTAATATTGGATCAATTTATGGTTTAGTGGGCTATGATGATTGGTTATATGAAGGAACAGGGTTATTAAAAACAGGAGGAGCTGCCTACTACTATAACAAAGGAGGAATTGCAAATTTAACTAAGTTTTTTGCAGGATTCTATGGTCCAAAAGGTGTTAGAGTAAACTGTATTCACCCAGGTGGATATGAAACTAGTCAGCAACCAAAAGAATTTAAAGATAATTACTGTAAAAAAACATTTTTAAAGCGATTAGCAAATGATGATGATATGAAAGGTATTTTAGTTTTTCTAGCAAGTGATGCATCAAGTTATATCACAGGAACAAATATACCAGTTGATGGTGGATTAACAGCTAAATAAGAAGATTGTTGAATGCAATCAACAAAAAAACTGGATATAAAAGAAGATAATTACTTAAATACAGTTTGGTTATATTTACTATTATCATAAGAAGGAGCAAAAGATGAAACCGATTATTCAAAAAAAGCAAATAAATCTAGCCATGATAGGAATGGTTGCTGAAAATGGACATCCATATTCTTGGAGTGCCATTTGTAATGGTTATGACGAAAAGGAAATGAAAGAATGTGGTTATCCAGTTATACCTCAATATTTAGGTGAACAACCAAAAGAAACACTAACTATTCCTAATGTGAATGTAACACATATTTGGTGTGATGATTATGATCAGGCAAAACATGTAGCAAAAGCATCTCTTATTCCTAATGTGGTAAAAAATCCTGAAGATGTTATAGGAAAGGTAGATGCAGTTGTAATTCCTACAGATAAAGGATGGGAACATGTTAATAGGGTGAGACCATTTATGGAAGCAAACATACCTATATTTATTGACAAACCAATGTGTGATAATGAGAAAGACTTAAAGCAGTTTATAAAATGGCACAAGGAAGGTAAAAAGTTTATATCATCTAGTTCCATGAGATATAATCCAGGATTACAAGAATTAAGAGAAAACACAACCCAATATGGTAATTTAAAATATGCAACTATTACAACACCAAAAACTTGGGAGAGATATGGGATACATGCTTTAGAAGGAATATATCCCATTGTAAAACCAGGTTTTATTTCAGTAAGAAATTCAGGAAACGATAAACGTGATATTGTTCATCTTAAACATGAAAAAGATATTGATGTAGTTATTGCAGCTATTTATGATATGAGAGGATGTTTTGGAAAAGTATTACTAGGTGGCGACAAGGGGTTTACTTTTGCTGAATCTGGGGGATCCTATTTCTCTTTTAGAAATCAACTAGAAGCGTTTATAAGTTATTTACGAACAGGTATAATGCCTTTTGAATTTAGCGAAACAATTGAATTGATGAAAATTATAATTGCAGGAATTAAAAGTAAAAATGAAGGTAATAGAGAAGTGTTTTTAGAAGAGATAGAGGGATTATAAATGAAAAAAGATAATAATTATTGGTTTAATCAGTTAGAGAAATATGTGGCAGGCGGGTCATCTACAGGTTCAAAAAGAGCCACATTACAACCAGAAGAACCGTCGGTTATTGTTAAAGGTGAAGGTTGTAGAGTTATTGATGCTAATAACAAAGAATACATCGATTTTAGAAATGGACTTGGTCCAGTGACTTTAGGTTATAACTATAAAGAAGTAACTAACGCTATTAAAAGACAATTAAATAAAGGAATTGTGTTTGGACATCCAACCCCCTTAGAAGCAGAAGTCGCAAAAATGCTTACTAAAATAATTCCTTGTGCAGAGAAAGTACGCTTTTTAAAAACAGGAGGAGAAGCGCTAGCTGCTTGTATTAAATTAGCAAGGGCTTATACTAGTAAAAAGCATATAATACAGATTGGCTATAATGGGTGGATTAACACCTTAGGTGAGGGAGCAAAACTAAATCCAAGAGATATATCAACAGGAGTTCCTCTTGGAATTACTGAAGAACTTAGTCAATTACATCACACTGTTAAATGGAACGATGAGAAAACTGTGAAACAATTGTATGAAACATATAAAGGTGAGATTGCTGCAATTATAGTTGCAGCTGATTATGAGGAAATGGAAAGAGGTCAAACCTTTTATCCGTTTTTAAGAGATATAACAAAGAAAAATAAAAGTGTATTAGTTTTTGATGAAATTGTTACAGGTTTTAGAATAGCTTTAGGAGGAGTATCTGAATACTTTAATGTTGTTCCTGATTTAGCTGTTTATGCAAAAGGAATTGCAAATGGTATGCCTTTGTCTTGTTTTTGTGGGAAAAAAGAAATTATGGAATTTGTTACAAAGGGAGCTACAATTTCCTCAACTTATGGTGGAGAAACTCTATCACTAGCTGCATGTAAACAGGTAATAAAAATATATAAAAGCGAACCTATCATAGATCACTTGTGGGAAATGGGAGAAAAATTATTTGGTGCATTAAACCGATTGTTTGAAGAGAAAAACTATGATATTCGCGTAAAAGGATTTCCTCCATGTGCAATTTTTGTAACTAAAGATCAATCTCTTTTACAAGAATTTTTTAGACATGCCTATGATAATGGAGTGTCTTTATATAATGTTTCTTATGTGAACTACTCTCATAAAGAAAAGGATATTGACGAGGTTATAAAAATCTTAAAAAACTGTATTTGAAGTTACACATAATAAACATTAACAATAATAGTTATTTTGATTATGATATAATAATTATATCAAAAGGTAAGGGGCTAAATTTTATGGAAATATCTATTGGTTCAATCAATAAAATTAACAATATATTTGAAAAAGCAGACAGCGAAAAGCGAACAATGTTATATGAACATGAAGTATATGAACTTCTTGATTGGGTTGGACTTTCTGTTCCTAAAAATGTACTTATTACTGAGACAAATCAAGTAACTGAAGACGTTTTACAACCATTTGGTGACAAAGTGGTTATTAAAGTAGTATCTAAAGACATTATTCATAAACAAAAGCTAGGGGGGGTTAAAATTGTTAATAAACATGACCCTATTTTTGTACAATATGTCATAGATAAAATGAGAACTGAAATTTTATCAAATTATGATACAAAGTTACCTCATATTGAGGGATTTCTCATAGTAGAGTTTGTTGAGTTTTCCAGTGGATTAGGAAATGAACTGTTATTGGGAATAAAGTGTGATAGAGCTTTTGGTCCAGTTATTACATTAAGTAAGGGTGGCGATGATGCAGAGTTTTTTGCTAAGTACTATGATAAGGCAAATTTAGTTTTACCTCATTTAAACTTAGAACAAGCAACAAAGTTAGCTAGTAGTATTAAAATAAGACACAAATATATTGAAACAGGACATCCTGAATACACAGATCTAATCGCAAAAACCACTTCAATTATAAGTGCACTTGCTTATAATTATTCAAAAGTTAATTTAGATAATCCAACTTACTATATAACACAAGCAGACTTTAATCCTTTTGTGTTTTCTAAGACTGGAAAATTTGTGGCAGTAGATGGATATGTATCCTTTGAAAAAGCTCAAAAGCAAAATGATGAATTAACAGTTAATACAAATAATTTAATACCATTTTTTAAACCGAATGGAGTAGCTATTGTAGGTGTTACTTCAGATCCAAATAAATATAGTATGGGAAAAGAAATTGCCCATTTAATGCACGAGTTAGGACGAGACGACTTATACTGTGTAAATCCAAAAGGTGGTACAGTGAAATTAGGAGATAAAGACTATCCTCTATATCAAAGTATTGACCACATTGAAAAATCAGTAGACTTAGCTATTTATACAGCTCCAGCAAAACATATTTCATCTTTCTTTGAAAGCATGGAAAAAAACATCCCCAAATCTGTTGTGTTAATTCCAGGAATTCCATCAGATATAGATTATCAAGAATTTAAAAGTGATCTAAAAAGCAAGGTGAAAGAAGGAATTAGAGTTATTGGTCCAAATTGTATGGGAACTTACTATGGAAAAGGGAAAGATGCCATTGGTGTTAATTCTCTATTTATTGAAGAGGATCGATTACATATTGAATCTAATGAACTAAGTAATGTTGTTTTACTGTCACAAAGTGGTGGAATGGCAATCACTATGATTGATAAACTTAAAAACACACCAATTTTTAAGGCAGTTGTTAGTTTTGGAAATAAGTATGATGTAAAAATTACTGATTTAATAGCTTTATTTGAATTACAAGATATTATTGAAGTAATTGCCCTTTATGTTGAAGGTTTTGACACATTAGAAGGGCGAGCATTCTTTGAAATGGCTAAGAATTCTATAAAGCCTATTATTGTATACAAAGGTGGTAAAACAGAAGCGGGAGCAAAGGCTGCACAAAGCCACACAGCTTCTATGACTGGTGATTATGAAGTTTTTAAATCCGCATGTCAACAAGCAAATGTAATTTTATTAGAAGATGCTAGTATGTACATGAATACTATTAAAACTTTTTCATTATTAGCACATAAAGAAATTAAGGGAATGAATGTGGCAGGAGTGTTAAACGCTGGTTTTGAAGCTACAATTGCATCTGATGAATTAGGTAGTTTACAGTTAGCAAAACCAAGTGAAAAAACAATGAAAACACTAAAAAGTATTAATACACATGGATTAGTTGATGTTAGCAATAGCATCATGGACGTAACACCTATGACTGATGATGTAAGGTATGGTCAATATATTGAAGCTTTTTTAAAAGATGACAATGTGGATAGCGTTTTAGTTGGAGTAGTTCCACATGTTGAAAATATCAAATCTACACCAGACACTTGCCATGATGATAATTCTCTTGCAAATATTATTGTAAAATTGTTTCATAAATATAATAAGCCAATTATAGTGTCGGTTAATGCTAGTGAATACTATGCAGAGTTTGTTTCTGTTATGGAAAAAGGTGGATTACCTGTTTTTACTGACATCCGTTTAGCTGTTAGGACACTAGAAATATTTGCAAAATATAAGAATTTACGCTAATTTGCGAACAAATTGTAAAATAATTCGTTGTAAGTAGTGAGAGGAGTTATTTTGCAATGGATGAAATATTAATAAATGAATATCTTGATGGAAAAGAAGGATCAATTGATTTACTGATTGATAGGTACTCTAGACCGCTATATAAACTTTGCTTTAATTTAGTGAAAAACAATTTTGAAGCAGATGATTTGTTTCAAGAAACTTGGATAAAAATTATTAGAAATATTCACAAATACAAATCAAAAAACTTTAAGAATTTTCTCTATAAGGTTTGTATAAACACCTATAAAGATCAATATCGGAAAAACAAAAAACAGAAAAATCTATTTTCACTAATGGAAGATGAATTGTATATGAGGCGATTAGAAAAAGTACAAGCAACTAATAGTGAAAATATTCTTGTGCAAAAAGAATTAGTAAATTATATGATGGAAAATCTTTATTCATTAAAAGACCATTACAGAATTCCCCTCATTTTGTTTTACTTTGATGGTATGAAATACCAAAAGATTGCTGAGGTCATGGGTGTTTCCATGGGTACGGTTAAATCTAGAATTAGTAAAGGAAAACAAAAGTTAAAAGAAACTATGGAGGTGAATTACAATGTCATATAATATTGATAAAAAACTTGATACTCTAAAAGAATTGGAAATTATTCCATCATCTTTGTTATTACATAAAACAAAAATGTTAGCAAGAGCTGCCACAGAGCAACGTAAGAAGAAAGCTATAATAAATTGGATGCCTACACTGGTCAGTAGTTTAGTTGCTGTAATAGCTATTGTATTTGCAGTAATGATGTTTTTTAATGCAAATAGTAGTAAATCAATAATTTCAGGAGAAACTGCTGCAATTTATTCTCTAGATATAAATCCTTCCATAGAATTAGGAGTTGATTTATCCAAAGAAGTTATTGAAGTAAAAAGTTTAAATGAAGAAGGAAAAGAATTACTTAAAGCAGTTAATTGTATTGGTAAAGAACTAGATAAAAGTATAGATGAATTATTAAAAATGGCTGAGGAAATAGGATACATCGATGCTAATACAGAAAACTATGTTATTGTTTCTGAAATCGTAGTAAAAGATAGTTTTGAATCAATGGAAGAACAAGTAAAGAGTATTATCAAACCTGAATCAGTTAAATTAATATTCCTAATTGGTGATCTTGCAAATAAAGAAAGTGCCGATGTTAAAGGGATATCAACTGGTAAAGAAATTTTTCAAAAAAAAGCAAAAGAAATCGGTGTTGATATAAAAGATAGTGATCTTCTTGAAAAAAGCATTAAAGAGGTAATTTCAGGAACCACCCAAGAAGTGGGCGATATTTTTAACGAAAAAGAATACATTGGACCTGTTGTTAATACAGATTCACAAACAGGTTATATATTAGTTGATTGGGAAGCCATAGAAGATGAAGAGTTAAAAGGATATAAGATTGTAATATCAAAAAACAACGAAACACCTGTATATGCAGCAGATGGTTATCTTGTTTACCTAACAGATAAAACTATGACATCATATATAATTGATAACCAACTAGCCTATAATGATGGTGATTTTGGAAGTTATTTAGAGGATATGGACAGTTACTATATTAGTGTTAGTGCTATATATAATCAAAAAATAGTTCCAGGAAATGCAGTGCTAACACAATTTGTTGCTAAAAAAGCAGTTGTAACTCCATCGCCAACTCCAATACCCACACCTACTCCAACTCCAAATCCTGTTCCAATAGTTACTCCTTCTAGTAATATTACAGGTCAAAGAAACTCTGATGGATCAATAGCGCTATCATGGGATAAAATTGATAGTGAACATTTCCAAGGATATAAAGTAGTAACATCGTCAACTAACCCTAATCCCAAATATCCTAATGACGGTTACATTATATATATTACAGATAAAAACACTACATCATTGAATGTAGGAAATGAATACCTAGGTAAATTATCTGCGGGAACTTCCTATTATTTCAGCGTAACAGTACTATATAACAACCAATCCCCAGTTGCAGGCAACTCAATATATCTTAAGTATTTAGACAAACAAGAACCTGAGCCAACTGTTAATTTATCTTCAACAATTACGGGAGAAAGACTAAGTAATGGTAATATTATATTAGGATGGGAAAAAATTGAAAGTTCTACTTTCCAAGGGTATAAGGTAGTTGCATCAAAAAACAATCCAACACCTAAGTATCCAGAAGATGGATATATTAAGTATATTACAAGTAGCTCAACAACTTCATTATTAGCAGATGATAGCTTCATGGGCCAATTAGAAGCGGGTGTTGAGTATTACTTTAGCATTACAGTGCTGTACACAAATGAAAAAGTTGCAGGTAATGCCATTAAATTAAAGTATCTAGATACACAAGTTACACCACCAAGCACAGAGAATTCATCTACAATAAGTGGACAACGCCTTTTAAATGGACAAGTAGCACTTACCTGGGAACAGATTAATGACTCTTCTTTCCAAGGGTATAAGGTAGTTGCATCAAAAAACAATCCAACACCTAAGTATCCAGAAGATGGATATATTAAGTATATTACAAGTAGCTCAACAACTTCACTATTAGTTGATGAGAGCTTTCTTGGTCAACTTGAAAAAGGAGAAGAATATTACTTTAGTATTACAGTACTATATACTAGTGAAAAAGTTGCAGGTAATGCCATTAAATTAAAGTATTTAGATACACAAATTACACCACCAAGCACTGGGAGTTCATCTACAATAAGTGGACAACGCCTTTCAAATGGACAAGTAGTACTTACCTGGGAACAGATTAATGACTCTTCTTTCCAAGGGTATAAGGTAGTTGCATCAAAAAACAATCCAACACCTAAGTATCCAGAAGATGGATATATAAGGTATATCACAAGTAATACAACAACTTCACTATTAGTTGATGAGAGCTTTCTTGGTCAACTTGAAAAAGGAGAAGAATATTACTTTAGTATTACAGTACTATATACCGGTGAAAAAGTTGCAGGTAATGCAATAAGATTGCAATATTTAGATGAAGGGGAGGCTTCTACATTTGAAAGTAGTACAATTGCTGGAGTTAGATTAGAAGATGGCAGCATACAATTGGCTTGGCAAAAAATTGACGATGTAGCTTTTAGTGGGTATAAAATTGTAGCATCTGCTACCAACCCAAATCCAAAATATCCAGAGGATGGATATATAAAATATATAACAAATAGTAATACTGTTTTACTAAATGTGGGAGAAGTATTTTTAGGTAAATTAACACCTGGAACTACATATTATTTTTCAGTTACTGTATTGTATGGAGGTTTAAAAGTACCTGGGAACGCCGTACAACTTCAATATATGACAAAAGGAGATGTGGCTACTTATGAAGCTAGTAACATTACAGGAGTTAGACAAGAAAATGGTAGTATAGAATTAACGTGGGATAGAATTGACCATATAGGATTTGAAGGCTATAAGATCGTGGCATCTGCTACAGATCCAAATCCTAGTTATCCAGATGATGGGTATATCACATGGATAACTAATAGAGATGTGACATCATTGCTAGTTGATGGTAGTTATTCGTCAAAGTTAACAGAAGGTGTAAATTATTATTTCTCTGTATCAACGTTATACTACTCACATAGTATAATAATACCGGGTAATTCAGTTTATTTAGAGTTTAAGTAATAACCAATAACTTCCCTATAATTCAAAGCAATAACATGATTTCGGTGCTCCAGAACAAATGCTTTATTGTATTCTGCTCTGGCAGCATCGAGAAGTTCGTAATATTTTGCATATCCATAACAATTATTTTTTAATATAGTAATGCAAGAAGCATAGCGCTTATTAACACCTTCGTGAACTGCCATCATATATATTGCATCTGTTACTAGTATTTTTGTTTCTGGGAGTATTATTGCTAATTCTTCAAAATTATCAATGGCCATTTTATAATTATAAGTAAAGTAAAACAATTCACCTTGCCTATATAGAGAACGAATATATAAACTTTTACTGTCCTGATAATTACCTAAAGGTTTTAATTTTTTTATAGCATCTGGATATATTCTTGCTAAATAGTATCTTTCACCTAAATTATAGTTAATTTTTCGTATAACAACGAAATACGAAAAGGATACCACTATGGCTATAATTAATAGTGTAATCATAGTATTTCTAAAATATTTTGGTTTATAATCTTCTTTATTCATTTTTTATCCTTCTCTCACTAATAATGAACTTAGAACTATTATAGCATATTAATTATATTTTCTTAATATGTTGAGTTATTATACTACTAAGTAAAATGTTTAAAATATAAGCAAATACCTTAAATTTTTGATAAAATAGAGGTATAATTTATATCTTATCTAAGATAAAAGTACAAAGGAGAACCATTATGAAAAATGAAATCTTTAATTTCTCTGAATATGAGTATATTGGTCAAGTTATTAATATTGAAACAAGTTTGTTAGTAGTTAAGGTTTTAGCTGAAACAATTACTAAGAGATTTAGTGTGGGACATCTACTAAGTATTGTTAATGAAGACGAAGACACTGCTTTTATTGGAATTGTTAATAAAGTTTTTTTTGAGACAGACAAAGATAATGTGCAACATTTTTATATTGCTCTTAATTTATTTGGTACTTTTTACGAACACTATAAAGGACAAATTAATGTATATAAAAGAGGAGTAAATATTTTCCCAACTATAAAAAGTTCTTGTTATTTAATAGAAAAACAAAACTTATATCAGTTAATGGAGCTAGTAAGTTATGAAATTGATGTTGATGATCAGTTAGTTATTGGAAAATTTGCTTTAGAGGAAAAAGCAAAAGCAATTTTAAATGGAGATATATTTTTTCAAAGACATGCATCAATTTTAGGTAGTACAGGTGCTGGTAAAAGTTGGTGTGTCGCTAATATTTTACAACAAGCTAATAAATTAAATTTTCCTAATATTATTGTTTTTGACATTCATGGTGAATACAAACCGTTAACAAAAGGAAAAAATAGAGTGGCAAGAAGGTATAAAATAGCAGGTCCTGGAGATAAAAGTTTAAACAAAGAAAGCACTATATATCTTCCATATTGGTTACTTAAAATGAATGAATTTATAGCACTTGTGATTGATAAAGATAACGATAATTCGGACGTTCAATCTTTGCGATTAACAACTCATATTGAGAGGTTGAAAGAAAAAACCCTAAAAAACCTTAATAAGAAAGAAGTTCAAAGCACTTTTACTATTGATTCACCTATTCCTTATGAAATTACTGATCTAGTTAGAAATTTAAATATTGATAATTCAAAAAAAGGATATTCAGGAGCGACAGGTTCTACCACACTTGGGACTTATGAAGGGAAATTAACAGATTTAGTTAATACATTACGATCTAAAATGAGTGATAAACGATATGCATTTTTATTTAATCCTCATGAAAAAACAAAAAACTATGAGTGGTTAGGACAATTCATGACTAATCTTTTGGGTGTTTCAGATACTAATGAAACTATCAAAATAATTGATTTTTCTGAAGTGCCAACAGATATTCTACCAATTATTACAGGAAAACTAGTTAGTTTAATTTATGCTGTACAATTTTGGATGGATAGAGATAAAAGAACTCCTTTAAATATTATATGTGATGAAGCACATTTGTACTTACCAGAGGTAAAAGATAATGATTTGTTAAAAAGCTCTTTAAGGAATTTTGAAAAAATTTCTAAAGAAGGAAGAAAGTATTCCATATCTCTAACAGTAGTAAGTCAGAGACCATATGATGTTAGCCGGACAATACTAAGCCAATGTAATAATTATATTGCCCTACGATTAACAAACGATCGTGATAGGGAAATGGTTAAAAGTTTAATACCAGAAGCGTTAGAGGGAATTGTTGATATGTTGCCATTATTGGGGATTGGTGAAGCAATGGTATTTGGAGATGCTATTTTAATGCCAGGTAAAATATTATTAGATATTCCAGTAATAAAACCAGATAGTAATACAAGGAACTACTGGGTTGAGTGGAATGAAAAGAAACCAAAAAATGACCATATTGTAAAAGCTGTTGAAATTTTTAGAAGACAAACAAGAGGTTTTACTGAATCAAGTCAAATAGTTCAAGAGAAAAAAAAGACAAGTGATTTTATATAAGTGGGAAAAGATGTCTTTTTATTAGATATTCTAAGAAATCCACGTCATCTTTTAACACTTTTATATAATCTCTATAAAACAAACTAAAAGATTCACATTCTTTGGCTGACACCGAGTGGTTTGAATAAATTATCTTATAGTAAATTACAGTTAAATCTGAAAAAGTCATATCATTAAAAGAAAAAATCTCATCAATTATTATTGCGTATTCGCGTAGGGTTTGATGTGGTAATTTGCTATATTTTAATTGTTTTAATGTTTGCAAAATATGTTGATATCTATTAATGAATCTTTTGTTATTTTTAATATGAGAATACAAATACCATCTACTAATTCTAATTATTAGATAAGCAAGAAATAATATTAAAAGAGAACCATAAAGTAATATTAAGTAATTAAAGTGTGATGTTTTTTCTTTGTCGAGTGTGCTAATAGTATACTCATCTTGTGTGCTATCCATATCTGTTTCATCAATAGTAGGATCATATAAATCAAGATAATCTTCATCACCAAGATTTTCTAAGTATTTAGCATAGCGATTAGTGCTAAAAAGGCTACCATCTATGGTGCTATCACCTTCAAAGAAACCATCTTGCGTATAGGAAAAAGCAAAAGTTGGTTCAAAATTAATCCACCCAACTCCTTCAAAGTACACTTCAACCCAAGAATGTGCATTACTGTTTTTTACTTCATATAAATTATCATCAATTGTTTTTGAAGGCATAACATAACCTTCAACATATCTAGCAGGTAAACCAATGCTTCTTACCATAACGGTCATTGCAGTAGCAAAAGAAGAGCAATAACCTTCTTTTGATTCGAATAAGAAAAAATCTACGAATTCATCTTGAGATGGCAAGGTCATAGGATTTAATGTGTAAGTAAACCCATATTTAAAATAGGCTTCAATATTCTTAACTTTTTCATAATTATTAGTAGCATCTTTTGTAAGAGAGTAAGCTAATTGTATAGTCCTATTAGAAATATTAGTTGGAAGGGAGGTGTAGTTTATAATATTGTATTGAGCTTGCTCCATTAAAGAGGTTAATTTGTTTTTATAATATAAATAATGAGGTTCAAAAGCATCATATGTAAGCATGGTATCTAGCTCTTCATTGTATTTTAGTGATAGAAAAGTCATATAATTATCTAAATACTGACTAATATCATAATAAAAACCTTCATAACTATAATTTATGATTAATTGAGTAAGGTCATTTGTTAAATCAATATTTAAATATTCAAGAGAGAATTTTTGACCATTTACTAGTAATTCTTCATTGGTGAAGACTTCATCTTTGTTTATTAAAATATTTTCTGTCTGTGAGGAATTAACTAATCTAGAAAAGGGAGGAGTAAACATGGCTTGTGTTTGTAAATCTTTATAAATAAGTGTCATTACTTTACTTTCAAATAAGAAGTTGTTTAAATTATAATTAGGTAAACGTTTAGTTTCTAATAATGATTTTAATATGGTTGGTGTATTATAAAACTGATCATATCCTGTCATATCATTATAGACAGGTATAAATAATAATTTTGTACCATAGAATAGTTCATCTAGAGCTTGTATTCTTTCATTACTAGTATCACTATAAGCAAGCGCTAGATCATCTTCACTTCGTAACCAACGTTTACCTGTATAAATATCATAAACAGCTCCTTTTAAGTACATAGGCTTTTCACCATAAATGTTTAGTACAACTGTGGTATTTAAACGGACTTTTGAATTTAATTCACTACTACTAGTTGAAAAACCTGAATTTGCCAGTGAGAAAAAGTCGTATTTAATAACATGTGTTATGTATTTCTTTTCTTTAATAATCTTATCAAGCCAAGGTACTTGTATTGCTCCTCTATTTATTGGTAATAAAAACATGATAAATAACGAAAGTAATATTAACGGAACAGTAATTTTAAAAAGAGTATTAAGTTGTTGTTCATTTGTTTTAGTATCTTCCGAAAACAACGGGTTTTTAAGGCTATGTATAAAAAATACATATAATAAAAATACAGTGGGAAGATAAACATAAAAAGCTAGTTTTTGTACTTCATGAATAAAAGCCCATTGAGCAGTAAATATTGATGTTGATAGAACAATTGCTATAAATGTTGCTTTAAAACGATAAATTGATAAATGCATTATAATTGATAATAAGAATATAAGACCAATTATAATTATTCGTTGGAACTCTGGAGGTTTATCCAAGCCAACTGTCCAATCAAAAACAAATGTTTGTAAAAATGTAAAGAAGCCTGATAAAAAGGTGCTTTCTGCTTTTTCTGTGGTGTTGTAAAGATTTATAAAATAGAAAAAACTACCAGTACTTAACAATATTCCAAGTGAAAGCAATAAAGATTTTATATTTTTAAATATGGGTTTACATATATATGAAAAAGCAAAAGATAGTAATAATATAGGAACAATACCTATTACTTCTTTAAAGTCTAAATCTGTATACTGAATGCTAGCTAGACTAACAGCAAAAGTCATAAGAGAAGCCATGATTAAATAAATAGGATGTTTTTGTTTACTATTCATAATATAAATTCTCACCTTTTTCTACAACTACTAGTTTTTCATTGGTGACTCCATTGATTTCCAAATAGGTATCAGCTTTATTTTCAGACACACAATATTTAACCGTTAATTGCTTTCCTAGTCCACGTAATGCCATTACGTTATTAACTACTTGCTTTCGTAAAGTCATACTAAATACATAAATAGTATTGATTTTTTCTTTGTTTCCTAAAAAATCAAACAATACAGATTCTAAATCTGCATCCTCTGTAAAGGGGACCTCTGATAAAATTTTATATACTTTATAAAAATCATTAATGGTTTCAGCATGTACGCTTTTTATTCCTTCATAGTTGAATACAATATCAACAGGGATATTTCGTCTAATAAAATAATATGAGGTGGCAAGGGATTCTTCTATTAATAAATCTTCATATACAATCCGTTTTTTTATCACCATATCAACACGCTTTAAATCAATAGCCATAATAATCTGTGTATCAAGGACATGTTCTTTTTCTCTTACGAGCAACTCATCTAATTTAGCAGATAATTTCCAGTGGATTAACTTACTTGAATCACCATACATATAGTTACGCAAATTAACAGTTGACTCGTCACCTTTATTTTTATAGAAAAAAGATAATTGCTTTTGCGACATGGTAATGTTTTGTGTGGAAGATTCAAATACTCGTTTTATTTTTGGGAAAATAGTAATTGTGTTTTTTATAGTAGGAGTGTAAGTCAAGGTGAATAGGCTAAGCATATCACTTAATTCGATTTTTTGAACACCCATATCATAACGACCACGATAACGGCATTTTATTCTATAAGTAAAGTGAGTAGATTTTCTACTAGAAACTAATAGGTTCTTTATATCAATTTGATCTGTCAAATAAGTTTCTGGTGATTTAATATAAAGAGTAACATAAGCTATAGGTAGAAAATAATCAATGACAAAAAAACAAGTATATTTAATACTGTCTCCTTTAACATAACTTTTTTCATTAGTTTCTTCTTTATAAGTGAAGCGTTTAAACACAATAAATAAATTAGTAAAAGAAATTATAGGAAGTAATAAGACAAAGTAAAAAATAGACCATGGGACAATACCGCCATGTAAATAAACAAATGACAATGATAGAAAAATGATAAATAAATAAAAAATCTGATTTTTTTTCATACCTTACCTAATGGGAACTTTAACAATTTTTAAGATGTCCTCAATAACATCAGCTGGATCTACATTTTTTAATTGCTCTTCTTGCTTTAAAATAAGTCTATGAGCCAAAACATGAACAGCTAAATATTTAATATCATCTGGTGTAACAAAATTTCGTTCATCTATGAAAGCTTTTGCTTGTGCAGCTCTGATTAAAAGCAAAGAAGCACGTGGAGAACAACCAAGTGTTACAGAACGATGCATTCTTGTTTTTGAAATTATATTAACCACATATTCATTTAACACTTCATTAACTTTGATTCTTTTTACTAGTTGCTGCATCTTTATTATATCTTCACCTGCAACAACCTTACTTAAGGAAACTAAGGGACTAACTTCTTTATATACATTAAGGATTTCAATTTCTTGTTTTTGCGTTGGGTATCCTATTTTAATTTTCATTAAGAAGCGATCTAGTTGTGCTTCTGGGAGAGGGTACGTACCTAGATATTCTACAGGGTTTTGCGTAGCTAAAACCATAAAAGGATTTGGTAACATATAGGTGTTCCCATCAACAGTTACTTGCTTTTCTTCCATAACCTCTAACATACTAGCTTGTGTTTTTGGTGATGTTCTATTTATTTCATCAGCTAATATAATATTACTCATAATACTTCCTGGCTTGAATTCAAAATCACCAGTGTGTTTGTTATACATAGAAAAACCAGTAATATCAGATGGTAAAATATCAGGAGTAAATTGAATTCGCTTAAATTTTAGCCCTAATGATTTTGATAAAGCAGAAACTAGACTTGTTTTTCCAATACCTGGAACATCTTCAATTAACACATGTCCAGAGGCTAACAAAGAAATAGTAACTAGTTCAAGAACCTCTTTTTTCCCAATGATAACTTTCCCCATATTTGAAATAATTAACTGTGGTAATTGGTTTAAATTTACCATAACAACCTCTCTCTCATATATCAATATATCTATTTTAGTATAACAAAAAAGATAGAAATATTTGTTAACAAAATGTAAACAATGTAGTATATACTATATATTAGGAGAAATAATCATGAGAATAATTGATATAAGAAGCGATACAGGAACTCTTCCAACAGACAAAATGAGAGAAGCTATGAAGAAGGCTGTTGTTGGAGATGATGTATGTAAAGATGATCCTACTGTAAATTTATTAGAAAAAAAAGCAGCGAAAATAACAGGAAAACAAGCTGCTCTTTTTGTTCCTAGTGGAACATTTGGTAATCAGGTTAGTTTACTTACACATTGTAATCGTGGCGATGAAGTTTTACTACATGATAAAAGCCATATTATACAACACGAAGCGGGAGCTTCTGCTATTATTGCTGGTGTTCAATTACGTGCTATTGATTCAGTTGATGGGTTGATGGATCTAAATGAGTTAGAATATAAAATCAGAAAGGTAGTAGACCAACATTTTCCAGTAACTAAATTAATTTGTCTTGAAAATGCTTTATCAAATGGGAAGGTATTACCTTTATCATATATGAAGGATACCTATGATTTAGCAAAAAAATATAACATAAAAGTACATTTAGATGGAGCTAGGTTGTTTAATGCTGCAATTAGTTTAAACGTACCAGTGTCAGATATTACTAAATATACGGATTCAGTAACATTTTGCTTATCAAAAGGATTAGGTGCACCTATTGGATCTATTATTGCAGGAACAAAAGAATTTATAAATAAAGCGATATATAACCGTAAAATAATGGGTGGTGGAATGAGACAAGCAGGAGTAATAGCAGCTCCAGGTATTATTGCTATGGAAGAAATGGTTAATCGTTTGAGTGAAGATCACAAGAACGCTAAGGACTTAGCAACTTTAATGAATGAATTACCATTAGTAAACATCATGACAAATTATTTAGATATTAATATGGTGTTTTTCACCATAAAACAACAAGTTGATGAAATAAAGATGGTTAACTTTTTTAAAGAATATAACATCTTAATTTATCCCCCAGAAGAAGAGGTATTCCGCTTTGTAACGAACTATGGAGTAAAAAGCGAGGATATTCCTTATATTGTCAATGTTTTAGAAAAGTTTTTATCAAAATAAACACAACAAAACAAAACAATTAAGTATATTGACATTGAGGTTTTAAAGGAGTACCCTTCTTTATAGATTATAATATAAGGAAGTGTTTAAATGACAGATTGCGAGACATGTAAAAGCAAAGATAACTGTAATGTTGTAGATAAAGAAAACTGTGAAGTTAATAGTTTAATAAAGCCAACTAATGAGTGGAACCATATTAAAAAGGTTATTCCCATTGTTAGTGGAAAAGGAGGCGTTGGTAAATCACTAATGACTGCTCTTTTAGCAACTCTATTGGCTAGAAAAGGGTATAAAGTAGGAATACTTGATGCAGATATTACAGGACCTTCAATTCCAAAAATGTTTGGTCTTTCACAAAAGGCAACAGGAGATGGAAAAATTATTTATCCTGCAATCACACATAATGGAATTAAAGTTATGTCAATAAATTTATTGCTTGAAAATGAAGAAGATCCAGTTGTATGGCGTGGTCCTATTATTGCTGGAACTGTTACTCAATTTTGGACTGACGTATTATGGGGTGAGCTTGATTTCTTATTAATTGATATGCCTCCTGGAACAGGGGATGTACCTTTAACTATTTTTCAATCTATTCCAGTTGATGGTATTGTAGTTGTAACTTCACCACAAGAACTAGTTTCTATGATTGTAAAAAAAGCATATAATATGGCTGATAAAATGAATATAAAAGTATTTGGAGCAATAGAAAACATGAGTTACGCTATTTGTCCTAACTGTAATACAAAAATTGAATTATTTGGATCATCCAAAACTAGCCAAATATGTAAAGAGATTAACATTCCTCATATTGCTTCTATGCCTATTGATCCCAATATTGCTAAATTAGCAGATACAGGAGAAATTGAGAAATTTAATAAAGACTATTTAGATAAAGCGGTTATTTTACTAGAAAAATAAAATTTATTTAGTTATTGTAGAAGTACTATCTGAATTTAAGATAGTACTTTTTTTTAAGTCTTTAATAATTTTATCAATAATCCATTCATGAGACAGTTCGTTTATTTCTAAAGTTACAAAAGCTTTATAATTTTCTTTAATAATTTGATTATATAAATTAAGTGAATGAGAAAATGGGACACTTTGGTCATGTTTACCATGAATGATTTTTACTTTTGCTTTTGCGATTTCACTAGCATGAAAAATTGGAGAACGATATTTATAATCATTAATATTATGTTTGCTAGGTGGACCTGCTAAGCAGTATTCAACGTGCTTTTTATAGTTAGAATTTTCGTTTCTCCAGCGACTAAGATCTGTAACTGAACAATTGGCGATGATTGTAGAAAAAAGATGAGGTCTATATGCTGCCATCAAAAGAGCCATATGACCACCACCACTACTACCTACCAACATAATTTTTTCTTCATCTATATCATTATGTTTTTTTACATAATCAATTGCATCAATTATATCTTGTTTTGCTAGTAGTGAGCCGCAAGCAAGGTGACCAAATTGATTGCTATTTAAATTTGGCCCTCTAAATTCTGGGAAAAGCATATTCCAATTTGTACTCTTTTGATAAGGTAAGAAATCATTAATTTGATTATATCTATCAAAGCTCCAAGTATGTAAAATTACTAGCAATGGACTATTTTTTTTAGATGCACTATAAAACAACGAAGGTTGTTTAGAATGATCGATTGATGATTGTACCCATATTTCCATAATGTTTCCTCACTTTGTATAAAGTGTAATCTATAATTAATAGAAAAAGCAAATATAATATTTGAAGATTTACTTTTTATGGTAATATAGTATTATATTAAGTGAGGGAAACACATGAAAAAAACAATTATATTAATTATTATTCTAACATTATTACTTAACCTAAGTGGATGTGGTCAAAGTAAATTACTTGTTACTGATTTTTCACCAAAAGAAGATTTTACATACTATCCACATGATGAAATACTTTATCATGAGATTTTACATGATGAAAGCGGCTATTTTTACAATACATTAACTAAGACCGAAGATGTATTACCTATTGTTTTGCAGTATTATGCATTATTAATAGGAGAATATTTAGAAGGTTTTTCAGGTGATAGTTTGAAATTAAGTGGAGAGTATGTAAAAGATGGTACTTTCTTTAAATTTGAAGTGTATAAGGAAGCTGGTTACACTAATACATTTATTGAAATTCCTATGACTAGTAATTTAGAGGTTGATAAGCTTATTGAGAGCAAGTGGAGTGAAAAATGGGTACCTAAAGCAAATGACACAAATGAATTAATTAAAAAAAGTTATAAAGATAATGGTCAAGTTACTTATACTTACCTAAGTAAGGATATCGACAAAGCAATTAATTATTATGTTGATAAATGCAAAGACAAAGAGGGGTATTCAAAAGCTGATTACAAAATCACATATCGGTATAAAGAACAACTGGTAACAATTTTATTTGACCAAGAAAATAATTTAATTATAATTACACAAAACAAGTAATTACCAAATAAAGTTTATTGACAAAAACTACATATCAACATTATACTTATTTTAACGTACAAAAATACTGAACGGAGAATGTAATGAATATTAAAGTGTTACTTAGGCGAAACACCTTATTACTGATTGCTGGGCAATTAGTATCAATGTTTGGTAGCATGTTGCAACGTTTTGCCTTATCTCTTTATGTATTGGATGTAACTGGATCTGGTGTGAAGTTTGCTTCAGTATTAGCAGTGGCCATGATACCTCAATTAATTTTTGGACCATTTGGTGGAGTTATTGCAGATAAAGTTAATAGAAAGTGGTTAATTGTAATATTAGATGCTATTAGTGGTGTAGTTACTTTAACTTTTGCTATTATATATTTTATAAATGGACAATTATCCATGATAGCAATTTATGTATTAGTGTTTTTACTTGCAGTTGTGTCTGCCGTATTCGAGCCAACAATTACTTCAATTGTACCAGACCTTGTAGAAAAAAAAGATTTGGCTGATGTTAATAGTAGTGTTTCTCTAGTCTCAAGCATGGTTGCTATTTTAGGGCCTGTATTAGGAGGACTATTATATGGCGTATGGGGTATTTTTATATTAATGATTATAAATGGTGTTAGTTATCTAATATCATCCTTTAGTGAAATGTTTATTAATCCGGATAGAGATCACCATGAAGAAAATAGCAATTTATCCTTTTTTGAATCATTTAAAGAAGGATTTTTATATGTTATAAAAACACCAACACTGGTTATCTTTGCTTTTGTTGCGGTGGTAGCAAATACAGCTATTAGCCCAATATTTAGTATTGGTATGCCTTTTAGATTGCGTTCTGAAATTGGAGTGTCAGATTTTATTTATGGATTAAGCAATTCATTAATTATGGCAGGAGCAATCTTTGGTTCAATATTAGCTTCTAGTTTGGTTAAGAAAATAACTTATACTAAAATGATGTCCTTCGCTTTAACAATAACAGCCTTTATTTTGTTTGGAGTATCTGTAATTTCAATTCCAGACTTTTTATCTGATAGCGCTTCTTGGGTTTCATTAACAGCATTATTCTTTGTTATAATCGTATTGGTAGTAATAACAAACATTACAATTGGAACAGCTAAGCAAAAATTAGTACCAGGGAAAATACTAGGCCGTGTAAATGGTGTTTTAGCCACACTGTCTACAGCCAGTATACCATTAGGCCAAATGGTTTATGGTGGAATGCTTGAAAAAAATGATATGTATATTGTTACCCTTATTTTTGCAGGTGTCTTGCTTATATCAGGTATTATGGCTTATACTGGATTTGGATATTTAAAAAAGAGAAATATGCTTTTAGAGGTAAAAGATGAAGAATGAATTAGTATTAAAAACACTAAAAGAAATAAGGGTTTTTCAAGACCCATATCGTCAGCAGATTATTAAAGTGTATGAACAATCAAATAAACCAATGACAGCAAAGCAAGTAGCAGATATATTAGGGGAAACACCATCTAAGGTGCATTATCATGTAAAAGTACTTGAAAAATTTTCTTTTCTAGTATTATCACACACAGAAAATATAAATGGGATAATAGCACGTTACATGAAAATTGCATATCACAATGTCAAAATTCAAAGAAGTAATGACAATAAAATTAAAGATGAAATATATACCATGGTAGAAAACCAGTTTGATAAAATGAAAGAAAACTATATTAATAGACTTAAGAAACTTCCAGTTGGGAAAGAACACTTTAGACAAAATGGTAGCCTTAAAAATGGAATTGTTTATCTAACAGAGGAACAAATGTATGAACTAGTTGATTATATAGAAAAACTTACAAAAGAAACAAAACAGTATAAAGGACAAGAAAAATATTATGGATGGGACATGTTTGTGTCTATGATAAGAATAAAAAAGCAAGGGGATAAAGTAAAATGAACGAATATATCTTAACCATTGATTGTGGGACACAGAGTATTAGGGCCATTATTTTTGATAAAAAAGGTAAGATGATTCATAAAGTCAAAGAAAATTTCGAACCATATTTTTCTGATAAGCCAGGATATGCAGAACAGCATGTTTCAGTCTATTTTGATAGTTTATGTCGTGTAACTAACCAGGTAAAAAAAGAGAATCGTGAAGCTTTTGATAAAATTATTGGAGTTTCGCTAACAACGCAGCGAGATACTTGTGTTTGTATGGATAAAAATCATGAAGTATTACGACCTGCTATTGTATGGATGGACCAGAGAAAACTAAAAGAAATGAAACCAATGAAATGGTATTATAATGTTATTACAAAACTTGTTGGAATGTATGAAACAGCACATAAATTAAGTATATCGTGTGCAGCTCATTGGATAGAAAAGCACCAGCCAGAAATTTGGGATAAAACCACGGATTATGTAATGCTATCAGGTTACTTAAATTATTTACTTTGTGGAGAATTGGTGGACAATGCAGCTAATCAAGTTGGACATGTTCCTTTTGATCATAAACGATTTACTTGGGAGAAACCGTATTCAATTAAATCTCAATTTTTTCAAATAGATCGAGATAAATTCATACCATTAAAAGATCCAGCAACACAGACAGGGAATATTACCAAGGAAGCAAGCTTATCAACGGGAATTAAAGAAGGTTTACCTTTCATTTCTGCAGGTAGTGATAAAGCCTGTGAAACTATAGGTGTAGGGTGTTTAGATAATGATGTTGTTAGTGTTTCTCTTGGCTCGCAAGCTTCAGTTCAAACCACCTCAAGTAAATACTATGAGGCCATTCCTATTATTCCACCATTTATGGCAGCGATTCCTGGAAGGTATAATCCTGAAATACAAATATATAGAGGGTATTGGATGATTTCATGGTTTAAAGAACAATTTGCGCAAAAAGAAATAAAAGATGCCATTTTACTTGGAACAACACCAGAGAAGTTATTGAATAAGCGATTACACGAAATACCTCCAGGGAGTGAAGGTCTAATCCTACAACCTTATTGGGGTAGTGGAATTAAAACTCCTGAAGCAAAAGGTTCTATTATTGGATTCAGTGATGTTCATACAAAAACTCATATTTATAGAGCAATAATTGAAGGAATTGGATATGGATTATTTGAAGGAGTAAAAGCTATAGAAAAAAAATCTAAAGTTAAAGTTAAAACGGTTATGCTCTCAGGTGGTGGATCACAAAGTGATGGTATTGCACAAATAACAGCAGATATGTTTAATCGTCAGGTTAAAAGAGTACAAACGTATGAAACGTCAGGGTTAGGTGCTGCAATTGTAGGATTTATAGCTCTTGGCAAATTTTCTTCATTTGAAGAGGCTGTAAAAGAAATGGTACATGAATCCAAAACATTTTATCCTGATGAAAAAAATGCAAAAATTTATGATGATATTTATCATAATATTTATAAGAAAATTTACAAAAAGTTACACTCCCTTTATAAAAAGATGACATATTAATTTGTACATTCTACTCATAAATCTATTGAATAATAATTCATAAAATTGTAAAATGGAGAAAAGTAAAAAATAAAAAAGAGGAACTATATGATTATCTTTAAGAAGTCAAAAGCAAGTCATAATAAGACTAATTACTATATCAGTTTAATAAACTACACTAGATATCTATGTATTGTGGGTAGCCATGATGGATTTGATGGAAAATATTTAGATGAAGTTTTTATTGCTCCATTAACAGCAAAAAATGCTAATAAAGTAAGAAAAATCTTTCCGTGGCTAAATCCAAAACCATTATCTATGAATACTTCTTTTGGGTTTGGAGATAGACTTGGGTATGCTACATGTGGTCATATTAGCGCAATTGAAAAAACTTCTATTTATCCTGTTTTTGCTCAACAATCAGTGAGAGAAAACCAGCGTACAGGACGCACACCACAACAAGTAATAGACGATGCTATGTGGCAAGTGTTTCAAAGTGGTTATCATGGTGTTTGGGGAGCAGATGCTGACCATATTAAAGAAAAAGAAGATTTTGCTCCTTTTATTAAAGCAGGTTTTACTTTTTATACCATTGATCCAAGTGATTATGTTAATAACTTTGTTAATCAATATTCGATTAGTGAATTAATAAGTTTTGTAAATGATCAATCATTTATAAATGAATATTTATCTTTAGATATTCCTTTAGATTTAGATATAACCGAGAAAAAAGTGCTAATGGCAAAAGTTAAATATGGAAAAGCAATTGAATATGCTAAAGAAATGTCTTTATATTTACAACAAAACTTGAGTCATTTTGATTTAGAGATATCAGTTGATGAGACCGCTTTAGCAACTACACCATTTGAACATTTCTTTATTGTTAGAGAATTACGAAAGAATAATGTTCCATTTGTTAGTGTCGCTCCACGTTTTGTAGGAAGTTTTGAAAAAGGAGTAGACTACATTGGTGATTTAAAAGAGTTTAGTTCACATCTTAAAAAGCATGTTAGAGTTATGGACTATATTGGTGGATATAAGCTATCAATTCATACTGGAAGTGATAAATTTAGTATATATGATGAACTTTCACTTAGAGCAAATAATAAGATTCATGTTAAAACAGCGGGAACTAGTTATTTAGAAGCATTAAAAGTTATTGCAAAAGTTGATAAAGAATTCTTTGCTGAAATTTATGACTTTTGTCAAAAACAATATATGACAGATAAAGTTACATATCATGTATCAGCTCAATTGAGTAAATTGCCTAAAGTCGATGATTATATTGAATTGTTTTCAAATTTTGATGCAAGACAAGTACTACATGTTACTTTTGGTTCTGTTCTTGACAAGTATAAAGATAGATTTAATAAAGTTTTGCTTACAAATATGGATTTGTACAATAGCTATTTAAAAGAGCATTTTACAAAACACTTATTACCATTTATAAAAAAGTAAGAATTTTATATTTAGCACAAAATTCATAATAAATTATAGTCATTCATTGACTATAATTTTTACAATTGATATACTCTAATATATTACATTGACAGGAGAAATTTTTTGTATTTAGGCATTGATGTTGGGTCAACAACTGTAAAATTAGTATTATTTGATAAAGATTATCAAATAATATATAAAAAATATCAAAGGCATTTATCTGAAGTCCGCAAAACAACTATTGAACTTTTGGATTCAGTTAATCAATTTATTAATAAAGAAGAAAAATTGAATGTATGTTTAACAGGGTCTGCAGGATTAGGCTTGTCTAAAGATTGTGATCTTCCTTTTGTACAAGAAGTATATGCTACTCAGTTAATTGTTAATAAAAAAATACCTGATTGTGATGTTGTCATCGAACTAGGTGGAGAAGATGCTAAGATAATCTTTTTAACTAATGGATTTGAATTTAGAATGAATGGATCATGTGCAGGTGGCACAGGTGCCTTTATTGACCAGATGGCAACGTTGTTAAACGTTTCAATGGAAGAGTTAGATAAACTTAGCTTAGCTCATAATAAAATATATACCATTGCCAGTAGGTGTGGAGTTTTTGCAAAATCAGATATCCAACCATTATTAAATCAAGGTGCTAGAAAAGAAAATATAGCTGCTAGTATTTACCAAGCTGTAGTGGATCAAACTGTTGCAGGTTTATCTCAAGGAAGAATTATTGAAGGGAAAGTAGTGTTTTTAGGCGGTCCTTTAACTTTCTTTAAAGGACTTAGGGACCGATTTGTAATTAGCCTTACTTTAGATGAAGATAAAGCAATATTTCCAGAAGATGCTCAATATTATGTTGCAATGGGAGCAGCTATGTATGCGGCTAATGAAGATGCCATGTTATTTGACCAATTAATGGAAAATATACGAAATAAAGTGTCTGATAATAAATTGACAAATACGTTTAATCCATTATTTGCAAATAAAGAAAATTATGATGAATTTTTAGCGAGACATCAAAAAACAAAAGTAAAAAGAGAATCATTACACAATTACAGTGGGAATGCCTATTTAGGTATTGATGCTGGAAGTACAACTACTAAACTGGTTTTGTTATCAGAAGATGATAAAATTTTATATGAATACTATACATCGAATCACGGGAATCCTGTTTTAGTAATAAAAGAACAACTCCAAAAGTTGTTAAGTGAAAAAAACGACAAAACAATAATAAAAGCTAGTACTGTTACAGGCTATGGGGAAGATATTATAAAAACAGCTTTTTCTATTGACTTTGGTTTGGTTGAAACATTTGCTCATTACTTAGCTGCAAAACACTTTAATGATAAAGTAGACTTTATTTTAGATATTGGAGGACAAGATATTAAGTGTTTTAGAATAAGGAATAATTCAGTTGATAGCGTTATATTAAATGAAGCTTGTTCTTCTGGATGTGGTTCTTTTATTGAAACATATGCTAAAGCATTAGGACATGAAGTTAAAGATTTTGCTAAAAAAGCTATATATGCTAAGCAACCAATTGATCTTGGTAGCAGATGCACAGTATTTATGAATTCATCAATTAAACAAGCGCAAAAAGAAGGTGCAGCTATTGAAGATATTTCAGCAGGACTTTCAATGAGTGTTATAAAAAATGCATTATATAAAGTAATCAGAGCGAATTCAGCTGATGATTTAGGAAAAGAGATAGTTGTACAAGGAGGAACGTTTTTAAATGATGGTATTTTACGAAGCTTTGAATTAGAAATTAATAGAAAAGTTGTTCGTCCAGAAATTGCAGGATTAATGGGAGCATACGGAGCTGCTTTATATGCTAAAGCTAATTGTCCTAAACAAGGGCAATTAATATCCCTTGAAAAACTATCTTCATTTATTCACACAACAAGTAATACAACATGTGGATTATGTACAAATAAATGTTCATTAACTATTAATGAATTTGATAATGGTAAAAAATACATATCAGGTAATCGATGTGAACGCCCCTATGATAATACAAGTGAAAAATTACATCCAAACCTTTTTAAGGAAAAAAGCAGGTATCTTAGAAAACTTGTTCCAAAAAAAGGAAGCAGAGGGAAAATAGGAATCCCATTTGGTCTAAATATGTATGAGAACCATCCTTTCTGGTATGGGTTTTTAACATCACTAGGCTTTGAAGCAATTATATCTGGTATATCTAACAGACAATTATATACTAAGGGACAACACACCATTCCTTCAGATACAGTATGTTATCCCGCTAAATTGATGCATGGACATATTGAGAAGTTAATAGATAAGGGTATTAAAGAAATTTTCTATCCTTGTATGACTTATAATTTTGATGAGAATATTGGTGATAATAACTATAATTGTCCAGTAGTTGCTTATTACCCTGAATTACTATATGCAAATATTCATAGGCTTAAAGAAGTGAATTACCATATGCCATATTTTGGGATACATCGACGTAAAGATTTTGAAAAGAAAGCTTTTGAGTATTTCTCTTTAAAATTTAATGTAACAAAAAAAGAAATTATGATTGCTAGTAAGAACGCTTATGCAGCATATGAGAAATATAAACAGTTTATATTATCACAAGGAGAAAAAGCTATTGCTTATGCACGAAAAAACAACTTACAAATCATAGTATTGGCAGGGCGTCCTTATCATATAGATCCTGAAATAAATCATGGGATTGATGATTTGCTAATAACATATGATTGTGTCGTTATTACAGAGGATTGTATATCACATCACATAAAGAAACAATCACTAGGAATATTAAATCAATGGACATATCATTCACGTATGTATAATGCTGCAACCTATGTAACTACACAAGAAGATATGGAAATGATACAACTAGTTTCTTTTGGGTGTGGAACAGATGCAATAACTACTGATGAAATTAGAGAAATATTAGAAAAGGGAAATAAATTCTATACGCAGATAAAAATTGATGAAATAAATAATTTAGGTGCTGCAAAAATAAGAATAAGAAGCTTATTAGCAGCCATAGAAAATAAAAGGAGTAAACGTGGCTAAAAAGAAGGAAAATCGTGTTATTTTTACAAAGCAGATGAAAAAAGAGTATAAAGTCTTGCTCCCAATGATGCTACCTATTCACTTTACATTACTAGAAGGATTGCTAAAAGTAGAAGGATACGACACAGAACTACTTGATACAGGGGGGAATGATATAGTACAAGAAGGTTTAAAAGGTGTACACAATGATACCTGTTATCCTGCATTACTAGTTATTGGGCAATTACTCACTGCTATTAAAAGTGGCAAATATGATAAGAATAAACTAGCTTTAATGATAACACAGACAGGTGGTGGATGCCGTGCAAGTAATTATATTCACTTACTTAGAAAGGCATTAAAACACAGTAATCTTGGATTTATTCCTGTTATTTCTTTGAATTTATCAGGGTTAGAAAAAAATCCTGGATTTAAACTTGGATTACCTTTAATATTAAAAATGATTTATAGCATAACATATGCAGATATGCTTATGTGGTTATTAAATCAAGTCCACCCTTATGAAATTAATAAAGGGGAGAGTAAAGAACTAGTACACATATGGGAGAAAAAATTATTAGTTGAATTTACAAAAAGTAGAAATCTTCAATATAAGAAAGTAAAAAGCAATCTTCATTTAATTGTAAAAGATTTTGCAGCTATACAAAAACATGATATATATAAGAAAAAAGTAGGAATTGTTGGTGAAATATATATTAAATATGCAAGGTTGGGAAATAATGATTTAGAACAATTTTTGTTAGATGAGGGATGTGAAGTTGTTGTTCCCGGATTAATGGATTTTCTAATTTTTAAAGCAGATAATAGGGTAGTTGACATTGAATTATTTGGTGGGAAAAAACTAAAGTATAAAATCACAAAATGGTTGATGGAAAAATTTATTGTAATGCAAGATGAAATGATTGTAGCTATTAAAAAAAATAGTCAATTTAGGTCTGTAGCACGATTTTATAAATTAAAAGAATTAGTAAATGGATATGTTGGGCAAGGCAATAGAATGGGTGAAGGATGGTTATTAACAGCTGAAATGCTTGAGTTTATTCATATGGATATTTATAATGTGGTTTGTGCACAACCATTTAGTTGTTTGCCAAACCATGTTGTTGGTAAAGGAATGATTAGAAAAATTAAAGATAATCATCAAGATGCAAATATTGTATCCATTGATTATGACCCAAGTGCTACAAAAATAAATCAAGAAAATAGAATTAAATTAATGCTTGCTAATGCAAAATAATAAAAATGTAAGTATATTATAGTTACCATCACACTTAACAAGAAAAAGAAGTTTTTCTATTTAGACTAAAAAAATTATATTAGGGAATAATAGTAATATAAAAAAGAAAATAATATTCTTATAAAATTAATCATCTAAAAAAAGAAGGTGAGAGAAGTGGACAAGAAAAAAGTGGGAATGGTATTAGGTGGATTTGTAGGCGATGCCTTTTCTTTGGCACCTCATTGGATTTATAGCATTGAGCAAATAAATCAATTGTTTGGGAATCTTGAAAATATTGTTGATTTACCAATGAATACTTATCACACAAAAAAGAAAAAAGGTGACTTTACACATTATGGTGATCAAATGTTATGGTTACTACAATTTTCAAAAACGAATAATACATTTAATAAGGAACTATATACAAAATTCTGGGTAGAAAAAATGACAAAACATTCAGGATATATTGATCACGCATCTAGAGAAACTTTAAATAGGTTAAAGCAAAAAAACAAAGAAGGAGGACTTTCTTTAGACATGTCAGGTGCTGTAATGATTGGTCCAATGATTTATTTTAATAAAGAAAAGATAAAAAACTTATTAAAAGCTATTAATAAAAAAATAAGTATTACTCATAATCAATTACAAGTTCTTAAAACAGGTCGTTTTATGACAGAAGTTATATTAGAGGTTCTTAAAGGGCAAACGCCAATTAATGCTATTACATCTTATATGAAAAAACTAGAATCAAATGATTTTCTTAATATTTCTTTTGAGAAAGCAAATAGGATGGTTAAAGAATTACCACAGGAAGTAATTGTAAAATTAGGGCAATCTTGTGGAGTAGAAAGTGCTTTACCTTCAACTCTTTATTTATTGTTAAAGTATCAAGATGATTTTAGAAAGGCCATAATTGAAAACACAAAAGCAGGTGGTGATTCGGCAGCTAGAGGTATAATGATAGGAACAATTTTAGGAGCATATCATGGAATTGATGGTATACCTAAAAAATGGTTATCTGATATGAATACTCATAGTGAAATACTTCGATTACTAAGTTAATTGTTATGTAGAAAAAAGATGTTTATAAGTCAAAAATAATGTGTATATAGTTTATAACATAATAAATTAGAAAGGAAAATGTGTTATGAATAAGAAAAAAGAAAAAATATGGGATATAGGCAAATATAACGATATCATATTATTTTCACTTTAGAAGATGATTTATATAAAAGCCAGAGTATAGAACTCTGGCTTTTTGTTATAGTTTAACAATAGATTTGATATTATATTTGCGTAGTTTCTCACGACCATGTAAGAACTCTAATTCAATAAATACAGCAATACCAACGACCTCACCACCCGTTTTTTCAATTAAATTTATAATAGCTTCTGTAGTACCACTTGTAGCCATTAGGTCATCAACGATAACAACCTTTTGCCCGCTACTAATTGCATCTTCATGCATTTCTAAAATGGAAGTTCCATATTCTAAATCATATTCAACAGAAACTGTTTTATAAGGTAATTTGCCTTGTTTTCTAATAGGAACAAATCCTTTATTTAACATATAAGATAATGGAACACCAAAAATAAAGCCTCGTGCTTCTGGTGCTACAATAACATCAAAATCACCAAAATCTTTTGTGATAGTTCCCATTTGATTAATTGCCTCTTTTAAGTATGTTGCGTCTTGTAAAACAGTTGTAATATCAATATAATCAATCCCTTCTTTTGGGAAGTCTATAACATGCCTAAGTTTTGAGGTTAAATCCATAATTGTACTCCTTTTACTGATAATTCTTATTAAATAACTGTACAGATATTTTATCATACTATCTTCATTGATTAAAGATATAAATGAGCATGAATTTCGTGATATAATAGTACTATCTATTTTATGAATTAGGAGGATATTATGATACCTACACCACATATACAAGTTGATCAACAAGGGATTATTGCAGAAACGATTTTATTACCAGGAGATCCTTTACGAGCTAAATTTATTGCAGACACTTATCTTGATGATGTAGTTCAGTTTAATACAGTAAGAAATGCTTTTGGATATACAGGAACATATAAAGGTAAAAAGATATCAGTTATGGGAACGGGTATGGGAATGCCTTCTATTGGTATTTATTCTTATGAATTAATTCATTTTTATGGAGTGAAAAATTTAATAAGAGTAGGATCTTGTGGAGCATTTCAAGAAGATCTAAAATTATATGACATTATTATTGGAATGGCAGCATCCACAAATTCAAATTTTCAATCTCAATATTCATTACCAGGAATTTATTCGCCAACTGCTTCTTGGGAATTACTTAGCAAAGCTGTTGCAATAGCTAATGCTAAAAGTACACCTGTTCATGTGGGAAATATCTTATCTTCAGATATTTTTTATGATGATGACAGAGAATCTTGGAAAAAATGGGCAAATTTAGGAATATTAGCAGTTGAAATGGAAGCGGCGGCTTTATACATGAATGCAGCTCGTGCAAAAGTTAATGCTTTATGTATATTAACAGTGTCTGATTCATTGGTTTCTCATCAAGTAACGACTTCTGAAGAGCGACAAAAATCATTTACTAAAATGATGGAGATTGCCTTGGAATTAGCATAAAAAAGGAGGATACTATGAGAAAAACAAAAGTAATTTGTACTCTTGGTCCAGCTACTGAAGGAATTATTGAACAACTAATGAAAAATGGAATGGACGCAGCGCGTTTCAATTTTTCACATGAAACTCATAAAATCCATCAAAAGCGAATTAATGAAGCAAAGCTGGCTAGGGAAAAACTAAATATACCAATTCCATTTATTATTGATACCAAAGGACCTGAAATGAGGATTGGTCAAATGTCAAAAAAGGTTAATCTTATAAAAGGCAATAAATTTATCTTATTAAATAAAGAAGAAATGGGTAATGAAAAACAGGCAACAATATCTAACAAAAATCTGTTTAAATGTGTTACTCCAGGAAAAGAAATCTTTATTGATGATGGGAAAATAAGATTAGAGGTTGTTAATGTAGAAAATAAGGATATTTACTGTATTATTACTTCTGGAGGGATGGTATCTAGCCGTAAAGGTGTTAATGTCCATGATTGTGACACAGGACTACCATTTATTACAGATAGAGATATTAGTGATATAGAATTTGCTTTAGAAAATGATTTTGATTTTATTGCATTGTCATTTGTTAGAAATGCTAGTGATATATATCAAGTTAGAAATATCCTAAAAAAGAAGTATAAAGAAGATGTTAAAATTATTTCTAAAATCGAAAATGAAGAAGCTGTAAAAAACATTGATGAAATTATAGATGCCTCTGATAGTATTATGATTGCAAGAGGAGATTTAGGAATTGAATTACCTATTAGTCAGGTGCCTGTGATTCAAAAAAAATTAATTAAAAAATGTTATAGTTCTGCTAAACCAGTTATTGTAGCAACTCAAATGTTAGAAAGTATGTCAGATAATCCTTTACCAACTAGAGCTGAAGTTTCTGATGTGGCTAATGCAATTTATGATGGAACAAGTGTGGTTATGTTATCAGGTGAAACAGCTGCAGGAGATTTCCCAACTGAATCACTTCAGATGATGGTACAAGTTATTAACGATACAGAAAAAGATATTAACTATAAAACACGATTTAATTTAAATAATTTCGAGAATGTAGAAAAAAATGTTTTAAATATTATTAGCAAATCATCAGTAGTTGCTGCTTTTGAAATAGATGCAAAAGCAATTGTAGTTCCTACTAGAACAGGAAATTCTGCAAGAATGTTATCAAGTTTTAGACCATCTAGTCCAATTATCGCTATTACAGTTAAACCCAAAATACAAAGGCAATTAAATATGTCTTGGGGTATTAGACCAATGCTTAGTAAGTTTATAGGAGAACAGAAAAAATTATATGAAAATACTATGGTATTAGCTGAAGAGAGTAAATTGGTTAAAAAAGAGGATATAGTCGTATTAACAGGAGGTATCCCTACTGGAAGTGCTGGAAAAACAAACATGTTAAAATTACACCGTATAGGTGATAAGGTTATAAATGAATGAGCAGTTACTAAAAAATTTATATTATCAAAGAGGTTATATAAAAGAAACAACTGTAAGGGTTGTTTCTTTTGTTAAAGGAATAAAAACTATATCATTTTAACAATTATATTTCACTATTAATTGAGAAAAAATAGATTTTAAATGATGTTACGCATGTCATTATCATTTTACTATATCACCTATATAGTAGTATGAGATAAGAATTCGCGTAAAACACTACTTTTTGGATGGTTAAAAAAATCATCAGCAGTTCCATGTTCAATGGCTTTTCCTTGATCAATAAAAACTACATAATCTGCAGCTTTTTTTGCAAAAGCCATTTCGTGGGTTACCATTAAAATATCTGTTCCTTCTTTTTTTAATTCAACAATCATCTCTAGAACACCACTTGTTAATTGCGGATCAAGAGCAGAAGTTGGTTCGTCAAACAATAATAATTCTGAATTAATAGCTAAAGCACGAGCAATGGCAATACGTTGCTGTTGACCACCAGAAAGTTTTGCAGGAATTTTATCAACATGTTCTAGCAGGTCAAACTTTTTTAATAAATGTAAGCAAGTTTCCTTTGCTTGTTCAACACTATACCCATGAACTTTAATAAGTGGCATTATAATATTTTCCATAGCAGTCCAATGGGGAAATAAGTTATATGATTGAAAAACAACGCCAACATTCTTACGATACTCTTTTAACCAGCTTTCATCATTAATAATTTGCTGACCGTTAATGCAGATTTCGCCACTTGTAGCCAATTCCAATCCTGCAAATAAGCGAAGAAGTGTGGATTTACCACCTCCTGAAGGACCTACAATAACTAACGAAGGAACCTTTTGGATAGAAAATGTAAAATCATCAAGTGCACGTTGTACTTCATATTGCTTTACAACATTGTTTATATTAAGATTCATAAAAGTATTTCCTTTCTAACCATTTTGATAAAAGTGAAATTGGAATAGTAATAACTAAGTATCCAAGAGCTAAAAAGGAAAAAGTTTCATAGGTTTGAAAGGATAATGCATTTACTTCAAGGGTTTTCATTGTAAACTCACTCACAGCAATAATTGATAAAAGTGAAGAATCTTTTATTAATGATGATATTTGACCTGCTAAGGACGGTAAAATTCTTTTAAAAACCTGTGGAAAAATTATATATCGATATATTTGCCATTTATTAAAACCAAGTGAATTTGCTGTAATAATTTGTGTTTGTGGAATGCTTTCAATACCACCTCTTATTATTTCAGTAACATATGCTCCAGAGAAAAGAGATAATATTAAAAATCCTACTATAAATCTATTTTCTAACCCAAAAGCAGGAGTTATAATATAGAAGAAAAATAATATTTGTACTAAAAAAGGTGTTCCTCTAATTAATTCAACATAAAATCTAGCTAAAAATCTAAAAAAGATAATATTACTTTTTAAAGCAATAGCATTAACAATTCCAATAACTAATGATATAAATAGCGAGATACTACAGATTGCAAGCGTCATAGTAAATCCATTAATAAGTTTTTTCTGATATCTAGAAATAATAGAAAAATCAAAGGAATAATCTAGTTTTATTACTGTGAACAAAAAAACCAAAAATATAAACAAACCAACTAAAGCCACATTTGTTAGGGTTGCGGCTTTAGTTATTTTCTTGCTATCTTCTCGAGTTATAAAAAGATTTTTCATATTTATAGCTAATCTATGTCAAAGAAAAAGGATAATCCTTGAGTTTCAAACACTTTTTTAATATCACCCAAATAAGTGTCAGCAATTTCATTAACTTTTCCATTTTCTTGTAATTTTATTAAGGTAGCATTAACATCACTTAATAATTGAGTATTGCTTTTGTCAAACGCCATACCCCAAAATTCAAAACTGTCTTGAAAAATTTCAAAAGAAGCACGAGTTGTACTTTCATATTGTAAAGAATTTTGATAAATAGTTAGAGCATCATAAATAAATGCGTCTACTTTCCCTTGTGAGACTTCTAATACTGCAATTTCTGCTTTATCAAAAACAATAATGTTTTCTTCTGGTAGATTTTTTGTTGCATATATATGACCTGTTGTTCCACCTTTTACTGCTATCTTTTTACCTTCTGCTTTTAAATCGTTAAAATTTTGTACAGTTGATTCTTTAGATATTAACAGTGATAGTTGTGATTTTGCATATGGATTAGAAAAATTAACAATTTCTGCTCTATCATCGGTAATAGTCATTGAAGATAGTACAAAATCTACTTTTCCAGATGTTATAGCAGGAATTAATCCTGTCCAAGCCATTGCTTCAATTCTAATAGGACGTCCTAATTCTTTACCAATGGCTTCTGCTAATTTAACAGAAAACCCATCGGGATTATCATCAGCATCAGTCATCTCAAATGGAGGATAAGCCAACTCCATACCAATCACTAGTTCGTTACTAGCAGTGCTTTGACAAGCTGATAGCGGAATGACAAAAATTATTAATGTCATTATAATTAGTAATATTTTCCTCATATTAATCCTCTTTTCCTACTTCATATAAGAAGTTTAATTTCAGTACATCTTAGTGTAATATACCCATTTTTATTAACTTATATACTAAAGCTGTCATTTTTAGTTTATCTTGTCAAATTTAACATCAAATCATTAAAGTTAACAGATAATCGTCCATAATAAATCCTTGTCCTATATCAGTAACTAATTTGTTAGTAATTGAAAACCCAAAGTGTTTATATATTGAAATAGAATGTGTATTATGCTTGTTTACTGTTAAAAAAACGGAGGTTAATTCGTGTTTTTTTGAAAATAAAAAAACTTGCTTCATCATTGATGAAGCTATTTTAAGACCTCTAAAGTTTTTATGCACGTAAAATTTACTTAAGAAAAGAGAATTTTCTTTTATACAATAAGCGCAATATCCTGCAAGTTGACGCTGGTAGTAAACCATTAAATAGGAATACTGTTCTAAATCTATTGATTTTTTTATTGCTTTAGCACTTTGAAATTTTTCAACCATATATGCTACTTGTGCTTTTCCTATAATAGAGGTATAGTGCTCTTCCCATATAATAGTAGCTAACTTGCTAATTGCAATGTAATCATTTGTTTGTTTTGCATATTGAAAAGTAATATCTTGTAAGTTACACATGGTAACATGGTACAACAAATATTAGTAAATGAAAATATAAAACAATTTGCTGTGATATACTCAAGTAGTAAAAAAGAAAGAAAAGAGAATACATGAATAAAAATAATGATCGCGCAAATAAAATAATTGAATTTATGAAAACTAGTCACTATACACCATTAACTAGAGATGAATTGGCTATAGTATTAGAAGTTCCAAAAGAAGATAAAGAGCAATTTGCTCAAGTATTAGAAACATTATTAAGAGATAATAAGGTTAGACTAACTAAGAAAAAGCGATTTATTGCCAATAGAGATGTTGTTACTTATATAGGTAAAATAGAAGGTTCAAAAAGAGGGTTTTCTTTCTTTATTGAACAAAACAGACAAATTGACGATATCTTTATTCCATTTGAAAATTTAAAAGGAGCAATACATCAAGATCAAGTAGAAATTAAATTAGTAAAAAGAGCTGAACCTGGAAGAAAAAGTGTTGGGTTGGTTACAAGAATTATTAAGCGAAGTCGCAATACTATTACAGGTATTGTTGAAAAAGACAAACATTTTTTCTTTGTAAGACCACTTGATAAAAAAACAAATATAATTGATATTGCACGCTTACCTAGAAATGTTAGAGTAGGAGATGTGGTTGAAGCAAAAATAACAGATACTAAGAAAAATGGTAAATTTTTAGTAGGAGAGATAGTTAATGTTATTGGTAACTCATCTAATACTAGTTCATATATTAAAGCAATAATAAAGGATAATGAATATACACAAATATTTTCTGATAATGTTATTAAAGAAGCAAATAGAGTTAGTGAGCTTAAGATAACAACTTTTGACCATGAAAAACGAAAGGATTTAAGAAAAGTAGTAACAATTACCGTTGATGGCGAAGATGCTAAAGATTTAGATGATGCTATTACTATTTCAAAAAAAGATGACGGACAATATTTGTTAGGAGTTCATATTGCTGATGTTAGCCACTATGTTAAGGAAGGATCTTCTTTAGATTTAGAAGCATTACAGCGTGGAACAAGTGTTTATTTGGTTGATAGTGTGATTCCCATGTTGCCAAAACAACTATCAAATAATATTTGTAGTTTAAATCCTAAAGTTGATAGATTAGCTTTTTCAGTTATGATGAGTGTTGATAAATCAGGGAATGTAACAGATTTTGATATTGTGGAAAGCATTATAAATGTAAATGAGCGAATGACCTATAAAAATGTACAATTATTTATTGATGGGAACCAAGAGATAGTTGAAAAATATAAACACATCTCTAAAGAGATGAAATTAATGAATGAGCTTTGTGATATTTTAACTAATAAACGAAAACTTCGTGGTAGTATTGATTTTAACTTTAAAGAGTCAAAAGTATTAGTAGATAATAAACAAGAACCAATAGCCATAACTTCTTATGATAGACTTCAGTCAAATAAGATTATAGAGGAATTTATGATTCTATGTAATGAAACAGTAGCGCAGCATTTTGACTTGATGCAAATGCCTTTTATGTATCGTATTCATGAAAAACCAGATGCTACAAAAATAGAAAATTTATTATCATTGGCTAAAGGGTTAGGTATAGCAATTAAACACAGAAAGACTATTCATCCACAAATTCTACGAGAATTAGTAGATAGTGTTAAAGGAACTAAAGTAGAACATTTAATTAATACAGTAACTCTAAGATCAATGAAAAAAGCACAGTATTCCCCATATAATGAAGGACACTTTGGATTAGCTTCAACATACTATTGTCATTTCACATCTCCAATTAGGAGATATCCTGACTTGTTGATTCATCGTTTAATGAAAGATTATATACATGGCAAAGACATATCAAAAGTTTATGAAAAAACGATGAGTCAATTACAAGAAATTGCAAAAACATGTTCAGAGACAGAAAGAAAAGCAGAGTTAGCAGAGCGAAATGTTATTGACTTATATAAAACAATATATATGAAGAGACATATTGGAGACACTTTTATGGGTGTTGTTTCTGGAGTAACTCAATATGGACTATATGTGGAATTAGAAAACACGGTAGAAGGTTTTGTAAGTATTGAACAGTTACAAGGATATTATAAATTTGATAAAGAAAGCTATAAATTATATAAAGAAAGAAGTAACTTCTTTTATACTTTAGGAGATCAAGTACAAGTTAAGGTAGTTGCTGTTAATGTACCATTACGAGAAATTGATATGACTATGATAAAGAAAATATGATAAGTATAAATACTATAATTTTAATTGTAGTAATTTATTAGGTAAATGTTTCATTGTAAAAGTTTTTTGATTAATAACTATACTATAGGTTATTTCTTCACTATGAGTGTTTCTAATGAAAATATTATTATCATAAACGGTAAAATCAAGCATTCGATTAGATAGATTAGAAAAAGTAACAGTTGCAAGACTATTATCTTTTCTAGTAGAAAAAGGTGGTAAATCATTATAGCAAGTTACTTGATTACCACGAAGTGTGGTTGTTCCAATAAATAAATTAATACTTGTTGTTTTTAAGGTAAACATCTCTGTAATAGCTATTTTCTTATTAGTAAAGTTAATCAAAATACGTTTGTTTCCTATTCTAATACTTGGTGTTTTTAGGTTATTACATGTAACAATTGTTCTTAGATAAGTTAGTAGTGTTTCATCATTGTTTTGATTTGGAAGGGATATAATAAAAAGAGGTTTATTACTAATATGTTCGGCTTTATTAAGAGTTAATATATCTTCTAATCCTTTCCATTTGTGATATTTGTGGATGTTTTGGTAACAAACAGAAGACGAGTTATATAAAAGATATCCAATATTGTTATCCACATTAACATAGTTAATATTTTTTTCGCATAAGGTAAGATTTTCACCTTGATAGTTTCCAAGAAATATTTCTTTATGACTATTGAAATAAATATTTTTATAGCCCTTAGCTTCTGATAGTCCTATAATATGCTCATTGCCAACACCGATTAATCCTGTTTTGATAGATAAAGGAGGTGTTTTTTCTTTTATTCCATGAAGTGACTCTATATATACACAGCTTCCACTTTCTAAGGCTGTAAAAGAACAATGTTGTAACACAGTATTATCTGCTCTATTAAGTTCAACAGTTGATGAAAATCCTTTCTCATAATAAACAACTTGCCTTTTGTTTGCTATTTTAGCTACATCATTCCAATTCATTAAACCTTCTGATATACCATTATTCTGGCTTTTTAAGCTAATAATACCTGTAAAACTTTGAAAAGTTGGAGTTATGTCAAGTTCTGAATTTTTTGGTAAAGATAATCCCATAATAGTTCCTCTTGTTGAAAAACTAGAAAAACTATCTTTAGTTCGATAAACACTAATATTTCCATATGGATAATCATAATTTCCTTCTAATTTTTTTAAAGCATCTTCATTTGAAATAGTAGGGGAATCACTTGCCATGTATAAATGCAATATATAACCAAGGACAATACTTCTAACATATCCATATTCCATATCTTGTGCACTTTGTATCCCTGGATTAACCCATAGAGAATCACCATCTTTTTCAATAAGACAACCATTACCGTTAGTGTTTTGTTTTTTCTCAGTTATTGATAAACTATTAAGTTTCATAAGCTTAGCAATTGGATCTTTAAAAAACAAATCCATGGTGCTATGAATTAAAAACTTATTACCATGTCGATGATAAAACCAATCTTGTCCTTCGATGGAAATTGAGTTTCCGTTAATGGTTGACCAAGGTTTAATAACTTGATCATATAGTTCTTTATTATTATATAAAACGCTTTCATACACTTTTTTTCCTAAAATTAAAGGAAAGATTGCAGAAGATATTCTAAGACCAATACCTGAGCCAATATAGTCAGGATGAATATAACCATGGTTTTCAGCAGTATAATCAGGATGGAATGTTATACTTGAAAACCCATATTTGTTTTCATCAATTACAATACCATTTCTGACTTTATAGCTTACTTTATCCCATTCATTTTCTAATTTATCTTTAGGAGTAACCACTGTATTAAGAGACCACTTAATATAACCTTGCTTCCATTTTTCGTGATTAGGATGATTGGGAAATAAATATAACGCAGCAGAAATTCCCACAGAAGTCCAAGCATTTTCTTCACATTGAGTATCGTTATATACTCCCGTTCCAGGAATCATGGATGAATACTTATCAGCGTAGAAACAAAGAACTTTAGCTACAAGAACTTTTGTTTGCTCACTTAATTCATTCCATAATAATAATGCTGATAAACCAATCATAGAAACAGATACTCCTGTTTGTGAAGACATGAAGAAATTGTCTTTAGTGTAACCCCATTTTTTTTGACTAGTCATTGGGTTTTTACTAATATCTCTTTTTAGATGTGAAGGGCCAGTATGATGTGTGTAACAAAGATAGCGAATGGAATTACTAACCATAGTTATTGATTGTTCTTTTGAAACTCCTATAGTTGTTTCATCATATGTGCCAATGGTAGCAAGAACAGCAAGAACTGTCATTGTGCTTGATGTTTCTATTTCATAATTGTATACTCCACCAAAAAAATGACCACAATCTGGCATGGACTCCCATGAATTATAATGTTTGACTGCAAAATTTGCCCACTTAGACAAGAGGCTTGTTAATCTATTTGTTTCGAAGGTGTTTTTATAAGGTGGTTGTTTTATAATTGGTGTATAAAATTTACTATCCATTAATTACCTCTTTATATCTTAGTTATAGTATACTGTATTTTCATGTAACTTGTATTTCATTATTAATTACATTGGTTAATTTGAAAGTTTGTGGTAATATAAGAGAATGAAAGTTATGACCAGGTAATAAAATCAAACATTAGGAGGAATTACAATGTTTAAGAAAGAATACTTAACAATACCAAATTTTCTATCAATATCAAGGGCACTATTTTTACCTATACTAATTGTATTTGCCGTTAAGGATATGAGATTAGCGTTTTTAGTCGGGTATATTATATTAGGATCAACTGACTTTTTTGATGGGAAGATTGCTAGGAGATTTAATCAAAAAACAGATATTGGGAAAACACTTGATTCAGTTGCAGACTTGTTCTTCTACATTGCTTCTGCCTATTTTTTGTCAACCTTATATCCAGCATACTTGTCACCAAATAGTACTTTGTTAATTATTTTCTTTTCAATATTGTTATTGTCATTTATTGTATCTGCTATTTTATGTAAGAAACCTATTATGATGCATACATCACTTCTTCGATTTAATGCAGTGCTTGTTTACTTAGTAGTTATATTATCGTATTTTATGAACACCACTTATTTTATCGCAGGAATTTTAATACTGTACTTAATTGCTTTCACAGAAGAGATTATTATATTTATTAAGTATGGAGAAGTTGATCCTGATTCAAAATCAATTTTTCATATACAGGAAAAAGTTAAAAAGAAATAGAATAATTATATTTTTTTTGGTATATATTCTTCATAGGAAAATATTAATCGAATTTTATAAGAAGAAGGGAAATCCCCTTCTTCTTATATTTCTTATAACATAATTGTGATACTCATTTTTCATATTGTATGATAAAATAAATAATAGTTAATTTATAAATAGGGGGTAGTATGAGGGTTTCTTTTGACCATGAAAAGTATTTAAATGAACAGACAAAATATATTTTAGAAAGAGCAGAAAAGTTTAATAACAAATTATACTTAGAATTTGGAGGTAAACTTTTTTATGATTATCATGCATCAAGAGTATTACCGGGATTTGATGTTAATGCTAAAGTGAAATTATTAAGAAAAATGAAAGACCAAGCGGAAATTATTATTTGTGTTTATGCAGGCGACATTGAAAAAAATAAGATTAGAGCTGATTTTGGAATAACATATGATTTAGATGTAATGCGTTTGATTGATGATTTAAGAAATTGGGATCTTAATATTAATAGTGTAGTAATTACACGATATAAAGAACAAGCCGCTGCTAAAATATTTAAACAAAAGTTAGAAAGAAGAGGAATAAAAACATATATTCATCGTTTTACAAAAGGTTATCCAACTGATGTTGATTTGATTGTTAGTGAAGAAGGATATGGACAAAATGAATATATTAAAACAACAAGACCTGTTGTGGTAGTTGCTGCTCCTGGACCAGGTAGCGGAAAATTAGCTACATGTCTTTCACAACTGTATCATGAATTTAAACGAGAGGTAAAAGCTGGATATTCTAAATTTGAAACCTTTCCTATATGGAACCTACCTTTAAAACATCCGGTTAATATTGCGTATGAGGCTGCAACTGTTGATTTAAATGATAAAAATATGATTGATTCATTTCATCTTGAGCAACGGGGAGAAATCTCTGTAAATTATAATAGAGACATTGAAGTGTTTCCTGTACTTGAAAGAATTATTGAAAAGATTACTGGAGAAAGTTCAATGTACAAATCTCCAACAGATATGGGAGTTAACAGAGCAGGCTTTGCAATTATTGATGATGAAGGTACTAAAGAAGCGGCGAAGCAAGAAGTCATAAGGCGTCTATTTAAAACAGATTGTGCCTATAAATCAGGTGAATTAGAAGAAGTAACTACAGAGAGAATCAGATTAATTATGGATAGATTAGATCTTAAACCTGAAGATAGACAAGTAGTCATTCCTGCGCGATTAGCGGCGAAGCAAGCATGTATAAAATTTGACAGTGAAAACCAAACAGGTGCTGCTATTATGTTACATGATGGTAGAATTATCACAGGTAAAGGATCTTTATTAATGAATTCTTCTGCTTGCTTAATTATAAATGCTATTAAAGAAATTGAAGGAATTGATGATAAAATTCATTTAATTGAACCAACAATTTTAAAACCAATTATGACATTAAAGAAAAATTCTCTTGGTAGTAGAAATCCAATTTTAAATATGGAAGAAGTACTTATTGCTTTAAGTATTAGTGCTAGTACAAAAAGCGAAGCGAAACAAGCCTTTGACAACTTACATAAATTAAAAGGGTGTGAAGCTCATACGACACATATTCAAAGCAAAGCAGATGAAGAAATATATAGAACACTAGGAATTAATATTACATCTGATCCTGTTTTTAAAAGTAAAGAATTATACTATGTGTAAAAATAAATTAATGTAAAGATAAATCAATTTATGGAGTAGTAATGGATAAACAAAAAATTATTGACATTATGAATAAAGAGATGGTTGTTGCATTAGGCTGTACAGACCCAATGGCTATTTCTTATGCAGCTGCAGCAGCTAGAAAGATAGCTCATACTGGAGATATTAAAAGTATCAATATCCAACTTAGTAAAAGTATTATTAAAAGTGCTTCATCAGTAATAATTCCAGGAACTAATGAAAGTGGCGTTAAAATGGCAGCTGTTTTAGGTGCTTTATTTGGTAACTCAGATAAAAAGTTAATGGTTCTTGAAGGTGTTAATAAGAAAAGTGTAAAAGTGGCTAAAGAATTTCTTGCTAACAAGGAGTGTACTGTTTCTGAGGTGAAAAATGATATTCTATTATATCTTGAAGTTTTTATTGAAACCACAAAAGATACAGCTAGAACTATTCTAATTGATGATTATAGTAATTGGGTTTATGCTGAAAAAAATGGAGTAGTTTTATTTGATCAACGAGTGAAAAGAACGAGTATAGATATTGAAAACATTACACCAGTATTAACACTTGAAGAAATATGGGAGTTTATTAATAAAGCAGATATTAATAAAGATTTTTCTATAGTTAAAGAAAGTATATTACTAAATAGCAATATTTCAAAAGAAGGTATTTTACATGAGTATGGATTACAAGTTGGAAAAACATTAAAAGATCGAATGGACGATAATAAATTATATAAAGATATAACAAATTGTGCTATTTCTAGAGCAGCAGCAGGTGCTGATGCTAGAATGGCTGGGTCACCTATGCCAGTAATTAGTAATTCAGGCAGTGGAAATCAAGGGATAACAGCAACAATGCCTGTTGTAGCTGTAGCTGAGCTATTAGATATAGATGAAGAAAAAACAATAAGAGGAGTTGCTTTAAGTAACTTAGTGACTATTTATGCTAAAGAATATTTTGGAAGAGTTTCAGCCTTATGTGGAGCTAATATTGCTGCAATGGGGGCTAGCTGTGGAGTGACTTTTTTACTTGGGGGAAAATTAAAAGAAATAGAAAATGCTATACAAAATATGGCAGGAGATGTGATTGGTATGTTTTGTGATGGAGCAAAAGCTGGATGTGCCTTAAAGGTTTCTACTTCGGTATCAGCTGCTATGCAATCAGCTTTCTTAGCTGTTAAGGGAATTAATATTAAAGAAACAGACGGTATTATTGAGCACAATGTAGAAGACACCTTAAAAAACATTGGTAAGATGTCCTCAAGTTGCTCATATATGATTAATAATATGATTGTAGATATTATGATGCATAAGAAAAAAGGAGAATAACAATTATGAAAAAAATTATTAGTACATCAAAAGCACCAGGAGCTATTGGACCATACTCACAAGGAGTTGAAACTAGTCAAATGTTGTTTATATCAGGGCAATTACCAATTAATGTTGAAACAAATCAAATGGAACAAGGAATCGTAATGCAAACAAATAGATCATTAGCTAATGCAAAAGCAATTGTAGAAAAAGCTGGATATAAAATGAATGATGTAGTGAAAGCAACTGTTTTTTTAAGTGATATGAATAATTTTAGTGAAATGAATGAAGTGTATAAAACATATTTTGAGAAAGACTTTCCTGCTAGAAGTGCTGTAGAGGTAGCAAGATTGCCAAAAGATGCTTTGGTTGAAATAGAATTAATTGTAATGAAATGATTATAAATAATTGTACTAACTGACATTTTAAAGGGAGATAATGAAAAATAAACTTTGTGTATTTGGAAGTTTCTTTGAAGATTTATGTGGGAGAGGTCCCTATTTACCAAAACCAGGGGAAACATTGATTGGATCAGATTTTACTTATGGACCAGGAGGAAAAGGTTCTAATCAAGCTGTGGCTGCAAAGCGTGCTATGGCTGATGTGACCATGATAACTAAAATAGGAAATGATCCGTATGGTGAATTGGTTTTAAAGTTTTATGAACAAGAAGGTATTAATAAAGAATATATTTTTATTGATAAAGATAATCCTACAGGGATTGCACTAATTTTAGTAGATGAAAATACAGCAGAAAATGTTATTTTAGTAGTACCTGGGGCTTGTCATAATATCACTACAGAAAATGTAGAAAGCGTGAAAGAGGTTATTTCACAATCGTCTTTTTTAATCACACAACTTGAAATAAATATTGATGCTACTTATCAAGCAATTGATGTAGCTTATAAAAACAATGTTTCTGTTATTTTAAACCCAGCTCCAGCACAGAAACTTTTAGAAGAAGTTTATAAAAAAATAGATTATATTACCCCAAATGAAACAGAAGCAGAGATTTTAACAGGTATAAAAACTGACTCAATGGAAAACATAAAAAAAGCTGCAGATTGGTTGTTTAATAGAGGGGTTAAAAATGTAATTATTACTTTAGGTAAAACAGGTGTCTTTATAAAGACTGCTAATATAGAGCAATTAGTACCTTCATTTACAGTTAAAGCAATTGATACAACTGGAGCTGGTGATTCTTTTAATGGATGCTTAGCAGTTGCGTTATTAGAAGGAAAAGACATATTAGAAGCAACTCTATTTGCACAAGCAGGTGCTGCTCTTTCAGTTACAAGAACAGGTGCAGCTCAATCAATGGCTTACCGAGAAGAAATTGAAAAATTCTTAAAACAGTTATAATTATTTATTTTTTTCTATCCACATATTTCGTATGTAATAAGTGATGTGATTTTTCACCTAATGGTTCTATTAGGAATTCTTTATAAAGTTTATTTACTGCAGGATTTTCATGGGATTTACGAATAGGTAATTCTTTATCAGCTTCATAGATTGCATTTATACGTTTTATACGTAATTCATCAGTACCTCCAAAGGGTTGGCCTCCTCCGCCGATACAACCCCCAGGGCAACACATAATTTCAATAAATGAGTAATCAGCTTTACCTTCTTTAATAAGTTCCATAATTTTTTTAGCTTTTGATAGTGAATGGACAATTGCAACCTTTACTATAGTTCCGTCTAAATCGATTTTGGCTTCTTTTATTCCCTCAAGCCCACGTACAGCTTTAAAATCAAGATTTTCTAAAGTTTTACCTGTAACAACTTCATAAACAGTACGTAAAGCAGCTTCCATAACTCCTCCAGTAGCACCAAAAATTACTCCTGCGCCTGATGATAATCCAAAAGGTGCATCATATTTTTCTTCCTCAATCATATTAAAATCCACACCTGCTTGTCGTAACATTTTTGCTAATTCTCTAGTAGTTAATACTACGTCAACATCAAAATTTTTACCATCTATACTCATTTCCTCTCGTTTAGCTTCAAACTTTTTAGCAGTACATGGCATAATTGAAACACTAAAAATATCTTCAGGAGATTTTCCAATTTTTTCAGCATAATATCCTTTAACAAGAGCTCCAAACATTTGTTGAGGTGATTTACATGAAGACAAATGTGGTAAAAGGTTTGGATAATATTGTTCAATAAAGTTTATCCATCCGGGACTACAGGATGTAAGCATAGGTAATGTTCCACCCTCATTTAACCTTTTTAATAATTCATGACCTTCTTCAATGATAGTAAGGTCAGCTGTAAAATCAGTATCAAATATTTTATCAAAACCAAGAGCTCTTAAAGAAGCAACTAATTTACCTGTAACAATTTTTCCAGGTTCCATTCCAAATTCTTCTCCAAGTGAAACTCTTACAGCAGGAGCGGTTTGAACAATAACAGTTTTATTTGGATTGTTAATGGCTTCCCATACTTGTTCAATATCCTCTTTTTCAGTTATTGCAGCTACTGGACAAACTACTGAACATTGTCCACATGCTACACAGGCAGTATTATTAAGATACATTCCAAAAGCGGGTTTTATATCAACTAATCCACCTCTACCAACATAATCTAGTATTGCTAACCCTTGTACTTCAGTACACATTTGTATACACCTACCACAGCGTATACATTTGTTTGGATCACGCTCAATGGCAGGACTTGAAGTATCAATTTCTTGTTTTTCAAGTACGTTTTCAAAACGACTTTCTCGAACTCCAATATTTGCAGCAATTTCTTGAAGTCCACATTGATTATTTTTCTTACAAGAAGTACAGTCCATATCATGATTAGCAAGTAATAATTCTATGACAACTTTACGAGCTTGTCTTACTTTTTGAGTGTTTGTTCGAATAACCATCCCTTCTTTAACTTCAGTTGCACAAGAGGCTTGTAAGGTTTTTGCCCCATGTACCTCTACAACACATACTCTACAGTTAGCTTTCACTTCTTGATCAGGATGGTAACACAAATTTGGAATATTAATTCCAACTTCTTTAGCTGCGTTTAAAATAGAGGTGCCTTTTGCAACTTTTATTTCTTTATTATTAATCTTAATATTTAACATATTCATAATATCCTCCTACACCACTTATGAATCAGTTGAACAAATCTTATTTGTAAATTCTTCTCTGAAATATTCCAAAACTTTTTGTGTGGCAATGGGAGCTGCTTGCCCAAGACCACAAATAGATGCTTGATTCATTGTTTCCATTAGAATTTCAAGTAAAGCTAAATCATTAGTAGTTGCTATACCATCAGTGAATCTATCAAGTAAAATCAACATTTGTGTAAGTCCTTCACGACAAGGAGTACATTTACCACATGATTCATGGTGAAAAAATTCAGTAATTCGTTTTAAAATATCTAATACATCGATTCTATCATCCATTACAATAATTGCGCCAGAACCAAAACAAAGATCTAGTTTTTTCATTTCTTTTGTATCTAATTTAATATCAAGCATATTTTCTGGAATTATTGGACCAGAAGCTCCTCCTATTTGTACCATTTTGATTTTCCTATTATTAGGTATACCATTTCCTAATTTGTTAATAATGTCTCTTATGGAAGTGCCTAATTCAACTTCATATAAACCAGGAGATATAATATTTCCACTAAGAGATATAAGTTTAGTTCCAGTAGATGAAGATGTACCTATTTTAGAAAATTCTTCTCCACCCATATTTATAATATGTGGAATGTTACAAAAGGTTTCTACGTTATTGATTTGTGTTGGTTTATTATATAAACCTGAAGTAGTAGGAAAAGGAGGTTTATATGTTGAACGACCTGGCTTCCCTTCAATTGTAACCAAAAGAGCAAACTCTTCTCCACAGACATAAGAACCTGCTCCTGTATATATTTCTATATCAAAGCTATAACCACTATCAAGGATATTATCTCCAAGATATCCTTTGACTCGTGCTTGTTCTAAAGCTTTTCTCATAATATTTATTGCATTAATATATTCTCCACGGATAAATATATACCCATGTTTAATGTCTGTAGCATAAGCGCATATTATAATCCCTTCAATTATTTGATGAGGATCTTTTTCCATAAGATATCTATCTTTAAAATTTCCAGGTTCTCCTTCATCGGCATTACATATAATATATTTAGGAGAACCATAAGCCTTTAAAACTGCTTCCATTTTTATTCCAGTTGGAAAAGCTGCACCACCACGTCCTCTTAAATTTGAAGTTTTTATATCATTAATTATCTCTTCCCCGGTTTTTAATAAAGATTTTTTTAATGCAGAATAACCATTGTGTGAAATATATTCATCAATTGAATCAGGGTTTATTGCATCAAATCTTGCAGTTAATATGTTTTTGGTTATTTCAATATTACTCATCTTTTTTCCCCCTATAGGTTGATAAAATAGAAGAAATTTTCTCTGGTGTTAAATTCCCATATAGAGTTGCACCAATTTGCAGCGCAGGTGCTTTGTCACAGCAACCAAGGCAACTTGAATACTCTATGGTAAAAAGTTTATCAGTAGTAGTTTGACCCATTTTTATTTCTAATATTTTTTCTAATTCATTCACAACATTAACAGAACCATTAATATAGCATGGAACATCATAACAAACCATAACTATGTACTTTCCTCTTTCTTTCATAGATAGAAGAGAGTAAAAAGATGCGATACTATAAATCCGGCTTTCAGGTATTTTTGTTTCTTTTGCAAATTCCTTGATATCTTCCTCAGTAAGATAATTGCATAGTGTGCTTTTTTGATAAGCAAGCATTGCACCTATTAACTTATCAGGTGTTTTACCATATTTATCAAGAGCTTCTTTGACTAACATTTTTGATACCTCCTAGGACAAATTTTACTAATATATAAAAATAATATTGTTTAAAATAAGGTGTTTAACACAAAGCAGGTATATTACATTATTATTATGGAAGTCCTAAAGTGAGATTCAAAGTAGATACAATCGATCAAAAACTTAAATTGTACAAACTAAATATTTTTGACAACACTATAGTACACCAAAGGTAATAGTATTTTCAAGAGTTTTTGTTATTTTTTTAACATACTTTTCAATTTTCATGGTTTGCTTCTATCTAAATTACTATTTTTATAAAAAAATGATGTATAATAAAAAGTGTAGGGGGGATGTTCTTTATGAATATAAAAACTCATGATAAAAAATAATAAAAAGAAATTAATTCATATATATATATTCATTTATGGCATAGTTAATCTTTTGTTTTTAACAACATTTCCCATGATGCATTCTGATGAATCTTGGCTGTCAGGGTTAACTAGTTCAATGATAGAAAACGGATTATCATCAACAGAAAGTTTTTTTAATTTGTTCCCACGTTTTCCACATGCAATTAAGATTGTATATCATTTGATTCAAATGGTATTTTTGAAAGTATTTGGGAATTCATTATTTTCTTTTAGATTAATAAGTATATTGTTTGGATTAGCATCAATATATTTAAGCTATCTAATAGCTAAAAAATTATTATCTAGTGAGTTATTTGCTTTATTATTTGCAATAATTGTGTCATTGGATATTCAATTTATATATTCTTCTCATTTTGCAAGACAAGAAATTATAATTCTAACTGGACTACTATTATGTTTTTATCTATTAATTACCAAGAAAGAGAGTTTTACAGTAAAGCACAATATTCTAATTGGGAGTTTAATTGGTTTACTTATAGGTATACACCCAAATAGTTTTATTGTAGCTCTTGTTATTGGTAGTTGTTACATGTATTACATCTTTGTTGAAATGAAACTAAAATTTTCAGATTTGTTATGGTTAATAATAACTGTTACAGGGTTTGCCATACTATTTATTGGAATGAGCTACTTATTAGATGGTAACTTTATTAACAATTATTTAGCTTATGGAAATGAATTAGGGGTTACTAGTTCTATAATAACTAAAAGTAGCGGTTTATTTACTTTTTATCAAAAACTATTTTTTCAAATAAGTGGCACATATTTTACTCCTTATATTATTATTTCACTTTCGCTATTCTTTATAAGTTTTATTATAGGATGTATATCTTTAATTAAAGATAAATCGTTTTGGTTATTTATTATTCCATTAATTGCGATTAATATTGGTTATATAGTTATTGGTCGTTATTCACAACCGTCAATTTTATTTATCTTTCCTTTTGGATATCTACTACTATTTAAGATAGTAAAAGAATATATAAAAAGTAGAAAAACTATTGTTATTTTAATTATAATAATTGCAATTTTCATTAACAGCTTAATAGCTATTATACCAAACAACAATAATGACTATAAAAATTATATTAATATATTGCAAAGAGAAATTGGACAAGAAGAAAAAGTATTGATAAACCTTAATGGGTTATATGCTTTTTCTTCTGAGAATATATTTGATTATCGAAATTTACATTATCTTGATGACTACAATTTATCATTTAAAGAGTATATAATAGAAAATGACATTACATATATTGTGTATCCAGAAGAAATAGACTTTATATATGATAATAGACCAACTTGGAATATTATATATGGAAATGTATATCCATATTATGAAGATATGATAACATTTTTAAACGATCAATGTGAATTAGTAAGTATATTTACTTCACCATATTCTATGAGAATTATTAGGTATAGTGAACAACAAAATTGGTTTATAAAAATATATAAAGTGAAAAGGTAAGTAATGAAAGTACCATTTAATCAACCATACATTGCTAAGAATCAGGATAAATATTTAAAAGAAGCTGCTAGGTTAGAAACTGATTACCTTAGTAAAGTACATGGGATATTTAAACAAGACTACCAAGTCGAAGATGTTATTTTAACAACTTCAGCTTCTAATGCTATTGAATTAATTTTATTAGCTCTTGATTTACCTAAAGGTAGTGAAGTTATTATGCCTTCGTATACCTATCCTGCTGCATGTAATACTATTATTCGTTATGGTTACCAACTGGTTTTATGTGATAGTAATAGAAATACTTTAACAATGGAAGTAGAAGATATTATAGATAAGATTAGTAGAAAAACTTCTTGTATTATTCCCTGCCATTATGGAGGGGCTTCATGTAATATGGATAAACTAATGGAAATTTGCCACAAAAAAAACATAAAAGTAATTGAAGATGCTGCACTTTCTTTTGGTGCAAAGTATAAAGATAGATACCTAGGAACTATTGGACATGCTGGAGTTATTAGTTTTGATAAAACAAAAAACATATCAGCTGAAACAGGAGGGATACTCTTGTTAAATAGTTTAAGTGATAAAACTGTAAAAAGATTACATTATTTGTATGATAATGGAACAAATAAATATGAGTTTTTACAAGGTGAAGTTAAAAATTATTCCTGGAAGTTAGCAGGATTAAGTGCTAAAATGTCCAATCTTCATGGGGCGTTATTATTTGCACAGTTAGAATATAAAGATGAAATATTTTTTAGAAGAAAAGTATTATTTGAACAATATAAAAAAGGGTTAAAAAATGTATGTGTTAGGAATCATTGGCACTTACCTATAATTAATAGTTATAACGAAAATAACTATCATGTGTTTTATTTAGTCTTAAATAATAATGCAAGGCGAGAAAAATTACGTATATATTTATTAGATAGAGAAATAAAAGCACAAACACATTATCAACCATTGCACTCTTCTTCAATGGGAGAAAATATAGGTTATAATTTTGTTGATTTTCCTAACACAAATCATATTACAAATTGTGTATTAAGGTTACCTCTTAACCCTATGTTATCATCGGAGCAAATTGACTATGTCATAGAAAGTATCAAGGAATTTGCTTCATGAGAGAGAAGATATCTGTAGTTGTACCAATCTATAATAGTGAAAAAACAATTAGAAAGTTATTAAACAGATTACATCTTGTTCTTTATAATTTTAATGATTATGAAATTATTTTAATTGATGACTGTAGTCATGACCAAAGTTATAAAGTTATTAAGGAAAGCAATATAACTAATACTACATATATACGATTGTCAAAAAACGTGGGACAACAGCTAGCTACCTTCTATGGATTAATGCAAACATCAGGTGATTATGTAATTATTATTGATGATGATTTAGAACAAAATCCTGAAGATATTGTGAAACTGTATAGTGAAATAAAAAAAGGGTTTCATGTAGTTTATGGTATTGATACAAAGGTTAAACAAAAAAAACTAATTAGATCAATTGGTTCATCATTAAGAGATTGGTTGTTTAACAGACTAACAAATAAACAAAAAAACATTTTAGTTAGTAGTTTTAGAATTATGGATAGACAATTGGTTAATAAAGTACTTTTAGCAGATTGCAAATTTATTTACCTGTCCATGGAAATATTAAAAAACACTAATCTTGTTGGAAATGTAGCTATAACATATGAGAAAAACAAGGAATCTAATTATCACTTGTTATCATTAATAAAAATTTGGTGGATGATTTATCTATATTATGGCAAGTGTAATATGTTAAAAATATTTAGAAAAAAATTACAACCATTTATTATTGAAGAAAGAAGCATATCATGAAAATTATGGTATTAGGTGGTGGTAGTTGCCAGTTAAACTTAATCAAAGAGCTAAAAAAAAGAAACCACTATGTTATTTTAATTGATTATCTTGTTAGTCCATTAGCAAAACTACTAGTTGACATACACCTTCAAATTAGCACATTTGATAATGAAGGGGTTTATTTAGTAGCAAAGAAATATAATATTGAGGGAATAGTTACTTTAGGAACTGATCAACCAGTTCTTACTTGTGCATATGTAGCTAAACGATTACACCTTCCATTCTATTTAACAGAGCAACAAGCTTTAGAAGTAACAAATAAATTACATATGAAAAAGATTTTTACAAAGAACCAAATACCCACAGTAAAGTATGTCTTGCTACCAAGTGATTTTAGAGATGAAATGATAAAAAAACTAGTTTTTCCCGTTATCATGAAACCAGTTGATTCACAAGGACAGAGAGGTATTTTTAAGTGTGAATCAATTAATGATATTAGAGAAAAGATAAAAAAAACATTAGTATATAGCCGTGAAAATGTAGTGCTTATTGAAGAGTATTACCCAAATGATGAGATTACAATTAATGGTTGGTTAGAAAATGACCAACTTACTATATTATCTGTTGTAGATAGAGTGACAATAAATAATACAAGAAGTGTTGGAGTATGTTTGTGTCATAATTTTCCCTCTGTCCATTTAAAAACAAATTATGACCAAATAGAAAAGTTAACAAAGAAAATCATAAAAGCATTTTTACTAAAAAATGGACCAATCTACTTTCAATATTTGTTAGGGGATAAGGGAATCAAAGTAAATGAAATTGCCATGAGAATTGGTGGAGCATATGAAGATTTAACCATGCCTATTATTAGTCAAATTGATATACTTGAATTACTAATTACAAAATTAGAAAAAAAAGATTATAATACCTCACTTTTAAAAAAATATAATTTGGCAGAGAATCAACAATTTATTTCAACACAACTATTTTTCTGCCATGCTGGACAGGTTAAATCGATGACACCAATAGAGCAAATCAAAAAAGAAATTGGTGTTACATATGCTGATTACATAATAAAACCTGGAGATGAAATCGGATCAATTAATAATGCTACAGCAAGGGTTGGGTATTTTATTGTAACTGGAACATCCTATACTGACCTTATTAAAAATATTAATAATACTTTTGACAAATTACAAGTTTTAGACCAAAATGGACATAATCTGATTATTAAGTATAAAGACTATAATCAAAAATATATGTTTTTTAGTGAGGATTCAAGTTGAATAATAGCAAAAGAGTAATTCACATCATTATTGGTATCTTCTTATTTGTAATTTGTGTATTTATATTACCAAGAGATTTGTTTGATTTATCAATGAGGTACGTCGTTGCCACTATGATAGTTATGATTTATTGGTGGATAACACGACCTATTCACTTAGCTGCTACTGCTCTACTACCAATCTTGGTTAATGCAATTTTTATAATGGCTCCAATGAATACTATTCTTGACGATTACTTTAGTTCGATTGTAGTTTTAATTATTGGTGCAAATATTTTATTAGCTTCATGGAGTTTGTGGCAATTAGATAAAAGAATTGCGCTAACTTCATTGTCTTTAATTGGAACAAAAGTTAATCAACAAATTATAACATGGTTTATTTTATCTGTTATTTTAAGTATGTTTTTACCTAATGTAGTAGTTGTAGCGGCTCTATGTCCTATTGCTTTTTCCATGATGAAATACTGCTCAACAGAGCAAGTAGATTACACAAAAAGTAAGACTTTGAATTTATTGCTTATATCTATTGTTTGGGGAGCGGGATTAGGTGGCTTTGGAACGCCGCTGGGTGGTGCTATGAATTTAGTGGTAATTAGTCATATTGAAGATTTTATTGATAGAGAATTTTTATATATTTCATGGACTGCAAATGTTATTGTCTTTTTAGCGCTGATTACAATTGCAATTATTGGTTATTTACTATTATTAAAAAAAGATGTTAAACATTTAGTAGGGTCTAGACAATTCTTCTTAACAAAATTACATGACATGGGTAAAATGAGTAAAGGTGAGATAATTTCTCTTGTTTTATTCATACTAGCTTTATTAATGGCATTTACCAGACCGTTATATAGTAAATTATTACCAAACCTACAACCACAATATGTTTTTTTAATTTTAGCTTTTATTTCGTTTTTTATTAAAATAGATAATAAACGATTAATGACATGGCAAGTAGCTGTTAAAAATATACACTGGAGTTTAATTATTTTATTTTCAGGAGGATTGGCCATTGGAAAACTATTAGTTAGTAGTGGTGTAGCAACTTCATTAGCATCTTTAGTATCAACTTCTGGGATATCAAATGAATTATTGTTATTGGCAGTTTTCATTGCTCTTGGTATGTTTTTGTCTAATACCTCAAGTAATACAGCAGCTAGTGCAATACTAATTCCTATTGTTATTAGCGTAACAGTTGACTTATCACTTAATACTATGGCTTATATCTTTGTTTCAGCAATTGCCTGTAATATAGCTTATATATTACCAACATCAATTAGAGCCGTTCCAGTTGATTATGGTTTAGATACTAAGTTCATGCTTAAAAAGGGATTAATGGCTATTGTAATCTCTTATGTATTACTTCTTGTAAGTGGGTATATATTTATTTTACTATAAACAGTAGAATGTACTAAATAAAAAAAGAATAGATGGTTTGAAAATGAAAATTATTGATTGTTTTGGAGAAATATGTCCTATTCCAGTATTAAGAATAGAAGAAGAAATTAAAAAGGCAAATGCTGGTGATTTTTTCATGATTGTTGTTAATCATAGTTGTGTTGTACAGTCAATTAAGGATAAGTACAGCAGTCCAAATATAAAAATGAAAATAGATGAAGTAATGAATGGGGTATGGGAGATTACTTTTGAGATTACATAATTAACAAAAACTATTTGACCCTTTTTCAGCAAACCATTTAACAAATGCTTTAACGTGATTACTAGGATTCTTTTTAAATATAAGGGCTACTTCTAAATCCATATCAAAGTCTGGAACAGTAATTTCTTTGAACTGTTTCTTATATAATTCTTCTTTAACAGAGATATATGGTAAAAATGCTATTCCATATTTTCTAGCTACTAGCATTTTTGCTCCTTCTATTCCTTCAACTTCTAATTTACAGTTTAAGCTACTTTTACTATAGCCTAAACTTTTTAAATTTCTTGTTAAATTATTAGTGATTTCACTTCTACTAGTAAAGGTTATAATACAAGCATTAAGTAATTGATCAACAGACATACTGTCAGGAACTTCACTATCGTTAAGACCAATAAGAACTATTCGATTTACTCCTGTTTCAGTTGATAATACATCGATATTTCCTTTCATCTCAAAATGAGATTTATAGGAAAATCCAATATCGCATATATTATTTTCAACATCAGTTATTATTTCGTCAGAAAAACTAGTTAGTAATTCATATTTTAAATATGGATTTTCTCGCTTAGCTTCAATTAGAGTACAAGGAAGTGCATAATCAGCAATTGAGGGGCAGGCTTCTATTTTTAAAGTAATATTTTCTTTATCATTATTTTCAATTTCTGTAAGCATTTCGTCATAAGTCCGTAAAATATTTTTAGCATACAAAAGTACTACTTCTCCGGTTTTTGTCAGAGCAACACCTTTATTACTTCGTTCTAAAAGTTTTTTTCCTAAATCTATTTCTAATTTTTGAAGTTGCTGGCTTAATGCAGATTGGGAAATATGCTCTTGCTTAGCTACTTTACTTATACTACCAGCCTTAGCTATTAAATAGAAAAATCTCATTGACTCAGTATTCATAGATACCCTTTCTTGTTTGTTTCTTACGCTATATTATAGCATAAGTTTTGCTATTAAAAAATCTTATACTGCATTATAAAGTGTAATGGAACAATAGGTCAATAAAGTGTTAGAATAAATGAGAGTGTTAAATAATTAACAATTGAATTATAGAAAGGATGTGAAATAGTGACAACGGGTATTCAAAGATCTTCAAGTAGTACAAGAAGAAGTCCTAGAAAGAAAAAGAAAAATCAAATTCCATTTGCTATTGGATTATTAATTGTGATTATCCTAATTGGCATATGGTTAGCAACAAAAGAAAATCACCAGGCACTTTATTGGATGTTAGGATTGGCTTTTGGTTTTATTCTTCAACGTTCAAGATTTTGTTTTACAGCATCAATGAGAGACCCTTATCTTACTAGAAGCACATCAGTAACAAAGTCTGTACTTATTGCTTTTGCTATTACTACAATTGGTTTTGCTGCAATTAAGTATGGTTACTTTATACAAGAGTTAGCAATTCCAGGACAAAGTTATATAGCACCAATTAGTATTGCGACAGCAGTGGGTGCTTTTATGTTTGGTATTGGAATGGTAATTGCTGGTGGTTGTGCATCTGGAACTCTTATGAGAATTGGCGAAGGATTTTGGATGCAAGTGTTGGCTTTATTCTTTTTCGTAGTTGGATCCCTTTGGGGAGCTCATGACTATGGATGGTGGATGAGGAATTTCATGCTTGCAGGAAAAAGAGTATTTCTACCTGACTACTTAGGTTGGTTTGGAGGAGTATTGTGTAATTTATTGATTATAGCTGTTATTTATGTAATTGCACATAAATATGGAAATAAGAAAAGTGAAAGCGAATTACATTAATAGTTAAATGGAGGAAAGTAAAATGAGTAAAGAAGTAGTATTAGATTGTTTTGGAGAAGCGTGTCCAGTTCCATTGGTAAAAGCTGAAAAAGCACTGGAAAAATTAGAGATTAACGATATATTAATCGTGCAGATAGACCATAGTTGTGCAATGAAAAATGTACCAGAGTGGGCTAGAAAACAAGGACATAACGTTGAAATCGAAGAAATCGATGATGGCGAATGGGAAGTAATTATTGAAAAAGTAAAATAATATATTTTATTTTTAAGTAGGAGGTTTTACAATTTTGAAAGCGTTTTTTGATAAAATAAAACAAAATGAATTTTATAAAATGTGGTTTAAAGATGCTTTGCCATATATTACTGGTGCTATTTTATTATCAGTATTTCAAATTGTCACTTTTGCAACAACAAAAAATCCTTGGGGTGTTTCAGGTGTATTTGCTAATTGGGGTGCATGGTTATATCAATTAATTGGTGGATCTGTGGATAATTGGTATTATTTCAGTTCTCCAGGAGCTCAAGCAACACTAGAAGCTGGTATTATCAATCATGGGTCTACATGGAGAAACATTGGAATTATTTTTGGAGCATTATTTGCAACTTTGGCAGCATCTGGATTTAAAATTAAGAAGTTAAAATCATATAAACAAGTAATTGCAGCAAGCTTAGGTGGTTTACTAATGGGCTATGGAGCTAGAATAGCATTTGGATGTAATATTGGTGCTTTATTTAGTGGGATATCCTCTATGTCTTTATCAGGATGGGTATTTGGGGCATTTATGTTTATAGGTGCAATTGTTGGAAGCAAGTTATTAGTTAAGTACTTTATGTAATAGAAAAGGAAATTAAAAATGGCAAGAGAAAAAAAAGTAGAACAATATGATGTAGTTATTATAGGAGGAGGAGCCTCTGGATTAACTGCAGGTATATATTGTGGGAGAGCACGTTTAAAGACATTAATAATCGAACAAGCATTAGTTGGTGGAATTGCCACAAATACTAATGATATTGAGAATTATCCAGGCTTCCCTGAAGGAATTACAGGAATAGGGTTAATGAATCTTTTTCATCAGCAAGCAAAAAAATTCGATGTTAAATTTAAATTAACAAATGTAAAAACTATCGATTTAAGTGGAGACATAAAAATAGTTGAAACATTTAGAAATAGATTTGAAGCAAAAACTGTAATAATTTGTAACGGAAGTGTTCCGCGATTAACAGGAGCAATTAACGAAGAAAAGTTTTTAGGAAAAGGTATTGCTTTTTGTGCAACTTGTGATGCTGCTGCTAATACTGATAAGGAAGTCTTAGTTATAGGATCAGGAGACGCTGCAATTGAAGAAGGTATATTCTTAACTAAATTTGCAAGTAAAGTTATGGTGTCAATTATACATGATGAAGGTAAATTTGATTGTAATGAAATTGCAAAAGCTGCAGCATTAGCTAATCCAAAAATGGAATTTTATCACAACACAGTAGTTGAGAGTTATGAAGGAGATAATGAATTAGATAAAGTTATTCTAAAGAACTTAAAAACAGGTGAAAAAAAAGCAATTGAATGTGCTACTTGTTTTCTATTCATTGGTTATCTTCCTAATACTAGTTTATACAAAGATATTATAGATATGACAGATAGAGGTTATATAATAACTGATGAAAATATGAAGACGAATATCCCAGGTGTTTTTGCAGCAGGAGATGTGAGGGACAAACTTCTAAGACAAGTTGCAACTTGCGTTGGTGATGCATCAATTGCTGGAGTTATGGCTGAAAAACACATTGCTGAAAGTGAAATATTTGAAGAGCAAATCATGGCAAAAGATGGAATTGCTTATGTTTATAATGCTATTGAATCAGATCAGAGATATTTTTTATCGTTTATAGAAGAAATTGAAGAAGTCTATAAAGATTATTGTTACCACAGAGTTGACACATATAAGTCAGAAGGTATAGCTGATAGATTAGGTGTTGAATCGTGTCCATCAGTTGTATTTATTAAAGATGGAAAAGTAGAAAAAATTATCTGTGGTGATAAATGTAATAAAGACGAAGTACGAGATATTATTAAAAACAATGAAGAAACTAAGAAATAGTATGAAAGGATGGGTTACAGTGAAAAAAATTATCATTTATATACTTATTATAGTAATGATTTCATCGATATTAACAGGTTGTGTTAATTATGATTTTAATGAAACTAACCAGTATATAGTTACACCAAAAGAGGCACTTAACCTACTAGAAGAAGGCGCAATATTAATTGATGTAGAATCTAGTGAAGATTATGGACTAGTTCATATTGATGGAGCTATTAATATACCTATGGCGTCGTTAGTTATTAACGAACCATATAACAATATGTTACCAGAGGCTTTTCAAATTGAGCAAGTTATGGGAAAAGCGGGAGTCAGCGAAAATGACACTATTTTAGTTTATGATCATGGCTCAAATATGAAAGCTGCCAGAGTTCAATGGACAATCAATATGTATGGTAATTTTAATGTTTTTGTTGTTAGCGGTGGCTTAGATGCATTAAAAGATGAAAAAGTAAAAACATCTATGGTAGCATCTACTTTACCTTTAACAACTTACCAAACATCTGATAAACAAAAATCATTAATTGTTACATTAGAGTATGTTAAATCGATTATTAATATACCAGAAGATAAAACAATCATTATAGACACAAGAAGTGTTGAAGAATTCATGGAAGGGACTATTCCCGGAGCATGTAACATTGAATATACCTGGAATAACTATGGAAGTGGACAGTATAAATCATCTAGAGATATTCAAATAACATATCTAGACAAAGATATTACTCCTGATATGAAAATTATTGTTTTTTGTAAAACATCTATCAGAGCAGCACAAACTTATACGGCACTAAAAGATGCTGGTTATAAAGATGTCAGAGTTTATGATGGTGCATGGTTAGAATTTGTAGAAAAAGAAACCCCACAAGTTCCAGCTGATGATATTGTGTCACCATCTTCAAACGACGCTTCATAAAGAAAGGTAGGGAGATATGAAAAGGTTTACGGCTATATTAATTACCGTATTATTGGTAGTAGCACTTGTTAGTTGTTCTGGAGGAACAGCTTTAGAAGATGCTGCAACAAACTGTTTTGCAGACTTTCCAGGATCAAGAATTGTTACATGGGTAGATGTAGCTGCAAAAATTGATGCAGGAGAGGAACCATTTATCTTAAGTATCAGGCAAACAGCAGATTATGAAACTAGTCATATAACAGGAGCCTATAATGCAGCTTGGGGAACAGATTTAGCAGAAAAAGTTGATCAGCTTCCAACAGATGAAACTGTATATGTATACTGCTATTCAGGACAAACAGCAGGACAAACAGTTGCTTTATTAAATATGATGGGTGTTGATGCTGTATCTATTAAATCAGGTTTTAATCTTGGAATTAAAGTAACTGAAGGTTATGAGACATATGTAGATACTGTAACTGTAGAATTACCAGATGCAGGTGCTAAATTTGATAAAACAGTATTAGAATATGTACAAGATTACTTTAATGCTATTCCAGATAGTGGAAGTAATATTGTGGTTTCTAACATTATTGCACCAAAAATTGATGCAGGCGATGTGGTAGTTGTTGATATTAGAAAAGCAGATGATTATACAATTTCACATATTGATGGTGCAGTAAATATTCCATTTGGCGAAAATATGCAAGAAAATTTTGAAAACTTACCAACTGACAAACAAATAGTTGTTACATGTTATTCAGGACAAACAGCAGGACAAACAGTTGCAGTTATGAGAGCACTAGGCTATGATGCCATTTCATTAAAATCAGGAATGAAAGGTTGGGTTCCTTATGTAACTTCAGTAGCTGCTAATAATTATTTTGCAGACTATCCAGGTTCTAGAATCATAACTTGGACTGACTTATTTACAAAAATTGATAATGGAGAAAATCCATATATTTTAAGTATTAGACAAGAAGACGTATATAGTGAAAGCCATATTGTAGGTGCAAAACTTGCAGGATGGGGACCAGATCTAGCAGCCGCTGTATCAATGTTACCAACAGATGAAACTGTATATGTTTATTGTTATTCAGGACAAACAGCAGGACAGACAGTTGCCTTATTAAACATGTTAGGAATTGAAGCTGTTTCTATAAAATCAGGTTATAATAAAGGTGCAATAAAGACTGAAGGCTATGAAGCATATGTTGAAACTACATCTAATTCGTTAGAAGATGCAGGTGCTACATTTGATTCAGTTATGTTAAAAGAAGTAAAAGCTTACTTTGAGGCTGTAGCTGATAATGGCAACTTTAAAATTGGATGGGATGATACGCAAACAGCAGTTGAAGCTAATGAAGCTACTGTAATAGATATTAGGACAGCAGATGATTTTGCTTTAGGACATATTGCTGGAGCAATTAGTATTCCATTTGGCGAAAACATGCAAGAAAACTTTATAGATTTACCAGATGGTAAATTAATAATTGCTTGTTATTCAGGCCAAACAGCAGGACAAGCTACTGCAGTATTAAAAATGTTAGGATATGATGCAGTTTCATTACATTATGGAATGAAAGTTGGTTGGATTCCTAATGGATATCCAGTGGTAACAGACTAATTATAGAAAATTTATAGAAAAGAGCTTTCTGTTTTAAGAAGGCTCTTTTTTTTTGTAATTCATTGTTTAACTTTATTATCATATACTTTATTATTTTTCTACTAACTATTATTTTTTGTATAACAAATTTACTTTAAAAGAATTTTAGGTACGTACAAAATAAAGTTGTTTCAAAAGAAAGTTAATGATAAACTCAAATAAATGAAGTGACAAACCAATAAGACAAAATGGGGGGAAAGTATGATTGTATCAAAAAATCAAGATTTTATTCCAAAGAAAATTTCAAGTTGGTGGTGTACTATTGAAGATATTTTATGGTCTGAAAAAAAGATTGTAGATAAAATAAAAAGAAATGCGGAAGCGTTTGCTAAAGCAGATATTGATACTGCTATAAATTTCGGATTTCATGTACGGTTTGATTTTTCGAATTATTTTGGACAGCTCCATGGTTATTACGCTAATGTGTGTGAAGAGTTACATAAATATGGTATTAGATTCATGGATCATTATTCTTGTAATCATGTACAACGGCCTAGGAATATTGATGAGTTTAATAAAGTACATAAAAATCATAGACACCATGTTTTGCTTTTTCACGACCAAGTTGCAGCAAAACATGCCCAATACGAGGGACATTATTTTAATGATTTATGCGAGGTTGATTTAAGAGATGGTAGTAGAGGTTATTCAAAAACTTATCAATTAGAAGTATTTTGCCATAATAACCCAGGATTTTTAGACATGCATCAAAAGTATCTAAAAAGGCTACTTAGCGAAGTTCCAATGGATGGAATAGAAGTTGATGATATGTGTGATTATGCAGGATTGGTTACTTGTGGATGTAAATATTGTAGAGATAGATTTAAAAAAGAATATGGTCAAGAAATCCCGTCTTACGATGATAAAAGTTTTTGGGGAGATATATCAAATAATAATGAATATATGTGGGGTAATTATAATAACCATATTTTTAGAGATTGGTTAAGAATGAAATCCGATTCTGTTGCAGAGCATCTAAAAATGATTAAAGAAACAGTAGGAGAAATACCTTTGATGACGTGTTGTTCAAGTTCTGGTCCAATAATACTTAATAGTTTATCTTTAAATCTTGAAAAGATGGCTCCTCATCTTGATTTCTTTGTTCTAGAAAATTGTGGAATTGACATTAGTAGTGTTAATTGGACTAAAATGGATGCTGAAGCATTACATCAAAAAGATATTGCAACAAAAAATAAAGCTCCTGCACTAGCAATAAGTTATTCGATTTATGAACAAAGTGCATATTTAGGATGGGCTCTTAGTAGATTTTGGGGTGTTGGTAGTTGGAGTAGTACTTTAAATCAAAGACTGGAAAAAGACCCTGATGATGCAAAAGAAATTTTTGATATTATAAGTAAATATAATAATTGGGAAACTGCAAATAGCAATTATGATTGTAACGAGGGCGTAGACATTGAAGAAGTAAGGTTAGTTAGCAATAAATATTGTAGAGAAAATGGATGGCGAGACGACAGTGGATTTGAGCAATGGGACAAAATAAAAAAATGGTCTGATTATCTAATGAAGAGAAATATAGGTTATAGGGTTTTAAGAGCAAATGAATTATCAAACGCAAAAGAGTTATGTAGTAATGCTTCTCCACTGATTCTTGATGGATTAGGCTGTTTATCAGATGATCAATATGTGGCAATTTCTAAATATTTACAACTAGGAGGGATTGCATATATATCACTTCCTTTTGGAACACATGATGAAAAAGGTTTTAAAAGAAGTAAATCATTATTTCATAAAATTGACGAAAGTAATTTTGAAAACTTAACAATTATTGAGACATCAACTATATCTAATCCACTTGATAAAATAATTGAAAAAAAATTACTAGAACCACTTATATGGCAAATCAAGGGAGATGATAGATGGGTATTAAGAGCAAGGAAACATGGTTCTAAAATAATGATTCATTTATTAAATAGCGCTTTAAAAGCTAAAGAACATCCCACTTTAAAAGACAGAAATGGTAATTCGATTTTAAAAGAATTTGAGTCAGATATAACAGAAAATAAATTAGTATATAGATTTAATTCATCAATATTAAAATTGACTAATATAGAACTTTTAAGTCCAGAGTTAGGAAGTAAAAGAATAGATGTAAACATCATTGAGATTAGTAAAGAAATTTCTGAAATACACTTAGATTTATCTAATATTAAATTATATGCTGTAATACAAGAAAAAGAACAATAAAAAGGAGAAGCACTAATGAAGAGTTATATATATAAAGACAATGTGTTTGAAATTGAAGGAGCATTATCAATTTATGATGGTAATGATTTTACACAACCATGGCGAATTGATTTTAATAGAAAACAATTGTTTCCATATTTAAATGATGATTTTCAAGGAGGTGCTTGTTCAGGTGTTAGAATTGCTTTTGTATCTGACTGCACTCTATTGGCTATTGATATTGTAGAAACCCATGAAAGGGATACGGGTTTTCATGATGTCATGTTAATTGATCTTGTTATTGATGGAAAGTTGATTGAAACACTACCTCTTAATCAAGGTAAAGGAGTCTATACATTTGCAAAATTATCAATTGGATTTAAGAAAGTGGAATTATGGCTTGATCATGCTTTTCCAGTTAAGTTTACTAAATTATTGATTAATGATAATGCTATGATGAAAAAAAGCAAAAGTCCAAAATATCGTTGGGTTCACTATGGTAGTTCTATTAGCCATTCTGTGCGGGCAAAAACTCCTGCTACAATCTGGCCGGGTATTGTTGCATTGCAAGAAAAAATTCATGTTACAAATTTAGGATTTGGTGGAAATTGTATATTAGATCCAATAATAGGTCATGAAATGAGTCAACTAAATGCTGATATATTTACTTTAAAGTTAGGGATTAATGTCCATGGCGGCCGACTAAATATACGAAGTTTTGAGCCATGTATTATTGGATTAATTGAAACAATTAGGCAAAATCATATAAAAACACCAATTGTGTTAATTTCACCTATTATTGCTCCTGAATATGAAAATACTAAGGGATTATCTGAGATGAGTCTATCTGATATGAGAGATATTTTACAATTAGTTGTTACAAATTATAATAATCTAGGAGATAAAAATATCTATTATGTAGATGGATTGGAAATTATGGGACAAGAAGGGCTGAAATATATGCCAGATAATGTTCACCCTGACGGACCGGGTCAATTTATACTGGCAGATAATTTTATTAAGAATGTTGTGAATAAATATTTTTATAGATAGGAATATTTAATGAAATTTAGAAATATATATCAAATAAAAGAAATAAATGGATTAAGAAACAAATAGATGAAATTATGGTATATTATCAATGGATGGGTTGATGATGTTGATAAACAAACAACCTATCTAGAATCTATATGTGATGTGGGGTGAATAAACAATGTTTGAAAAACTATATCAACCTAGTAATTTTATAGCTAAAAGAGAAAGTAGTTATGATTTAACAGGAGGCAATGAAGACAAAAAGGAAATTGCTTCAGGAGAAACCTTGATTTTAGCTAATCTTGAGGGACCAGGAAAAATTGTTCACATCTGGTGTACTATTGCAGCTGAGCAATTGCCTTTATTTAATAGAATGCTAGTGTTACGGTTTTATTGGGATAATGAAGAAACGCCTAGTGTAGAGTGTCCTATTGGTGATTTTTTTGGAGCAGGTCATGGGATGGAAGCTGATTGTAAAGCGTTACCGATTAATTCGGTTAATGGTGGAAAAGGAAGAAATATATTCTTTGAAATGCCATTTGCTAAAAAGGCACGATTAACAGTAACTAATGAAGGAAAATTTCCAGTTCGTTCTTTTTACTATAACATTGATTGGCAACAACATAGTAGTCTTCCTAAAGATATTATGTATTTTCATGCAATATATAAACAAGAATACCCAACAACAATTGGAAATGATTATATAATCGCTGACATTGTTGGACAAGGAAATTATGTGGGAACAGTACTAAATGTAGAAAAAGCAGAAAAACCTGGTTGGTATGGTGAAGGTGATGAAAAAATCTATATTGATGGAGAAGATTACCCTTCTATTTGGGGAACAGGAACAGAAGACTACTTTTTAACTGCATGGTATCCTCATGTGTACCATTCTGCTTATTCAGGTTTTTCAATATATGAAGGTATTAATAGACCTGGAAACAAGTTGACAGGATATCGCTTTCACATACAAGATCCAATTCCTTTTACAAAGAAATTAAAATTTGTAATTGAACATGCTTGGACCATAAAAAATGAAAAATTTTGTGATAATTATTCTTCAGTAGCTTATTGGTATCAAATAGAGCCACATAGTATTAGAGAACCTTTTCCAGATGCTAATAGTAGGAGACCAAAATATCCTGAAAATGTCCTCTATGATGATCATTGGGAAAAAGGGAATAATAAAAAGGGATATTAACTTAATATGGTTGAAGTTTAAATGGCTCTTAGTTTGTGTATAATAAGCATAGTGGAGGAACATGTATGAACATATCAAATGAAAACGCTATTTTTGTTATATTTGGCGGAACTGGAGATTTAACAAAACGAAAGTTAATACCAGCTTTATACAATTTAGAAATAGAAAAAAAATTATCTGAAAAATTTATAATTGTAGCTATTGGGCGACGAGACTATACTACAGAGTTTTATCGCAAGCAAATGAAAGAGGCAATAATAGAATTCTCAGGGGATACCTTTAATGAAAAAGATTGGAATAAATTTGTAATAAAAATTTCATATTTACGATTTGATTTTTCACACACTTGTGAAGGATATACTATTCTTGATAAGTATTTAAGTAAGATTGATAAAGAAAATGGTATTAATGGTAATAGAATTTATTATTTAGCAGTACCTCCTAGTTCTTTTGAGCCAATTATAAATAATTTGCACTGTCGTAAAATGCTATTAAATAAAGATAATTGGCAGCGAGTTATGGTAGAAAAGCCATTTGGATCAAATTTAAAAAGTGCTAGAGAATTAAATGAAAATATATCAAAAAGTATTAAAGAGAAAAATCTATTTAGAATTGATCATTATTTAGGAAAAGAAATGATCCAAAATATTATGGCTATTCGTTTTGGTAATTCCATTTTTGAACCACTGTGGAATCACCAATACATTGAGAATATTCAAATAATTTCTAGTGAGACTATAGGGGTAAAAAGTCGTGGCTCATATTATGAGGCAACAGGTGTATTAAAAGACATGTTACAAAATCACATTTTACAGATGTTATCACTAATTGCCATGGAACCACCTATTAGTTTGTTACCAGAAGAAATTAGAGATGAAAAAGTAAAAGCTATTAAATCATTACGAATAGATCATGGAGAAAAAGTTGAAGATACTATTGTATTAGGACAATATGGTGAATCACCATCACATATAGGTTATCGTGATGAAGATAATGTTAATAGTAAATCTAAAGTGCCAACTTTTATTGCAATGAAAGCTTATATTGATAATTTTAGATGGAGCGGAGTACCTTTTTATATAAAAGTAGGAAAAGGGCTACCAGAAAAGGAAACAAAAATTATAATACAATTTAAAAAACTACCAGGCATTAATCACTATGAAGAATTTAATAATACAAAACCCAATATGTTAGTCATAAGAATACAACCAAATGAAGGGATTTATTTTCAAATCAATGCTAAAACACCTGGTAATGAATTTAAAGTAAACAGTGTTGAAATGGATTATTGCCAAAAATCAGCAATATCAAGTAATTCAACAGCTGCATACGAGAGGTTAATTATTGAAGCAATTAGAAATAATTCTTCACTATTTACAAGATGGGATGAATTAGAATATTCGTGGAAATATATTGAGAGTATTGAACAAGCTATAAAAAGTTATAACTATCAATACCCTAATTATGTTTTTGGGACAGAAGGTCCTACTATGGCAGATAAATTGCTAGAAAGTAATCATAAGTGGTACAAGTCATGAAAATATATGATGTTTCTATGACCATCAATGAACAAATGATGGTCTATAAAAATATAGAAGAGAAAAAACCAAAAATAACGATTTTAAAAACTTATAAAGAGAATCAATATAATGAATCATCAATTACGATAGATATACATACAGGAACACATATTGATGCTCCTTTTCATATGATTGATAAAGGTGAAACTATTGAAAGTATTCCATTAGAAAAATTAGTTACAAATTGCCAAGTACTAGATTTGACAGAAATAAAGGATGGTATAGAAAAAAAACATTTGCAATCAAGGAAGATAAAAGAAGGTTCATTTATTCTCTTTAAAACACAAAACTCATATACTGAATTTTTTGATAGTAACTTTATTTACCTTAAAAAAAGTGGTGCTGAGTACTTAGTTGAGAAAAAAATCAAAGGTGTAGGTATTGACGCTTTGGGAATTGAACGTGGACAGAAAAATCATGATACTCATACTATACTAATGAATCAAAAAATTATTATTGTGGAAGGATTACGGTTAAAAGATGTTTTAGAAGGAGAGTATAAGATGATTGCTTTACCTCTTAAAATTGAAGGTACAGATGGCGCACCTGCAAGAATTATCTTAATGAGTGAGTGAAAACAAGAAAAAACGAAAAAAGTAGTTAGTAGGTGAACTTTTTGTTTAACATTTTCTTTAAATGGTATAATATAATAGAAATAAAAGGTTCGTAAGAAAGGTAACAAAATGGCAATTGATTTTAGTTTAAATGTAGGAACTACAAAAAGTAAGAGAGTAAAAAGCGATAAGCTTTATGATACTTTGATTATTGGTGGTGGTCCTGCAGGTTTAAATGCAGCTTTATATGCCAAAAGAAAAGGATTACAGGTTGGCATACTTACACAAAGAATAGGCGGACAAGTATTAGATACAAAAGTTGTAGAAAACTATTTAGGATATACAAAAATTACTGGTGAAGAACTTATGAGAGAATTTGAAGATCATGTGAATGAATATGATGTTCCTATTTCTGACGAAATGCAAGTTAAGCAAATAAAATGCGAAGAATATAAAGAAATCCACACAACAACTGATGAGGTATATAAAGCTAAGACAGTTATTATAGCAACGGGGAGTATTCCAAGAATGTTAGGAATACCTGGTGAAAAAGAATTTAATGGAAAAGGTGTTTCTTATTGTGCAATTTGTGATGGCTCATTGTATCAAGACGGTATAGTCATGGTAATTGGTGGTGGTAATGCAGCTATTGGTAGTGCACTTGATTTATCAAGAATAGCTAAAAAGGTTATGATTGTTCATAGAAGTACATTTAGAGCAGACCAAATTCTTTTAGATAGGTTAAACGAACAAAAAAACATAGATATATATTTGGAAACTGAGATTAAAGAAATTAAAGGACAATCAAAAATGACTCATGTTATTACTTATGATAAAGATACAAAATTAGAAAAATCAATTAATGTAGAAGGTTTATTTGTTGAAATAGGACATGTTCCTAGAACAGAATATTTAAACGGACTTATTGAATTGGAAAATAATGGTGAAATCATCGTAGATAGCAATGGAGAGACTAGTGAACCTGGTATCTTTGCAGCAGGTGATGTGACCAATGTAAAATATAAACAAATTGTTATTGCAGCCGCTGAGGGAGCAAAAGCCGCCTTAAGCGCTACAGAATATATTAATAAAGGAAAACATTAATTAGGAGGAAGAGAAAAAATGGCAATGATAGACGACAACTCAAAAAATCAAATTAAAACAATTTTTGAGCAACTAAAAGAACAGGTTAACGTGGTTCTTATAGTGAAAAAGGAAGAATGTGAAACTTGTTCTGATACACAAACATTTGTAACAGAAATGACTGACATTAGTGAAAAACTAACCTTAGAGGTTCTTGATGAAAGTGATGATAAAGCAAAAGAATTCGGTGTAACTATGTACCCTGCTATTATATTACTTGATAAGGATAATAAAGATTACGGAATTAAATTTTATGGGATTCCAGCAGGGCATGAAATTAACTCATTTATCATGGGATTAATTGAAGTTTCAGGAGCAGGAGAACAATTACCAGAAGATGTTGTTAAAAAAATTGAAGCAATTAACAAACCAATAGACATCAAAGTATTTATTACTTTAAGCTGTCCTCACTGCCCAGGTGCAGTTGCAAAAGCACATAAACTAGCTTTTATGAATAAAAACGTTAATGCAGAGATGATTGAAGCAAATACATTTGGTGAAATATCAACAAAATATAATGTAAGTGGTGTTCCTAAAATTGTTATCAATGAAGATACAGAATTATTAGGTGACCAACCATTAAATGCGTTTTTATCTGCAATTGAAAATTTATAGAGGAGAAAGAGAATGGATAAACGACTAGTTGATGAAATCAATAAACAGATCACCTATGAATTTTATTCAGCATTTCTATACTTATCTATGGCATCATATTGTGCTGAAAACAACTTACTAGGATTTGAGAATTGGTTCAAAGTACAAAAAGATGAAGAAGAGTTTCATGCAAACAAGTTTCTAGATTATTTGCATGAGCGAGATGAACATGTAATTATAACAGGATTTGATAACCCTCCAGAAGAGTTTACTTCTCTACTTGACGTTTTAGAGAGATCTTTAGAACATGAAAAATTTGTTACAAGTAGAATAAGTTTATTACTGGATATTGCATATGAAGTAAAAGATTATGCAGCTATTGATTTTTTAAATTGGTATATTAAGGAACAAACAGAAGAAGAAAGTTCTTTTAAAACATTAATTGGCCAAGTAAAATTGATGGGTGATATAGGACCTGGTGTATTTCAACTAGATAGAGAAGCAGGTACTAGAGTATTTACTCCACCAATTGCGTAATAATAAAACTATTTTAAAAGCTACACAGGCAACTGTGTAGTTTTTTTTATAAATATTTAGTAAATTAACAAAACATGATAATCTATTTGCTAAGTTTGAGTAACAATATCATTAATTCATACTGAGAATAATTATTATCTTTATCTGCAGAAAAGTAAAAACTGGATAGTAGGGTATCATTTGCTTGTGATGGTAAGTGCTCTGGTTTAGTAGCAAATACAGGAATAACTAATGAATTTCTTTATATTTATCCTATTATTAATTTGCAATTCATGTAAGACTTTATTGAAAGTATAACTTCTTAGAATTTTTCTTTAATTTATATACATATGAAAAAGTATAATGAGATGAGGTGAATAGCATTTGTTTTATGTTATTATTTAGATAGTTGTCTAAAAAATAGAAATATATACGGATAGTAATATAGGAGGATAAAGTGAAAGTTTTATTCACAATAGATTATGCTTATATAAAAGATATCATTATTCAATTACAATAAAAAAATATGATATAATATTAATTGAAGGTGGAAATGGAAAAAATAGATGTTATTATTAAAATAATACCGTTAGTTATTACCATTGTAATTGGATATTTTCTCTATAAAAGAAATATCATAAGCGATGGTGTAATTGATTTTCTAAAAAAACTAGTTGTAACTATCACGTTACCAGCTAGTTTATTATTATCTTTTATTCAAATTAAATTTCAAACAGTTTATGTATTAATTGTAATTGTAATTTTTGTAGTTTGTTTATTACTTTTATTTATTGGCAAACTAATTGCACGTATTTTTCATATTAAGTCACCATATTTTCCATATTTATTAACAGGCTTTGAAGTAGGGATGATTGGATTTGCTTTATTTAGTGGTATTTATGGTACTGAGGCTATCTCTTCTTTAGGAATAATTGATATTGGACACGAACTATTTATATTTATAGTATTAGTCCCTTCAATTATGCTATCAACAGCAAAAAAGACAAATAAAAGTAAAGCTGTTCAGTCACTAACCCTTGCAAGTAAAGCCCCTGTTGTTTGGGCAATTATAGTAGGGGTAAGTCTATCAATTGCTGGTATTTATAAACTAGAAGGTTCCATGATTTATACCACAATTATTGATAGTTTACGATTTATAAGTACTCCAACAGCATTTATAATATGTTTAGTTATTGGAAGTGGCCTTAAGTTATCACTAAAGGGAATGAAACTAGAGGTTATAACTGCTTTTGTAAAAGTAGCTATTGCATTAGTATTTGCAATATTATTAAGTAAGTTGTTATTAGCACCACTAAAACTTGATAACCTAGATATAGCTTTATATTCTATGTTTGTTCTACCAGCTCCATTTGTTATTACAGTATTCATGGATAGAAGCAATAAAGATGAGGTTAATTATGTTTCTAATACCTTATCAATTGGAACAATCATTGGGGTTATTCTGTTTCTAGTGATTTCTTTATTATAAGTTATAAAAAATGTATAATGAATGTGTAAGGTTTATTTCATAAAAAGGAGTAAAATATGAAAATTATTGAAACAACAAATCTGACTAAGTTTTATGGAAAGAATAAAGGGATTGAAGATGTATCTTTATCAATAAACGAAGGAGAGATATTTGGATTTATTGGGCCAAATGGTGCAGGTAAATCAACTACTATTAGATTATTACTGTCATTAATTTATCCAACTAGTGGTAAAGCTACTATTTTCGGTAAAAACTGTTTCAAATATGGTCATGAAATTAGAAATGATATTGGTTATTTACCATCTGAAGTATTCTATTACGATAAAATGCGTGTAAAAGAGTTGTTAAAATATTCAGCAAGTTTTTATAAAGGAGACCATAGTAAAAGAATAATAGAACTTGCAGATATAATGGAACTTGATTTAAATAGAAAAATAGATGAGCTCTCTTATGGGAACAAGAAAAAGGTTGGAATTGTGCAAGGGTTACTTCATCAACCTAAATTAATTATATTAGATGAACCTACAAGTGGATTAGATCCGTTAATGCAACAAAAATTCTTTGATCTTATTTTAGAAGAGAATAAGAAGGGTGCTACTGTCTTTTTCTCATCACATATTTTAGGTGAAGTACAAAAACTATGTAATAGAGTTGCAATTATTAGAGAAGGACATATAGTAAAGATTGAGGATATCAAGACTTTACGAAATGATAATTATAAAAAGGTATCTATTAGAACAAGTAATCATAATCAGAAAGTATTTGCAATTGAAGGTATTAGTAATATTGAGCAAGTTGATGGTGAAATCAATTTCTTTTTCAACGGTGATATAAATGTTTTATTATCATTAATAACTAAGCATAAAGTTAATGATGTTATTATAGAAGAGCCAACACTTGAAGAAATATTCATGCATTATTATAAGTAGGAGGATATGATGAACATCTATAAACGTGAAATTAAAGATAAATTAAAATCAACAATAGTTTGGTCAATATCTATTTTTGCTTTAATTATGCTATTTATGTCAATATTTCCTGTTTTTTCTAGAGATGCAACAACTCTTAAATTAATGATGGATAATTACCCAGAAGAAATGTTAAAAGCTTTTGGTATGAGCGGTGTTGATTTAGGATCAGTTGCTGGTTATTTTACAATGACGTTACTTTTCACACAGATTTGTTTAGCAATTCAAGCATCTAATTATGGATTTTCAATATTATCATTGGAGGAACGGGAATTAACAGCTGACTTTTTATTAACAAAACCAGTTACAAGGACAAAAATCTTTTTCTCAAAATTTGCTGCTGCATTTACTGCGTTAACAATCACTAATGTAGCTACATGGGGTAGTACTTACTTATCTATTGAAATGTTTAGAAATGGTAAAGATTATGATATTGATATATTTATAAAAATGATGGCAACTATTGTTTTGTTCCAACTCTTCTTCTTAGGAGTAGGAATGGTTATTTCAATGTTGGTAAAAAAAGTTAAAAGCGTATTAACATTTTCAATGTCACTTTCATTTGGAATGTATATTTTAAGTGCGTTTGGAAGCATTATTGGTGAAGATACGTTAGGTTATATAACACCATTTAAATATTTTGAACCAAATACGTTAATAATTAATGGTGCGTATGATAGAACAATGATTTATGTTTGCATAACTGTTATTGTTGTTTCGCTACTAGCAAGTTATATTTTGTACAATAAGCGAAATATACATTCAGCCAATTAGGAGGGAATGATGAATATTATATTACGAGAGTTACGAGCAAGTATAAAATCAATGGCTATTTGGTGTGGTGTTTTTACAGTTCTTATTTTTATGTATATGTCAGAGTTTTCAGCCTATGCAAATAATGAAGAAATGTTAGCAGTATTAGATGGTATGCCAGAAGCTATGCTAGAAGCATTTCAGATGAATTCATTTAATTTAACAACATTAACAGGATTTTATGGTATTTTATTTACATACTTTATTTTAATGCTTTCTATACATGCTATTTTAAAAGGAAATTCAATTATTTCAAAAGAAGAGAGAGATAGAACAGTTGAATTTACATTAGTACTACCAATTAAGAGAAGCAAAGTAGTAATTGGAAAACTTATTGCAGTTATTATTAATTGTATAATCATTGATGTATTTCTATATGGAATAATTCTATTTAGCATACAATCTTATTTACCAGAAGAGAATTTTATGGAATTTCTTTTACTTCTCTTTGCTAGTACATTTATTATGCAGATGCTGTTTTTATCATTGGGAATAATGTTTGGATGTGCTATGAAACAATATAAAAGAAGTGGGTATCTTGGTATATCAATTATTTTAATTTCATATGTTTTATCAATTGTTAGTGGCTTAAGTAAGAAACTTGAATTTTTAAAATATATAACACCATTTAAGTTTTTTGATACAGCAGTTATTAAAAATGAAATGGCTCTTGATTGGAAATATATTCTTATCTCTTTTACGATTATTGTAATTTGCTTAACAATTGGACTTATAACATATAAAAAGAGAGATTTATATATCTAAATTAAAATATTAACAACATAAAGAAAAGCCGATGAAATTTTGTCTTTTATAAGGTCTAGAAGTAATAAATACTATTATTAACAAAGAAACTATAAATGAACTTAGAAAAATTGGTGAGGATGTTATTAATCAAGAGAATAAACCTACTAATGAGAATGTAAAGAATTAAGGAATTATTTTGAGTAAAAACACAAAACCAAATATTTTATTTATTATGACTGATCAGCAATCAGCACATATGATGAGTTGTGCTGGTACTTCGTGGGTAAATACACCTAATCTTGATCGTATTGCTAAAAAAGGAATATTATTTAATAGGGCATATTGTAGTAATCCTGTGTGTATTCCTTCACGATTTTCACTTTTTACTGGAAAATTACCTGAAGTGATGGGATTACGTTCAAATGCACATAAACATTTACCAATATGTGATAAAAAAATATTAGAAAATGGAATGGGACATTTGCTAATTAAAGAAGGATATGAATGTTTTTTTAGCGGGAAACAACATTTCCCGGGTTATAAAGCAGAAGACTTGGGATTTATGGTTTTAACAAAAGATGAGAGAGATGAACTAGCGAAGGTGGCAAGTGAATTTATAAAAAGAGAACATGATAAACCCTGGTTGCTGGTAACTTCCTTTATAAATCCCCATGATGTTTGCTACAAAGCTATAGGTGATTATATAATCGACAATGATTTAGATATTGAGACATTTCAAAAATCTATTGAATATAAGACATATAGTTTATTTAACAAGATTCCAGAAGGTGTAACATCTGAGGCTTTTTATAAAGATATTTGTCCACCACTACCTATAAATCATAAACCACAGAAAGATGAACCTGCTATTTTACAGGATTTTTTAGATCAGCGTTTATTTAAAAAATATATAGCTAGTACTTATACAGAAAAGGACTGGCGATTACATAGATATATTTATAAAAAGTTAACAGAATTAGTTGATGTGCAAATTGGAAAGGTTTTAGATGCTTTAGAGAATAGTAATTATGCTGAAAATACATTAATTGTATTTACGTCAGATCATGGCGATATGGATGGATCTCATAGATTTGAACATAAAACATTGTTTTATGAAGAAGCAATTAAAATTCCTCTTATTATTTCACACCCAGGATATTTAAAAGAAGGTATTAAAACTAATATTCTTGCATCAAATGGGCTAGATTTATTTCCGACAATACTTGAATATATAGGTGGTAAAATTCCTAATAATCTACAAGGTATAAATTTATTAAACGCAATGAATAACCCACAATATGAGAGATGGTTTATACCAATAGAAAGTGAACTGGGTAGATGTATTGTAACAAGAGATGTTAAATATGCAATGTATGATTATAATGAAAACAAGGAACAGTTATATGATTATATAGCTGACCCATTGGAAACTAATAATCATATTAATAGTCCAAAGCATCAAACTAAAATCAGTAAAATTAAAAAACAATTTGAAAATCAATGGAGTGAAGAGAGCATAATAAAAAATGTCAGCCCACTATTGTTGTAGTAATTGTTATACATGTTAAAATATGGATATAATAAGGGAAAAAGAATGAAAGTTAAAACTGTCACAACAAAAAAACAAATGAAATTATTTATTAATTTACCTGGTAAAATTTATGGGGATCATCTGTGTTATATTCCGCCTTTGTGGATTGATAAAAAAAGCATATAAAGGGAAAAACAATCCAATACTTAAAAATGCTCCATTTGTATTACTAATGGTAATTGATGATGAGAATGAACCTCTAGGACGTTTGATTGCCTATATTGATAAAATCATAATAAGTACTATAAAGTGAATATAGGTTTTTTCGTGCATTTGAATGTGTAAATAATAAAAAAGTAGCTGATCTATTAATATCTCATGCTGAAAAATGGGTGTTTTACAAGGAATGGATTGTATAAGAGGTCCTATTTATCCAGTTGCTGAATATTGGGGATTTGTAATAGAAGGATTTGAAAGTCCACCAGTTTTCATGTCCCCTTGGAATCCGAAATACTATCATGAATTTTTTACTAATAGAGATTATATTAAAGCAAAAGATTTATTGGTGTATGAAGCAGATATGGATAAAGGATATACTTCACCTAAAAGATATAAAGAATTACCAAAGCGTTTATTAAATAGGTATAAAGAATTATCAATTCAAAAAATGGATATGAAGAATATTAAAAGTGATGCTAAAGCAATATGGGAATTAACTAATTTAGCTTTAGCTGATAATTGGGGATATGTCCATTTAGAATTACCAGTGATGGAAGATATGTTTAATAAATTAAAACTAATAGTTGATGATAATGCAGTTTGGTTGATTGAAACAAAAGATCAAGTTGTTGGTTATTGTTTAGGTTTTCCTGATATAAATATTATATTAAAAAAATAAACGGAAAACTATTTCCATTTGGGTGGTATCATCTATTATTTAGCACAAAGAAATTAAGAGATTATCGGTTGTTCGGATTAGCAGTTCACCCTGATTGGCACGGGAAAGGATTAGATGCTCTAATGTATATTAATTTATATAATAGTTTAGCAGAAAAAAATTAGGATGGAAGCTAATTATATTTTAGAAGATGATTTTCATGTAAAAAATGCTTTAGAAAAACTTGGAATGAAATAGATTAAAACTTATAGAATCTATGACAAAAAACTAAAATAAAGAAAATTTATTTAATTTCTTCAATAGTTATTTCAACTTTTTCAATTAATGCATTAAAATAAACTTTTATTTCTTCTGCTTTAACTTTTAATAATTCAGAGTAACCATCAATGTCTTCTAAGATTGCACCAGTATCAATATTAAAGATTGTTTTTGATATTATTTCATCATCAAAATAATATAAATAGGTAAAGTTATCTGAAACATAATTATAAGCAAAAACTTCTTGTTCAAATTCATTAGAGGCAACCCGTACAAAGTTTGTTTTATCAATTGCAAATATTTCTGTCATTTTTATGTCATCTTGTAAAACATTTCTACTATATACACCTGCTACTAAATAAAAATCTATATTTGCGAATTTTTCATCAAGAGAAATTCCTTGAGATTCTGTTGTTTCAGTTGGGGTTGGGTTCGAAGAATTGATTTCAGAATCCTTTGTTACTTCAAACGTGTTAATTGGTTCTTCATCAAGAGGAATAACTAAACTATTAGAACAGCTGGTGAAAATAAGTGTTGAAATCAAACCGATAATTAGTAATTTTTTCAAGATATTCTCCTTCTTCTTTTAATAAAAAAATCGCGATTTAATATATTATAATTCGTCTAATACTTCTGTAGCTTCTTCAACTTCATCTTCTGTTGGAGCTTCGTCTAGTATACATTCTTGCAAAAGAAATCTTGCTTTTAACTGAGTAGCTACTCTAACTTGAAGATTATATTTATGGGTTGCTTTAATTTGTTGTACCAATTCAGTAATTTCTTCTCTGTTTTCAGTACGTTGTTCTTCGCTCATGTTTTTATATGCTTCACTCATTGTATGTAATGCTAACTTACTTTCTTTTGCAAGTAGTAATTGTTGTTGTAGCATAGCTCCGGTTTGGCCTTTTAATTCTGAAGCTTCTAATTTATTTGCAACAAATTTATTCATTGTAGCTTGTTGTGTTTCAGGTTTTGGAGCAGGATTGTTTCCTTGTGAAGTGGCTGGCATTGGGGCTGTACCTGGATTATTTACTTTTGCACCTCCTGCTAATACAGTTGCTAAAGATAGACTCATTATAATTAAAATAACAAGTAATATAATTAATAATTTTTTCATTTCCATGACCTCTTTCATCAATGTTTTATAAAGTATACTCTTATAATACAAGCGAATGTTAGGATAATGATGGAATAATTGTGTGAAATTGTGTAAAGTTTTTATATAGCAAACAATTCATGATATAATTTTCTAGGTTAGCGAGGGAGATATTATGTACACAATATATATAGTAGATGATGAAAAAGATCTACTTAATCTTGTAAAAAAGTATCTTGAAAAAGAAGGATATAATGTTAGAACTTTCTTAAATGGTGAAAATGCCATGAAAGCTATTAGTGATAAAGTACATCTTTGGTTACTAGACATTATGCTTGGTGGAGACATAAATGGATATGATTTAATAAAGCAGATAAAGAAAGAAAATCCAATTCCTACAATATTTATTTCTGCGAGAGATCAAGAGTTTGATAGAGTTATTGGTCTTGAAATGGGAAGTGATGATTATATTACAAAGCCATTTTCCATGCGAGAAATGCTACTTCGTGTCAATAATGTTATTAAGAGAGTATATGGGGATAAAGAAAATAATCTTATTCATTATGAACCGTATAAAATTGATAAAATAAAAAGAATGATATTTTTTAACACTTTACCTATATCACTTACTTCAAAAGAAACAGACATGGTTTTGTTATTAATAGAAAATATAAATGTTTCATTTACACGAGATCAACTACTAAATAAAGTATGGGGAGATAATTATTTTGGCTCAGATAGAGTAGTGGACGATTTGATAAAAAGAGTTAGAAAGAAAATGCCTAAGTTTAATATTGAAACAATATATGGGTATGGATATAGGTTATCATAATGAAAAAAAAAGGTTTATCATTTCAAATCACTCTAGTGTTCCTTGTTGCCTTTATTATAACAAGTTTATTATTAGGAGTATTAATTACAAATAGACTTGATGGGTTTTATAAAAATAGTATTTATGAGCGATTAGAAGCTGAGGGAAAAGCTTTAAAGCAGAATCAAGATTTAAGCGATTATCAACAAGCTGAAGGTATATCCTATATAAAGTATGTAAGCAGTGAAAAGAGTTATAGGACGTCAGCTAATATTGATAAGGTTCTAGATGATAAGTCAATTAAACTTTTAATTAATAAAGCTGCCACACAGGAGAAGACCTCAGCACGTTATGTTAATATCATAGGAGATGATTTAATTTATTATGTAATATTAAATTATCAGGGTTTTTATGATATACAGCAAGAAGATATATTTATTTTAGTTACAGATAATCAAATGAAAAATACAATGGTTCGTGAAACAACAATACAAATATTAATAGTTTCTATAATTTCTTTCTTTGTTGGATATCTAGTAATTTTATTATGGGTTTTTAAACTTATTAAAGATACTAAAAAAATATCAGGTTATCTAAGTAAAATTGGCAATTCAAATTATAAAACAAAAATACATACAAATAGACATGATGAAATTGGAGAGTTAGCAGATAGTATTGAGCTAATGAGAAATAAAATCAGTAAGAATGAAAAACAAAAACAAGAAATAATACAAGGTGTTAGTCATGACCTTAAAACACCGATTGCAATTATTCAATCTTATGCAGAAGCATTAAAAGATGGGATGTGTGAAGCAGAAGTAGTAGCGGATATTACAAAAAGAGAGTGTACTCGCTTAAATGATAAGGTGACAAAATTATTATACTTAACAAGATTAAATTATATTGATATAAGTAGTATTAAAGCTGGACACACAGACATGAAAAAACTAATAGAAGATATGATTTCTCAATATAATTTTCAAACAGAAGCAGATGTTTTGGTTAAATTAGACGAGAGTAGTTTTTTTGGTGATAAAGAATCATGGAGAATTGTTGTTGAAAATATTATTGATAATGCCATAAGGTATGCGAAAATTAAAATTTTAATAACACTTAGTAAAGATAAGCTTACAATATATAATGATGGTAGTCATATTGATGAGTTACAAGCAAGTAGTATTTTTAATGCTTATGAGAAGAGCAAAGATGGTAAATTTGGTCTTGGATTGTCAATTGTAAAGAAAACCATAGATTTATTTGGTTATGAAGTTAAGGTAGAAAATATTGATAATGGAGTAGTATTCATTATATCAAAATAGTAGTATTAAAGGATATAGTTATATGAAAGTATTATTGATAGAACCTTTTTATACGGGTTCGCATAAACAATGGGCAGACCACTTAAAAAAATATAGTATACATCAAATTACATTACTAACATTGGAAGGTAAGTTTTGGAAATGGCGTATGTATGGAAGTGCTATAACTTTAGCTAGACAATTCAATGAAATAGACAATCAATATGATTTGATTTTAGCTACTGATATGTTGGATGTTTCAACTTTTATTTCATTAGTAAGGGAAAAACTTGGGGAAACACCTGTCATAACTTATTTTCATGAAAACCAATTTGCATATCCTTGGAGAGAAGAGAGCGAAGATAAAAAAGAAAAAAGAGATGTTCATTATGGAATGATTAATTACCAATCTGCTTTAGCATCAGATTGTAATTTATATAATTCTGAATATAATATGAAATCTTTTTTTGAAGGCATATACAAAGTTAATCAATTAATGCCAGATAATAAACATGATAAAATTATAGATGAGTTAAAAAGAAAGTGCCACGTTTTACCACTAGGAATGGATCTTTCATCCTTAGATATAAAAGAAGATCTACTAATTAATGAAACACCAATCATACTTTGGAATCACAGGCTAGACCATGATAAAAAACCAGAAGAATTTTTTCTTTGTTTGTTAAGAATTAAAAAGGAAAAAATACCTTTTAAATTACTTATTTTAGGAGAACAAACAACTAAACAAAAAAAAACTTATTCAGCATATATTGAAAAATTACAATCAAATATTATTCATATGGGATATTGCTCAAAGAATGAATATCGTAAATTTTTACATATGGCAGATATTTTACCTGTGACATCATCACATGATTTTTTTGGTATTAGTATTGCAGAAGCTATGTATACAGGAGTAATTCCATTATTACCAAAGCGGTTAAGCTATATTAAAATGTATAATCCGGAGGAAAATCATGAGATATTTTATAATAATGAAGAAGAGCTATATGTAAAACTTAAAAAGCTTTGTAAAGTAAAATCAAGTAATAGAACAAATTATAAAAAATTAGTTCAAAAATATGATTGGTCAAATATGATTATTAAATACGATCAGTATTTTGAACAATTCAAAAAAATATTATAAATTTAGATTTTTATTATATTTATATAGAGGTTATTTTTAATTTTAAGGTAAAAGTTTTTTCTTCACCTACTTTTAATTTCACTACTCTATTATTGTCTTTCTCACTTAATCTACCACTAACTTTACTAGTTGACGGTTCAACACCTAAGGCATAATCACCTGATGCCATGCTTTTCCATTCAATTAGTTGTGGCAATGCTTTTTTATCGTAGGAGACATCCACTTGTAAACCAAGTTGTTTATTAATAACATATACATGTGCAAATTGATCTTCTTCACAAATGGGATCGTGATAAAACACTTGTTCTTGATAGTTGTTAATTGGATTTTCAAAAGTATTCCAAGTTTTAATTCCACTTTGTGCAATAGAATCTCTTGGTTCAACTTTTTTACTGTTAATTTCTAGTTTAGTTTGATTTGAAAGCATAGGCCAACCAAAATTTACATGATATAGCAACATAATTGATTCATCACTAAATCCTTGGTTTTCAACTTTATCTGTTATAATTATTTCATTTCCAAATAAAGGGATTTCTATTTGTCGGTGTAATACAAGGTTATATCCAAAAAGGGCAGACAGTTCAACTTTGCCTTTAATTATGATGTTTTTTTCATTCCAATTTACAACTGAAGAAACTTCTTTAGCAGGTGTCATACCTAAACGACCATGATAAGGATATTTTCCACTTTCATCAGTATCATTTGGTCCCACATTTCTAAGACCACAGGTATAAAGCATTCCACCATGAAAATATCTAGTAAATTCACCAGGTGATACGGAAGTTTGGGTAGAATGTTGTAAGCCTGGTTTACCTAAAAAGCTTAAGTTAATACCTTTATAACTTAATTTGGAAATATCTAAGCATCGCCCTTCTAGTATTGTACATGTTAAAGCACCTCCATTATCAATGTTTATGATTCTTAACCCGTCTGCTTTTCCTTCGCTTAAAACAGAGCGTCTTGCATAAACAATTTGATCAGTATGTCCTATTCTTTCTAAATAGTATTCTTTGTTTTTAATCATGTGATTTCCCCTTTCACTAAGTGCAATACCAATATTATACTGTTGTATAGTGAAAATGACAATTTTCATAAATATGTTTGTTTTGATGTTTAGAAAAATCAATGTATAATAATATAATATATACTATTACTAAAAGTAAAATATATAGTATTTAAAGGAGAAATAGATTTATGAAAAACTATTTTATAAAGCGTATAATTTATGCAGTTTTTACAATATTATTAATTGCAACAATTACATTCTTTTTAATGCATTCAATACCTGGTGGTCCTTTCACTAGGGAACGACCTGTACCAGATGAAATATTAAAAATACTTAATGAAAAATATCATTTAGACGATCCATTAGTAGTACAGTATTTTGATTATATGAAGGGATTAGTTACTTTTGACTTAGGTCCCTCTTATTCAAAAATAGGTACAGACGTTGAAGAATTGATTATTGCAGGATTTCCAGCATCGGCAAAAATTGGTGCATTGGCTACATTCATGATAATAATTATTGGTATCCCGGTAGGTATGATTTCGGCTTTAAAACAAAACCGACCGGTTGACTATATGGTAATGTTCTTTGCGACATTAGGAGTTACTGTTCCGAGTTTTGTAATAGCTACACTTATTATTTACTTTTTTGCAGGTATATTAGGGTGGCTGCCAACCTTTGGACTAAACAGTGCTTTAAGTTATATTGGCCCTGTAATTGCCCTATCTGGTTATTCTTTGTCATTTGTAGCCAGGCTTACTCGTTCAAGTATGCTTGAAGTTCTTCGTCAAGATTACATAAGAACTGCTCGTGCAAATGGATTAAAAGAAAGATCTGTTATAGCAAAACATGCTATGAAAAATGCATTAATTCCAGTTGTTACATACATAGGCCCAATGATAGCAGCGATTTTAACAGGATCATTTGTTGTTGAGAGGATATTTGCTATTCCTGGTATGGGACGATATTTTGTTGAGAGTGTTACGAACCGTGATTATACAACTATTTTAGGAATGACAGTTTTCTATGCTGCTTTCTATGTCATCATGGTTCTTCTAGTTGATGTTGCATATGCCTTCATCGATCCAAGAATTAGATTTGGGAAAGGTAGTAATTAGCATGGATAAAAATAAATTCGTATTTGTAGATAAACAAGAAATAGAAGAAGAAGAATATAGAAAATCATTAACCTATTGGCAAGATGCATGGAGAAGACTTAAAAAACACAAATTAGCCATGATTGGATTGATAGGAGTTGTTCTAATAGTATTAATTGGTATATTTGGACCTATGCTTACACAATTTTCATATTCTGATCAAGTTAACGATTATAAGAATTTACCACCAAAACTTGACTTATATAAAGTAGATGATGATATATATATATATCTTTCTGGAGATTATTTTTTATTCAGTGTCGCAGAAAATGGTAGATTAATAAAAAGATTAGAACTACCTAAAGAAAATAAAGATATAATTAATAAAGTGTATACATATGTTTTAGATGGAGAACCTGTAATATTAGATTTTTCATATAATTTGTTACCAGGTAAAAGGGGTTATGATTATGATTTTACATTAGAATACAAAGGTAATATAACTCATGATGTTTATAAAACAGTATTAAATAAGATATATCCATTTGGAACCGACTCATTGGGACGTGATATGTTAACACGTACAATGTATGGAGCTCGAATTTCTTTGATAGTCGCTTTTGTGGCTACTTTAGTTAATTTTATAATAGGTGTTACATATGGTGCAATAGCAGGATATGAGGGAGGTCGAAAGGATAATATTATGATGAGATTTGTAGATATTGTTAATTCAATTCCTCTTGTTCTGTATGTTATTTTGCTTATGGTTTTATTAAGAAATCAAGGGTTATGGACAATTATCTTAGCTCTTGGTAGTGTTTACTGGGTAGGTATGGCACGATTAGTTAGGGGACAAATACTTGCACTAAAAGAACAAGAATTTGTTCTAGCAGCCAGAACACTTGGCGTTTCTAAGAAAAAAATTATTATGAGACATCTTATACCAAATGCTATGGGACCTATTATAGTAGCAATGACCATGATGATTCCATCAGCAGTGTTTACAGAATCATTTCTAAGTTTTATTGGACTGGGTGTTTCAGCACCAATGGCATCATGGGGAACGCTTGCTAATAATGCATTATCAGGATTAATAACATATCCTTACCAGTTGTTCTATCCAGCACTTGCTATTGCAATTACAATGCTTGCATTTAATTTCTTAGGTGATGGATTAAGAGATGCTCTAGATCCTAGATTGAGAAAGGGTTAAGGGGGATTATTTTGAATAAAATTCTTGAAGTAAAAAATGTAAAAACATCGTTTTATACTCACTTAGGTGAAGTGCAAGCAGTTCGTGGTGCAAACTTCACCATGAAAAAAGGTGATATATTAGGTATAGTTGGCGAGTCAGGTAGTGGGAAAAGTGTGACAGCTTTATCTGTAATGCGTCTAATCGATGAACCTGGAAGAATAAAAGAGGGACAAATTATATTTGATGGTATAGACATTACAACAATGTCAAATAAGGAAATGAATGAAATTCGTGGAAATGATATCTCAATGATATTTCAAGATCCTATGACTTCGTTAAATCCAGTTTATACTATACAAAATCAAATGGTTGAAGTAATAAGACGTCATAAAAAAGTAAGCAAAGCTGAAGCAATTAAGCAAGCTGTTAATATGCTTCGGTTAGTTGGTATACCTGAACCTGAAAAAAGAATCAAGTCATATCCTCATGAGTTTTCAGGTGGAATGAGACAAAGGGTTATGATTGCAACAGCCCTTTCTTGTAATCCAAAGCTACTAATTGCTGATGAACCAACTACAGCACTTGATGTAACTATACAAGCACAGATATTAGATTTAATGAAAAATATTAAAAAGGAGCTAGATACATCAATTATTCTTATTACACATGATTTAGCTGTAATAGCAGAAATTTGCACAAATATAATTGTAATGTATGGTGGAATGATGATGGAAAAAGGGTCTGTTGATGATATTTTCTATAATCCACAAAACCCATATACAGTTGGTTTACATAAATCAGTACCTAAAATGAATACAGAGGATGATGAACGACTTATTCCGATAGAAGGTTCACCACCTGATTTACTATCACCACCTAAAGGATGTCCTTTTTCAACTAGATGTCCTAATGTTATGAAAATTTGTCTAAAACAAATGCCACCAATGTTTAATTTGAGTAAAACTCATTCTTCTGCATGTTGGCTGTTACATAAAGATGCCCCAAAAGTTGAAGGCTATGAAAAAGGAAGTGGCGAAAATGAGTGAGAACACAAAGATGTTAGAGGTTACTAATTTAAAAAAATATTTTGAAATTAATAATAAGTTGTTAAAGAAAAAGAGATCATATCTTCATGCTGTTGATGGTATTAGTTTTTACATTAATAAAGGTGAAACTTTTGGACTTGTTGGGGAATCAGGTTGTGGAAAATCCACAACTGGTCGTTCAATCGTAAGACTATATGAACCTACTGCAGGTGAAATAGTATTTGATGGTACTGATATTACTAAATTATCTGAAAAAGAATTAATACCATTTAGGAAAAGAATACAAATGATTTTTCAAGATCCCTATGCTTCGCTAAATGGGCGTATGACTGTAACAGATATAATAGGAGAGGGAATTGAAACTCACCAAATAGCTCATGGAAAGGAAAAACAAGAGAGAATATATAAGTTGCTAGATACGGTAGGTTTAAAAAGAGAACATGCTAATAGGTATCCCCATGAATTTTCCGGGGGACAGCGTCAGAGGATTGGTATTGCACGAGCTTTAGCTGTAGAACCTGAGTTAATAATTTGTGATGAACCAATATCAGCACTTGATGTTTCTATTCAAGCACAAGTAGTTAACATGCTTGAAGATCTTCAAGAAGAAAAAGAACTTACATATTTGTTTATTGCTCATGATTTATCTATGGTTAAGCATATTTCAGATAGAATTGGTGTTATGTATCTTGGACAATTAATGGAAGTTGCTACAAGTAATGAACTTTATAAAACACCATTACATCCATATACACAAGCGTTACTTTCATCAATCCCTATACCAGATCCAATAGTCACTCGTAAGCAAAAGAGAATTATTTTGCAAGGAGATGTAACAAGTCCAATTGATCCTGTGCCAAGCTGTCCTTTTAAAATGCGATGTTCTTTATGTGAAGATATATGTAAATCTGTTACTCCAGAGTTAAAAGAAGTAGAACCAGGACATTTTGTTGCATGTCACGTAGTGAATAGAAATTATAAATAAAAGCAATGTAATACTTGAAGGTATTAGGAGGTAGGAGTTTTTTTGTGCTTAATGTAAATTGACTTTATTTAACCTCCATATTATAATTAAACAAATATGCTTTTTAAAAAAGTAAAAAAACATAGGAGGAATATATATGAAACGTTTAATAAGTATTGTAGTTATTTTATGTATGCTTACAGTTGTTGTTTCTGGTTGCGCAACAGATACTGCTGAAGGTACATTAAATTGGAACATTGGAGCAGACCCTAAAACATTAGACCCAACTTTAAATGGTGCTAGTGATGGTGGAGATGTTATCAATCAAACTTTTGAAGCACTTGTAAGAGAGCAAAGTGGTGTTATTATCCCAGGGATTGCAAAAACTTGGGAAACATCAGAAGATGGTCTTACAGTTACTTTTAATTTAAGAAAATCCAAGTGGTCTGATGGATCAGATCTTACTGCTCATGATTTTGAGTATGGATTTAAAAGAGGCATTGACCCTGCTACAGCATCAGAATATGCTTGGATTTGGGAATATACAAATATCGTTGGTGCAGCTGCAGCTACTGAATCAGGAGATCTTGATTCTGTGGGTATTACAGCAACTGATGATTACACATTAGAAATTACATTAATCTCTCCAACTGATTATTTTGTTAGTTTAATGGCATTCTATCACTTTATGCCTATTAAGCAATCTTCAGTTGAAGCCGTAGATGGCGAAGATGGAGCATGGGCAAAAGATCCTGAACTTGTAGTATCAAACGGACCTTTTGTTTTAACCGCTTACACAATTGGTGAAGGATTAAGACTTGAAAAGAACCAAAACTATTGGAACAAAAAGAATGTTGGATTAGCAGCAATTGACGCAGTATTTATTGATGAAGCTTCAACTGCTTATACAGCATATCAAGCAGGAGAACTTGATGTTCTTCCATCAGTTCCACCAGCAGAAGTACCTAGATTAATTGCAGAAGACCCTAATTTCTACGTTTTTGCATTATTAGGAACTTACTATTATAACTTTAACATGGACCTAGAAATTTGGTCAGATGTTAGAGTACGTAAAGCGTTAACTTTAGCAATTGATAGAGATCTTATTTGTGAAACATTAGGTTCAGGACAAGTTCCAGCATTAGGTATGGTACCTCCAGGAATGCCTGACTCAGATGGAAATGACTTCTTTGAAACAGGTGGCACTTACGGTTTAGCAATTGATGATAGTATGGTTGCAGAAGCTCAAGCATTACTTGCAGAAGCAGGTTATGCTAATGGAGAAGGATTCCCAGAATTCGTATTATTATACAACACATCAGAAGGACATAAGATGGTTGCTGAAATGGTTCAAGAAATGTTCAAAACAAATCTTGGTATTTCATGTACACTTGAAAACCAAGAATGGGCTGTTTTCCAAGATACAAGAAAAGAAGGCGACTATGAGTTAGCTCGTGGTGGTTGGTTAACAGACTTCTTAGATCCAAGTGGATTACTTGCAATATTCCAAGAAGGAAATGCGTATAATGATCCTAATTACATGAGCGCAGATTACAATGCTCATATGGTAGCAGCACAAACTGCAACTGATTCAGCTACTCATTTTGCTGAACTTTATAAAGCACAAGAAATTCTTATGACTGATTTACCAATGATGCCTGTATATCATTACACAGATACATACTTAATTTCAGAAAAAGTTATTGGTTGGGAAAGAAGTATGCTAGGTTCACTCGACTTTAGTGGAGTAAGTCTTGCTGACTAGTTAGTGAATTAAAAAGTTAATATTTAAAACAAATAGCCGTTCTCCTTTAAAAGGAGAACGGTTTCTTTTTTTAAATAAATAGTCATGTGTAGATAATTATTACGTATTTTTTTAGTTCGTGATAAAATAGGAGTGTAAATAAATTGATGGGTAAATATATGAAAAAACTATTGTTAATATCAACTGGGGGAACCATAAGCTGTAGTGACACTGAACGCGGATTATCTCCCATGTTAACTTTTGATGAATTACTTGAAAAAGTACCATATAATGATATGGATGTAATAATAGATGGAATACAATTAATGAGTATTGATAGTGGTAATATTATTCCTAAGCATTGGCTTGATATCACTAAGGAAATAAACGATAAATATGATATTTATGATGGCTTTTTAGTTACACATGGAACTGATACATTAGCATATACTTCTGCAGCTTTATCGTATTTAATACAACATTCAAAAAAACCAATAATCGTAACGGGATCACAGAGACCAATTGAATCAAAAGGAAATGATGCGATTAATAATTTAACACAGAGTATAGCATTTGCATGTGAGGGTATTGGTGGTGTATTTGTAGTCTTTAACGGTAAGGTAATTCATGGAACACAGGTTAGAAAAATCAGAACAAAAGATAATGATGCTTTTATAAGCTTAAACAGATTAGATGTAGCACAGTTTATTGACAAAAAAATAGTATATGATAAAAACTTTCAAAAAGAGTATCGAATTAAGAGTAAAAATCTTCAATTTTACAACAAGCTCAACACAAATGTACATGTAATAAAACTTTTTCCCGGACTAAATACAAAAGCTTTCAAATATATGTTAAATATATATGATGCCATTGTTATTGAGGCATATGGGACAGGATCAATACCATTTGTATTTGGCGATGCTATAGAAGAATTTCACAAACAAAACAAAGAAGATTGTTTAATATTAGTTGTATCTCAAGCTATGTTTGAAGGTACAAATATGAAACTCTATGAGATTAGTAATAAGGTTCGTAACTTTCCAAATGTGATTGAAGGGGGGCTAATGAGCACAGAAAGCGCTGTAACAAAACTAATGTGGGCATTAGCTAAAAGCAAAACAAATCAAGAAGTAATTACATTAATTAAAGAACCTGTAGATTTTGACTTTTAACTTGATATAACTATGACATAAAATTTTAAATTTAATATAATTACTAGGAGTGTAAAAATGAAGCCAGTACATATAAATATTGCAGAATCAATTTTTGAACCATTTTGGGATCCAGAATTAAGTGGACTAAATGATTGGGTTATAACAAATAAAAACGCAAGTACAGTACTATTAGAACAAACTTGGTCTACTGCTCATTTTATCTTTAAAGAAAATGAATTAACAAAATATGCTTTCACCATGAGTAATGAATACGATAATGTTCTTATTGCTGATATGGATTCAATAATTATATCAGCAGCACTTCAAATAGAAACTATCATTTTAGTAAAAATTAATGATGGGATAAATATTTTAGAAAAAGAATTTATATGTGAAGACGGAAAAAAACATGAGTACGAGATGGATGTATCTTCTATTAAAAGTATTACTAAATTATCTATTAGTATAGGAAGTGAAAAAAATGTAGATGGTAGTGGTTGGTTTAATTGGATTGGACTTTTTAATAAAAAATTACTTAATAAACACCTTGAATCAAAAAATGACTTTGATGAAAACACTTGGGATAAGCATTTAGAACCTAAAGATTATAAACCAAAATTTATTCCTACATATGGTATTTTACTTAACACCGATGAAATATTAAGTTTAAGAAAAAGAGCCAGAAAAGAAAATGAACAAAATAAAAAAGGCAGTAAAATTCTTATGGGAAACTTATATAAAGATGACATAAATTTCCCAGAAAAATATATAAGTGACTCCATTAATTTTCTTCATGATACGCGATTTAATAGAAAGAGAGATGAAAACAAGTATTTACTACAAAAAGGTGATAAAGCTGTTATTGCAGGTATAGTATATAAAGATCCTAAACTATTACGATTAGCGGCTAGATACGCATTATCTATTGCATCATGTGATAATTGGGATGATAGTTTTATGTGTAACTATAAAACCAGTACATTTAATCATAGGTGTTTTGTACAATCACTTTGTTTATATGAATGTGCATTAATACTAGATATCGCAGGTGAAATGTTTACAAATTTAGGAAGAGATTTGATTCTTCGAAAAATGGCTGAAGAAGGAATAGGATCTATTAATTTTAATACTTGGAAGTATGAGTATATATTCCATAATAATCAAATGGCGTGGTTTAGCCCTGGCAGAATGTATGGATATGCTGTACTAATGCAAGAATATCCACGTATAGAAAAATATATGGATATTGCTCTTGATGATATAATTGAAAATCTAAATAACACAATTGAAGAAGATGGTGGATATGTGGAGGGACCAGGTTATTTTTCCAGTATTGGGAAGGAAGCTCTTTTAACTTTATATATTTACTCTAGGGCTAGAGGTGTTGATATTAATGAGCTTATTCCACCTATAGTAAGTAAAACAGTTGATTTCATTGAAATTGTTAAATCAAGTGATGACTTTATAGATTTTATTCCTTTTTGTGACTCTGGTTTTAAAGTGAAACCAGCATATATAAATCAATTTAAAGTACATCTCTCTTTTATGACGTATTTCTTTCCTGAAAGTGTTTGGCCTGATATTTATTACAAACACTTAAAACTATATGGAATGGGTGACAATCCTATCGTATGGATTCTTAATGATAAAATATCTAAAAGTAATTACAAAAAGAAAAACTTTTTAAAACTACCTGTTACAGGACACGTATCTTCATATAGAAAAGCTAAAAAAGGATACTCAAGGATATTTGTTCCTGGTAATAAAGCAGGAGCAGGACATACCCATGCAGACAAAGGAAGTTTTGTCTTTGAGTATAATGGTGAAATGTATCTTATGGATTCTGGTATTTGTAACTATGACAATCCAATAAGTCTTGATATGAAATTTCCTGATAGACATAACATGCTAATACCATATGGAACTAATGAAATACCATACCCTGATAATCCTCTTATGAATGATATAATTCCTATTGCTTTTGGAAATGATATAAGCTTTAACGCAAAATTAAAGTTATCTCCTGGATGGGGAAAATGGTATAAAAACTGGGAACGACAAATTAACAGTCCATCACCTGAAGAAATAATAATTACTGATACATATAGTCTAAAACAAGGAGAAGGAGTTTCTATGATGTTAAACAGTTCTCTAGAAATATCAAGTTTAGAGAAGAAAGCAATTATTAGTGGTAAAAAAGGAAACCTCATTATTGAAATACCAGATGATTGTAGTATGAAAATTGAAAAATTACCTAATCCTATTTCACCTCACAATCGACTAACAATTTTTAAAAAGGGGATGGAAGGAATATTGAATATAAAAATGCATATGGTATTAAAATAACCAGTTGAATACTTAAATATAATTTTCTAGTAATCTTAGATTATAACGATGATAAAATAATTGCAGTTATTTTATATGGTTTAATAAGGTCTCCAAATTGTGGATTTTAGTATGAAGCAACTGGTATGGGAATTCAATCTATTTAGTAATAAACTTAAATTTATACATAACAGAATAATGGGATTATACTTATATTTTTATAAAGTGGGTATATTATAAATAGAAGAAAATTATGTGAGGGAATTAATGTTAATTGAAATAAAAAGTACTATGACAATATATGATTTACTAACAACATATCCTAATATAAAAGAAATAATGGTTGAACTAGGATTTCTTGATATAGTTAAACCAGGTATGTTACAAAGTGTGGGAAGATTCATGACAATTGAAAAAGGGTCCAAAATGAAAAATATTGGTTTGGAATTAATAAAAAAAACATTTTATAACCATGGATATCTGATAATAGATAAATAAATATTAATAATGAAATAAGGTAGTAATTTTATAATGTATAGAATATACTTTTAGTAGGGTAAAAGATATTTTGACGGGTGTATAGAAAGAGGGTCTTGTAATGAGAGAAAAAGCACACTTTAAAATATTGTTTTTATTTTTAACAATTTTTATTGTAATGTTTCTAAATATAAATCATATTTACGCAAGTACAAACAGTAATATTCATTTAATTGTCAATAATAATGATATTACTTCATTCGCAAGTCCAATTATTGAAAATGATCGCACACTAGTTCCTGTAAGGTTTATAGCTGAAGAAATTGGTGCTACTGTTTATTGGGATGGGATTAACAGAACCGTTACTATAAAAAAAGATGGGAAAAGTATTTTATTATTTATAGATAGTAACTTAATATCATATAATAATAATCAATCACATATAATTTCTGATGTTGCTCCTAAAATAATAAATGATAGAACATATGTACCAGTTAGGTTAATTAGTAATATTTTTGGTATAGGAGTTTCGTGGAATAACGAAACACGAACTGTATATATTAATACAGAGGAACAATCTACAATAACTTCTTTTTTTGATATTGATTTTAGTTTTTATAAATCAGGTGATACAATTTCTGGTAAAACAATAATTGATATAGAGATGGGAGATAAAATTAGCAATAAAATTAGCGAAATTAAACTTGTTTTATTAGATAAAGGAAGCAAAAAAGGGTTTGTAGTATCTAGAGTTGATGATAAAAATAGGATATTAGAATATATCCCAAAAGTTGAAGATAATGGTGAAAAAGTTTTAGTTGTAGCTGTATACGATGAATATGGAAAGTTTATTGGGGGTGAGGCCATCACAATAAATATTGATGTAAAACCTGTTGTTGCTTTATCTAATCTTGATACAACAAAATTAGTAACAGATACTATATATATAAAACCTTCTATTAATTTTTTAGCAACGCAAGTTAAATATGAAATTACTAATTATAAAAGCGGAAAAACGATTACAGTCACTGAACAAGATCCATTTGGAAGTTATGCTTTTGTTCCAACAATGGAACTAAATGGTGTATGTGCTATAAAAGTAATCGCATACGATGGGAACGGACATGCATATGAGAGCCAAATAAAGTATATAACTGTTTTAGTTAATAGGTATTTATCAATTAAAGGTATTAGTGAAGGAAAAAGTATTACAAAAGCTGTAGTTTTATCAGTTAATAGGAATTTTGATGTCGTTGAAACACAGTTTATTGTAATGAACACAATAACAAAGGAAAAAGAAATACTCATGCAATCAGGTCAATATTCGTATGAGTGGTTTCCAAAACCAAGTAATCAAGGAGATATGGAGGTTTATACCATTGTAACTGATACTAATGGAGTAAACTATGAAAGTGAACATATTAAAGTTATCATTGATGTTGATGCAATTTTGTATATTAAAGGAATCGGTCCAAATCAAATAATAACTAAGGATATAGATCTTTTTATTAAAAGCAATGTTGACTTATATAATGTAAGGTATGTTTTAACTAATGTAGATACAAAAATAGTTAGGTACTTAAGTAAAACCTTAAATGACGACGATACCTTTATATACTTTCCTATAAATATTGATATAGGAAATATATCTATACATGCAGAGGGGTTCTATCATGGATATAAAATAAAGAGTGAAGCTATCATCCTTAAGGTATATCTTGATACTATTTATGGCCCAAAAGCAATTATTGCAAAGAATCGATTCTTAGGTTTCGCATCAAAACTAGCTGTTAATACATGGAATGAAACAGGTATGTCTGCTGCATTGCAAACCGCACAAGCTATTCTTGAAACCGGCTGGGGGCAAAGTGTACCAGTTGATAAATATACCGGGAAATTATCATATAATTTGTTTGGAATAAAAGGAAGTGGTAGTAATGGCTTTGTTATTTCAAATACATGGGAAGTGTATAATGGTGTGGTTTATAGAATAGATGATGAGTTTAGAGCATATTATGATGTATCTGAAAGTTGGGATGATCACCAGTATTTTTTGTTTAATTCTTCTAGATATAAACCATTTACAGATGTTATGTATGATAGCACATTAGGAGCATGGGCAATTAAACGTGCTGGATATGCAACAGACCCACTTTACCCAATTAAATTAATTAGAATTATTAAACAGTATAATTTGGGTGAGTTGGATAAAATAATGATAAAATAGCATAATAATTTTTCTATAACTTATTTAAATTTTGTAAAAAACAGAATATATCACTATAATATTAATAGAGAGGTTTATATATGAAAAAATATATATGTCCTATTTGTAGTTTTACATATGATGAAGCGGTAGGGATTGAAGAAGAAAACATAAAAAGAGAAACAAAATGGGAAGATATACCAAGTGAATGGGTTTGTCCATTGTGTGCCACAAATAGAGTAGATTTTTTAGAAGAGAAAAGTGATATAAAACTTAATGAGCAGGTATCATTTAGTAAAGAGGATGAAGCAAATACATTAAGAGTACTATCTATTGAGGAAATGAGTGCGCTTTGTTCTAATCTTTCTAAAGGTTGTGAAAAACAGTATAGAGATGAAGAGGCTAATCTTTTTAAGCAGTTGTCTGAATATTTTAAAAACAAGGGGGACTTTACTAAAGATGCAACTTTTAGCGATTTAAGTAATTTTCTACAAAAAGACCTAGATACAAATTATAAAAATGCTAAGAATGTAATAACTAAAAGTAATGATAGAGGCGCACTTCGTGCACTAGTATGGGGTGAAAAGGTAACTAGGATACTTAGTTCAGTTATCAATCGCTATGATAAAAAGAAAAATGAATTATTAGAAAATACAAATATTTATGTTTGCGAGATTTGCGGATTTGTATATATCGGAGAAAAAGCTCCAAAAATATGCCCAGTGTGCAAAGTTCCAAACATGAAAATAGCACAGGTAAAAAGGAGGTAATTAGATGCACGCAGTAAGAAATATTAGATTATGTACTAAGGATTGTCTTTGTTTATATGTTTGTCCTACTGGAGCTACAGATACAGAAAGTGGACAGATTGATGCTACAAAATGTATAAGTGGATGTAGAGCATGTGTTGATGCTTGCCCATCTCATGCAATCTTCCTAATCCCTGATGAGTATCCATTACAACAGAAAAAAACGAATGATGTAGAAAAAGCGTTACTAACACTATCTGAAAGTAAAACACGACAAGAGCAGTTAGCTTTAACTATTATAAAAACTTCTGATGACCCAATTGTAAGACAGCTTGCACAAGCGTTAAGTATGTCTAATAGATTGTTAGCTGAAGATGTTTTAAGGGAAGCAGGATACATGTTACCACAAAGTCAGAATGTTAAAGATTTTCTACAATCATTATTAGATACACCACAACCAGAAGATTTTCCAATAGAAATTGTGGAAAAATTACTAAACATATTATAGTTTATAGTTTTTAGGAGAGTACAAATGAAAGAAACACTTTTAGCCATAGACGATTTTTCATTACCATTTAAAAAAAATGTAGGTATCTATTTAAGTAAACCAAAAGTTTTAAAAGAACCAGTATTAAGACCGAGTCCAGTAGGAAGTGGTGCACCTGATGATGCAGCAACTCATTTCTATGGAACGGTTATTTATGATGATGGAATCTATCGTATGTGGTATTATGCTAGCCATTGGGGTATAAATCACGATTGGCCACCTAAAATGATGCAACAAATAAAAAAAGCAACAACACGAATTATTGGAAAAAAAAGAATGTTTATAGGACCTTTATGTTATGCAGAAAGTGACGATGGAATTAATTTTAAAAAACCTAATCTTGGACAAGTGCTTTTTAAAGGAAATAAAAACAATAATGCATTAGCACTCCCACATGCTATTGTATCAGCCGCAACTGTTATAAAGGATGTAAAAGAGACAGATCCATTACGCAGATATAAGATGGTATATCAATTTTTCCCAGAATTTAGTGATCCTTCAATTGAAGAGTATGGTACAAAACCATCAATTGCCATAGCAATTTCAGAAGATGGATTAAAATGGAATGTAATTAATATTCCATTTAAGAATCAATTTGTTGAGCATTCTTCATTTATAAAACATAATAATCAATATATAGTTCACTATCACGCAATGGGTACCTTTGCAGGGCACTATTCAGAAGGTGGAAGCCCTTGTGGTCGTACAGGGATGGTAAGAATATCACCTGATTTTAAATATTGGCCAGATATAATGGCAGAAGCCTTTGCTCCTAAAGAACCTGAAAAAAGAGAATTAAGAGGGCAAAGTGGTATATATGACCAAGTTCATCTAGGTGTAGGTGCAACTAGCTTTGGAAATGTATGTATTGGGTTGTACGGGTTATGGCATAATGCTGAATTTGATAAAAACTTTGGAGAGATATCATGTGATTTAGGCCTTTTAGTTTCAAATGATGGAATACATTTTAGAGAACCTGTTAAAGGATATAGATATATAAAAAGAAATGATTCTCTAGCAACAAAAGTTAAAGGCCATAATTTTAATACAATTTTATGTCAAGCAAATGGGATACTTAATGTAGGTGATAAAACCCTTATATACCACGGACGATGGCGTAATGTTTCTAAAAACGAACCCGAAGAATTAAGAAAGCACTATAGTGCCGAAGTTGCATTAGCAACTTTACCAAGAGACCGATTTGGTTCTCTTAGATTAAACCCTAATGAGTTAAAAGGAAGTATTTGCTCAGCACCTATAACCTTACCAGAAAACAACTGTAAAGCAGTTATTAATGCTGAGGGATTAAATGGCATAACAGTACAAATATTAGATAAAGATTTTAAAACTATAAAAGGATTTGATCAAGGAAAAGCAAGCGAAAAAAGCGGACTTGATTGTGTTATTAAATGGTCTAAGCATAAGCTAAAAGAATTAAGTGGGGAAACAGTGAGGATTTTTATTTATATGAAGAAAATTAATGACATTTCACCAAGAGTATATGCAATTTATGTAGATGGTGAAAAGAGTTAATAAAATGAGCAATAAATATATTAGAGAAGACATTAGTTTCAAAGTGAATAATAGAGAAATAATTGCTACAGTTATGTCACCACTAAAAGAAAATTTAGCAAAAAATCCTGCAATACTTCTTACTTTTTCCATGGATGGTCAACAATCTTTAAGCGAGTTACCATACTGTGTAGGATCAGATATGTTTCTAGAAAAAGGACATAGAAGTGTAAGTTTTGACCTTCCAAATCATGGTAACCGTATTAATCAATATGGAAGTGATATAGTAGGTTGGCGTAATTCTTTTATTAATGGAAGTGATCCATTTAAAATGTTTATAGAAGATGCAACAATGTTAATTGACGTACTAATTAGTAAAGGTTTTGTAAAAAAAGGAAAGATATTTATAAGCGGAGTATCAAGAGCAGGATATTTAGCATTACGTTTATTTTCAATTGAAAAACGTATTAAGGCAGTAACAGCTCTAGCACCTGTAACTGACTGGAGAGAACTTATAGAATTTAAAAATGATATTAGTAATAATGAACTTAAAGATATAAGTATAGAAAATTACATTACAGATATGGTAGGACGACCAATTTATTTAGCTATAGGAAATAGTGATAAAAGGGTAGGTACTAAAAGTTGTAGTGATTTTTATAATAAACTAATAAATGAAAATAAAAGAAAAGGATATAATTGTAAAGACTTAATATTATATATTACTAATGATGAAAATCATTCTTTAGATATTTATTTTAGAGAATTAGGAACTAAATTTTTATTAGAACATCTATAAAAGGGGAGAAATATGATTGTTAAATTGTTAGCAAAACTGAAAAAGATTTTAGTAAAAAAATCGTGATTTAGTTGAAAAGGATTTAATTAAAATAAATAAAAAGCAGATTTTAGGTACCATAGATATAAAGAAGTATAAGAAAGGAATAGACAATGTTATTATCAGCTTTAATAGATTTTCCAGATGATGCAGCAAAAATTTATAGCGAAAGCACTATGAATAAGATGTTAGAAAAGTTAAAAGAAACAGGTGTTAGTCGCGTATATTTTCAATACTATGGTAATCGTGATTATGGACATTTTTGGGACCATAAAGCGCCTTCACATAGAGAAACCGTTGAAACGGCTAACAACATACCAGAATTTAGCCAAGTATTTGTAAAAGCAGCTAAAGCAAATGGCATAGAACCTGTAGCTGTTATGAGACCACAAGAACAAGGGATATGGTTTACTTTTTCGCCATATTATAAAGAAGCTCGTGGAAATAACGGGATACAATACACAGGTGGTAAAATAATGATTGTATCTAAATTTTTGCTAGAAAACCCTCATCTTCGTATTAAGAGGAGAACATGGGATATTGATAAAGATGCTATTAATAAGAAAATTTGTATGATTAAACTTTATAAGCAAAACAATATACACAGTCGAATCACAAAGCAAAACATAACAATCTATGTATCCAATGATAATGCAAATTATAATAAATATGAAGGTGATTTTACTTTAACTTATTCAACTGAAAAAGCTAAAAGTGATGTTATAACTTCAGGGTTTATTATTAATTATCCAATTAAAACTATTACAAATTTAGGTGATTCCATAGAAGTTATTACATTAGGTGAGCTATCAATAAACGAGCGATATGTAGCGATAGCTGTTAATTGTAAAGATAAAGTTAATGATGAAGAATTATTTATTAATACACCAATGCATGCTATTTCCATATTTGATGAAAACAAAAATGAAATATGTGCATCTCCTGGTTCAGCTAATTGGAAGACGCCAACCAATGAACCACATTTACAAGCTGGATTTAATTTTGATGATGGATTTGGTGAAAATTGGCCAGTAATCCTTGATTCAAATGATAAAGAAGAATACTTAGCAATTTGTAAAGGAAAGGATGAATATGTTCATGGAGCACTGTGCGTTTGTGAGCCTAAAGTGCAAGAATATTGGTTGAAGTGGCTTGATAAAGCTTTAGATGATGGTTATGAAATGGTAGGTAATCGTATTGAGTGTCATTCAGTTCATGTAGATGAACCATTTGCATATGGCTATAACGATTGTATTAAAGAAGAATATTTTAGGCGTTTTGGCAAGTGTGGTGAAAAGGATATGGAACTAAGTAAAATATCAAAAATACGTGGTGATGCCTATACTAAGTTGTTTATAGAGGGAGCAAAGAGAGTAAGAGCAAGAGGTAAAAAAGTTTATCTTACACTTAATGTTGAAATGCTTTATGATCCGATTCCTATTGCTCGCCATATGGCTTACCCTATGAATGTGGAATGGCAATGGAAGCGGTGGATTGATAAAATACAACCAGATGAAATTAATATTAGAGCATATTATTCTTCTCTTGATTTTATTTTAAATGATCCACAATGTAAGAAATTCGTAGAAACTGCTAAGAAATATAATGTTCCCTTAACACTAGAGAGATATGACTATTGGGATTTTGCAACAGAATTTGAAACAGTAAGAGATTCAGGTGATTTCTCACGTATGACATTATATGAAGTAAATAATATTATTCAAAGCGATGGAAAAGGCGGGATAGTTGAAATAAAACCTGAACTTTTAGCTAAACTAAAAACTTTAATAAAATAAACAATATAAAGTGTGCTATGCTAATAATTAGTAAGATTAAAAAAGGAGTAATTATTTATAAAGAAATGTAAATGATTAAAGGTAAATATGAAAGAAAACATATATGAGATTGGATTAGGTGGATATACTATTTATCAAGCACCTAACATGACAAGAACGCAAATGATGTCTTATTTAATAACTACACCAAATAATAAGCTAATTGTTATTGATGGAGGATTACGTGGAGATGCTGCTTATTTAACAGAAAAAATACATGAATTTGGCTCAGTTGTTTCAATGTGGATTATTACACATATGCACTATGATCATTATAATGCACTTGTAGAAATTCTTGAACACCCTAACATGAACGATATAACCATTGAAAAACTTTGCTATAACTTTCCACCAGAAGAATGGGTTAGTAAAGCTGAACCTCGATTTATAGAAAAGAATAAAATGCTATATGATTTTTTACCAAAGCTTTTGGACATAACACAAATACTTGAAGAAAATGATAAGTATGATATTGATGGTGTTATTGTTGATATATTAAAAGTACCAAATGATTATAATGATTATGACCCTTCATATAAAGGTGGCTCAACGGTAAATGATACTTCCATAGTTTTTAAATTATTGTTTCCCAATGGAAAAACCGCTTTATATCTAGGAGATTTAGGATTTCGTGCAGGAGAAAAACTTGCTAAACGATACAAAGAAAAGTTAAAAAGTGATATTGTTCAAATGGCACATCATGGACAAAATGGTGCAGGAGAAGATGTATATAAATTAATTAAACCAACGTTATGTATGTGGACAGCACCACTTTGGTTATATGACAATAATATGGGACATATAGACAAAGATGCAATTAATAGATTTGATTCTCATCATTTTAAAACTGTTACAGTACGACGATGGATGGATAAACTAGGAGTAACAATGCATGCCATTGAAGGAGAAGGTCTTTCAGTGATTAGATAGGAGAAAAGGATATGAGTAAATATGATATTGCAGCATTTGTATGGCCGTCATATACAGGAGATGAGTTAAGAACACGGGTGTTTTGGCCTGAGGGTAATGGGGAATGGCAGACTGTTAAAAATGCAGTGGCTAAATTTGAAGGACATAGTTGGCCAAGAAAACCATTATGGGGTTATGTTAATGAAGCTGATTCTAGTATTATGGAAATGCAAATTAATGAAGCCTCTAAGCATGGCGTTAATGTTTTTATTTATGATTGGTATTGGTATGATAGACGACCTTTTTTAGAAAACTGTTTAAATGACGGATATTTAAAAGCTAAAAACAATGATATGGTTAAATTTTATCTTATGTGGGCTAACCACAGTGCAAGGTATTTATGGGATATTAGAAATTCACATGATGAAGATACGGTTATTTGGGATGGTGCGGTAAATAGAACCGAGTTTGAGATTATTGCTAATCGATTAATTAATAAATATTTTAAACATCCATCGTATTATACAATTGATAACAAACCTGCATTTATGATTTTTGATATTGAAACATTAATTCGTGGATTAGGTGGTATTAAAAAAACAGCTGATGCATTTACATGGTTTAAAAAATTAGCAGTTGGAGAAGGACTAGATGGGCTTCATTTTCAATTGGCACTAAGAAATGATACTAATTTTGATGAATATAAAAAAGATGATGATAGTGCATATACATTAAGTGAAGTTGTTGATGAAATTGGTTTTGACAGTTTAACTCATTATCAGGTTAATATGTTTACTGATATTGATAGAGATTATAATGAAATAATGAAAGATGTTATAAGCGAATGGAGTAATATAGAGAAAGAGTATAATATTCCATATTATCCACACATTTCATTAGGTTGGGATAATAATCCTAGGTTTAAAGAGTTTAAACCTGGAATAATAAAAAACAATACACCTTTAAATATTGAAAAAGCACTCATAAAAGCTAAAGAATATGTTGATAAACATACAAAACAGCAATCATTAATTACTATTAATAGTTGGAATGAATGGACAGAAACTAGTTATCTTCAGCCAGATGATTTATATGGATATGGGTATCTAGAAGCGGTTAAAAAAATATTTAAGTAATGAATACAGAAAGTAATAGTGAATAATATAGAAGAAAAAACATATAAAGGATATAAGCGAATCAATTTTATTCTAAATGGATATACTGGTAGTGTTATAGTACCTAAAAAGGCAGAAAGAAAAAGGAGATGGATTTGGAGAGCTGAATTTTTAGGTGATTTTGATAAAGCAGATATGGAACTTGTAAAACAAGGATGGCATCTTGTGTACTATAGGATAAGTGATATGTATGGGAGTCCTAAAGCTGTAAAATTAATGGATGTATTTAACCGATATATAATTAAAGAATTTAACTTGTTTGAAAAAACAGTTCTTTTCGGGTTTAGTAGAGGTGGATTATATGCAGTAAATTATGCAATAGCATATCCAAATAGAGTAGCATCACTATATTTAGATGCTCCTGTTATTGATTTACAAAGTTGGCCAGGAGTTGGTCATAATCTAAGAGAAGAGTGTTTAAGATGCTATGGATTTGATGAAAAAGATGCAAAAATCTATAGTTTGTCACAGCTATCCAGAGCAAAGATATTAGCAGAACAAAAAATACCAATATTAGTGATAATAGGAGATAGTGATTTAACAGTTCCATATAAAGAAAATGCAAAATTATTTATAAAAGAATATAAAAAAACACATGATGACATAAAGGTAATAATAAAAAAAGGATGTGGTCATCATCCCCACTCATTAGATGATATTTCACCTATTATTGAGTTTATTTCATAAAAAAAGTGAAAAAAGGAAAATAAAATTTGACATACTACTAAAAAAATAGTAATCTACTATTAATACTTCTATACAAGGCAGTATAGGAATAGTGATAAAGATAAACCATTGAGTAAGATTAGTAAAACAATTGACTCCTTTAAGAAAGCTACAGATGATGGGATTGTGGCAGGTAAGATTGTATTGAATGGACTTACGAGGGCAGATTGAAAACAGCTGTAAATCATGTAAGTAGACTCTGACGGGAATTTCACTCGTTATAATGAAAACCATATAAATGTATGGAATTAAGTGGGTAATAACTATAAAAGTATAGTTAAACCAAGTTAGGTGGTACCGCAGGAGATGACTCTTGTCCTATATTATGGATAAGGGTTTTTATTATGGAAAAAACCACATGAGTAGAGGTATTGATTTATAGATAAGTCAATATAGTAGAGTAGAGAAGGAGCTAAACAATGTTAGAAAAAAATGTAGATTTTGCAGTATATGCAAAAACAACCCCAAACAAAGAAGGGTTTTTTGGAACATACGGTGGAGCGTTTATTCCGCCACAGCTAGTTGATGAATTTAAAAGAATAGACATAGCATATCAAGCTATATGTAAGAGTTCTAAATTTATTAACGAGTTAAGAAGAATAAGAAAAGAATTTCAAGGACGACCAACACCAGTAGGTCATTGTGAGCGATTATCAAATTCTATTGGTAATTGTCAGATTTACTTAAAAAGAGAAGATTTAAATCATACAGGAGCTCATAAGTTAAACCATTGTATGGGAGAAGGTCTACTAGCTAAACACTTAGGGAAAAAGAAAATTATTGCTGAAACAGGTGCAGGCCAACATGGTGTTGCTTTAGCTACAGCTGCTGCATATTTTGGATTAGAATGTGATATTTATATGGGTGAAGTAGACATAATAAAACAAGCACCTAATGTTTCACGTATGAAACTACTTGGCGCACGTGTTATTCCGGTTTCGCATGGATTAAAAACATTAAAAGAAGCTGTGGATGCAGCATTTGAAGCATATATGGGAGAATTTGAAGATGCAATTTATTGTATTGGATCTGTTGTGGGACCTCATCCTTTCCCAATGATGGTACGTGATTTTCAAGCTATAGTTGGAGTTGAAGCTAGACAACAGTTTTTTGACATGACAGGTGAATTACCAGATGCAATTGTTGCATGTGTAGGTGGTGGATCAAATGCTATTGGTATTATGTCAGCATTCTTAAATGATTCTGTGGAACTATATGGAGTTGAGCCTTTAGGTATTGGTACAAAAATAGGAGAACATGCAGCTAGTTTAACTTATGGAAGTGAAGGTGTAATGCATGGATTTAACTCTATTATGTTAAAAGATGAAAAAGGTGAACCAGCTCCTGTTTATTCAATAGCAAGTGGTTTAGATTATCCTTCAGTTGGTCCAGAACATGCATACTTACATGACTTAGGACGTGTTAAATATATGACTGCATCGGACGATGAAACTATTGAGGCATTTTCAATATTATCAAAATTAGAAGGAATTATTCCAGCGTTAGAGAGTGCCCATGCAGTTGCATATGCAATGAAGCTAGCAAAAAAAATGGGTACAGGATCAATTCTTGTTAACTTATCTGGTCGTGGTGATAAAGATTTAGATTATGTTATTGATAATTATGGTGATCGCTTAGGAATTAAATAGGTAAAATATTTATATATACATTATTCCTCAAAAAAAATATATAAAAAGATAGTTTTAAGAGATATAACACTTGGAACTATCTTTCTTTTATTGATAGAAAAGTATAATTTATATATAATCAAAACAAGTAATAATACTTAGTGAATAGACCAGCTATGAAATGTCAAGAGACATTTTTAGATAAATAAACGAATGAAAAAAGCTAATTAAGCAAGTGAAACTTGAAAATTGAATAGGAAAAGTGTAATAAAAAACTAAGTAATCATGAAAATTACTTTAAAAAGATACAGAAGTATTTGTTAATATTATCTGTGTTCGAAAGGTCTATCTTCTGTTAGTACTGCAAAAGTTATATAACAGAGTTTTCTAGCTACAGCACCTACTGCAACATTGTGATGTTTACCTCGAGCTTTTAAACGTTTACAATAAGCTGAAAGACTAGGGTCGCATCTTGAAGCAACATTAGCAGCAGTAAATATTGCTCTTCTAAGATAGGGTGAACCTCTTTTAGACATATGCATTCTAGAACCTTCGAAATCACCTGACTTGCTAACTGAAGCGTCTAGACCTGCATAAGCTACTACTTTCTTTGCTTCACTAAAACGACTAATATCACCAAGTTCACTAATGATAACAGCACCAAGCACAGGACCAATACCAGGAATAGTTGTGATAAATGAGTTTGTACGTTCCATGTAAATAGTTATTTGTTCATCTAATAATTTAACTTGATTTTCAATAAATTCGAGTTGATTAATTAGTTGACTTAATTGGAACGAAAAAGCATCAGTAGCAATTTTAATACCTAGTGACTTTGAAGCTATTGATTTTACTTCAAGTGCTTTTTCCAAACCAAAGTGTCCTTTACTTGCTTTGTTAAGAAGGTTAGAAAGTTTACGGGTATTAATTTGGCTAAGTTCCTCAGGAGTATTGAAATTACTGAGGATTTCTCGTGAAGTAACACCAAAAGTATCAGAGAAGATGTGTTCATATTCTGGGAAAACCTGGTCAAGTAGAGAAATAGCTTTCTGTTTTAGATCAGAGCAAACATCTACTTCATAGGATCTAAATCGACATAATTGTCTTAAAGCAAGTGTTTCTTCATTAGCTACCGAAGACTCATTGTACTCACCTAGCATCAAAACTTTAGCTATTACTTGAGCATCAATAGAATCATTTTTCACCTTTCGAATAAGCATTTTACGATAAGCATCTGTAACAATAGGATTAATTACTTTAACTAAGAATCCTCGTGAGATAAGGAAAGAGTAAAGAACAAGCCAATAAAGACCAGTAGCTTCCATACCGATGAGACAGTTATCAGGTAAAACCTGGTGTTTTTCAAACAACGTTAGTAATTTTTTGTACCAACAGCGGTACTGGTTATTTTTCTTGATGGTTCTACTATTCCTTGAGAGTCATCAAGAATACTGATTTCATGAGACCGTTTTGCTATATCAATGCCAATGTAAAACATATTGCACCAACCTTTCAATAAATAATTATAGATGGAGGTTATCCACATTACTTCACGGGAACACAACCTTGTTAGACATACGGAGCTAAACTCCATCCAGCTAATTCGCATACAACCCGAAAAGATGAGGTGCAAGTCTATAGAACGAAGCTTAACTTCAAGGAGAGTAACTGCACCCTCTATCTATACGGTTCTATTATCCCACATGGGACATGGGACATGGGAGTAAAAGAAATGTTAGTCAAAACACCCATGATTCTGACTAACATTAATATACAAGGAGATATAAAATGCAAGCAATTATGGAAACTATATTTGATAGTATATATCTTTTAACAGTAATAACTCTTGGAGTTATTATGATAAAAAAGGGAAAAGCAAATAATGACAATCAGTACAAGCTATTTGGGATAATGGCAATTTTATTAGGAAGTGGAGATGCTTTTCATTTAGTACCAAGAGCTTATGCATTATTTACTATAGGACTTGAAGCAAATGCAGTTGCGTTAGGTGTTGGAAAACTGATTACATCTATCACTATGACAGTGTTTTATATCGTTTTATATGTTATATGGAAAAAACGCTATAATATAATTGGACATAAATTGTTGACAACTATTATTTATTCATTAGCAATTATTAGAATAGCTTTATGTCTATTCCCACAAAACGAATGGTTAAGTTATTCAACTCCCATGTTTTGGAGTATATACAGAAACATTCCTTTTGCAATTATGGGTATTATTATTATATTTTTGTTTTATAAGGAAGTTAAAAAGTATAATGATAAAAGTTTACGATTTATGTCATTAGCAATTACAATGTCGTTTGGATTTTATATTCCAGTAGTCCTATGGGCGCAAACAATGAATTGGATTGGAATTTTGATGATTCCAAAAACGCTAATGTATGTTTGGATTGTAATTATGGGATATAAAATGAAGAAGCTAAATGAAAATATTTATCGTAGTAAATAAAAAAATGTCACGTAAAATGCTATGCGTATAGAATAATAAGGTATGGTATAATAAAATAAAAAGGAGAAGGTAATATGTCAAAGTTTGGTCAAGATTTTAAAAAATTTATTTTAAAAGGAAATATACTTGATTTAGCAGTAGCGGTTATAATTGGAGGAGCTTTTGGAAAAATTGTAGCATCATTAGTAAAAGATATAATTATGCCTTCAGTAGGGTTGTTATTTGGAGGAGTTAACTTTACAGAATTAAAATATATTGTTGTTGAGGCTTCAGAGGGAATAGAAGAGGCTGCTATTAGATATGGCGCATTTATTCAATCAATTATTGATTTTGTTATTATTGGACTTACAATTTTCATATTTGTTAGACTAATTACAAATGCTAAAAAGAAAAAAGAAGAAGTAAAAGTAGCACCACCAGCACCACCAGTACCACCTAAACAAGAAGTGTTATTAGAGGAAATTAGAGACTTGTTAAAAGAAAAAATTTAGATAACAAATTGTATATATAGTTTTAATTATGGAATAGTAAAAGGAATTCAGTTTTACTATATAAGCATGTTGAGATATATAACTTGTGATTTTTCTAATACAGATGAAATTGATAATAATTTCCATACTAATTCAAAAGGATATGCTCTTTATGGTATGAGTTTGTATGATATATTGGTGTTGTCTTGGCTAAGTGTACACTTTAAATAAAAAATTATGTATAATAAAGAGAAGTAAAAAACATGAGGTATTATAGTGAAAATTTTTTATAAAACAATCGTAAGTATATTAATGGGTATAGTGCTATTATTTGGTATTGTACAATTAATTCCAGTTAAGAAAGTAATTGAGAATAATCCATTTGCAGTAAGTGAAAATAATCGCCCACTTATAATTGCTCATGGAGGAGCAAAAGATCTTTTCCCAGAGAATACAATGGTGGCATTTGATGGATCAGTAAAAATTGGTGTAGATATGCTAGAAATTGATGTTTGCCTTACAAAAGATGATGTTTTAATAACACATCATGACAAAACCATTGATGCTATGTCTAATGGTTCAGGCGAAATTCGAAACTATACATTTAACGAATTAAAAGCTTTTAATTTTGGAGATGGGTTCAAAGATTTAGATGGAAATAATCCTTATGCAGATACAATTGTTTCAGTAACCAAATTATCTGATGTTTTTGAGAAATATCCAAACTTGCTTTACAATGTGGAAATTAAGGATAAGGGAGAAACAGGAGAAAAAGCAGCATCTATTCTTTATCAATTAATTATAGAATATGATTTAAAAGATAAAATTCTTGTTCCTAGTTTTAGTGACGATATCATTAATGATTTTAGATCTCTTACTAATAATTCAATCTTAACATCCTCTGCAAGAGAAGAGACAAAAAAATATATATATTTTCACCTAGCTCAAATAGATAATCTGCTTTTTGATATTAAGTTTGAAGCTATGCAATTACCATTATCTGATTCTGGTGTTAATCTTGCTACAAAAGCTATTATTAATGATGCACATAGACGAAATATAGCTATTCACTATTGGACAATAGATGACAAAGAAACTATGAAAGATTTAATTTTAAAAGGTGTTGATGGTATTATTACAGACCGTCCTGACTTGTTAAATGAAGTGATGGATGAATTAGGATATTAATAATAAATAAAAACCATATAACAAATTAAAAACCAGATAGCATATACACTTTTATAGTAAAAATAATTTGTATAAAAAAACAGAAATTACTGTAGCTACTGCAATATATCTGTTTTAAAAGTTATTAATATTAAGATTAAAGAAAAAATATTAGTTTGTTATTTTTCGTTAATTTTTATTTCATATGACAACTCTAAAGCTTTTTCATAAAGTGCACTTACACCACAGTATTTATCTTGCGATAATTTAACTGCTTTAGCAATTTTGTTTTTGTCTAAAGCTTTACCTGTAAATTCGTAAATAAGATGCATTTTAGTATATGTTTTAGGGTGTTCCTCAGTAATCTCAGCTTCGGTTTTAATATCAAAACTGTCTACGGTTACTTGCATTTTTTTTAAAATTGAAACTACATCCATTCCTGTGCATCCTGTAAGAGCTGTAATAAGTAAAGGTTTTGGTCTTGGACCTTTGTCCTGTCCGCCAAAAGTATCACTGGCATCCACTAATACTTTGTGACCAGAAATCTCAGATTCAAACGCCATACCATCTTTCCATGAGGTTACATAATTTTCTATCATTTTCCTACATCCTTTATATAAAGTATGTTCATTTTACTAAAAGAATATAGTTATGTAAAGCAATATTAAGATTACAGATAAAGATAATGAATATTCACTTAAAATTAACTTCTATATATATTAAGTATCTTTTGGGCAATCCTATCTAGTTCATTAAAAGCTGTGTGGAATCGGTCAGGATCTTGCCTTTTTTTTTCGTAATCGTAGGTATCTTCAAAATCAATGTCACCTTCTGAAATTGCTTCATAGAAAGTAAAAACTTTTTCTCTATTAATTCTAAGATGCATTCTTTCTAGGATAGTTGATTTAACTTTATTATCTGCACAGATTACAAGAACAGAAGAGATTATTTCTGTTTCAACATCCTTATTCCATGCATTACGCTGTAAAGAGCATGGAATATTTCTAGATTGTAGTTCTTTATAAATCTCAGTTAGTAGTTTCTTTGTATTCGGGAATTCATCTGATTCAGAGATGCCGGCAGAATAAAATTCTATTGTTAAATCCCATTGTTTTGAATAATACCTTAGATATTGTTCTAGAACTTGACTCCTTAGGATGTTACCATAGCAAATAATAACCCAATTCTGAACATTTTTATTCTTGCTATTTGTGAAAGGCTGAATACCCATGTAAAAACTCCTTTAATAAGGTTTAACCTACCATTTCTATGTATAATAGTCAATCTGTACTGATTTGTTTTGATTTTAAATAAAGTAAAAACAGTCAACTTTATTTATATAATCTAAATAACTGAGCATGAGAAAAAACCATACAAAGTAATGAATATTTTTAAGTATAACTGAAAATATATGTATGTGGCAGTGAATGGTAATCACTTGTGAGAAACAAAACACAGAATAGCAACTCCCAATATTCTTTTTAAAAAAGGAACAGTTAAAATAAGTATTGACAACATAGATAAAAGGAGTACTATATGAGTATATAATCATATAGTATAAGGAGATTGAAATGTCGAGTGTTATAAATATTTTAAAAATATTATCAGAGGATAACCGATTACGTATACTTAATATACTAAAAAATAATACACTATGTGTAGGCGAAATACAAACCATTCTTAATCTATCCCAATCTAATACTTCAAGACATCTAGAGAAAATGAGAAGTAACGGATTGCTTACATATCACAAAAAAGCACAGTGGATAATGTATCAATTATCAAGAGAACCACTAGAAGATTATCCTTTCATTAGACAATTGTTATTTGAAGATATTATAAACATAATGGTATTTAAAGAAGATTTATTTAGACTAAATAAATATAAAGCAAGTGGTCTTACTTGTCAGAATTTAAAAAACGTGAATTTCAATTATAATAAAATTAGATTTGCTGATTAATAAACAAGATTTTTTATACTAAAAGAGATTTATCTATGTAAATGAGTTGATACTAAGAATATTTACTCATGTAAATAGATAATTATAAAATTTAAGGAGAAATTACTATGACACAATTTGATGATCTATTAAGAAAAATGGATTTAAACCATTTTGGAAATGCAAAACATAAAATTTCATTTGAAAAAACGTTGGAACTGCAAAAAAAGGATAAAGCATTTATACTTGATGTCCGCTCAAAGCAAGAGAACAAGTATATTCAAATACCAATTTCGCACAATATACCTATTGACGAAATACCAGATAGAATAAATGAAATACCAAAAAACAAAACAATAGCTGTATTTTGTACATCTGCAACAAGAGCAACGATTGTATATGCATATTTATTATTACAAGATTACGATGTAAAAATTGTTCTAGATAAACTGAGTGTAATTGCAGAAAGCTTTAAGCCTGGGTATGTACTTAAAAATAGTGATAGTATAGGTTAGTAAGGAGTACATTATATGAACACAGTATTTTTGATGTGTCTTATTGTTTTAGTCATAGCGGTACTGATGTCTATGGTAGGCAAAGGTGGTGGTAATTTTTATGTGTTAGCTATGGTGTTGGTTGGAATTACAATGCATGAAGCAGCACCGACTTCACAAATGATAATGCTGGGTACTTCGGTAGCTTCTATGATTATCTTTCATAGGGACAAGAAAGTTGACTGGAAATTGGCGTTGATTATAGATCCACCTACAGATATTATGGCGTTTGTGGGTGGATATTTAGCAGGACGTGTTGAGGGTATAGCATTAAAGTTCGTGTTTGCAATATTACTTATCGCGGTATCAGTTTTTATGTATATAAAAGTTAAAGAAAGACCTTTGGGACGAAATCACAAATTCGGATATTGGAATAGAACTTTTGGTGGATATAAATACTCAGTTAACTTATGGATTACATTACCTATAACTGCCATAGTAGGTCTTTTTGCTGGAGCAACAGGTGTTTCTGGTGGGGCATTTAAAATCCCACTTATGGTTATGCTATGCGGAATACCAATGGAAGTCGCAGTTGGCACCTCATCAGCAATGGTTGCAGTAACTGCTTTAATGGGGTTAATTGGACATAGTATCAATGGACATGTAAATCTAGAGTTTGCAATTCCATTGACCATTGTTGCAATTATTGGTGGAATTGTTGGTGGAAAATTTGCACTTAAAAGTAAACCAAAGAATCTTAAAAAGATATTTGCTCTTACTAATCTAGCTGCAGGTATTACGATGATAATTAGCATCATTATTAAAGGATGATAAATAACGTATTAATGAACTGCAATGATAAGGTGACACTCTCCCACCTTAAGGAGGCCACTGAAAAAGTCCTGGTTTTTTATTAACAAAACACAAGAGCGTATATAATTATTTCTATTCATAAAAAAGCCTAATTTATAATCATTTTTGAAAGTTTTATGTAATATATTACTGTTTTTTTATTCAAATTTATTTATTCTCTTGTTTTTGGACATGGTTATCCCGTAGCTTATTTATTCGTTTTAAATTAACGGTAAATATTGTACTGCGTTGAAAACAGTAGACACCAAAAATGTATTATCATATGCATAGGAGGAGTCACTAATGATGATTTAATGATATTGTAAAACTGAGGTGAATTATGAACAAAAAAATTTTCTATATTTTTGAATGAATTTATAATAGTGAGATCCCATTAACTTTCTTTAAAATGCTTGAAAACACCAGATTTTGAAAAAAAGCAAAAAGATATTGATGATTTAGTGATAGTTTTAAAAGCAAAATACCCAAATTTAGGAATTCAAATAAATGAGTTAATTGAGAGTGTGAACTTTATTGATGCAATATATATTGAAGAAAGCTATAAGGTTGGGTTTAAGGACTGTTATAAACTAATAAAACCTTTAGAAGAGTGACTAATTCTATGACAAATCTCGCGTTTTTATCTTGAACTTTATAAAAAATTGCTTATAATAATATAATTTGATATCCATTATAGAAATATGCTAGGGCACCAATATCTCAAAGATGACTTTGTATCGATATTTTATAAAGTATAAAATATAAAAGCCCTAAACAAAGGGCTTTGTGGCAGAGAGAG
>JAGLDS010000004.1 GCA_023145435.1 Clostridiales bacterium
AATACTAATTTAAGTAATAATATTGAAAAAATGGATGTTAGCTTTATAAAAATGTCTCAGTCATTATCTGATTCATCTAGCCTAATCGAAAATAACTTTAATGCTATTCAAACATTTTCTGAAGATGTAAAATCAGCTGCCACCGAAATGTCTTCACTTAATCAAAAAGTTGTAACTGATATGCAGTCACTTGTATCTCAAGTAGATAAATCAGTAACTGCTGTTAATACCTTAAGCGTATTGTTAAAAGAAAGTTCTGAAACCAATACAAAAACTGTATCAGATATTCAAGAAACTTTTAGCAAATCATTAATGGAAGTTAATCAAGCGATTGCTGATATGGCTAGATCAACAGGTGAAACTTACTCTAAAATTATGTTGGATAGTTCACAAAGTATATCTAAAGAACTTAACCAAGGTATTTCTAAAGCAATGAAAGATTTAGAGACCATTGTTATTTCTTTTGATGAAAATCAAAAGGTTGTGGCACAAACCATAGCTAGTTTACCTGAGCAGACATTGACCTATAATAAGTCAGCTACAGGAGAAATCAATAAGAAATTAGACGATATTAAGCAAGCGCTTTCTGACTAATTATGAGGTGAATCAATTTGAGAAAACGATATATTAGAAACACAAGCAATAAACAACAACAAGATAACTTTTGGCCTTCTTTTGCAGATGTTATGTCAACAGTGGCTTTAGTTCTACTTTTTCTAGTAATGATTGTATTTATAAAGAATATTATTATTTCTATAAACTTAGAAGATGAAAAAAATGCTCTAAATTCCACACAATTAGAATTAGAAAATAAGATTGTAATTCTTACTAAAACTGAAGAAGACTTGGAAAATTTAGATAAGTTGAGTATTTTACTAAATGAACAATTAGCTGCTTTAGATGAACAATTAACAAATGCTGAAAAAGAAAAAAATGCGATGGATCAAATAATACTAATTTTGGCTGATACTCAAACTCAACTTGAAAGTATTATTGCTATTAACTCAACTGAACTAGAAGATTTGCGAATGAAATTACAAAGTATTTCTGTATTACAAGCTAGCATCTTTGAAACTGTTCAAAAATCCATTGAAAGCACTCTAGGTGAATATAACGACCAAGGAGAAAAAATGGTTGTTATTGGTAGTAATGCTAACTTATATATTACAGCTAGTTTAGTATTTGATACTGGCTCTTCTGAAATCAAGTCTGAAGGTAAAGCTTTATTAACTCAATTAGCAGTTGCATTTGAAGTTATATTAAATGATAGCGAAGTTAGAGACTATATTGACTCTATCTCAGTTGAAGGACATACTGACTCACAAGGTTCTGTTTCCTTTAACCGTGAGCTATCATCAGAACGTGCAACAAATGTTTTAAATTACATTATGTATGCTAATCCCGACTTAGAAACTAAATATGGTAGTTATTTTGCAGCAACTGGGTTTTCTGAATTACGCCCTATTTCAAGTAACAATACAACTAGTGGAATGGCAGATAATAGACGTATTGAGTTTTCTATTAAAGTAAAAGATGATAATGTCCAAAAAATTATTGAAGAATATTTAAACAGCACACCTGGAATTGGGGGGAAATAATTAGTGAGCGATAACAGAACCATTAACAAATTACAATCCCACTATGCTTTTTCATACTTATCATTAAAAGATGGAGATTATAAGCAAGCCATCAGAGGTTTTAATTATTCTTTGAAAAACAATATTGAAGTAGAAAAATCAGTAATTGGTTTAATTTGTGCATATTCTTGTTTAGGAAAATACCAAAAAGCCATAGTGATTTTTGAAAATCATAAACACCTACTAATTCTAAATAAAAGTTATAGGCATATATTGATACATGATTTATCTTTCTTATTATTCAAAGATCAAAGTGCTTTACATAAATTACGTGATGGATACTTCTCTTCATTTCTACTAGGTCTATCTATGAAACGAACACTTGATAAATATGAACTTGATAAATCTAATGTATTAGCAATTATTTTCCTTTCATATTGGTACATTGTTACTGGTCGACGACCAGATAGTGCTGATAAAATTTTAAAAACCTGTCTTTTCTTCCCTACCTTAGATAAAGATTTTAGATGGAAATTATTAAGAAGAATGTCAATTACTAACAAAGAATTATTAAATGATACGCAAATTGCCTCAAAGTTTTCTTCAATACCAAAATCAATTGATTCTCCAGAATATGTTAATCAATTAATTCTATCGTCTCTATTCTCAAAGGATTTATTAAGTGCTCAAGAGCGTATTATTCAAGGAAAAGATTTGGACCAAACATTTTCAAATGAGGTTATGTGGAATTATGTGAAAACAACAGTTGAACTTGATGCTATTGATGAAACAACTATCTTTTTTGCTAGAGCTTTACTTAACATTGGTTGGATTGATTCTTATGTATCAACCGCAATTTCATTTGGTTATAAAAGTAAATCCCCCTACTCGGCTAAAAAAGATATAGAAAAATTACAATTATTTGGATTATAAGAAAAGACCTCAAAAAGAGGTCTTTTTTTAAATCAATCAATTTTATTTAAAATTCATGAATAATATTTTTATTTGCTTTTATAATTAAGTTATATAAAACTAAAGCAATCAATGCATTACCAATACCTTGTATCAGATTAAATGGTAATTCAGATATGGCTACAATCATACCAAATGCAGGGTCTAATAATGGTAATAATAACCATTCAGCTAGAAAATAACCAATAGCCATAAATACACCACCAGTTAGTGCTGCAAATAATCGTGCTTTTTTACTTTTTCTTTTTGAAAGTATTCCAACAATCATTCCTTCAAGCCCTTTTACGAAAAAAGTAAATGGTGCAAAAATCGTGTATCCAAGGGCAATATCTGCAAGTGAAGCACCAATGGCACCTGCAAATGCTGCACTTTTTCCTCCTACCATTAAAGCGCATAAAATAATAACACTATCACTAAAATTAAAATAGCCACCAGGCAGTTTAATTGGAGGTAAAAAATAAGTTACTAAAAATACCAAAGCAGTAAAAATCGATGTATATGTCATCATCCTTAATTTTTTATTGTCCATTATAAAACCTCCATATAGGCATACCCTTCATCATTAACAATAATTTTTGCTAATTTACCACTTTTAATTGAAAAGCGCCACATGCTTTCTTTATCTAATTGTAATAATTCTGCTAATAGATAACGTAGAACACCCTGATGAGAAACTACTAGTATGTTTTTTTTATCATTCATTAATTGCTTAGCTACTTTGATACAACGTTTATGAAGGCTATTAGCACTTTCTCCTCCTGTCATTTCATAATTATACCAATCGTCTAGCCATAGTTGACTTTCTTCTGGGTAATTAGAAAGAATCTTTTCAAATGTCATACCTTCAAAAATTCCAAAGCTTTTTTCAATTAATAGTTCATTTATTTCATATGATTTATTAAGTTTCTTACAAATAATATCTGCAGTTTCCTTAGTTCGTGTTAAAGGGCTACACCATATCTCATCAAGATTTTCATTTTTAATATAATTTGCAGCAGTATACGCTTCTTCTTTCCCCAGTTCAGATAGATTATAATCTAAAATACCATAATAGGTTCCATTTTCCACATCAACTGCCCCATGTCTTAATAAATAAATAGTAAACATAATCTCTCCTTATAGCACTAATAAAATAATCATTAAAAATACTACTTGGTTAAGCTCACAAATAGCTCCCAAAATATCACCAGTAGCTCCTGCAAGTTTTTTAGTTAATATTAACGTTAATATTAAGGTTGATATATGGGTTAGAAATGCAATTGTTACTCCTTGTAATCCAAGAAACACATAGAAAATAATAAAAGCTACTACAATTCCAATAGTAATTTCTTTCATTGTACAATAGTCAATAAAAGATTTTCCAAGCCCTTGTTCTCTAGCGTAAGATGATAATCCTGCTGATAATAGTGAACCAATTCGCCCTGCAACAGGAAACAATAATATTGCATAAGGTATATTCAAAGGATTAATAGATGCTAATAGTCCAACATCTGCTAACACAACACCTACTAAAGCTAATACTCCAAATGTTCCAATACGAGAATCTCTCATTATTTCAAGTATTCGCTCTTTACCTCTCCCTGAAAACAACCCATCAAATGTATCCGCTAACCCATCAAGGTGTAACCCCCCTGTAATAGCAATGTATAATAATAATATAAAGATTATGGTGACCATAAGTGGTAGAAATAGCATAAATAAGTAATAAAATCCTAATAAAATTCCACCAATCATTAAACCAATAATAGGAGCAAATACTAAACCCTTACCAAAATCTTCATTGTCACTAGGGATTTCTACTTTAATGGGAATTCTTGTAAAAAACTGGATCATTAATATAAATCGTTTAAATAATTTTTTCATAATTCCTCATTTCAATGTAACTGGTAATGATGCAACCAATAAATATGCTTCATTAGAAGCTTTTGCAAGTAATTGATTAGCTCTACCTGATATATCTCTAAAAATCCTAGATGAGTGATACATAGGAACAATCCCACTACCTGTTTCATTTGTTACAACAACCATTGTTATATTACTTTTTATTGTATAATCAATTAACGATTGTACTTCGCTAATAACTATCTTTTCAATTATATCTATTTCCTCTTTAGTAATATTTTCCCAATCGTTTATTTCATCCATCATCACATTATTAATTAATACTGTAATGCAATCTAGCAAAACTGTTTTTACACGAGGTTTTAGTAATGATAATTTATTAGGTATATCTAAGTAAGCTTCTAATGTATTCCATGTTTTAGGTCGTTGCTCTTGATGTTTTGCTATACGGATAATCATTTCATCATCAAATGCAATAGCTGTTGCAACATATACAATAGACCCACCAATTTTTTTCACATATTCTTCAGCAAAAGTACTTTTCCCACTTCTAGCACCACCTGTAACAAATACTAATTTACCCATTTTTTTTACCTAATACCTTAATCATCTTTTTAATAATCTCAATTTGCTTTTTAATGGGAATATGTGGCCCTTCTAAGTTATCCTCTGTGAATGGTACATGTATAAATCCACCTTTTGTAGATAATTTCTCTATGTCTATATATTCCATCAATCTATAAAATATATTATTACAAATATATGTCCCTGCACTAAATGAGTAAGATACTAAGTCATCAACTTTCACTAAATCCTCATATGGCAATGTTGTAAAATAACCTACTTTTCCATTAACGCTAATATTAGTTCCATTATAACTATTATCCATATTATCTGCAATTGATGCTCCCATCATATTAACAGCAATTCTCTCCACTGAAATAGATGTTCTTTTTCCTGCTAACCCAAGGCAAACCACAAAATCAGGTTTTTCTTCTTTTATCACAGGTTTTAATAAATCAAAGCACTTCTGATATACAACTGGTAATGTTTTTTTTATAATAACACTGCTACCAATATTTGCTGGTAGAGATGTTAATATAGCCATAGTTGGATTAGTTATATTATCACCAAAAGGTTCAAATGCTGTGATTAGTATCTTTTTCATAAAGTTATTAACTCTCTTTTATTAGAAGACTCATAGATTGCTGTTATTAACTCAACAGCTTTCTTCCCTTCATATTGGTCTACATATGGTGCTTTATTATCTATGATTGCTTCCACCATATCTGTTATTTGCATAACATGACCTTCAATAGTAAATCCCATGGGATCTTTAAATGATTTAGAACTTTCGGATTGACTTTCTGGCTGTTTTACATTTGGTACATCCCAAATTGAAATATTACCTTCAATTAATGTAATGCTACCATTTGTTCCGTTAATTTCAACTTTTCTTGGATAACCAGGTGATACACTAGTCGTTCCTTGAATAACACCAATAGCTCCATTTTCATATTCAACTATAGCGGATGCCGTATCTTCTACTTCAATATCTCTTGCTAAAGTTTTAGCATGGCCAAAAACACTTTTTACATTGCCAATCATAAATAACATAATATCAACACCATGTATTCCTTGGTTCATTAAAGCGCCACCACCATCCATGGCCCAAGTACCTTTCCAATTACTAGTTGCATAATATTCAGGGCTCCTATAGTATTTCATATATATATCTGCTGAAACAATTTTACCTAGTTTACCTTCTTCTATAATACTTTTTACAAATCGGAAAGTATTTTTAAATCTATTCTGACAAATCACTTCAACCTTTATATTATTTTTTTCGCTAGCTACAATAATTTCATCGCATTGTTTAACTGTTAACGCCATTGGTTTTTCAATAATAATATGCTTTTTATGATTAGCAGCCATTACAGCAAATTTAGCATGAAGCCCACTAGGTGTGCATATGCATATAACATCAATTTCTTTGTTATTTAGCATATTTTCTACATCACCATAGCCAACAATGTCATATTTTTTACTAAAGACTCCTAAAGCCTCTTTATTCACATCTGAACAAGCAATTAATTTAGCATTGTCAATTACATTAATCGCATCTGCATGATTGTATGAAATTGCACCACATCCAATAATTCCAAATTTAATTGTTCTCATATAATCTCCTGTCTTCTAATCAAGCGGTACTAATTTAAGTGCGTTCTTATAATATATCTTATCAAGAACTGATTGTTCTAAATCCAATGAATCAATAAACTCACGATGTTGTTTATCAAAATAGTCTCTAGCATATAATAATCTATCTTGGTATTTAATTATAAAAGTTTTAGCAAATTCTCTATCTCTTTTTAAGGCATTACAACCTGAACCTGCAGATATATCACCATATAAGTTAGGATAAGTATCCATCATCTTAATTACTTTACCTCCCGGTATTACAGGTCCTTTTGGGTATGAAACTTTATCAAATTGATCATCTCCTGATATATGTGCCCAAAAGCCTGGTGCATGACCTAAAAAAGTAGTATCAGGACAAGCTTTTATTGCTCGCTCAAAAGCATCAATTCCCCCACCATACCAATAGTTTGGCCATGGTGCATTTGTATCTTTATCAAACTCATAATCAATATGTACAGTTACTGGAAGATTTAATTTCCCACACTCTTTAAAGAACCTTATAGCATCTGGATTATCATACATCATTCGTAATTTTAATTCGCCAACAATTCTCACTCCATAAATTTCAACAGCTGCTTTTAGCTTGTTAATTGCTTCAGGATCTCTAGGGTCTGGACAATAACCTAAAACAAACTTATCAGGATACTGTTGTTTGTAATATAAAGCTCTTTCAAATGGTATTGGTCCATTATCATACATAAGTGGCAAAGCGCCACCATAGCCACTGTCAAACTCATCAGCTGGGCATTCCCATGTGAATAGCCATGTAACATCAATATCATTATCCTTCATGTTTTGTAAAAATTTATCCAAATCATGGCCATGCCAATCCGGATGGTTATGTGCGTCAATTCTCATAATTAGTCTCCTTCTAGTTTCCTGTTTTTTCTAATTTGCATGGGAGTTAATCCCATTTGGTGCCTAAATATTCTATTAAAATGATTGACATTGTTATATCCTACTTCAAAGCAAATATCAATTATTTTTAAATCAGGTCGTGTTTTTAACATTTCAATGGCTTTATTAATTCTAAGGTTATTAACATATTCAGTAAAAGTCATGTGTGTCATATGTTTAAATAAGAATCCAAAGTATGATTTTGATAATAGTGAAACTCTAACAGCGTCATCTAAACAGATTCCTGTATTATAGTTTTCCTTAATATATTCAACTGCTCTCATTAACGAGTCTTTATGCTTTGCAAATAAATAATTTTCATCACTTTTATCATCTGTATGATGATATTCTCTTGAAACTAAAATTAATAATTTTAAAGTTAAAGCTTTTATCATTAATTCAAAATCCTCATTTAAATCTTCATATTCAAGTAATATCTCTCTAAAAACTTCCTCAACTTCAAGTTGAGCAGCTCCATAAAGGTTTAATCTTGGTTGAATTTTATTTTCAATAACTAAAAATGGTTCTAAATACGCAAAATCCATAAAACTTTTTTCTGTAAATGACTGTGAAAAACGTTCATTAATAAATTCAGGAACAAATTCATACTCAAAAATCTCCACATCACCATTTTCAATAAAATAATGTGGTACAAAAGGAGGCATAATAAAAATATCTCCTTTAAAAATTTCAAACTCATTGTCATTTAAAACATGCTTACATCTTCCTTTTGAAACATAAATAATTTGTACAAAAGCATGTCGATGTTTAGTACAATTTAGTTCTGTACGCTTTGCAATAAAAAATGGTAATCCATTATTATTATCTTCAATTTCAGCAATAGGATATTTTTTATATTCTTCTTTATCTAGATAACTGTAATCCAACGAAAAATTCCTCCAATACGGCAACATGTTTATTATATAAGAGGATAATATTTGTGACAAGGTAATATCTAATTATATTTTAAATATTTATCCATTTTTTTTATCATATCTACCATATTTATGAGCAGCTTCATACATAGCCAATACATTTTCAAGAGGAGAATTATCTTGGATTGAATGTGTTGGTGATAGCATATACCCTCCACCTGGCATCATAACCTCTAAAGTATCTTTTACTTCTTTTATTACATCATCCACTGTTCCATATGCAATAGCACCTGCTGTTGAAATACTACCATGGAAAAATAATCGTCCACCAAATTTTTCCTTTAAATATTTAGGGCTCATATCAGTAGCTTCTGGTTGTAATGTATCAACACCATTTAAACCTATTTTAATATAGTCTTCATATGACCAACTACTGGAACCACAGGTATGTAACATAACAGGAAGATTATATTCTTTTGCTAAATCAAAAAATGGTTTTTGTCTTGAAATAATATGTTTGTAAAAAATTTCTTTTCCGATTATAGGAGTATGTTGTGTACCTAAGTCTTCACCTAACCACATATAGTCTAATTTATCTCCTACTCTCTCTAAAATTCGCTTTGTTTGCTCATATTGAATCGCTATAAATCTATCAACTAATAATAACCCAGCTTCATCATCTAAAGCTAAATCAACAAAATGCTGTTCCATCCCTCTAAAAAATCCTGCTGTATTCATTATACACGCTAGACCTGGATCACCAATATATAATGCATAATCTTTATATTTTTCACACTTTTCTTCTAAAGAGTCGTAATCATAATCATCAACACTTGGCATTGGCCACTTCATTATCTCGTCATATTCTGCAAATTCCAATGGGAAATCGCAAAAATCCCAGTAACCACCAGTTGCATGCTCAACCCATCTTGTTCTCCATCCCCATTCAGTGCTTACATGTCTATCTTTTATCACATCATGAAGTCTTGGTCCTTTGTATGCAGCCTTTATTCCTCTCATATCAACACCTAAAGCATCTCTAATACCATCTCTATCATTTGCTTCAAGTCCAAAATGCTTTTTAAGTTTTAAATCAATTCCTTTATTAGCATCATAATCAATTGGGACTCTATCTGTTTCTTGAAAGTTCATTGTAGCTAAAACTCTCTCTTTTGAGGTCATTTGTTCATCACTTAATTTTCTCATTTAAATTACTCCTTAGCAGTTACATTATAAGTATTATATGCTTTTTATGGTATAATTCATATACACAAAAACGAGTAGTTATTATACAAAACAGAGGTAAACATGAAAAAAGAGAGAAATATTAGCATTTTACATATAACACCAAATTTACGATATATTAATCTTTACCAATGTGAAAGTGGTTATGATAGTGGATTAAGGAAAAATCATGACCACTATTTTCTTTATGTTCATAAAGGAAAAGGGACTATTATTATTGATAAAACATCATATAAAGTTGCTTTAGGTGATTTACTGTTTTGTAGCCCAAACATCATAAACCGTATCATAGCGGATGAACAAAACCCATTTTTATTAACAGGAATTAATTTTGATTTTACTAATAAATTTGTAAATCAAAAAAATCTATATCCTATTGATATTACTCTTTTTGATGAACAATACTTAACTGAGAAAATACATTTCACTGATTTCGAAGGTTTTCCACCTCATATTAGGTTTACAGATGACTTGCTTTTTAAAAAGCACATTACTGCAATAGTAGAATTATTTGATAATAAGAAAAAACATTGGGAAATTGTGGCAAATGGACAATTACAGCTTCTGATTGCATTAATTATTGATCACATAATACAAGGTGATATGGCACATCCCCAACATAAATACCAAGAAATAATTACCTATATACAAGAAAACTACACTAGTAACTTATCAAATGATTTGATTGCTACTAAATTTCATTATAATCCTGATTACATAAATAAGATGATTTATTCATACACTGGATTAACTATTAAACAATATATTATTGACCTTAGAATTCGAAAAGCTATTGATTTACTAATCAATAGCGACTGGCCAATAAATCAAGTATCTAGTTTTATAGGTTATAATAACACATACTATTTTTCAAAAATTTTCAAAAAAAAGACAGGTTTTTCACCTACCCTATTTCGTAGTAATATATTAACTTAATCACATTTAATTCTTGTTTTTATTGTCAAAATATAAAAAGTGATATTATACTATAAATAGTAAATCCAAAAAGTCCCGTAAATATTGCTAAATCAGCCATATTCACATATAACTTACCTACTTTGATAAAATCAGTTACCCCATCTTTTTTGATATGCTCATATTCATTTGAAACAGCACCACCTATCATCAAGGCAAACATTAATCTTTGAATAAATATATTATCACTGAAAAATAAATAGATTAGCACTCCAATTGCTAAAAACTGACAGAATAAAAGGAGCTTAGGTTTATGTTTTAAAAACCCCAAAAAAGCTCCTTTATTTTTAACTATCTTTTTACCACTGTTAATAGCATGTTTTTTACTCATTTGATCAATGAGCATTACACTTATAAATACTATGGCATAAACTAACCAATGCATTTATTTACCGCAACATTTTTTATATTTTTTACCACTTCCACAAGGGCAAGGATCATTACGACCTACTTTTTGACTAATTGCAGTATGATCAACATTATATTGTTTTTTTACAGATTGCATCTTTTCAACTGTTAAGATATTATCCCACTCTGGTAAAGTATATAACCAATTAGCCTTAGCAACATACATGTTATATAACAATTTTTCATAGTCGATTTCCATTGTTATATTACTATCTTCTGTTAACTCTTCTAATAAAAGTGGTTCTTTTATACTACTATTAATTCCGTCTAAAAAACCTGTAAAAGTAATAACATCTATTGAAAATTGTTCTGCTATATTACTAATAACACCAGTTATCTTATTCATGTTTTCTGCTAGTATAGTTGTATACATTACTTTTTCTGCTTCTAAATAGTCTCCAAAGAAGTCTTGACCATCTTGTTTTGATATTTTATCTGTCCATTCATTATAAATTTTCATTTACTATATAATCCTCTCTTGGTTCTCTTTTATAATTTTATTTAGAACATCTTTAACTGACATACTACCTAAATCTCCTACTCGTCTGTTTCTAGCAGATACACTATTGGCTTCTATTTCTTTATCACCAACAGTTAAGATATATGGGATTCTCTCATTTCTAGCCTCTCTTATTTTATATCCTATTTTTTCATTTCTAGAATCAACTTCAACTCTAATACCATTTTCAAGTAATTCATCTTTTACTTTATTAGCATATTCATCATGAACATTTGCAATTGTTAGAACCTTAACTTGAACTGGTGCTAACCATAAAGGCATTGCACCTGCGTAATGTTCAATCAATATTGCAATAAACCGTTCAATACTACCAAATACTACTCTATGAATAACAACTGGTCTATGTTTTTCTCCATCACTACCAATATATGATAAATCAAATTTTTCGGGTAAATTCATATCAAGTTGTATTGTTCCACATTGCCATGTTCTACCAATTGAATCTTCTAAATGAAAATCAATTTTAGGTCCATAAAATGCTCCATCACCTTCATTTACTTTATAGTTAATTCCCCTTATATCCAATGCATTCCTAAGTGCTGTAGTTGATTTTTCCCATAATTCTTCTGTTCCTATGGATTTTTCTGGTCTAGTTGATAATTCAACTTTGTATTTAAATCCAAACACTCTATAGAACTCATCAATTAAATCAATAACATTTATTACTTCGTTTTCAATTTGCTCTTCTGTCATAAAAATATGGGCATCATCTTGAGTAAAACATCGCACTCTCATTAACCCATGTAGTGTTCCTGAGAGTTCATGTCTATGAACTAAACCTAACTCACCAACTCGTAATGGAAACTCTTTATATGAGTGTAATTTTTGTTTATATACCAACATACTACCTGGGCAATTCATAGGTTTAATAGCAAAATCATTTTCATCAATTTCTACTGTATACATGCTATCTTTATAATTTTCCCAATGTCCTGATTGCTCCCATAATTTTCTACTAAGAATCATAGGTGTTTTTATTTCTTGATAACCTCTTTTAACATGCTCAACTCTCCAATAATCTTCAAGTATATTTCTAATAATCATACCTTTAGGTAAGAAAAATGGGAAACCTGGACCTTCTTCTAATATTTCAAATAATTCCAATTCTCTACCTAGTTTTCTATGATCTCTCTTTTTAGCTTCTTCTAACATAAATAAATATTTTTTTAATTGTTTCTTGTCAAAAAATGAAGTGCCATAAATACGTTGAAGCATCTTTTTATTACTGTCACCTCTCCAATAGGCACCGGCAACTGATAACAATTTAAATGTTTTTACTTTTCCAGTTGATTGTAAATGTGGTCCTGCACATAAATCAACAAAATCGCCATGTTTGTAAAACGAAATTTCTTCATCCTCTGGTAAATCGTTAATTAATTCAACTTTATATGATTCATTTAAATCATTCATATATTTAATAGCTTCATCTCTTGGTAAAACAAATTTTTCTAGCACATAATCAGCTTCAATGATTTTTTTCATTTCTGCTTCAATTTTTTCAAAATCTTCTTCGCTAAATACACCATCAAGATCAAAGTCATAATAGAATCCATTATCAATAGAAGGTCCAATAGCTAGCGCTACATCACCATACAGTCTCTTTACTGCATGTGCTAATATATGACTTGTTGTATGTCTATATGTAGATGCTCCACCTTCATCATCAAATTTTAATAATTCTAATGTAGAATCTTCTTTTATCTCTTCTGTTAGTGATATCACCTTATCATTAACTTTAGCTGCTACACATTGTCTTGCTAATCCCTCAGATATCTCCATAGCAACGTCTAACGCTGTTACTTTTTCATATTCTCTTACACTACCGTCTTTTAAAGTAATTTTAACCATTTGATTATCCTCCTTTTTCTCCATATAAAAAACCCGCCACTGGTACTACCCAGGGGCGGGATTATCTCCCACGGTTCCACCCTGATTAACTAAAGTTAGTTATCTCATTAAGATTATATCGGAATCACCGGTTTTACTTAAGTTAGGTGGTTTCACTAATTATTTATCAGTTACTACTTTCAGCCAAATGGTAGCGACTCTCTAAATTATTTAAATTAATTATCTACTTATCTAATATCGTCGTAAAACTTATTACTGTTATTATACCCTTTTAACTTTGACTGTCAAGTTACACTTTCATTGTATTCCTCAACAATTTTACCTATAATTCTTATTCTTTGTTGCCAAAAATATAATTCTAAAATCATATTATATTACTTTTTATAATCTCTAACTGCGTCATATATTGCAATCATATTTTCGACTTGTGTATCACCTTGTAGCATATGGGTTGGAGATACAATATATCCATTATTAACATTTAATATATCAATTACTCTTTTGGTTTCATCATAAACTTCTTTTGCAGTTGAATTAGGTAATAGCTCCACTTCATCAATGGCTCCATGAAAAGTTAATTTATTAGCATATAATTTAGCCATGTTTTCAGGATTCATACCTGTAGCTCCCACTTGTATTGGATCTAAAATATCTAATCCACTTTTAATAAAATCATTTACTACTGATGTAATGGCACCATCTGAGTGATAAAACGTATATAATCCTTGCTCTTTAAATGGTTTTATTAAGCCTTCAAAATGTGGTTTTATAATTTTACGCCAAGTATTAGGGTTTATCATAAGAGTAACTTGTGAACCTAAATCACCACCTGAACCAATAATATCTATTTTACCTTTGGCCTTTTGTATAACATAATTTGCACGTTTTAAATAATATTCTCCAACCTTTTCACAAATTGCATTAACAATCTCTGGTGATTCGACTAAATCCATAAAGAATTGTTCCATCCCTCTTAGATACCAAGGTGTTTCAAAAGTTCCTCCAGCAAAAAACATAATAGCTCTTCTATCTTTTTGATTTTCTTTTTCAATTATCTCTGGAATTTTTTCATAATCCCACCAATCAAGTTGTGGCCAATCATGGTTTTTAATATCACTTACTGTTTTACATTCTGCTAATGGATGATAAGTAAACTCATAATATGTATTATATTCATTAGTTATAGCTTTGTTATAACATCCCCAAAAATCATAACCTTCACTGCCTAATGGCGAAGCGCTTCTCTCTTTAGGACCAATAAACGGTACATAAATCCATCTAAAATCAATATCTAATTCATCATATACTTGTTGTTTTGTATTAACCCCTAGATGACTTTTCAATTTATCTAACGCTTCTTTAGTGCATCTTAAACTAGTTGGAATCTTATCTTTATGTTGCTTGTTTATTGCAGCTAATACTCTATCTCTGCTATTCATAATAAACTCTCCTATTTTTATATTGTACTTAATTATAATTGTGTTGTCCATTGTCATATCCTAACAAACACCTTATTTACATGACATTACTGTAACGTCGTACAGTATATGCAATTATGAAAAACTAACTATATGGGTAACTAGAAAATGGAACTATTTTAAAACTTGTATCGTTTAAGTTATATAAGTTAGGAAAGGTTAAAAAAATTATGAAAAAATTATTATTAATATTAATTACAATATCATTATTATTTTCAATGGTCGCCTGTGCAACAAGTAGTGAATTTAATGGTGTATATGCTGCTGATAAAAGCGATAATGTAATTACCGCTAATTCAAAATTTTCTTTTGAATTTTTTAAAGAAATTAACAAGTCAGATCAAAATAAAAATGTCTTTATTTCCCCTTATAGCATATCGTCTGCTTTATCAATGTTATATAACGGTGCCAATGGACAAACTGAAAGTGAAATGGCTTCTATGCTTCATTATGATAAAATTACTGATGAAGATTTAAATAATGGAATGATGTATCTAAGAAAACGATTAGAATCAATTAAAAATGTTGAATTATCAATTGATAATTCAATTTGGATTAGAGAGAACTTCCCTATTAAAGAGTCATTTATAGACATAAGTAAATTTGTATTTGATGCATATGTAACAGAAATCGATATGGATAACCCAAAAGCTGCAGATACCATCAATGATTATATTAAGAAAAAAACCAATGGAATGATTGATAAAATGCTAGATCCTCCTATTAATAGTGATGTAATCATGTATCTTATTAACACAATCTACTTTGATGGTAAATGGACTAACCCCTTTAACGAAGAAAACTCTACAAACGATTTATTCACAAATTATGATGGATCTAATGTAGAAGTTAATATGATGTACCTTCAAACAGATTATTTCTATGGAGAAAAAAATAATGAGAAAATTATTGAAGTTCCATATGGTGACGGTGAAGTTTCAATGTATCTAATACTGCCTGACGTAGGACAAGATATAAATGAGTTTATTGATGAACTATCACATGAGAAATGGTTAGACCTTCGTTATGATGTTCTAGAAGAAAACAAACAAGAAGTAACTCTATCAATGCCATCATTTAAAATTGAATATGGTATTAAAGAAATTAGTGGTGAGTTACAAACATTAGGAATGAAAGAAGCATTCAAAGATTATGCTGATTTTACAGGAATTGCTAATAATATTTATGTTAGTAGAGTGCTACATAAAGCAGTTATAGAAGTTGATGAAGTCGGAACCAAGGCTGCAGCTGCAACAGTTGTTGAAATGAAATTAACATCAATGCCTATGGATCCACTTACATTTACAGCCAATAGACCATTCATTTACATTATTGCAGATAATACAGATGATACAATATTATTTATGGGTAAAATGGTTGATATGAACTAATAAAACTACAATTAAATTAGTATATTAAAAACCAGCAAATTAGTTGCTGGTTTTTTTCTTAGTTGACTCACTATATGAGTTATTCCTTTTTCTATTCTTTAATTTTTTTCTTTCGGTATTTTATCAATATGGTAATACCTGCAACAAATTCAAAAGGCACATAAGGAATGAGAAGTGCAAAAGGTAGTTCTATTCCAAAAGCCATTAATGGTACACTAATTAATATAAAAGGTACTGTTATAAGCCCCCACAATGCAAGCCATTTTGGAAAAACTTCAGCTTTCATTAGGAGGTAATAAAATAATATTGCCCCAAGTCCAAATGGTATCATAGCTATTTGTCCAGAAAACTCTTTACAAGCTAACAACATTTTTCCCATTGTCAAAAGACTTAAATCTGCACTTATTGACTAAAGTTTGCTAACTTCTAGTAATCCAAATATAAAGACTTGCCCTACCACTAACAATACTGCTTCAAATATATAGAAACTTAAAGCAATTATTGCTATTGTTTTACCTTCATGCCCTGTAACCCTATATATTGCTACACCAAGAATAATAATTATTATACCTGTTATCATTTGCAAAAGAATACTGATATGTGCTACCTGTGTACTGTCTGCAATAGCTCTCATACTTGTATCAGTAATTACATTTGCATCAAATGGTCCCAAAAATATTGAGCCACCTATCAGCGAAGTTACTGCTTGAGCAAAAAGAGTAATACCTAGTAATTTAAATAAACTTTTTTTTGTTTTCATTCTTATCTCCTAAAATTTGTATTGTTTTTTCTTTCATTCTTAATTATACTATATAGTGTAAATAAGCAAACGTCAATGCATTTTTATACTACACGGTGTAGTTTATTTATATTTTAAGGAGTTACTAATATGAACCAACAAAAAGAACGCGATAAAAGTAAAAAAAGAGCGATCATTCTAGATGGTGCTACAACTGTATTTATAAATATGGGATATGAATTAGCTAGTATGGATAAAATAGCTGAAACAGCCAAAGTCTCAAAGCGAACTGTATATAACCACTTTGGAAGTAAGGAAAATTTATTCCAAGTAATTATAGCTGATTTTTTAGCTCAGAGACAAGAACTAAAAACTATTAAATATGATAAAGAAAAAACGCTAGAAGAACAATTACTTGCATTTATTAATGCTGAGATATTTCTAATTGATTCACCAAAACGCATAGGACTATCTAGATCCATGACAATAACATTTTTAAGTGACCTTCAATACGCAAGAGAAACTGTTTCCAAATATCCTCCTACATTTAGTGTATTTCTAGATTGGCTTAAAGAAGCTGAAAATGATAATAAAATTTGTGCAACCAATTTATTACTAGCAGCTAGCTTATTCTATTCTCTAATTATTGGAGCTATTACTTGGCCAGTACTTTTTACAGATGGCATTAATAAGCAGGCAATCAAGCCAATGATAGATGAAATAATTGCAATATTTTTAGCTAGGTATGGCAACATAGATTAATTTAAGACTTAATATTAACACTCCACTTAAGTTGTAAATTATATTGGCATTAAGTAATAAACATCACAAAAAATTTTATCTATTCCCTATTATTTCTTTACTTCGTTTTCTAAGACTTTAATTGCCCATAATGGAATATTTATTAACCAACTCTCTCTTTTATAATCAGTCATAGCTGTTCTAATAGAAATTGATGGATCAAATTTTTCAAAGTAACTTTTCAAACTCTTTGCTTTTAGGTTTGTTTCTGCCTTTACTTCAACTGGAACAATTATTTCTCCTGTATCTACTAAAAAGTCTATTTCTGCACTACCTCTATTATTTGTCCAATAATAAGTTTCCAATTGATTTGAAGTTTTTAATTGTTGTAGCACATATTGTTCTGTTAATGTTCCTTTAAATTCCTTAAACAACTCATTCTCATTTAGTAAAACTGACTGATTTAGTCTCACCATACAAGATAACAAGCCAACATCTAACATAAACAATTTAAATGCTTTTAAATCTTCATATGCTTTAAGTGGCAAATTTGGCGCTGTAACTCGTTGCACTTTATAGATAAGCCCACAATCAATAAGCCATAGCATAGCAAGTTCATATTCCTTAGCTCTTGCGCCTTCTTTAATAAGTCCATATATGAATTTTTTGTTTTCTTTATTTAGTTGATTTGGAATATTATTCCATAGCATTCTAATTCTTGGAATAACTTCATTAGGCATATGCTTTGAAAAATCTTGTTCATATGCAATTATATAACCTCAATACATTTATTGCAACGAATTAATGTAATAACAATACATTTTTTCGAACGTACATTGCAGCTTAATTTAAATATATTGTTATCAATTACTTTCAGTTACACAGAATTTGCTCTATCAATTTCCTTAATCAAATACGCACTATAAAGTGGAACTGATTTAATTTTATTTACAAATCCAAAATTCCTCATGGAAATACGAATCGAATATTCAGGAGTATATTTCTCCACATAGGTCCGAAGAGATTTTGATTTTTTATTCATAGATGCCTTTACTTCAATAGGAATCACATAACCATCTATACTTCTTATAAAATCAATTTCTGCTTCTTTTCGGGATTTCCAATAGTGTAAACTATATGCCTCGCTTTTTAGCATACATGCTATATAATTTTCTGTTAACATACCACTAAATAATCTCGCTTCATCACTAATCATGTCTTTATAGGTTAGCTCCGATAGCTCAGTTAGCAACCCAACATCACATAGATAAATTTTAAAATAATTCTCCTTCTCATATACAATCAAAGGAATGTTAGGTTTCTCTACCATGCTGCATTTCATAACAATCTCACTTTTTATTAACCAGTCAATTGCTGTCTCATAATAAACTTTTCTTGCACCGTCTTCAACTAATTTATAGCTGAATTTATTATTGTCTCTTCCCAACTGCTTTGGTATGGACTTAAAAACTTTTTCAATTTTAATGTTCTCAGCATTGGTCGTATATTTTTTCATATCGTTGATATAGTCATTGAGTATTTTTCTCTTGACACTCCTGTCATAAATACTTATATCCTCCCCAACCTCTAAATACCCCAGAACCGAAGCAGGCATTCCTCCAACATACAGATAATACTTGTATAAATCAATTAATTTTTTATGTATAACACCTGGTAGAGCTTGATTTGAAATATATGCTTTTCTAATTTCATTCGCTAACTCTACTCTATTGGTTGCCCATAAAAATTCTTCGAAATCCATAGGGTACAGCACATTACGATCAACTTTACCTACCGGAAAAGAGAACTTTATTCGGTTAATAGCAATCCCCAATAAACTACCTGCACATACAACCTGATACTCTACCTCTGACTCGCAAAAGTATTTTAGAGATGTAATCGCCCTTTCACAGACTTGAATTTCATCAAAGAATATAGCCGTGTTTTCTACATCAATCTGATAATCATATAGAATCCTTAGCTTGCGGAGTATGTCTTCTGGATCCAATGATTCTTCAAAAATGTCTTTTAGACCTGGTGTATTCTCAAAATTCAAGTAAATATAATTTAAATAATTCTCCTGACAAAATTCTTTTAATATATATGTCTTCCCTACCTGTCTTGCTCCAATCAGCATATAGGGCTTTTTATTTCTTAAGGAACTATCTTTCCATTCTTTTAAATCTGCCATGATTTTTCTCTTCATAGGTATCACCTCTATATGAAGTATATCACCTCGCTTGGCTTTTAGCAACATTATTCCCGTGTTTTATGTATAGTTATGCTACATATTTCACGCGTTTTATGTATAATTGTATTGTTGTTAACACGAACTTGTGACACTCTCCTACCTTAAGTAGGAGCTTCTTGGGACGTACCAACTAATGTCGGCATAATTACCAAACTAACCCCGTTTGCCCAACGGTTACTTTTGTTATCAATGACTCCTAATATTCTTAATCCTTCTTCTTTTATATTAATGGCGGCATTGATATCTCTATTATGTTCACAATGCCATATAATACATGTCCATGTTCTCTCATCTAATTTTAGATCGCTATATATATTATTACAATTACTACATAACTTACTAGATGGAAACCACTTGTTCACTTTAATCAATAATTTATCTTGATCAAGTAGTTTGTAATCTAGTAATCACCTTGTTTTCTACTACCTGTATTTTATCAGAATTGAAGTGGTATTATCAATGAACTATACTTTAAATTAAGACAATTCATCACCCGCATATGCACTCACTAAAGTGAGAAAGGAAACATTGAGGTGGGCGACTTCTTGTCAACGATGTTAAATTAATTGACTACAAAAAGAAATACGCTACATATAGCGTATCATCATTTCACCCCAATTATTATAGTATCGTTGGATTTACTCGCAAGCCACCAACTATTATTCCCACTCAATTGTTGCAGGTGGCTTTGAAGTTATATCATATACAATGCGATTTATATGTCCTACTTCATTTATTATTCGATTAGATACTTTTTCTAATAAGTCATATGGTAATCGTGCCCAATCAGCTGTCATAAAGTCAGTCGTAGTTACTCCCCTTAGTGCCATAGTATAGTCATAAGTTCTCTCATCTCCCATTACTCCCACACTTCTCATTGGAGTTAATACAGCAAAATATTGATTTACTTTTCTGTCCCAACCAGCTTTTCTTATTTCTTCTCTAAAAATCCAGTCAGCATCTCTTAGAATGTCTAACTTATCTTTTGAAATAGCTCCAATTACTCTTATTGCTAATCCAGGACCTGGAAATGGTTGTCTCCATACTAAATCTTCTGGGATATCAAGTTCTAATCCAGCTTTTCTCACTTCATCTTTAAATAAGTTTCTAAGTGGTTCAATTATTTCTTCAAAATCAACATGATCAGGTAATCCACCAACGTTATGATGGCTTTTAATTGTAGCAGCATCTCCAGCTCCACTTTCAATAACATCTGGATAAATTGTACCTTGAACTAAAAAGTCAACTTTACCAATTTTTTTTGCTTCTCTTTCAAAAACTCTAATAAACTCTTCTCCAATGATTTTTCTCTTAGTTTCAGGATCGCTTACATTAGCTAAAGCTGATAAAAATTGCTCTTCACAATTGACTCTAATAATTTTCATGTCAAAGACTTTAGAAAACACCTTTTCTACTTGATCACCTTCATCTTTTCTTAATAAACCATGATCTACAAAAACACAGGTTAATTGGTCTCCAACTGCTCTATGTATCATTACAGCAGCTACAGATGAATCAACACCACCTGATAAAGCACATAGTACTTTTTTCTTACCAACCTTTTGTTTTATTTTTAAGATTGTTTCATCAACATATAAACTCATGGTCCAATCACCTTTAGCGTTGCATATGTTATATAAGAAGTTTTTAAGTATTTTTTGCCCTTCAGGTGTATGGTTAACCTCTGGATGGAATTGAACACCATATATTTTCTTTTCAACATTTTCAAAAGCGCAGTTTGGACAATTCTCACTATTAGCAGTCGTAGTAAAACCTGTTGGATTATCATTTACATAATAAGTATGACTCATCCAACATGTAGTTTCTTTTTCACAATTACTAAAAAGTAAATTTTCTGATAATTTAACATCAACTTTACCATATTCTCTTTGTGAAGCTTTTATTACAGTTCCACCTAATAAATGGCCCATAAGTTGCATACCATAACAAATACCTAAAATAGGAATTCCTAATTCAAAAATCTCTTTGTCATACATAGGAGCATCATTATTAGTTACAGCGGCTGGCCCTCCTGTAAAAATAATTCCAATGGGATTTTTTTTCTTAATATTCTCAAGTGAAATTGTATAAGGAACCATTTCACAATATACATTGTGCTCTCTGACTCTTCTTGCAATTAACTGATTATACTGACCACCAAAATCTAAAACTAAAACAAGCTGATTTTTCATGAAAATCCCCCTTTTAATATTTATCACATTATACACGAATCAAAATTTATCTTAAAGAACTTTATTTTTTTCCTTTGCAAAGGCATCAATAAATGAGCCTATTGTTATACCAAGACTTACTCCAAATCCTAAAAATATAGGTAGGTCACTAAGAACAGTTCCCAATATTATACCAGTAAAGACCCCAACACTCATAAAAAGCGCCATAAAGAATCCTTCTTCAACTAAGTGATGCTTTTTTAGTAAATGAGTTTTTAGAGTTCCCATATCTTTTAGATATGTTTTATCATCAATTTCAATTTTGGATATTATCTCTTCAACCAAATCTTGATAAAATTGACAAGTCTCACAAACCTTATACGATTCTTCCATTCGCCCAATTATTCTCTGTAGTAAATCGAGATGCATTTTTTTATTATTTTTTTCTGGATACAAGTCAATAATATTAATTAATCTAATTTGAATATTTTCATAATATTCGGTCATAATCCCACCTTATTTTCTTATTCCTTGCTACATACTAAGTATATTTTCTCATATCATAGTTAATTTTTCCATTATTTTATTATATTACCTTAATAATATTAAAAATATTAATAGCAATAATTACTATAATCACAATTGTAAATATATTTTTAATATGACTGCTATGCGTTTTATGTAATAAGTATGAACCTATTAAACCTCCTAAAATCCCACCTGGAACCATATAAATTAACATATCTAAATTAAAAGTACTAAACCCCAAAGTTAGTCCTACTGAAGTTAGTTTAGATAATTGTGATAATAAAATAATAAAGATTGAACCAACAGTTAACTCTTTTGTATTCATATCTAAAAAGCAGTGAAGTACAAATACATTAATGGGACCTCCTCCAATTCCTAAAAAAGATGAAGTAGTTCCAAGTATTATTCCAAGTAACCCAATAACTAAAACATTATGAACAACCTTTGTATTAATCTTTTCTTTCATAAGAACAACTAGTAGTAATAATGCAAGAATACTTGATTGCATTATAATAATCCCTTGGTCATTCATATTTTTAGTTAGAAAAAAGAATAATTCCTTACCAATAAGTCCTCCAATAATTGCTCCAAAGGCAATAATTAATAGTTGTTTACTGTATTTAAATCCATTACTAGAGTGTCTTATAAAAGAAACTACTGCCATTGAAAAAATTGTTACTGAAGATAAAATATTAATTGAGGCTACATCAAAATGAGCAAAAGCATCTAGAACAGGTTTTATTATTACTCCCCCACCAATACCTGTTAGCCCTCCAATAATAGTAGCTATTAAAGCAATTAGTAAATAAAGTAAACCCATTATTTTAACCTCTTAGCAATTTTAGTCATTCTCTCATAAGCATAATTAAAGAAATTATAATATGCATCACAAAATTCATTTAAATTGTCATACCTCTCACGGTTACAACCATTTCTACAAAGTTGATACCACTTACAACGTAAACACTTAGGGTTCTCTATAATTGATGCATTAATAAATTGTTTTGTTGTTTCACTTTCAAACATCTCTTGTAATGTATTATCATACACATTACCTATAAGATATTCATCAATTACATAAAAATCACAAGGGTAAACTGAACCATCAGCTTCAATAACATATTGGCATGAACAAAATCCATTCATATTACATGACTCTGGTGGATAACCAAGAATCATTGCAATATAATTATCAAATTGTCTTATAACATATATATCATCTTTCATTATATCTTCATACCAGACATCAAATGTGTCTTTTAAAAACTTTAAATACCGTTGCCAAGTTAGGGAATATTGATTACTTCCCTGTCTATGCCCTAAATCATCTAAACAATTTATAAACTGAATATATCTAATATTGTTATCTTTAAAAAATTGATAAATTTTCTTTCCATATCTAGCAACTTCTCTATTAACAACACAAAGAATATTATATTCTACTTTTTTTTCATCAAATAGTTTCTTTGTTTTTAACACCCTAGTATATGTTCCTAATCCATTGGCATCTACTCTATATAAATCATTTATATCTTCTGGACCATCAAGTGATAAACCTACTAGATAGTTATACTTTGTAAAATACTTACACCAAGATTCATCCATCACTAATCCATTTGTTTGAAATGCTCTATTAACCTCAATATTATTTACATTATATTTTATAATAAAATTTTCAAATTCATAATAGAAATCAAGACCACGCAAAGAAGGTTCTCCGCCTTGAAATGCAAAAGTAATACTTTTAGTAGCGCCTTCAAATCCTCTTTTCACTAATTGCTCTAAAGTATCATAACTCATCATTCCATAATCACTTTGTTCTCTTTGATTAGTTAATGAATGATAAAAACAATAATGGCATCTCATTTGGCAATTTCCAGATGCAGGCTTAATTAACATATTGATGCTGTTCACTTTGTATATCCTTTCAAATTAGGTAATGCTCTTTTACTATCTGTCATTATGCTATTGTAACATTGTTAATCAGTAAAAAACAAAATTACATTTTTATGTCATTTCCTCATTAGATTAATTATATCATCTATTATAGTAAATATTTTGAGAAGTACTATTATACACTTGTTCATATTTTTCTTATACCATTATAAAGTAGATATTAAGTTATTTTATGACCAGTTAATTCTTTTAAAATACTAGAAAATTTATAATATATTTACTGAAATCTTCTTTTATAAAGTTTTGCATAGTATATGTCCATTGTCTGCTATAATTAATATATGGATATGCTAACCTCATATGATTATGTAGATATTTTAATAGATACAGCTAAACCTAGAGGTAGATGGATTTTCTTTCAATCAGCTAGTTTACCCTTTGGGATGGTTCAACTTCAACCTGATCATAAACTTAATGGATGTTGGGATGTTGGTTACCGTTATAAGGAAAAGCGAATTAAATGTTTTTCTCATATACATCAATGGCAATTAGGTGGTATCGCTATTCTACCTATTGTAAACGAAGTACCCTATGATAAAGGATATAGATATTCTCACAAAACCGAGATTGCTAAACCAGGTTATCACAGCTTGTATTTACAAGATTGCCAAGTAACTGCTGAGTTAAGTGCAACCTATAGGGTTGGTATTCATCGTTACACATTCCCACTTATAACGACCAAAACCATATTAATAGACTTATCTAGACAATTAGGACCTAGTGAAATGTCAGGTTATAAAATAAAAAAACTCGATTATCAAACAATAGAAGGTTATGTAATTAATGCACCTACAGTTAGACGATCAAAGCCATGTAAAATATACTTTCATATAAGTTTAGATCAACCTTTTATTATGGAAGAAAACCATGGTAAATTACTTTTATCCATGGAAAATATCACTACACAGCAGGTTATTATGAAGGTTGCCTTATCATATGTTAGTACACAAAACGCTAAAGAAAATATGTTAAGTGAATTACCTCATTTTGATTTTAATAAAGTAAAAAAAGATGCAAAAATAATTTGGAATAATTACTTGTCAAAAGTTATAGTGAAAAGTACTAAACATAAGGTTCTTGTAAAATTCTATACAGATTTATGGAGAACCGCTATGGGTGGTCACATTACTTCAGATGTTAATAATGAATATCTTGACATGACAAGTGAAAAAGCAATTGTTAGAAAAACAAGTGGTCATCCTATGATTAGCAATGCAGATGTGTTCTGGGGTAATCAGTGGAGTCTAAGTATTATCTATGATTTAATCTTTCCTAAAATTAAATCTGACTATGTTAATTCCTTAATTGCTTTTTCAAATAATGGTGGTTACGTTCCTAGAGGTCCTTCAGGTGGAAATTATACCTACGTAATGATTGGTGCTCATTCAGGTAGTTTTATTATCTCTGCTTACTTTAAGGGAATTAGAGATTTCTCACTAGAAGATGCTTATAAAGGAATTTATGCTAATGCCTTTCTAGGTGGATTAATGAGTAAATCAGGGTATGAGCATTATACCTATCTTGATGGCGGTATTAAAGAATATATTAGTAAAGGATATATCCCAATAAGAAATAGAAAAAGTAGCGGTTCCCATTGTGATTCTGCATCTCAAACCATAGAGTACTCATTTGATGATTGGTGTCTATCTAATTATGCAAAAGCATTGGGTAAAGATAAAGATTACAAATACTTTCATGATAGAAGTCGTAACTATCAACATCTCTTTGATACAAATACCGGTTTTATACGTCCTAAGTACAAAAGTGGTCACTTTATGAAATCATTTAACCCTAGAGATACTAAAGAATTCTGTGAAGGTAATTCATGGAGTTACACTTTTTATGCAACTTATGATCTTCCCCACTTAGCAATATTGATGGGTGGGAAAGAAACGTTAATAAAAAAACTAGATGGGGCTTTTAAAAAGTCAATAATAAATAAATTCTATGCTAAAAAACCTACTACTCGTAGAAATAAGGCATATATAAACTATGGAAATGAGAATATGCGTTTTACAGCTGCTGTATTCCATGAAGTTGGTGCATCACATTTAAGTCAAAAATGGACACGTTTAGTTAAAGAAAAATTATTTTCAAATACAGGTAAAAATGGATTTAGAGAAGATGATGACTGTGGTTTATCATCAGGAACTAGCCTATTACTTGGTTTAGGCCTTTTTGATATTAAAGGTGGTTCTTATGAGAATCCATCATATATGATTACAGCTCCTATATTTGATGAAATAACAATTAACCTTGATAATCAATATTATAGTGGTAAACTCCTACATATAAAAACATATCACAATAGTAAAAGAAATCGATATATTAAGAAAATTACGTTTAATAATAAGGTAATTAAAGGGTTTAGCATACCTCACAAACAATTAGTTCAAGGAGGATTGTTAGAAATTTACTTATCTTCACATAAACAGTATTAATTTAGTATAATATAATAAAGGAGTTTTAATATGATAGAATTTAAAAGTAAAAATAAATCTATTTATGTATCAGATGATGATGACCTTAAGAAATTAGGTATAACTGATTCCGTTAAGTTGTTTGAAGATGGGTTTCGCACTAATACTGGGCGTGGTTTTTTTGAATGGTGGTATTTTGACGCATCTTTAGATGACGGAACCACTATAGTTATTGTTTATATGACTAAATCAATAATGGAATATAAAGGTCCATTAAAACCTGGAGTTATGATAACTATAACTCGCCCTAATGAAGATAAAATATTTAAAATCTCAAATTTATCTAAAAATACATTTACATCATCAAAGAAAAGCTGTGATGTGAAAATAGGACCAAACTGGGTAAAAGGAGATTTAAAAACATATACTCTTCATGCAAAAGTTGAAGATATAATTGCAGATTTAACTTTTAATGGAATTGTTCCACCTTTTAGACCAAGAGATGGAAAAATCTTTTTTGGAGATATTAATCATTATTTTGGTTGGGTAGCACCTATTCCATATGGTACAGTAAGTGGAACATTAACCTATAATGGAAAAACACATAAAGTAACAGGTTCTGGCTATCATGACCACAATTGGGGTAATCTTGCATTACCTTCTGTACAAGACCATTGGTATTGGGGTCGAGCACAATTTGACGATTATACTATTATTTTTGTTGAACAAATCACTAGAAAAAAATTCGGTTCTAAAAAACTACCTGTTCTCATGCTTGCCAAAGGTGATAAAATTTTAACTGGTAATGGCGTTCCTCTTAAATTAAAAACAACTGATTTTACAAAGTATTCTTCTGGTCGTAAATACCCTAATAAACTTGTTTTTAGCTGGGAACTTGAAGGAAATACTATTGATATAACTTTAAATAATCCTAAAGTTATTGAAGCTGCTAGTTTATTAAGTTCATTTCCCAAATGGAAACAAAAAATACTAAGACTTTTTGTTAATCCTTATTATTTCCGTTTTGAATCAAAAATGGATTTAAAAATTGATTTCGGTGATATTAAAGCACATAAAAAAGGTTTAGTTCTTTATGAATTAATGCAATTAAAATAAAGTATTTATTTAGAATATTCTAAAAAGAAATGAGTGGAAATCTCATTTCTTTTATATTGGTATTATTCAAAATCCTTTGCTTCATTTTTTAATTCATATAATCGTTTGCGTAATTTTTCTCTAATATCAGCATATTTTATATCGTTATATAAACTCTTCATTTCATTTGGATCATTTTTTAAATCAAATAATTCCCACTCTTCTGGTGTATCAGTATCTATTGATCCTAAAGTTCCTAAAGCTTTTCCGTAATAGTAAATTAGTTTATATCGTTTTGTACGAACACCATAATGTGCAGCAACATTATGATCAGCTAAATGCATCCAATAGCGATAATACATATCTTCTCTTAATGTTTCTTTTAAACTCCCATCTAAAATATTAATGAAACTTTTTCCTTGCATAATAGGGTCTTTTGCAATTCCTGCTAAATCAAGAAATGTTTGAGCAAAATCAAGGTTTAAAATCATTTGATCACTAATCGTTCCTGGTTTGATCATTTTAGGATATCTTACAACAAAAGGCATCCTTAATGAATGTTCATACATGAATCGCTTATCATACCAACCATGATCCCCTAAATAAAACCCTTGATCTGAAGTATATACAACCATGGTATTCTTAGTAAGATTATTATCATCTAAATATTCAAGAATTCTACCAATATTATCATCAACACAATCAATACAACGTAAATATTCTTTCATATATCTTTGATATTTCCAGTTTTTTAATTCTTTCTTACTTTTGAATGTAACAATATCTCCTTCATTTGTTTCATATTGTAAAGTAGATATATCTTCAGGAATTGGAAACGAATCAAACTCTTCATACCCATCTGGTAACTTAATTTTTAAGTCAAGGGAGTTAAAGTCACGTTCTACCCTCATAGTGGCTCTAAACGCTGCCTGAGACCTGTTTTTGTAATCATCGTCAAATGTTAAGGGTACAGGTATATCTTCGCTGTAGTGGTCAGCATAGCGTTCATGAACATTCCATGGTCTATGTGGCGCTTTATGGTGACATAGAAGTAAAAAAGGTTTTTCTTGATCTCTTTTTTCTAACCATTCCAACGATTTATCAGTTATTATATCTGTTACATATCCTTTAAAAACTTTTTCTACCCCATTTTCAACCATAACAGGATCAAAATAATCTCCTTGACCTGGTAAAACATTAAAGTGATTAAATCCACTAGGCCAATGCTTTTCTCCTTGTCCTAAATGCCATTTTCCAACAATAGCTGTTTGATAACCTGCTTTTTGAAACATTTTAGGAAAGTTATTTAGTGTATTATCTAATTTATCGCCTAATGTTTTCACTCCATTTATGTGAGTATGAGTTCCTGTTAAAATGGTAGCTCTACTAGGAGCACAGATAGAATTAGTGCAAAAGCAATTATCAAATTTTATTCCCTCATTTGCGATTCTATCCATATTTGGTGTTTTATTAATTTTACTCCCATAACAACTCATTGCGTGTGACGCATGGTCATCTGTCATAATAAATATAATATTTGGTTGGCTCATAATTACTCCCTTTTTATTTATTATATCATCACTTAACTGTTTTTTTTAAACTTGTGATACTTTTTTTACATTTCTTTGGTATAATTCAAAATAGATATGAAAAGGTGGATTGTATTATGAGTATTGTAGCACAAACAAAAAATGGTTATGTTAAATTATCACTTGTATCAGAGAATACACTAAGAGTTAGGTTAAGTAATGAAAACCTCTTTGAAGAAACAACTGGACCAGTTAGATATGGTATATTTAATGTTAATGAAACTTATCAAACTTTTATAGAAGACAATAAACAACTTCAATATAGTAATGATTACCTATCTATTAAGTATGATTTATCAAACAATCACTTATTTATTACAAACAAAAATAACGAATATGGTTTTGAAGCTAATTTATCATTTAGTAAAACAAATGGCTTTCAAGCTGTTATACTAGCTAGTAGTGATGAAAAATATTATGGCCTCGGTGATACAACTAGAGAATGTTTACAAAAAAGAGGTACAGTAGCTGATATCTGGGTAAAAAATGTAAAAAGTTATGTTCCCTCTCCATTCATTTTATCATCAAAATATTATGGAATTTACTCTAATACCACTTATAGACAAATATTTGATATATGCTCAAAAAACAATGATGAATTAGCTATATTCAGTGAAGCAGGACAATTAGATTTATTTTTCTTTATTGGAGATTCATACAATGATGTATTAGCTACCTATGGCCGATTTGCAGGAAAACCTAGTTTATTACCACAATTCGCATATGGATTAACATTTGTATGTAATATGGAACATAATGTTAATGATGTTATGAGTGATATGCTAAATTTACGTAGAGAAGGTATTCCATGTGATGTTATTGGTCTAGAACCAAAATGGATGAGTACATATTATGATAACACAGTTAATAAACAGTTTAGTGAAGAGCGTTTCCCTATCCCACCTTGGGCTATCAGCAAGGAAAATAACGAACAAACTTTTTTTGGTGCTATTGAACGGTTAGGTTTTAAATTAAGTCTCTGGCTATGTTGTGATTATGACTTAAGTTATGAAGAAGAACGAAATGCAGTTATTAAAAAGATTGATAATAATAAGAAATATAAAAATGATAATATTCGTTCAATTGATGACTTTGAATTAGATCAAAACATAGGTCACGAACCAATTTTAATGGATAAGACCATAGTTAAAGACGAAGCGTGGTTTGAACATCTTAAAAAATTCACAGATTATGGAGCTAAAGCTTTTAAAATGGATGGTGCATGGCAAGTAAATGAACATCCTGATAGATTATATGGTAATGGTATGGGCGATGATGAAATGCATAATCTATATCCACTATTATTAAATAAACAAATGGCTAAAGGTTATGAAAATCATACAGGTGAACGTGCTATGATTTACTCTTCAGGTGGATTTGCAGGAATTCAACAATACGCTGCAACTTGGGCTGGCGATACAGGTGGCCAAGAAAAACCACTCACCTCCATGTTAAATCATGCTTTTAGTGGTCATACGAACACAAGTTGTGATATGCATGTATTTACTAAAGAAGGAATTCACTTTGGGTTTTTACAAACATGGTCACAATTATGCAACTGGGCCTACTTTAGAGAACCATGGTTACTAAATAAAGAATTAAAACAAATATATATAGAATATGCAAAGTTTAGATATTCAATTATTCCATACTTATACTCAGCAGCATATGAAGCTTATCTTCATAGTACTCCCGTTATGAGACCACTTCCTTTTGTATTTGAAAAAGATGAATTAGTAGATGATATTAAAAACCAATATATGCTTGGAGAATATCTATTAATATCTTGTTTTTCAAATGATATCTACTTACCAGAAGGTACTTGGATAGATTATTATACTAAGGAAAAGGTTATTGGACCAAAATCCACTACATTAACATTACCTACTAATAAAGGTGGAGGTTTATTTGTTAAAGAAGGTGCAATTATCCCCTACTGGCCAGAAATGGATTTTGTAGGTGAAAAGAAAGTTGATAAGTTAACTTTAGAGATTTATCCTTCAGCTTTTAGTACATACACCTTATATGAAGATGATGGTATTTCACTTGCTTATAAAGAAAACATACGTTGTGAAAGCACAATTACTTGTAAAAAAGATAAACAAATAATAATTAACGTTTCAAAGCGAAATGGTTCCCATGATAATATGGTTAAAACTAGATTATATGATATGAAAATTTTTACAATACAGCCTACTAGTGTTTTAGTAAATCAACAAAACATCTCCTATACTTATGATAATGGTATTTTAAGTTTAGCAATTGACTGTAGTAACAATGATTGTGAAATTATTATTGACTAAGAACTAAATTATATTGAAATTGCCTAATGAAAGCATTAATGACTTCAGTGTTAACATGTACAATATATAGTAAATCATTCATAAAATTATCCATTGGATTCACTTTATGATTAATACGATTTAAATAAGTTGACAGATGATTAGTTAATAAATCAATAATACAGTCTATCTTTATTGCACTTTCCCCAAAATAAAATTGATCTATATAGAATGCTTCTTTAATAAACCATGAGAATTTATTTTCATAACGACGATGTAAAATAAGATTGTTCTTAAACTCAATATTATGAACATACAAAAAAGAATCACTAATATAGTGGGTTATTTTACCTAAATTATATGAAAGTTGGTAAGTACTGGTTGTATTTGATAACCGAGTTGTATATTTTATTAATTTTTTTTCGTTTTTTATAAAATGATGATGCATAAACCTTAGATGTGGTAATACGTCAGGTACAATAGATCCTAGTTTAAATAAATTCTTATGAATCACTTGATGTGAGTTACTTGTCATTTCAGTTAATAGTACATTAGCCACTTTAATGTGGGATTTAATTTTCAATTAATTTCCTCCATTTATAGTTTCACAATTATAACTCATTTTGACACAAAAAGCATTAAAAATTTAAAATCACCCTTATTTTACTACTGTAGCATTATATACTACAACTTCCTCTTTACCATCTACTTCTATATACTCATCAATATATTCTTGATCATATGCGCCAATACCACATGCACCTAATCCAATTGATTCACATGCTAAATACAAGTTTTGGCATAAATGTCCCACATCAATTAAGATCAACTTTTCACTTTCATCTTTATATCGATAAGCCATTCTATATGGAATGGCTGTCCACATAAATAAAACACCTGCATTAAAGTTTTGTCCTAAAAACCCAGTTACTACTTCATCGTAACTTCCCTTTTTCAAAAACAACAACTGATGACTAAGTGGTAAATATCTATATAGTCCTTTTTCTAAGCTTTCTACCCTTTCAACTTGGATATATGTTTCAAAAGCATGTCTAGCTCCAGCTGATGGAACTGTTCTAAACATTGGTCTATCAAAAAGTTTAACGCCATTAGTAAAAAATAATAAAAATGATAATTCTTCAAATGTTAGTGGTTGTGAGCTTCCTTTTCTTCTTGACCGTCTTTGATATGCAACTTTAGTAAAAGATACCTGTCCAATGGTAAATTGTTCATGTGGAATTAAATCAATTAGTTTTGCTTCATGATCATATTCTTTTTCCAGTAAAGGTTTTTTAAATTTTTTCGCCTGATCTGTTACCTGCCCTTTTAATTTTTTCCAATTTGTTTTCAATAAATCATAGTCACCCATTTATAGCCCCTTTCTTAATTTCTCTTTTTTCCACTTGATGTATATATAATAATCCTAATACGATTAAAATGCCACCAACTGTAGGCCATATAGGATAAACTCCTGAACGAATCCAGTCAATTAATGTTCCCATGATTAGTTGCCCTGCTACAGATAATAGGGTTGCAAAAAATACGCCAATATTAGCAATAACAAAATTACTTATCATTACTATAAAAACAGCTATAAAACCACCTGTAAATATATACCAATCACTACTCACTATTTGAATATCTACCGTTTTATAAAATAATATCATTACAATACCACTTGCAAATAATCCAATAAGAAAATTAATAAAAGCACTAACAGACACGCTTTTTAAAGTACCGATTTTCGAGTTAAATGTTGTAGTAAATACAAGATTCACTCCCGTTATGACAGCTAACAATCCATATATCATTATGAGATACCCATAACAATCATAACGAAAGCCCCTGCTAATATTAATAAGTAACCTGGTAATTTTTTAATAGTTAACTTTTTCTTAATTACACCAAAAAATCCAAAATTTTCAAATATTGCTGAAAAAATAATTTGTCCTGTTAGACATAATCCTAAGGTTAAAGCTACACCTATTTTATTAACACATACATTATTTAGAAAAATATTTAATACACCAAGACCACCTGAAATCAGTAAATACTTTGGTATGTTATTAAATATATTTTTATGTTCTTTTTTAATTAGTACTATAATCGTACTAATTATTAATCCAACTCCAAAAAATATTAAGAGTGCAAGATAATTTCCAAGTGCTTTAGCTAATAGTCCGTTGACTAGTACCATAAAAGCAATAATTATCCCATTTGTAAATGCTAATGATTTTTTCATATAAATTCCTTATTTTAGTGTATCTTTTATTTTCCAATATAAATCATGGAAATCACTTTTATTATCAGTAAAGTCTAATAAACTTTTATTTTGTTCTCTTAGCGACATTACAATATTAATCCAACTATTCGTCCACCCAGATTCGACGCATAAAGCTGCCCACCCTGTATCTGCTCCACTTCCATAATATTCCCACATTGTTGGATCAAAACTTCTCATCCATACACCATCTAGTTCTTTATGAACATCAGATTTTGTTTGTATTTTCACAAGAAATTCTGTCATCTTATCTGCTAAATGTTTATATTTAATATCATTTGTTGAGTAATACGCTTCATGTAACCCTAAATATGCAAAGTTTTGTGAATATAGTAAATCACATGCTTGATCTCCGTTATCATGTATTATTGGTGCTTCATATCTACCATAATCATTGTTACACTTTGGAGGTAGATATTTACCATTTTCTAGTAAAATCATTTTTTCAATCATACAACCAGATTCATTAGTTTGTTCAATAATAACGTTAAATAAGGTATCAAGATGTTTTTTAATTCTTATATCTTTATCAAATTTATATAATAATGATAATGGTAAAACCATTCTAGAAACCTCAGCCATTATACCATTTGTCCATAACCACCCATCTGGATATTTGCTCATCATTTCAAGTATACCTTTTTTTGAAATCTCTAATAATTCGCTATCTTTTGTTATCTCATAAACTAATAAAAATGCCGCCCATAAATATGATACATAATGAGGTGAATAATTTACTTTTACTTTTGTTTTTATATCATCCCAAGAAAAATCATCAACAATCATTTTATCATTAAATCGCAAACAGTTTATATATATACCTTTTTCTGGCATACTGCGTAGATATGCTAATATACTTTTAATCATGCCTTCATTATGTTTATTAGTTTTTAGAATATTAGCACTTGTAATTGTACCTAAAAGTACTCTAGCATCATCGTCTGCATAATAAATTTTCTCACCTTTTCCATACCATTTTATAAATCCACCAAAATCTTTAGACATATCTAATTCCTGGTTTATATCTTGAAAAATATATTTCAATAGTTCCTCTGATGTTTTTTTACTAGACTTATTATCTTTTAATAAAAAATCAAGTGCAAATACTAAACTAGCTTCTCCAATACAGTCAGTTCTTATTGTACTAGCCATTGTTTGTGTCCCATCACAATTTATATTTGATGTGAAGCCTTCATACACTTGTGTTCCATTCATATCATATGTAAGCATATATTTTTTGAACCAGTTAGTAGAACGATTTATAGTATTTTTTACATCATCTTGATTAATTTTTTGTTCTTTTGTATATGATGCTTTAACACTTTCTAAATATGTAATATCTAAATTAAAAACTTTTTTATATAATTGTTCAAAAAAACTTATTGGTTTAAATCGTGATGTTATGGGTGAGCTTATTTTTGAAGTTACTATTTGAACATTACTATAATCTGGATGATAAAATATATAAGGATAATTTTCATTTGGTAATCCATATACAGCTTTTTTATATCCAGCTACTTTAGCAAATGTATATCTTATATATTTACTATCTATATCATACGGTATTATATAATGGCAATTATTTTGACCTATATTTAATGATTTTATATCAACAATACGTTCTTTATCTAACTTTATAACTTTATTTTTTTGCAAATTATATACTTCTTTAGGATATTCAATTATCACTTTAATTTTTTTACTTTTTAGCAAATCAAGAGTATGTTTTGTAATAATATTCTTTTTTTGTGGATATGTATCTTCAAAAATACATAATACAGATTCAGGTATTATTTTCTCCAATGCTAAAGATATGGTGTCTGATCTTTCTATATTATTATTAGTTTTTCTAGCTAAATTATATAATTCATTTTTTTTGTCACAAACAAAAACATATTGCATAATAACCTCTTTTTTTATTAATATTTTAGTAAAACAAATACATTACTATGTAAATACTTTACTATTTTACATTGAAAATTATTATATCATATTTGTTAAAAACTTTATTATATTATATTGCTCATATAGTTAAGATATTGAGGTAGAACAACCCATGGTTCTTCAATGGTACTATTCCATCTTTTAAGCCACTCTAAAGATAAGTATCCTTCATATCCAAATTTCCTTAATTCCAAAATAGCTTTTTTAATAGGTATGTCCCCTTCTCCTATTAGTTTGTACTCAATTTTGCCATCAACCATTATTGAATCTTTAACATGAACATAGGCTATATACTCACCAATCTTTTCAATGGTTTTTCTAGGCTGCTCTTTATGATATCGCCAAGTGTGATGAATATCCCACAAAACCATGACAGGTAAGCCTTCTACTCTCTCAATTAGCTTTAACATATTATTAGAATCAGCAAAATAGCCATTTGTTTCTACAAGCAAAGTAACGCTCATGTCCTGAGCATATGTTGCCAAATTAATTAAATTCATAATAGTAAATTCAAAATCAATATTTGATGCATGTGGATCTTTATCACACAAAACTCTAACATAATCCACATCACACATAGATGCTGTGTCTATATAATCAATACCTTCTTGCATCATCATATCAGGATGATTTTGATCAAATAGATAACACGCCGAAGATAATAATGGAATATCAACTCCATGTTCTCGTAATTCCATAACTGTTCTTTTACCAACTAATTCAGAAAACTCTTCAATATCAGGAACAAATAATTTGTTTTCAATCCCTCTGATTTCAATACCGTCATACCCTAAATCAATGGCTGCAGAACGTATACTTTTATATGTCCATTGTGGACATGACAAAGTGGAAAATGCCAGTTTCATATATTCCTCCATTGTGTGTTTAATAAGATGCACATTTATTATACCATAAAAAAATATATTCAACTTTTTATATTTGTAGTTAAACATTGACAATATATAATAGAATCAATTATTCTAAAAGTAATTACTATTATTTTATTAATAAAAATATAAGGGGACAATATAATGAAAAGTGAAATAATTACAAAGTTAGATGAACTTAATAAAAAAGTAAAAGGTCCATGGGAAAAGAGAATTATTGCTCAACTAATCTATGGGACAAAATTATCCAAAGTAAATAGTAATAAATATGATAATATTCTTGAAACAGCAATTACCTATATATTAGAGCAATTCACATTAGATGGATTTATTAAAAAAGATGTAACACTTAAAGCTGAAGAAATGCTCAATAATTTATCATCAAAAGCTAAAAGTTATACGATGATTTGCGCTTCACATGCCCATATTGATATGAATTGGATGTGGGATTATTCTGAAACCGTTGCAATAACTCTTGATACATTTAGAACAATGTTAGATTTAATGAAAGAATATCCAGCTTTTACATTTTCTCAGTCACAAGCATCTGTATATAGAATTGTGGAAAAATATGATAATGAAATGTTACAAGAAATTAAACAACGAGTAAGTGAAGGACGATTTGAGATTACAGCTTCTACTTGGGTTGAAGCTGATAAAAACATGCCAAATGGTGAAAGTCTTGCAAGGCACATACTATATACAAAAAAATACTTATCAAAATTATTTGGAATTGAAAAAGACTCACTTTCACTTGATTTTGAACCAGATACATTTGGTCACAATCAAAATATTCCAGAAATCCTTACAAAAGGTGGAGTAAAATACTATTATCATTGTAGAGGTAATGACGGGCATAATCTTTCAAAATATATAGCCCCATCTGGTAACTCAATTATTATATATAGAGAACCGCTTTGGTACAATGCCAAAATTGATGAGAATATTGCAGTACATGTACCTGAGTTTTGTCAAAAATATAATATTAAGAAAATGTTAAAAGTTTATGGTGTTGGTGATCATGGTGGAGGTCCAACCAGAAAAGATATAAAACAACTTATCGCTATGAATTCATGGCCCATCTTCCCTTCTATTAAGTTTGGAACATATAATGAGTTTTTCAATTCACTTGATGCTATCAAAGAAGATCTTCCAATTCTAAAAGGTGAAGTAAACTTCGTTTTTACAGGTTGTTATACTACTCAAACACGAATAAAACTTGCAAATAGAATTAGTGAAGCAAAATTAAATGAAGCAGAATCACTAAGCACAATATCCACAATTTTTAACAATGGTAGTTATCCACATTCAGAATATGAAAATGCATGGAAGAAAACACTTTTTAATCAGTTTCATGATATTTTACCAGGTTCAGGTGTGGTCGAAACCAGAGAATATGCAATGGGTCAGTTTCAAGAAACTCTAGCATATGCAAATACAGGTGCAAGTAATGCAATTAGAAATATAGCCTCAAAAATAGATACTTCAAATCTTTATTTAGAAGAACAATTAGTAAATGAGACAACATCCGAAGGTGCCGGGGTTGGATATGGTCTAAATGAGTTTTTATTCCCACAAACTGAGCGTGGTAAAGGAAAAACAAGAATATTTCATTTGTTTAATTCATCACAATATAACAAAAATGAAAATATTGAATTAACCATATGGGATTGGGATGGCGATGTTAATAAAATTGAATTAATTGATAGTGAAGATAATAATATAGAGCATCAAATGATTGAAAACAAAAAGGGTAATTATTGGGATCATACATATATTACCCTATTAATTAAAGCTAGTGTTCCTTCATATGGTTACAATACATATGTAATGAGAGAAAAAAACATAAGTGATATAGCAATTAAATGGCCAACAGATCCACGTGTACATACAAATGAAAAATTAGTTTTAGAAAACACACAAGTTTCAGTCACTTTTGACAGTATAAGTATGAAAATAACATCACTTTTAAACAAAAAAAACAATATAGAATATGTTGATAGTAATAATCATGCAGGAGTTTTTAGAGTAATTGATGAAGATGATTCAAAAGGTATGACAGCTTGGATAATTGGACGATATTCAAATATTAATGATATAGATAAAAATATAAAAATTACAAATACTCATATAAATAGTAATTCTTTAATACAATGGATAGAATATGAAGTAAAATTTAGAAGCAGTAAATTAAAAGTTGTAATATCACTTGATATTAATAGTACAAAACTTGACTATAATGTTGAGTGTGACTGGCAAGAAACTTCTAAAAAAGGTCAATTAATACCACAATTAAACTTTTATATGCCATTAGGATATAAATGTAGTAATTATAAATATGATATTCCTTTTGGAACTATTAGTAGAAGTGATATAAAAATGGATGTACCAGCAAATAGTTTTATGGTAGCTATTCCTGATAGTGGAAGTAAATCTCTTATGTTAATGTCTAATTGTAAATATGGATTTAGAGGTGTAAATAATTCAATGGCTTTAACCCTAATAAGAAGTTCTTATTCACCAGACCCCTATCCTGATAATGGTGTACATAAGTTTAAATTAGCAATTGATTTAGTTGATGTAAATTCATCTTATACACTTATCAAAAGAGCATACAACTATAATCATCCAATTAGATTCGTTTCAGGAACAGTACATAAAGGTACTCTTCCTCTTCAAAATAGCTTTATATCACTAAAAAAAGGTAATGTAATTGTATCATCACTTAAAATGGCAGAAGAAAATAATAAAATAATTATTAGAGTATATGAGACTGAAGGATATAATGAAGAGGTTGTTTTTGAATTTAAAAAACAGCCAAAAAAATCATATTTTGTAGATATTAATGAAGATGAAATTAAAGGCAATGAAAAAGTACTACAAAATAATAATAGTATTGATTTTGTAGTACCTACATATAGTATTGTTACTATTTGTGTTGAATTTTAATTGAGTTATTTTACCATTTTGGCATATCACCTTTATACGTAGCTAAGCCAGTTTGTGAAAAGTTTATACTAGCGTACCCACCATAATCATTATTCCGGCAAAGAATAGATGCCTCTTTAGCTTGTTTTGAAATAGTACCTAAACCTGCTCCTGTTCCTTCATACCACATATAATATGTTCCATTACGTTTAAATACAGTTCCAAACCACATTGCACCTTCGTCCCATTCGCCTACTTCTCCTCTATTTAATATAGGATTACTTGGATATCTCAACCAATTAAATAAGTCACTTGATTTAGCTAGTCCAAATGCTATTGGGTAATCTGCAAATTTATCACATCCACCATAAGTCATATAATAAGTATCACCTTCTTGCCAAATACGTCCAGTAGTAATACTAACTTCATCAAAAGCACCTTTAACATTTGATTGTGTAAATACTACACGCTCTTTTGATTCATCAAAGTGGATTCCATCTGTACTAGTTGTACAAAAAAAGTTAAAAACATCCTTTTTAACTTCTCGTTGATAAAAAAGATGTACTAAATTATCTTTTATAACAACTTCAGGTGCTATGGCACCTTTAATAACTGGACTATCACTATGTTTAGTAAAATTAAGACCATCTAAAGATGTGGCTAAACCAATACAAGCTTTTTGGTGATAAGAATGGCCTGAATAATACAAAAAGATTTTACCATCAATAATAACAGTAGCAGGATCTACTAAATGCCTACAATCAAAAGCGCTTTGGTCTTCACTTGCTTTTATTATTGGATTCCCTTTATAGTGCGTCCATGTAACACCATCAAATTTATCAACATCAGTATACATTACTCCTAATTGATCATGGCAAGCTTCTGATTGCCCTCTAAAATAGATTAAATACTTATTATCAAATTCTAGTAAATCTGGGTTTGCTACATGCTTACTATAAAAAGTATTTGGTGTTCTCTTAATAATCGGATTATTCTCGTAGCGTTTAAACATCTTTTGTTTCTCCTTTTATTTTTGATTTTAATAAATAATAAGCTAAATACCCTAAATGAACACTAGCAAATAATATAACTGGAATATATGCTAGTGTGATTTTTAATGAAAAAGCTAAAATAATATCAAACAAGTGAAGAATTAGTGGAATTACCCATACTACTGGTTGCTTAATAATATTTACCATTTCACCTCGCTTACGATATATAAACATTATTACCATACTAACTATCATTATTAATGAGAGCATACTTATTTCAGCTACTCTATTTTTAAATAGTGGAAATATTGGATAAAGAAATAGTAAAAATCTATTAATTGGAGATACAATTAATAAAACACCTGCTATTGGAGCAATTGTAATATATGCTATACCCACACTAGTTTTTTCCTTTGATTTTTTATATAGATATCTACCTAATAAAATTAAAGTAGCATAGTAAAACATTAGGAAAAACCATCCTGTATAATTAAAATATGGAATACCAAAAAACATCTCTTTATAATGTGATGTCCAATTCCATCTTCCCTCCATTACACCTTTAACTAAATGTAAATCAAAAACTGCTACAGGGTCAATTGTTAAGTCTTGTAGTACACCTAAAAACCCAACTACAAAAGGTATTGCCCATTTTGGAAATTTCATTAATTCAGCAAATCTTAATGCAGCATAGAAAATAACAGCTTCAAACATTAATATAGATAAAGGGACAACACCTATCATTACTAACCTATCAAGTGAGTAATTATATGTATTTCCAATAACTCCAATATTTTCAAATATTCCTGCAAATACAACAAATCCAAATAATTCAAAAGTGCGATATACTCTATTCCTATTTTTATTTTGCTTAATAATAACCGCTAAACAATAAATGAAAAGAACAAAAGCAAGTATTTCTGCAATAACCCAAGTTATAGGTGATGATAAATACTCAATTACTTCAGGTCTATAATTCATTATAATCTCTCCTAACTATAAAAATATGCCAATGATTATTTTTATTATAAATTATTTATTTATAAATAACAAGATTTTAACTAAAATTATGAACAAAAAAATATCTTTACATTTTATTTTATTTGTAACGTGGTATAATCAAAAAAAAGGTTTTGATGGAACGAGTTATAAATAGGATTTTAAGATAATGAAACAGCAGAGTACATTTTATAGTGGACATGAGATATCGTTAACAGAGAAAAAGAAAAATGAAATAATAAGTAATGCAAGTTTTTGGCTGAATATGAGTTTTGACCAGATAAACAATCTAATGTTCTCTGAAAACTTATTGCGTTCTTGGTTTGTATTATCATATGGCAATTGCCCTGATTGTGGCAAACCTGTATTGATGTATAATTGGAAAATAGATATTAAAAATCATCCTTACAAAGTACAATGTCCTCATTGCGATAAATTCTTCCCAGATAATGATTTCGAAGCCTACTATAAATCTGGGTTAACTAAAGATAAAAGATTTTCTTATGAGTTAGCTAATAACAAACTACTTACAGGTGATAAATATATTGATGATGGTAATGGTTATGTACATGATGATGGTGAAAATTACCGTTTTATTGCATATTATCTAACCATGGGTCAATGGGAAACAAATATTATTGGTGGTATTAATGCACTTTCATTAGCTTATTTAGTAACAAAAAAACAAGCATATGCAACACGAGTAGCAATACTTCTTTTTTCTATCTCAAAATTTCATAAGTATTTTGATTATTATAAACAAGGTCTTATGTATGAACAAGCAAATAAATCAAATGGTTATGTTTGTTATTGGGCAAGTGCATCTACTGACTGTAAGTATATGATAAATTCCTATGATATGGTATTTGATGCTATAAAAAATGATGATAATCTTACAAATTATCTAAAACTACCTTTTTTAGAAATTCAGCAACAAATCGAACATGAACTTTTTCAAGATATTCTTAATAATAAGAAAAAAATATTTTCAAATCCCCCATCAACTGATATTACTATACTAAATACAAAAATTACTCTTAATTGGCCTGAAAACAAACAAGAAATCATGAATGGTTTAGATCATATTATTAAAGAAAACACTTTAGTTGATGGGTTACCAGGTGAAAAAGGCATTTCAGGATATGCCTCTATAGGTCCAAGTTTATTATTAGACTTATTTACTCAATTAAGTTTATTAAGTGAAGATTTTATTAATGAAATTTTAACTAAATACCCAATACTATATAAAACATATCGTTTCCATATTGACTCCTGGTATATGAACAAATATTACCCTCATTGTGGAGATACCGGTACCTTTAATATGAAAAGTTTGTCTAATGTATCAATTATCACAAAATATCAAGCTAATGCTCAAAAATTAGTAAGATACTCCCCTGATTGGTTTGCCTACCAACTCTACAAACATTTTGGTGATATTGATTTTCTGAAAATAATATATATAAATAATGGATATTCATTTGATAATCTATTTGAAGATGATTTATTTACAAAAAAATCAGATAAAATTCAAATTATTACCTTAGTTAAAAAAATAATTTTAGAACATGGAACTAGTACAAATCAAATTAGCACAAACTATGAAAAATATCGTATGGCTTTTTTACATAGTGGACAAAATCAGAATAAGAGAATGGCTTTTTTACTTTATGATTCAGGTGCCAATCATTCTCATCAAGAAGCATTGAATTTTGGTTTATTTTTTAAAGGTAAAAATATTATCTCAGGTTTTGGTTACCCACCTGTTGGTTATGGTGGATGGTTTTCCAATCAAGTAAAGTGGTATCGCCATCCAAGTTCACATAATATTGTTGTTATTGATAATAAAGAACATGTAAATTTATCAAAATCAGAAACTTTCTTACGTTATCCTGAATATGGAAAAACTTTACTCTTTGAAAGCACAGATTTATATCATGTTATTTGTGCAGAAGCCAAAGAATATGTTGATGCTGATAAATCTCTTAGATTATTAGCTATGATTGATATAGATGAACAAGACTCATATATTATTGATATTTATCAAACTATTGGTGGTAATAGTCATCGCAAATTTCAACGAAGTACGTTTACAAACCTAGAAACACAAGAATTATCATTAAACCCCACTCAATATGAAGAATATGAGTTTATGCGTAATTTTAAAACCGATAATTCTCCAAATTCTACATTTACTGTTACTTTCCATGATAATGAAACATATTTTGCTTATACAGATTTATCAACTAACCGAAAAGTAAGCATCTGCGAGTCATGGGTTGATTTATCTAGAATGAAGGATCATATTGGTGAAAATAATTGTTTATGGTTACCAACTCTCATGTTAGAAACAATTGGTGGCCAGTCAACCTTTGTTTCAGTTATGGAAGTATATGAAAAACAATCTAAAATTAGTTCTATTAAAAGAAAAGGTGATAATAATAATATTACTTTAATTATTACTCTTATTAATGGTAAAACTGATATTATTAACTTTAGTAATAATAATCAATTTACTATAAATAGAAAATAGCAATAAAAAGACAGTAAATCACTACTGTCTTTATAAATACAATTTTTTTATTTTACTTTAATCATCATCTGTATTTTGTTTACCACTACCACCCATACCACCTCTACCACCAGCATTTGTGGATATAAGCCCCATATTACGTAAATCTTCATTTGCCAATACGCCTGCACTAATTACTTCTTGTAAAGTTACTTCTTCGTTAAGTAATTGTTTAACAATACCAACTTGTTCATCTGATAATCCTTCAAGATTTAAATCATTAATATCAATATCTGTAAAATTTGGAATAAGTGATACTTGATCTCTATCAAATTCGCCATTGCCTCTCAATCCTATGTTAGATTGGTTAGGAGTTAAACCTAATTCAGATAAATGCTCTTGTGTAAATAATCCAGATAGCATTAGTTCCTTAAGACTTATTTTATCATTTTGCACATCCTCTAGTGCATCTATTTGTTCATCACTTAAGCCTTCTGTACTTACTTCAATTAGTGTACCATCAAGTGTCTTAATTTCTAGGGTTTTACTACTACAAGCTGTTAATAACAAACTTGAAATAACTATTATTACGATTATAACTGATATTTTTTTCATTTTTTTCACCTTCTAAAATAATTTAAACTTATTATATATATATAACCTTAAATTTTCCTTAATAAAAAGTGATACTTTATTTATCATTATCTTCTATGCAATTATCATAAGTAGATATGACTTCATTGTATAGTTGTTTTGCTTCATCTTTTGAGTCTACTGGAGCACATATAATAGTATTAACACCAGATTCCCAACCATAACCAATACCTGTATAAAGAATTTTCGGATCAAATACTACTGATGTAAAATCATCATTAATATATAAGTCTCCTACATAATGAATTTCAGGTATATTATCATATTCATGATAATAACGAATTTTCACCTCACCTTTATTACATTTATTAAAAACAATAGTAATAGATTCATTGTTTATAGTCATTGAATCTCTATTTTCATAAACCTCTTTAACTTGATTTGGTATAGCAACACCATTTTGATATATCAGTCCTTTAAAATATTTACCAAAGAACATTGAATTCCTATATTTACCTACAAAACGAATTTCTTGTTCTTTTTGATACTCTATATGTTCAGCATTATCAATATATAAAATTCCATCAAATGATATATCAATTTTTCTAGGAATCGAATCAAACACTAATATTGCTAAAATCGCTAATAAACTTATACCTACAATAAACCATGAAAAATGTTTCATAATAAACTCCTATCTAGTATTACTATAGCAAAGAAAAAAAGTAAAATTCAATAAAACTTACTAATTGTCCTTTATATATGCTAACCAATACATTTTTTTACTTTATTAGCCACTATTGTATCAACATTGCTAAGTTATAATATTTCAATAAACATCATAAAAATGGAATAAAAATCAAAAAATATAATAAATTCCATGGATATTATATGCTATTATCGCTTATAATATAGGTAGGGGCAATTATATTTTAAGAACATCTATAATTAAGTTGGAGGTACTAAATGAAAAAAATTACTTTAATTACACTTATTCTTGTGTTTTTTCTTACTGCATGTGAATCATATAAAATAATACCAGAAGGAATAACTTTAATAGATGAGTCTGAGGTCCCCGTTAGAGAAGGATATGTTTGTATTCTTAAAGAACGTACAACTTTTGACACTTTAATAGACAAATCATCTCACATAGTAAAATTAGTTGTTAATGAAGTTATTTATTTTCAATATGAAGCTTCTTATACGTACAATGATTACCTAAATACTTGGGAGCAACTTGGAATAGCATATGATATAACTATTGAAGAAGTATTATATGGTACTAATATAAAAAAGAATAAAAATTACTATCTATACTTGCCATTCATGGAAGAATACTCTGATCCCCCTTTGATTTTCCCTGAAGTTGGAGAAGAATACTATGCTTTTTTAATGGAGTTAGATAATAATAATAGTAAAGCTTTATTAGAATTTATTGATTATACTTTTAAAGATAATGAAATTGGAATTGTTCCAGTTTCTGTAGCAAATGAAAAACGATTATTAACTACTATTGAAAATTTCACAAATAAGTAAAATCTTTAATAATTTATTTTATTGGCTCCATTTTATTTTCTAAATAATTTTTCATTAAATCATTTGACATTATTATTGCTTCTTCTCTAGTAGATGCAGGTGCACATATGATAAGACCATCATCACTGCTCCAATGTATTCTGCTTAGATTACCCTCCACAGGTTCTGCAACTGTAATTGTTACTTGCTTAAAATTTGAATCAATAAATATACTGCCAATATTATTTTGTACTGATGAATCAGTTGAGTAAAATACTAGATAACCTCCAAGTTCTGGATGAAATCGTATGTTAACTTCTCCTTCTGCAACATCTCCATTACTTTCTAACACTACATAGCCTACAAATGAGGCTTGTGTAAGAAATGCTTTTTGAAATCTTCCATCAAAGTGTAATAGAACATATTCAAAAGTTTCATCGTTCTTCTCACCTGCTTTTATTTGAACACCTAAAAAATCACGTTGAATATTTCTTGGTAAATGTATAATTAGCATAAGTAAAATAACAAATATAATAACTATACTACTTAAAATAGTTACTATTTTTTTCTTCATATATAATTACTCCAATTCTTTTTGTAAAAAGGAATCCATTACTTCGTTTGAAATAGCTATAGCTTGCTCTCTACTAGATGCAGGAGCTGCCATCATCAATCCTGAACTCGAATTCCAAGACCCTTCTTCATTTATACAAATTGCCATTTTGGAAAAATCATCATTTATTAATATTCTATCAGTTGTTATAACCCCATGACTATCATTGGTATCATAAAGTTGAGCTGAATTATACTTATTAAAATCAAGGGAAGTTTTCTTACCTGGAATGTTATTTAACTTATAACCATCTATATATACATCACCAACAAAAATATGTGCAAGAAATGAATTAACATATCTACCTTCAAACTTTAATGTAATTAATTCTTCATATTCAATATTGTCTATTCCCAATCGATATTGTATACAATCTAATTCTACATCCACTTTTGTACCAATTGACATAACAACAAAAACTGCTAAAGCAATTAATAATATTACACCTATGATTACTATAAAATAACCTAATTTATTCATATTATCTCTTTACCTCTTTAATTGTTTAGTTCTCCCTGCAAAAAAGTATAACATAAAAAGTGATTTATTTATATATAAATATTGGCAAAAATAAAGCAGCTATTGCTGCTTATTTTTTTATGTTCGTTGTTGTTCTAACATCATATCTTTAACTTTCATTAATCTAGTAGTATTTCCTCTCTCATTTTCATCAAGTTTCATTGTTATGTACTTAATTGTTTCTTGTAATTGAGGAATCATAACATACTCTAGTGCATTAACACGTCGTCTTGTCTTTTCAATTTCTCTAGCCATTAACTGAGTAGTTTTTTCTAACTCTGCTAGTTTTAACATAATAGGTAATACTTCAGTTAGATTATAAATAGCCCCATCTAATTCACCTGATGTTGAATGTAATCCATAAGGATAAATATTACCATCATCCGTTGTTACTTCATCAACTAAAAACTTTGGAACATTTACACTCATAATATTTTCATTTCCTAAATTAAGTTGTACACTTTTTTTAGGAATCATTAGTGCTTCTTCTAAATTTTCAAAAGGCATAATTGCTCTGGCAATAATAAAACTATCATGAGCTTTTTTAATCATCTCTTCCATTTTCTCACGCATAGTCTTATTTTCTTTTACAATTATAATAAACTTTTTCATTAATTCATCACGTTTATCTTTAAGCAATTTATGACCACGTCTCGCAACTTTGATACGTTTTTTAAGTTTATTTAATTCCATCCTTGTGGGATTGACATTAAGTCTTGCCATTTAACTAGTCCTCTTTTTTTAAATTATCATAGTATTCAACTAAGTATTCGTCTCTAATACGCTTCATTTCATTTCGTGGTAATATGGTCAACAATTCCCATCCTAATTCAATTGATTCATCAATTGTTCTATTAGTTGCAAATCCTTGATTAATATATAATCGTTCAAATTCATCTGCAAACTTAGCATATAATTTATCAACATCAGTTAACGCTGCATCTCCTAAGATAATAGCTAATTCTTTTGCTTCTTTTCCCCTTGAATAAGCTGCAAATAATTGATTCATTACATCTTTATGGTCATTTCTAGTTTTACCTTTTCCAATACCTTTATCTTTTAATCTAGATAATGAAGGTAATACATCAATAGGTGGTGTAATTCCTCTCTTATATAGTTCACGAGATAAAATGATTTGTCCTTCTGTTATATATCCTGTTAAGTCAGGAATTGGATGAGTTTTATCATCTTCTGGCATTGTTAATATTGGAATTAGTGTGATACTTCCTTCAGAGTTTAATCGTCTTCCAGCACGTTCATACATGGTCGCTAAGTCTGTATATAAGTAACCTGGGTATCCACGTCTTCCTGGCACTTCTTTTCTAGCAGCAGAGATTTCACGAAGAGCTTCTGCATAATAGGTAATGTCTGTTAAAATAACCAATACATGCATACCTTTTTCAAAAGCTAAGTATTCAGCTGCAGTAAGCGCCATTCTAGGAGTTGCAATACGTTCAATAGGCGGATCATTTGCTAAATTAATAAACATAACAGCACGATCAACAGCACCTGTTCTTTTAAAGTCTTGTATAAAGAAGTCAGCCTCTTCAAATGTAATACCCATAGCGGCAAATACAACAGCAAAAGTTGAATCATCACCTAATACTTTTGCTTGTCTAGCAATTTGTGCCGCTAATTCTGCATGCGGTAAACCAGAAGCTGAAAATATTGGTAGCTTCTGTCCTCTAACTAAAGTATTAAGTGCATCAATAGTAGAAACACCTGTTTGAATAAATTCAGATGGATAATTTCTTGCAGCTGGATTCATTGGTGTACCATTAATGTCTAATTTCATATCTGGTAATATTTCAGGACCCTCATCAATAGGATTTCCCATACCATCAAAAACTCTACCTAACATATCACTAGAAACAGCTAATTCAATTCCTCTTCCAAGAAAACGAACTTTAGAACTAGCTAGATTAATTCCTGCCGATGAGTTAAATAATTGAACAAGTGCATCAGTTCCATTTATTTCTAAAACACGGCATTTTCTAACTTCACCAGATGATAATTCAATTTCACCTAATTCATTAAATTTTACATTTTGTACATTTTTCACTAGCATTAAAGGGCCTGCTACTTCTGAAATGGTTCTATACTCTTTAAGCATCGCTTTCACCACCTTTGGTTTTCAACTCATTCATTTGGGCTGTTAATTCATTTTTTAATTGCTCAAAATGTAAATCAAAGTCTTTTTCAAGAACAAATCGAGCACGTCCTATTTTTTCTCTTACAGGAATACTAATTAAGTCGTTAATATCCACATCGTATTTAAGTAGTTCTCTACCTTGATAATAGTATGCCATAATAATACTTAACATCTTATACTGTTTATTTGGTGAACAATATGTATCTATTTCATGAAAAGCATCTTGATAAAGATAATCTTCTCTAATAGACCTAGAAGCTTCTAATGTTAATCGTTCATTTTTAGATAAAGCATCCATTCCAACTAATCTAACAATTTCAAGTAGGGATGCTTCTTCTTGAAGTAATCTCATTGCATCTGTTTTTAGTTGTGGAAAGTCTTTGGCAACATTTTTTGCTCTCCATAAAGATAATCTATTATCATATAGTGAATAACTAGTTAACCAATTTATAGCTGGGAAATGTCTAGCATATGCTAATGCTGAATCTAATCCCCAGAATACTTTTACTATACGCTGTGTTGCTTGTGTAACAGGTTCAGATAAATCACCACCTGGAGGTGAAACTGCACCAACAGCTGAAACTGAACCAAATATTTCTTTCGAACCAAGTACTTGTACTTTACCAGCACGCTCATAAAATTGAGCTAATCTAGAACCTAGGTAAGCAGGATATCCTTCTTCACCAGGCATTTCTTCAAGTCTAGCAGACATTTCACGTAAAGCTTCTGCCCAACGAGATGTTGAATCAGCAATAATGGCTACATCATAGCCCATGTCTCTATAATATTCTGCAATGGTTATACCTGTGTAAATTGAAGCTTCTCTAGCAGCAACTGGCATATCTGATGTATTAGCAATTAACACAGTACGTTTCATTAGTGGTTCACCTGATCTAGGGTCTTTTAATTCTGGGAATTCCATTAATACATCTGTCATCTCGTTGCCACGTTCACCACAACCAATATATACAACGATATCTGCATCAGCCCATTTGGCTAATTGATGTTGTACAACAGTTTTTCCACTTCCAAATGGTCCAGGAATTGCAGCAGTTCCACCTTTTGCTATTGGAAACATTGTATCTACATTTCTTTGTCCTGTTATTAGTGGTTCATCTGGTGTAAATTTTGCTTTATATGGACGCTGTACACGTACAGGCCATTTTTGTAACATGGTAACATCAACGATATCACCATTTTCTTTTTTAACCTTTGCAACCACATCAGTCACTGTATATGTTCCTGCTGTAATTTCAGTTATTTCACCTCTTATACCAAAAGGAATCATTATTTTATGGTCAACTAAAACTGTTTCAAAAACAGTTCCAATAATGTCACCATTTATTACTTTATCACCAACTTTTGCAGTCGGTTTAAATTCCCATGTGTTGTCTCTATCAACAGAATCAACTTCAATTCCTCTTTTTATTGTATGACCAGTCATTTCTCTGATTTTAATTAATGGACGTTGAATTCCGTCAAATATTTCACCCATTAATCCAGGTCCTAATTCTACACTTAATGGCATACCAGTTGTTTCAACTGGTTCTCCAGGACCTAATCCAGAAGTCTCTTCATATACTTGAATAGATGCTAAATCTTCTCTCATCTCAATTATTTCACCAATAAGACGTTCGTTTGATACTCTTACAACATCAAACATATTAGCATCTTTCATATCTTTGGCCACAACCAATGGGCCTGAAACTTTAACAATTGTTCCTTTACTCACGTTTTTACACTTCCTTTTTAGTTATCTTTAAACAAAATGTCTGCACCTATTGCTTTTTCTGCAGCATCTTTTATATTCTTCATACCAATTCCTTTTGACCCTTTATTACTAGGTATAGGAATAATCGCAGGAATAATTTCATCATGATAATCATTGATTGAATCATGGATTTTTTCAAACACTTCTTCTGTTACATATATAATTGCATATTGTTTTTTTGCTAAATCATCAATTAAATCAGATAAAACTAGATGATCTGTAAAAAACACATCTAAACCAACAGCTTTAAACCCTAATACGCTATCTTTATTTCCAATAACAGCAATCTTATACATAGCTAACCCTCAATCGCTCTCTGATAATGTCGCTATCTATATCATTAGTTTTTCCAACTAAAATTATTCTAGCATTTTGTAATTCTGTTTCTTTTCCTAGCAAATATCCAATAACTGGTTCAATTCCAAATGCTTTTCGTTTATTTACTCGTAAAAATGCCATTAAAAAATCATCACATGTTTTTTCTAATGAAGTAATATTAAACGAATCATTAAATGATTTTTCAACAATATCACTATATATAGTCTTAGTTAGATATTCTGCAAAAACTACCATTTCATCTTGGAAAAATGTACCAAACTTTTTAAGTGGAATAGTTCCACCATCAAGTAATACTTTTGAAAGTAGTTCTAAATCTTCCATTTTACTTTTTATTCTAATATATGACTTAATGTTAGCTAAGTCTATTTGCATACTAAGTAATTTCATTATAAATGGCTGTTTACTTTCCCTACTCATAGTACTCATAACTGTATAACTTGCCTTATCCAAATAAACATCTATAATTTGAGGATTTTTGGTCTTATTATATCCTTCAATGGATAATACCATAGCAGTTGCTAGTGGTTTTGGTAAATCTATAAAGTTTCTATCACGTAACATAACTTGCAAAGTCAATACATCATATATTCCATTAGCTAATAATAAGTGAGAACTATCTTTGCCTGACAATTCATCTTTTAGTAATACTTTTAAATTATGAGCATCATACCTAAGCATAAATAAATCAAAAATCGACTTATCAGGAACAATCTCTCTAATATAGTCATATAAAGCTACAGATTCTAATTGCAATACTTTTTCATAGTCGCTTCCCTCTGGATAACCCGCTTCATAGAGTATTCGAAGACTATCATCAACAGTTGGTTGATCAATCATCCTCTCATATTTGCTTTTATCAAGCATATGGTTTTCTACAACACGTATACGACCTATGGCATAAGCATATCTTAACTCACTACTACTAATTATCTTAGCTCCTCTCAAAAAAGCAATTTAACTACTTCACCTTCAAGTTTTTCACGTTCAACACGTAAAATTGCTTTATAGGTTAAGTTAGTTTGTATCTTGTCATTTCTAATCACTAAACCACCACATACATCAATGGTTTTTTCACATAACGAAACTTTCTTAGTTTTATCAGTTGATAATTGCTTAACTAATTTAGATCCAATATCTTTTGTATCACTATCATTTAACATCAATTCATTATTACCAACAATTAAGCTACCTTTTGCAACATTAGTTAAAAAATTAACTTTTTCATCAACTGATAATTCCATTAGATGCTCTAGTGTTTTATCAAATACTTCATTAATTAAATCAACTTTTGTTTGCAACAAGTTTTTACGGCTTTCAAGCTTAGCTCCTGCTATAACTCGCTTATGCTCTTCTTGTGCTTTAACCTTTGCATGAGCTAATTCGCTTTCAAGTGTTCTTTTAAACCTTTTTTGTTGTTCTTTAAATTGTTTATCAATCTTTGTATTGACATACTTTAGCTCATTATCAGCCTGTTTATTCGCTTGTGAGATGATTTTTTCAATAATCAAATCAATTCCTGACATGAAATTTATACCTTTCCAATCATTAAGATAGAAACTAAGATAGCGAAAATAGCAAACAACTCAACCATTAGGGTTAAGATAATTCCTTTAACCATATCTTGGCTTCTCTTGGCAACAATCCCAATAGCTGCAGCTGCCACTCTACCTTGATATATTCCAGAAAACATTCCAACAAATCCCATAGGTAATCCAGCTGCTAACAAGAATAAACCTTGACTTAAGTCTAGCCCACCTATTTTTGAGAAAATCATAAATGCTATAACGAATCCATAAATTCCCTGTGTGCTAGGTAATGCTTCTAAAATCATAACAGGTACAAATTTATCTGAATCTTCTGCAACTACTCCACTTCCCGCTTCACCGGCAATGGATACACCTTTAGCAGATCCAATACCTGCAAACAAGAATGCAACAGCTGCTCCTAGAAAGGCAAATAAATCACCTAAATTATTACTAACAATAAAATCTCCAAACATTGACCAAAATCCTCCTAATTTTTAATTTTTACGTATTTAGTCTGTCTCTTAAATGGGGCAAAGGGTTTGCCTCCCCCCTCATAAAACTTATTAAAAAACTCTATATATTGCAATCTAGATGAATGTACATAAGCACCTAGTGCATTAAGAGCAAAGTTAAAACTGTGTCCAAATGCAAATATTAATATAAATGCAATAGTACCAATTATTGTCCATCCACCCATGGAACCCATATCATTTATAATAGTTGCAATTACTGATGTAGCTAATCCCATGGCTAATAACCTAGAATATGATAACACATCGCTCATAAATGTAACTAAATCATATAGACTTGATAATCCACCAACTATTTTACCTACAACTCCTTTTTTGCTTCTACCTTGAGTTAAGAGTAAAGCAGCTGCGCCAATTATTAACAATGTACCACCATAAGGTGAGAAAATTGTTGCTACATCAGCAGGAACTCCTGGTACCATTGGCATTACAATAAATGTTGCTCCTAAGAAAAATACATACCAAGTTACAACATCAAATAGTATGGCTAAATATTTTTTTTGTTTAACAAGGTTTGCACCTCTCATACCAAGACCTACAAAAACATGAATAACACCAAATAGAAGTGACCACATTAATAAATACTCTGGATCTTTAACAGGGTCAAACCAAATAGAAATATCTATTGTTCCATCGCCTAAAAAGATTAGTGGAATAAAATTACCAAACCAACTACCAAATAAAGCACCCCAGAAAATGGTTGCTACACCACTTAACATCATTAACTTAATAAATTTCTTTGTAGTTTCTTCTAACGGAATTCTATAATAAAGTATTCCACAAGCAATAGCCATAACTAGGCCATAACCTGCATCAGATAACATTAATCCAAAGAACATAATAAAAAATGGTGCCATAACAGTATTTGGGTCTACTTCTCTACATTTAGGTGTGGCATACATAGCTGTAATACCTTCTGTTGAATCACCAATAAATCCATTACTTAATAATACAGGAAACTGCTCTTCATCTAATGGATCTCGCAAGCTTATATCTACTGTCCATTTTTCATGTAATTCTTTAGATAAAATTTCAGCTTTATCTAAAGGTATCCAACCTTCTAACATAAATACTCGCTTGCTTTTAATTATTTCTTCATCTGCTAATTCCATTTGCCTTCTAATGGAATAATAATCAAATACAACTTCAATATTATATAGTGATGTAGCAAATTGTTTTAATATATTTTCTTCGTCATCAATTACAGTTTGTAACTCTTTATTATCTTTATGTAAGTTATTAATATTATCTTCAATCATATCATTATATTTTGAAAAATTAATAACAGAAAATCCATTCCTCTTTAAGAATTGTAAAATATTTTTTTCATCTTCTCTATACATAATAGCTGTTACATAGTATTGATCTGAATCTGTATTAATAGTATAAAGTTCACATAGTAACTCTTGTTCATTAATATCATTAACTAATTCAGATAAATCAGCAATAGCTGGAAATGTACCATGATATATATTTGTTTTTGCTGTAGTATTTGTATCAATTGGAATTTTAAGTAATGCCCAAGGTTTTAAATTATCTATATTATTATGATTTCTATTAATTGCATTTTTTTTACTAATAATTTCATCTTGTAACGACATAATTTTACGACATTTTGCTAACACATCATGTCTCTTAAATATAACTTGTCGATAATCGTGAATAGATAATTCTGTACGTACTGAAAATAATGGTTTCTTTCGATTATCGTAAGGTGCTATTATTTTAATAGCTCGTTCACAAGAAGTGATTTTCCCAACAATATCATTTATCTCAGTATCATTAACATCTTTATCAAATAGATAATCATAAGATTCTTCTATTGCTAAATCATTAATTTCCACTAAGCCGATTTCCATCAATCGTGAAAGTATTCTATTTTTGTCATCAGCTAATCCAAGCAGTGACATTTTCTTCATAGGTACTACTGCCACTTACTAACTCCAATCTTTTTAATGACTAGTTTAATAGCTTTTTTCATTTTTTCTTGGGAATCTTCAAATAACTTGTCACAAATTTGTTTATTGCTATCTAAAATTGCCTTCGCTTCTTTATTTGCAATGGTTATTTTAGCTTGAATAATTTTATTTGATTGTTTTTCTAAATCTAGTTCAAATTGTTCTTTATTAATAGCTAGTTCTTTTATTGATTTTTCTTCTAATTTTTCGGCTTGTTTTGAAGCTTTATTTATTACAGCATCTGCTTGGTTTTCAGCCTTTTGTATTTTATTAAGTGTATTTTTATCCATTTAATTACCACCATTTATCACGTATTAGCATACTCTAATATATTCTATTATAAATTACTCCCAATTTCAATAAAATTTTTTCTTGTTTGTCCTTTAATTAGCGATATTATTATGGTATAACTTTTCCCTTGTTTTGCAGTAACAACTTAATAACAAAATTACAAATCACCTGTGTTATCGTGGCCACTTTAAAAGTGAAATTATTTATCATATTTTTATGTGCTTATTTTCCTTAAAGTACATAATCTTTTATCATCAGTATAAATGATTGAAAACCCAACTAATTTAGCAATAGTCTTCAATGTTTTTAATGTATAAAATGAAATATGAGTTTCATCTCGTCTATACCACCATTTTAAAAAGGACTGTTCATTGTTATTATGAAACAATGTCATAACTGCTAAAATCCCATCTTCATTTAAAATTTCATAAAACATCTTAAAAATTTCTATTGGGTTTTTCAGATGTTCAATTACTTCAGTTGTAAAAATGACATTATACTTTGTATTTTCATATATTTTATCTGGTTGATAATGCAAGTCATAGTGGTCAACATCAAACTTATAATCTCTTATAATTAACTGTGACAAGACTGGTTCAGGTCCACTACCAAAATCCAATGCTTTCCCCTCTTTTTTAAAGGGTATTACTGAGTTTTCTAAAAAATTACGAAACATAGTAACATACCCTTCACATTCAAGTGAATTATTATGCAAATCATATATTCTTCGTTCTTCATTAAATGATACTTGTTTTTTTTCATCCATAGTAATAAATTCACAATGACTACAGTGATAATAGACTATATCAAATTGTTTATCATAAATAGCTTGTGTTCTACTATTACATATTTTACATATCATATTTAATTGTTTGCTCTGTTTCAATTTTATTTTCCACTCTTTCGTATATAAAAAGTAGTATCAATCATATCATAAGCAGCTACTTGATTGTTGATAATATTAGCTAAAACATTACTATAATTCCCTGTGAATATGTTTTAGAATTTGCCAGAATTTTATCAAATTTGTAGTAATATTATCAACTAAGTATACTTTAAATGGATCTAAGAAGTTATTTGCAATTATGGTTTATTTACAATATGTAGAAGTTTATAAGTATTTTTTTATTAATTATGCTAAACTATATGTAGATTACTTAAGGAATATATTATGTTACAACCTATTAATTTTGTTTTTTTCTTTTTACCACTGGCTTTTATAACGGGCCTTTATTTGTTGATTGTAAATTTAAATAAAGTCAAACAACCATTTGGGTATCAAGTGGAAGAACCATTAGATAATGAAACTTTCGTTTCGCTTAGAAGTATATATTACAAAAAAGTACTCTATGTGTCACTTCCCGTAACTGTTTTGATTCCTATTATCTCGATTTTTATAAAATCTTTTCCTATCGGTGCTATGTTACTAACAGTTTGTATCCTTGGGATTACAATTACTAACTTCATATTTTATTTAGCTGGTTATAACAAAATAAAAGGAATGCAATAGTACCATTATTACTTATTTTATATATAAAACTTTTTCTTGCAATTCATGTTTTGTTGTGTATAATATTACTATAATTCAAATAAAAGCAATGGCGCTTGATTAATAATAAAAGGACAATGGTGTTCACAATTTGTGGACACCTTTTTTATAAAATAATATAAAGGGGCGAAAAATGAGTAAATTAACAGATGTTTTTGGAGAAAATGTATTCAATGAAGCAACCATGAGAGAGAGACTTCCTAATGAAACCTATAAGGCATTAAAGGAATCTTTATTTAATGGTACTTGTTTAGATATTTCAATTGCTGAGATTGTTGCAGGAGCCATGAAAGATTGGGCCCTTGAAAAAGGTGCCACCCACTTTGCCCATTGGTTCCAACCAATGACAGGTATTACAGCAGAAAAACATGATTCTTTCATATCTCCTACAGATGATGGAAAAGTTATTCTAGAATTTTCTGGAAAAGAATTAATAAAAGGCGAACCTGATGCTTCATCATTTCCAAATGGTGGATTAAGAGCTACATTTGAAGCTAGAGGTTACACTGCGTGGGATTGCACATCTCCAGCTTTTGTTAAAGATGAAATTTTATGTATTCCTACTGCATTTTGTTCATATAATGGCGAAGCCTTAGATAAAAAGACACCTCTATTACGCTCAATGGAAGTTATTTCCCAACAGTCAATGAGAGTGCTAAAAACTTTTGGTAATACAAGCTCAAGTAAAGTTATTACTGCTGTTGGTCCTGAACAAGAGTATTTTTTAATAGATAAAAAGTTACATGATAAGCGATTAGATCTTATGTTAACTGGTAGAACCTTATTTGGTGCAATGCCTCCTAAGGGACAAGAATTAGATGATCATTATTTTGGATCACTAAAAGAACGCGTGTCTTCTTTTATGAAAGAATTAAATATTGAATTATGGAAATTAGGAATATCAGCTAAAACACAACATAACGAGGTAGCTCCTGCACAACATGAATTAGCTCCAATTTATTCAACAACAAATATCGCAACAGATCATAACCAACTTATTATGGAAATGATGAAAAAAGTTGCATTACGTCATGACTTAGTATGTTTATTACATGAAAAGCCTTTTAAAGGTGTAAATGGTTCTGGTAAACATAATAACTGGTCACTTGGAACTGATGATGGTATTAATTTACTAAATCCTGGAAAAACTCCTCATGAAAATGCTCAGTTTTTAATTTTCCTTGTTGCAACTATACAAGCTGTTGATGAATATTCAGAATTATTAAGATTAACAGCAGCAGTTCCTGGTAATGATCATCGTTTAGGTGCTAATGAAGCACCTCCTGCAATCATTTCTATATTCTTAGGTGAACAATTAACAAATATATTAACAGCTATAGAAAATGACCAACCTTTAAAAAGCGGTAATAAAAAACCTATGACAATTGGTGTTACAGTGTTACCTCCATTACCTAAAGATTCAACTGACAGAAATAGAACATCACCATTTGCATTTACTGGTAATAAATTTGAATTTAGAATGCCTCCATCCTCTGGTTCAATAGCAGGACCAAATTTTATTCTTAACACAGTTGTTGCTGATACTTTATCAAAAATAGCTGATAAATTAGAAAAAACTGATGATTTTGATAACGAAATACAATTAATAATAAAAGATATAATGAAAAATCACAAAAAAATTATATTTGATGGTAATAATTACTCTGATGAATGGGTAGAAGAAGCAAATAAAAGAGGATTATCAAATATTAAGAACATGGTTGATTCAGTAAAAACATTTATTGATGATAAAAATGTAAATGTGTTAGAAAAATTTGGTGTTCTATCACCAAAAGAAGTTCATGCTCGTTATGAGATTCTTTTAGAGTCATATTCAAAAACAATTAATATTGAAGGTTTAACAGCACTAAGTATGGCTAAAACAGAAATTTTACCAGCAACTATTAAATTCGCTACTACACTAGCACAGTCAATTACAACTATTAAGTCAACTGGTATGTCAGTTGATACTTATGCTCAAGAAACACTATTAACAAAAGTTTCTACTCTTAATGGACAATTATGTAAAGCAATTACTCTTTTAGAAGATAACATAGTAATTGCTCAAAATAGTGAAGATGACTATTTAAAACAAGCTGAATTAAATAGAGATGAAGTATTTACTGCAATGGATAAAGTAAGAAGTTATGCAGATCAATTAGAATCTCTTTGTGATTCTAAAGTATGGCCTTTCCCAACTTATACTGATTTACTATTTAGAGTGTAATAACGCATTTAAGAATTTACTAATAAAACAACCTGGCTTTAATAAAGTCAGGTTGTTTCTTTTATATCAAATACTAATTTTTTCAGTATCTATATCACCTATACGAACTCCAATTCTTATTTTATGTGAGTATAATTCCATTTTAATATAATCTAATATTTCTAATAAATTATTTGTTGTTTTTGATATCATTTAAAACTTTTTTTACTCTTTTTTGAAAATCATTTCTATTTTCAATTTTTTTGATTCAACTAAATCACACACTATTGCATTTATACATATAATATTTTACATGGATGTATTTAACTTTAAATATATTTTCATTGCAGTGACAGTAGATAGATTTTAAGTTTGCTTTATTTTTAAAATAATTTATTTGTAGTTTAATTAGATAATCCCATCTTCAAAGCTTCCATTTCAATTGGAATTAAATAATGTTTTTTCTCCGGTAGTACATCATAAAGTGCTTTTTCTATACTTTCAGGTCTTAATATTTTTGTTATTTGTAACAATTTACCAATGATAAATATATTTGCAAAAGCTTTATTTCCTAGTTCAATTGCTTTTGTGGTGGCGTCAATACCATATACTTTTCTTTTTGTTTCGCTTATTTTCTCACTTGAAACCATTGAGGTATCACATAATATAAATCCATCATCACGAACAAAGGTTTCGAATTTATCAAATGATGGTAAATTCATACAAATAGCAATATCTGCAAAGTTTAATATGGGAGAACCAACTTCTTCATCTGAAATAATGACATGGCAATTAGCTGTTCCACCTCTCATTTCAGGACCATATGAGGGTAACCAAGATACATGTTTTCCTTCTAGCATTCCTGCATAAACCAATAATCTACCAGCTGATAGCACTCCTTGACCACCAAATCCGGCAATAATAATTTCATATTGCATGATTACACCTTTATATCCTTCCCCTTTAAGTTTCCAATTCCATAATAAGGTATCATGTGATCTTTTATCCACTCTTGTGATTCTAATGGTGTTAATCCCCAGTTAGTTGGACAAGTTGATAATACTTCTACTAAAGAAAATCCTAAACCAGCTTGTTGAACCATAAAAGCTTTTTTAATAGCTTTTTTAGCTTTTATAATATGTTTAACATCGTGGGTACTTACTCTCTCTACAAAAGCTGTTCCTTCTTGTAGTGCTAACATTTCACTTATTCTAATAGGAAATCCATGATAATCTGTGTTTCGTCCTACAGGAGTTGTTTTAGTTATTTGTTCAGGTAGTGTTGTTGGGGCCATTTGCCCTGACGTCATACCATAAATTGCATTGTTAATAAATATTGTAGTTAATCTTTCTCCACGTGCTGCAACATGTATTATTTCAGCAGTACCAATTGCTGCTAAATCTCCATCCCCTTGATAGGTAAATACTACATTATTTGGTAGCACTCTTTTTACACCAGTAGCAACAGCAGGTGCTCGACCATGAGCTGCTTGTATAACGTCAAAATTAAAATATTCATAATTATTATATGAACAACCAACTGATGCAATGCCAATTACACTTTTTTGAATATTTAATTCATCTATTACTTCACCAATTATTCTATGAACTATTCCATGAGAACAGCCAGGACAGTAATGCCATACTTTATCTTGTATACTTTTTGGATGTAATCGCTCTTTTGCCATTTACTTGTCCTCCTTTTTAAGTATTCTAATAATTTCATCAAGTAATTCTTGCTGTGCTGGTATATGACCACCCATTCGCCCATAGAAATAACAATTACTCTTTCCATTAACTGCTAATCTAACATCTTCAATCATTTGTCCTGCACTTAATTCAACAGATAAAAATGCTTTTACTTTATCTGTATGTTTAGCAAGCGCTTCATAAGGATAAGGCCATAATGTGATAGGCCTAAATAGTCCTACATTTATACCTATCTTTTTAGCTTTTTTAATTACATTTTTTATAATACGAGAAGTGGTTCCATATGATACCACAATAATATCTGCATTTTCACAGTTTATTTCTTCATATCTTATTTCATTTTTTTCTACTAAGCGGTATTTAGCTTGTAATCTAAGATTTGTTTTTTCTAATTCATCAGGATTAACATTAACACTTGTTATAAAGTTACTATGTCCTCTATTACCCATACCATTAGTAGCCCATGGTTTATCATAAACTGTTATATCTTCTTTATCTTTAAATTGAACAGCTTCCATCATTTGTCCCATTGAACCATCAGCCATAACCATACATAACATTCTATATTTATCAGCTAAATTAAAACTCTCTACTGTTAACTCATATAATTCTTGTACAGAATTAGGTGCTAAAACAATATTTCTATAATCTCCATGGCCTCCACCTTTTGTAACTTGAAAATAATCACATTGGCCAGGTAAAATACCTCCTAAACCAGGCCCACATCTAACTACATCAATTACTACCGCTGGTAATTCTGCACCTGCAATATATGAAAAGCCTTCTTGTTTCAATGATATACCCGGGCTAGATGATGAGGTCATTACTCTAGCACCAACTGCCGAAGCACCATATACCATATTAATAGCAGCAATTTCACTTTCTGCTTGTAAAAATGTTCCACCAAGTTCTGGTAATCTTTTTGCTAAGTAATGTGAAATTTCTGTTTGTGGAGTAATAGGATAACCAAAATAATGTAAACATCCAGCACGAATACATGCTTCTGCAATTACATCGTTACCTTTCATTAATACTTTTTCACTCATTACTTCACCTCCTTGATTTCAATAACTAAATCAGGGCAAGCTTCAACACACATACCACAAGCAATACACTTTTCAGGTTCTACTATACCAGAAGCAAAGTAGCCTTTTTCATTTAATTTACTTTGATTATTTTCAATAATATGTACGGGACAAGCAACAACACAAAGACCACAGCCCTTGCAACGTTCTTCCCTAAATACAGCACGTAACATGATTTATCCTCCGTAGCCGTCTGGAAAATTATTCATAAATTTCCAAGCGCTCTTTATAATGTCATCTATTTTTGTAATTTTTGGAACCCATTTTAGTTCTTCTTTTGCTAACTGATTAGAAGCAACGAGTTTATCAGGGTCACCAGCTCTTCTACTATCCACCTCTGCTAGTATGGGTTTTTTAGTAACTTTCCTTGCATAATCAACAATTTCTTGTACTGAAAATCCCTTACCGTTTCCTAAGTTAAATATACCACTTTTTTTATATTTTTTCATCCATTTTACAGCTTTTATATGCGCATTAGCTAAATCAGTTACATGAATGTAGTCTCTAATACATGTTCCATCTTTTGTAGCATAATCATCTCCATAAATATTTATCTTTTTTCGCTTTCCAAGCGCTACTTGTAACACCAATGGTATTAAATGAGTTTCATGATTACGGCTTTCACCTATTAATCCACTTTCATGAGCTCCACAGGCATTAAAATATCGTAATGCTGTGTAATAGATTCCATGGGCACTGCTTACCCATTCCATCATTTGTTCTATTGCTAATTTAGTTTCTCCATAAGGACTTTCAGGATTAGTTTTTGTTTCTTCTGTTATTATATTTGTTTCACTATTTCCATATACAGCTGCAGTTGATGAGAATACAATGTATTTAACTCCATATTTCACCATGAATTCTAATAAAGTTGCTGTTCCATGAAGATTATTATTATAGTATTTTAATGGATTAGCTACACTTTCAGCTACTCTAGAATCTGCTGCAAAGTGAATAACAGCATCAATTTTATTCTCAGTAAAAATATTAGTCATTATTTCTTTATCTCTTATATCACCAATATATAACTTAGCTTCACTTATTGATTTAGCAGATCCTGTAGATAAATTATCAATAACAATTACTTCTTCATTTTGTTCTTGTAAAAGTTTCACCATATGTGAACCAATATATCCAGCTCCGCCTGTTACTAAAATGGTCATTGTTTGTATACCTCTTTTCCACCATCACCAATTTCAGATATATAGAATGTGGCTTCATACCCAATTGCTTTATTATATATTTTACCCACATTCTTAATAAATTTATCCACATATTTTTCTTTTACTAACGATACAGTACAACCACCAAATCCAGCTCCTGTCATACGTGACCCAAGTACCCCTGTTTGTAAAAGTGAAGCATTTACAAGAGTATCTAGTTCAATACATGATACTTCATATAAATCACGAAGAGAATTATGTGATTCATTCATATATTTCCCAAATTGTTCTACATTACCATCTTGTAAAGCTTTTACAGATAGTTTAACTCTCTCATTTTCTTTAATTACATGTGTAGCTCTATTTAAAATATCACTATCAGTGATTAAATGACTACTATTTAGTAACTGTGAGTAAGAAAGGTCACATAAATACTCAGCAGCTGAATAATCAGCTTGTAAAAAAGATAATGCAGTTTGACACTGTGAAAATCGTTCATTATATTTACTTTCTCCAAGAGAACGTTTCTTATTTGTGTTAGAAATAACTATTTTGATTCCATCCATTTCCAATGGAATGTGAGCATAATCAAGTGTTTTACAATCTAATAACAGAGCATGATTTGCTTTTCCCATTGCAGATGCAAATTGATCCATTATTCCACATTTTACGCCAACATAATTATGTTCGGCAGCAACACACAATTTAACTATCTCAACCAAATCAACAAAGTGATTATTAATGGCTAAAAGTGCAATTGCAGTTACAACTTCAATTGCTGCAGAAGATGATAATCCACTGCCTAGTGGTACTTTATCGTCAAAAATCATTTCACAACCCGTTAGTGAATAACCAGCTTTTTGTAGTTCATCTAAAACTCCTAATTGATAGTTGCCCCACTCATAGGCCTTATATAGTTCTAGACAGTCTAATTTAGCTTCTACTACATAATTAAGGTCAGTTGCATATAACCTAATTATGTTATCATTTCGTTTCCGTATGGCCACTGTAGAAGCAAGTGTTAAAGCAGCTGGGAATACACTCCCTCCGTTATAATCTATATGTTCTCCTATTAAATTCACTCGTCCTGGACTACGAAAAAAACGTATTTGCTCATTGCTTTTACCATATATTTCAATTAATTTATTTTCTAGTTGTAATAAATTCATTTAATCGTTCACTTTCTTTATATGTCTTTCATAAGCAATTTGTAATTCAATAGCTTTTTGTTCAGGAGCTGTGGTATTACAATGTGCCCATGCACCTGTTTCAGATGATGCATTAAATTTAATTTTATTCTCTGATCTCATTGGTGGAAAAAATTCCACATGGAAATGATAATAATTTGTAGTGTCTTCATAATTAACAGGGCTTTGATACATACACATCATATATGGGAATGGTTTATCAAATAGGCTATCTAACATTCCAACTGTATTACGTAAAGTTTTAGCAAAAGATAATTTTTCTATTTCGCTAAATTCAGATAAATTACCGATATGTCTTTTAGATACTATATGAACTCCATAGGGGTATTCTGAATAAAATGGTAAATATACTACAAAATGTTCATCTTGAAATATTACACGTTGTTTAAATTCTATTTCTTCGCTATTTAGAGTACATATTAAACAATCACCAGTAGATTCAAAGTGTTCTTTACATGATATTAATTCTAATTCAACTTTTTTTGGTATAAATGGATATCCATATATTTGACCATGGGGATGGGGCATTGTTACTCCTACCACTTCTCCTCTATTTTCAAAGATAAATATAAATTTTACTTTTTCATCTTTGGCAATTTCTATATATCGCTCAGTCCATAAATCAACTAATTTTTTTACATGAAATATTGATAATTGAGGTAAAGTTACAGTATGTTCAGGTGAATACAAAATCACTTCACATTTACCAAATGATGGTAACACCTTAAAGATAGAAGTTTCCACTTCATCTGGTATTGGTGGTGTAGGTGATAATGCTGGAAAATCATTTGGATACATTAATACATCATAATCATCTGGTACATTACCACTACCGCTACAAAATGGACACCAATTACTTGGCATTTGTGGTCTATCTTGTCTATTTGATGCAATCATTACCCAATCTTTTATTAATGGGTTCCACCTAATCTCTGCCATTTTTTTACACTCCTTTATTTCGCAAGATTTATTATATCAATTTTTATGAAGAGTATAAAGCGTTTTAGTAAAGTTTTTATGAGCAGGTAATAAAAAGTTAGTTATAATATAATAATCATTGATTAGTTACATCTTTTTTAGTTTTTTTTTTTTGAGTTTTTCTAAAAAGAGTTGACGATTTTTAGATATTTCTCGCAACATATCCTCATGAACTCGATCTTACACTTGATGATTCTCATATTAAGTAATAGTTGTATCACACCACCCAAGAACTTTAGCTAAGTTTTTTGCATTAACATCATATTTTCATCAGCTATAAAGGAATTGCCCGTAAATAGTAAATATACAAATTTATGACTGTTTGTACATGTCAACTAAGTGTTTGGCAGTTTTATACATAAAAATAGTTGCATCTTTTAATAATTCATCTGGGAATTTTTCTAAGAAACGATCAGATTCTAATGTTAGTTCACCTGTATAATCAATATCTTTTAGTGCTTTCATAATTGATGGAAAGTTCATTTTTTGAGTAAATGGTAATGTGTGTAAATCATTTATAAAATCATTATCATGTACATGTAATGCTTTTAATCTATCATGACCTAATCCATAGATCATATTAGAAGCATCTTCCCCTACTAATCCACAGTGTCCAATATCTAAACAAGCTGTAAAGTAATCACTATCTAGTGCATCTAAGTAATCTACAAATTGCTCTGTATCTGAACAAATATTTTTAGTATATTTATTTGTTTCTTCGTGTCTTGATCCAAACATATTTTCTAATGCAATCTTCACATTATATTGCTTTGCGTATGGTAATAGTGAATTATAGAAATCTAAGTTAAATTGTTTCTGATCGTTTTTAACTGCTATTGGGTGAATTATTATTTGTTTTACACCTAATATTGCACTTGCTTCAATTGATCTTATTAATTGAGGTATAATCTTTTTATTATATTCTTCATTTCCTACAACATATGATGGAAACGGAGCATGTGCTTGAGTAATATTAACACCATAACCATCAGCAATTTCTCTTAATTGTTTCATTTTTTTCTGGTAGTTATTTACTTGTAATGGTCCATCTGTCATATAACCACTAAACATGGAGTAATCGATTGAGTCAAATCCTATTTCACATAACATTTTAATAGCTTTTATATCTCCAAATATCTTTTCTAAATATAACGATTGTGTTGCGATTTTCATAATATACCTTCTATTACATATTTTTACTTATTATATCGTAAAAACATTAATAAATGTTTAATATTTTTGCTAATATATTTAAAAATGGTTTCATTTTATATTTTTTGTGTATAATAGTAGAAGTTATTAATTAAGGAGTATATTCGTTGGTAAATAATAGAAATTACAAAATAGCATACATAGGATTCATGTGGCATGCTTTTTTCTTAGCATTGACCATGTCAATGTTAGACTTAAATACAGTATTTCCTTCACTAGTTTCAGAATTAACAGGTTCTAAAGCTCTATTTGGACTTTTGTATTCTATTATGCTTGGTGTTCCACTACTTTTTAATATCCTATTTAGTCATTATCTAAAAACAAAACCTAAAAAGAAAAAATACCTTTTAATTGGTATATACGTTCGTGCTTTTTCTTTTCTCGGTATGGCTACTTTCACATATTTCTTTGGATTGTCAAAACCAATGTTTGCTTTTAGTACTTTCTTTCTTTGGATTTTCTTATTTTCGTTAAGTGGTGGTTTTGCAGGGATTTCATATACTGATATTTTAGCTAAGACAATTCCAAGTGATAAACGTACTAATCTCTACTCAATAAAACAATTCATAAGTAGTATTGCAGCTTTTCTTGGTGGTTTAGCAGTTAGTAAGATTTTTTCAATTAGTACACTAGCTTATCCAATTAATTATTCACTTAGTTTATCAATTGGTTTTATTGGGATATTTATTGCATCAATTGGTTTTTTGATTATACCTGAACCAGCTTCTAAAAACATTCCTAGTGAAAAAGAATCATTTATTGAATATTTAAAAAAAGTGCCTCAATTTCTTAAAAGAGATTTTAATTTTAGACGCTTTATTATTGTAGAAAATATGGCTAGTTTTAGTATTATGATTATGCCATTTTATATGATATTTGCAAAAGAAATGTTTTCAATAGATAGTTCATATATTGGCCGTTATCTTCTTTTTCAAATATCAGGAACTATAGTGTCAGCCTTAATATGGGGATTAGTAGCTAAAAAGCTTAGTGCTAAATCAATTATGCGAGTATGTATTATTCTTGGTGGTCTTATTCCTCTAATAGCCATAGGCCTATCTTTCCTTGGACCTGATTATTTTGCAATTGTATTCTTACTAATTGGATTTATCATTAGTGGGCGACGTGTTGGTTTTGAACCGTACTTATTAGATATTGCACCTGACGAGCATCGTACAGAATACTTAGGAATTAGAGGATCACTAAATATCCTTAAAGTAATACTGCCAATCTTAGGTGGAATATTTATTGAAACCTTAGGTTATTATTTTACTTTTAGCCTTGTTGCCATAGTTATGTTCTTTTCATCATTTTTGTTAAAGAAAAAACAATAAGTACTCTTTTCAAAATCATTTACACAACTGGTAGTATGTATTCTTACTCTTCCCGCTTTTTATAACAATCCCTAGATTTTCCATTTCACGTAAAAGGTTACCACTTTTTGTTTGACTAAACCCATATGATTTTTGAATATCATTTCTCATTATGTACCCATTGATTTTAATAGTTTTCTTTATATCTTCTATAACAGCTTCCCTGTCATAAATATTAACTAGGTGTTTTTCAGTTCCTAGGTCACTGCTACTATTATATGCTTCATGTGTATCTTCTACAGTCATATATTCCTCTAATTGATTAAGTTTAGGAAGCCTTAAAATAAATGCATTAGGTGTAATCTTAAACTCTGGTTTAACTGACAAACCATTATACACTGATAGGATTTTAGTAATGCCAGTACCATAGGCTTCAATAAGTTCTAGACGATAGAAAATATTTGCAAGTTTTTCATTTCTTTGTTTTGAAACACCTTCCATAATATCCTCAAGTTCCAAACCATCTGGTAAAGTACCCATGGAAACAAATTCACAATAATTATTAAATATATTGACAAAGATACTTCCTCCCACTCCATAATCCCTATGAATAAGCGCATTAAGAAGTCCTTCTCTAAGCGTTATAGGATCATAATCATATTGATCTTTTCTACGTAGTCCTTCATAAGTAGTATCCATATGATTGTGCATTTGTAAATATTGATATACATCATTCATCTGTCTTAACAATGAACCTCCAAACTCCTGTCTGTGTTTAAACTTAGTTTTGTTATCACCTTCAAAAATAGCAGCTTTAACAATGTGAGGACACTGATCAGATAGCAATAACGCCAAATTGTTATACAATCCATCTTCATCAATCATTCCTAAGGTTTTAAAATTTACCTGTTTGAACTCTAATTCACGTTGTTCAAACTGATTTCTTGCATACAAAAAAGTCAAGTTTTGTTTAAGTGATCTTGTTGTTTCGTATGTTATCCCATGGCTTTTAATAATCATCAACCAAATATCTTTATCACTAACTGGGATACTTGTATTTCCCAAACGTATATATACACCAGATGGTCTCATTCCCTTATCTTTAAGATAATATGGTTTACCCTCTCCTCTTTGAACTTCAATGATAATAATATCTTTTCCAGCAATAGTCTTCTTCTGTAGATTGACATAATTAATGACAGAGGGCATTATTTTATCGCGAATTATAGATGATATAACTTCAAGCTGCTCTTTTATTCCTTTTATTCCAATAACCTCACCATCATCAGATATTCCAATGTAGATTTTACCACCAAGAGTATTTGCAAAAGCAACTACCTCTTTCATTAGGTCCTTACTCATCTCTTCTTTTAATTCAATTGTATCTGATTCAATATATTGCAAAATGTTCTCCTAAAATATTTTCTATCTTATTCTATCACTTTCTATCTTTTTCTGTCAAATTAATTACTGTAACAGCGCTTTCATTATTAACAATATATATCGCAAAATCTATTTCTTTTTAACTTTTTGTTGATAAATAAATAATTAAATACTTTACTACATTGAAAACTTAATACCTTTAGTTAACTGAATAGGAAAGACACCTTTTATCAGATGCCTTTAATTAAACTATTTCACATATACTTTTTCATCTAATATTAAGCTAGTCTCTTGATTCAATTTTTTGTTCAAATACATTTTCATCTTCAATTAAACATACTACATTGCTTAAAATAATTTTATAATTATCTACCAATGGTATATTACTGAATTTGAAAAACTTACTTACTTTCAAATTAGATTCATCATCTTTGACTAAATCTCCAAACTGTTTTGACTTATATCTTATATCATTATTCTCAACATATAGAGAATAACCTTTTACCTTGTCGTCTATTGTGTTTGATGAATTTATTATAAGTTCATTTGTAATACTATCATATACAATTTTATCAATCCAAATTATCTCATCCTTATAAGTAATTCCCATAGGAAAGTTTTTATTTAAATCAACATCAATTTCAACTGTTATATTTCCATCGTAAAAATATCCTAAAAATCCAATATATATCGTCTGATTTTGATTATAGTAACATGAATCATTAAATATCACCCTAATATATCTTTTCCCATCTTCTTTATAATAATATTCAAAATTATTTTCAGCATAGATTTTAGTTGATGAATCTAATTGAATATATAGTTTATTAAATTCACTAATGGTATAAGGGTTTTTATCATCTAATCTTATAAGAAGTTCAGTTCTGGTTGGATATGAGATTAATTTTTCAAAGCATATATCTCCATATACTGTTTGGTAGTCTATATTTAATAGATGTTCATTAGAAAGAGCAATGTCTGTATCTAATACTGTTACTTTTACTTTTCCAACTTCAACAATTTGTTCACTTTGTCCATTCAAAAGCTGCATGTCCACTTGTATAATTCCATCATTAGAAATAATATCCTTTAACTCAAAAAGTTTAAATTTAATATCTAGCTTACTTACTGGTTCATCATTTACTACTTCATGTGATGAGGAAGTCCTTTCTCCAAAATCATCTGGCATTGCAACAATTAACATTTCTTTGTTTAATTCTTCATTTTTCACTTTATAACGAGCTGTAATGTTAACTCTTGCTTCATCAATTATGATGTGATCAAGATAAATAATATAGTCTTCGTTTTCAACCATCATTGGTCCAAAATCTTTATATTCATTTAATACAGCTTTTTCTATCCCATAATCTCTATTAAAATAAAACCATTTAATACTTTCTCTAATGCCAGGAATATTGTTAGCTATAACTCTAAACCCAGAAGATATGTTAATTAATAATATATATGCTACTAATACAACAACAACCACGCTAACATATTTAAGTGGTTGTCTTTTTCTTCTTGTTATTAATAATGTACTTTTTGTAACTTCATCTAGTTTACTACTTAGAGTAAAATCTTCTTTTATATGATTTTCAAGGATAAATTTATCATTATTCATTAGTTTTTTTCTCCTATACTTGTAATTTCTTTTTTAATTCTTGTAGTTGACGATATAGTTTTGTTTTAATGCTACTTAAAGGAATTTGTAGTATTTCGCTTATTTCTGATAAAGTATATCCTTGATAATATTTTAGATAAATAATCATTTTTTCGACTTCTGGTAAAGTGACTAATAAATCTTTTAAATCAATATCTTCATAAACATCTTCATGTGTTATGTTTCCTATAATTTCATTATAATAAATTATTTTGCCATTTTTCTTAATGATTTTTTTGCACTCGTTGATAATTATTCGAGTAAACCAGGTTGTAAAATATTGAGGATTTTTAAGTTTTCTAATATGCTTAAATGAATACAGTACCGCACTGCTAAAAGAATCAAGAGCATCATGTTCGTTTCTTAGATAACATAATGCAACTCTATATGATTTTTCTTTTATTTCATTAATTAAACTTGAATAAGCTTCCTTATTCCCTTTTATAGCTTTTTTTACAACTATGTCGTCCATCCACGTCTCCTTGTACACTTGATATTCTAGAATTCTCTTATTAGATATCACTAATGCCTAAAAAGTTTCAAATATTTTTAGTATGTTAATAATTTTTACTTGCCCTTGAAATTATAATTAATATACAAGTATTAAAATATAAAATGATTTTTATATCTCAAATGAAATGGTACTACATAATGAATAAGCTTGACAATTTTTTATTTGATTACTACAGATATACCTGCATTTTATTTAGAATGGTTTTTCAAAAGAATTGAAGAAGGATTTGTTTTAGTTAGAAATCCTATGAATTATCATCAAGTAAGCAAAGTTAAGTTAACACCAGATGTGATTGACTGCATTGTTTTTTTGACTTAAAATCCTACTAAAATTATAAACAATTTAGACAAACTTAAAGATTTTAATTATTATTTTCAAATAACCATTACACCCTATGATAAGTCAATTGAAAAAAATATACCTAATAAAGAAATTATTATCAATTCATTTATAACATTATCTAGAAAAATTGGTAAAGAAAAAGTTATTTGGCGTTATGATCCAATCCTACTAACTGAAAATATTGATATCAACTATCATAAAATTCAATTTGAACAATTAGCATCAAAATTTAAAAATTACACAGATTTATGTGTAATAAGCTTTACTGATAATTATTCAAAAACTACTCAAAACATGAAGTTACTAAAACAAACTACTATAAATAAAAAACAAATGTTAGATATTGGAAAAACTCTTTCCACAATCGCAAATAAGTATAGTATTAAAATTGAAACTTGCTCAGTAAAAATTGATTTATCATCCGTTGGTATTAAACATGGCAAATGTATAGATGATAGTCTTATTTCATCAATTGTTGATCAAAAGTTAGATATAAAAAAAGATAAAAACCAAAGAGAGATTTGTGGTTGTGTTTCAAGCATTGATATAGGCACATATAACACTTGTACCCACGAGTGTTTGTACTGCTATGCTAACTTTAGTTTAAATTCTATAGAAAACAACATTATAAAACATGATATATTTCACCTTTTTTAATTGGTACTCTTGAACAAGAACGTAAAGTAACTGAAAAAAAGATGAATTTATACTTACCCAATCAATTAAGCTTTCATATTTGAATAATATATTTCATCCTAATTATTGCTCAATCACCAATTAAATTCTCAAACCTTCTAACTATTAATATCTGTTAGAGTACATAGCATGTACTCACTTAATAGGAAGCAAATCTATCCTAAAATTCATTATAAGGGTTTTCTTGATAAATAAGATATTGATAAAATGATATAATTTTTAAAATTACAGTTCTTAAAACAAATTACTATATAAACACATTATCCCAAATCACTTTTGTAATTTACTTCTTAAGTATTTTTCTAGTTCTTTATCGACACAATATATATAGCACCCTTTTTGCCCTCTTGTTAATAGTGTTCTATAAGTGTTTTTAATAATCTCATCAGCAATAGCTTTCGCTTTATCAGGATCTTTCTTATTAAGACCTTTAATACCTTTTAGTGATTGATCTGTATTTGCTCTTTTCATAAAATCTGTTTTTATTTTCTCATTAGAGTATGATAAGTCTTCTCCAATAATAACTCCAACATAATCAAACTCCAAGCCTTGTGATGTGTGAATACAACCAACTTGATTTACAGAGTTTGGGTCAATTGCATATGTTCCAGTATTACCAAGATTCCAACTCATACAAAAATCAAACTCAGGAATCTCAATATCAAATACATCTTCTCTATTCTTTCCATCTTTTATCCAGTTCCAACAATATCCTGCTAATATTCTTGATTTATTAGATACTTCATTTTTTTTAATTATTGCATTTCTAAGTTCATTTGGATTATCAAATATTTTAAAATCATAATCATCAAAACCATCGTAATTAGCAGTATTCTTAATTTCTAAAATATTATCTATCCATGACAAATATCCATCAGATCCATTACATCTGAACTGTGAAGACAACTCCATCTTTTCATATATTGCATGATTTTTATTTGAATATTTTTCAATTTCAGCAACACTACCAATATCTTTAATTGAAATTCGCTGACATTCGTCTATAAAAAAGATAGAAAATTTTGAAGAATATATAATTTCTTTGACTTGATTTTCCCCTAAGTTTGAAAATAATCCAGATTTTTCGTTTAATCTATGGGCTTCATCAACAATAATAGTATCAAAATAGTTTTTTGGTGTATTTATGTATGAACCTGATCCTTTAAACATATTTTTAACACTAATGTTTTATGCTTGCCTTTTAATTTTTGAAAATAAACGTTTCTTGGTGCTGCGTTTTTAGAGGTGTATTGGCATACTAATTCTTTTTTAGTTAGTTCAGTTAATAGGTTTATTGCGAGTACTGATTTACCCGTCCCAGGTCCACCTTCTACAATTAATACTCTTTTTTTATTATCTTTTTGTGATTTTAATGCCATTTCTATAGCTTTTTCATAAACAACTTTTTGCTCATCGATCATTACAAACTCAGAATTACCAGCTAGCATACTACTTAGGGAATCTTGCAATGATTTAGATGGTTTTAATTTACCATTCTCAATTTTATATAATATTTCTTTATTATCACCTTTTTTAATGTGTTTAAGAATAAATTGCTGTAAGAATTTTATTTCGCCAAATGAATATATAGGAGCTTTTTCTAAATAATACCCATATATACTGCTAAGAAGAGGATCATTTTTCTCTTTCTTTTTATAATTGTGTAAATATGCGCATGGTAGAAGTTTTATATTTTCTTTTTGAACAATTTCATTAAAATCACTTATTACAGATGCATACGACCATGCCTGATAAGATGGGTGGGTAGTCTCTCTATTTGATCCACCAATATATGTTTTTACAATCCCATCTTTCCCTTCAACTTTTTCGACCTTTTCCCATTGTTTAAGTTCAATAATTACAGCTGCTCCATTATCATTTTCATCTCTTCCAGATATAATAAAATCAACTCTCTTAGACGTGTAAGGAATATTAAATTCAATAGCTATACCTGAATTGTCTGGAATATTACTATTTGACATTACTATAAACATATATCTCATAGAATTCTTCCAAGAACGTTCTTCTGATTTAGAAGGGTTACCAAATTTAGGTATATATTTTTCTTTAATTTTATCAACTATAATATCGTTGATTACACATTCTCCGAAGTCTTTTTTTACTGATTCATAAACTAACATAATACCCCTAATTACAATTTATCGTATTTTTTGCTATTTCCTTTTGACTTTTCAACTGGATATTTTTTTTCATTTTTTTCAATTTTATTATTAATGATTTCTTCTATATCTAAATCTAATGATTCTGCCATTAATATGCAGTATATTAATACATCTGCTAGTTCATCTTTTACTTTTCCCACATCATATGAACCATTCCATTGAAAATTTTCTAATAATTCTCCAGCTTCAATTGATATTGATTTTGATAGGTTCTCAGGAGTATGAAATTGCTTCCAATTTCTTTTATTCCTAAACTCAATAATCTTTTTAAAATATTCTTTCATAATATAACCCTCAAATTGTTAAGATTAATCACATACAACAACTATATTTTATCATAGAAAATTTATAAAAAACACTACATTACTTACCTATTATATGAATGATACAGATTATATAATTTCTGATATTTTTCTTATGACAGATTATAGTTGATTCTTTCCTTACTCTCCCCCGAATATTTTCATATATTAATTGGTAAAATATTATATGCTTTTATACATAAGATACTATTTCCTTCTGTCTTTTCATTATAAATTAAGTTTTAACAGAAAAAACACTTCTCATTAAACATTTTATTTTCTAAATTAGCTATATACTAACATATATTGGCACTTTAGCACATTGACATAAAATAAAATATTTATGTACTATTAGTAGCATGTTTTATTTAAAAATAGAGTGTATAATAATACAATAAATTCAAGTATAGATTGGAAATCAGAATATGAATAATACTCCCTTGACTAGACAACAAATGAAAGATGTTATAAATGGTGTTTCATCAGCCCCAAGAATACCCATGATGATCCATTTTTGGACCTATCCAGAAGTTTTTGAAGATAAACAAAATATTGTAGAAGAATTATTAAATAAATACCCTATGGATGCAAATGTAACAAAAATTAAAATGCCACGTGTTTTCGACGCTCCTGAAGATACACCAAGTTATAGATGGGTTAACTTTGATGATCCAGATAAAGGTAAAAAAACAGGTATTGATGAAAAAGGTGCAATTAGTGACTGGAGCATGTGGGAAGATGTACTAAAAGACTTTCCTTCTCCTGAGTATGAAGGTCTATTTTCTGATAAAAGTCCTGAAGATGGACGTTACCACTTAGGTATGTGGTGGTATTGTCTTTTTGAAAGGCATTGGTCTTTACGAGGTATGACAAATTCATTAATTGATTTTTATGAAAATCCTAAACAAGTTCATGCACTATACCGTGCATTAACAGATTTTTACTTGAGAGTTATAGAACGTAGCAAAGAAGAATTAAACCTTGATGGTATTTTCGTAAGTGATGATATTGGTATGCAAACAGGAGCATTTTTTTCTAAAACCATTTTTGATGAATTTTTTAAACCATATTATAAAGAATTAGTTGATAAAGCTCACTCTCTTGATATGCATTTTTGGTTACATACTTGTGGTAATGTAGAGTCATTTTTACCATCTTTTATTGAAATTGGTATAGATGTTATTCACCCAATCCAAAAACATACAATGGTAGAAAAAGAAATATCAAAAAAGTATGGTAGTGATATTTGTATATGGGCAGGTTTTGATGTACAACAAATTATACCTTATGGCACTCCTAGTGAAGTTAGAAAAGAAGTTAGGTTTATGATTGATACTTATTACAGAAAAGATGGTCGTTTTATTCTTACAGCTGGGAACGGTATAACTGAAGACTGTAAAATAGAAAGTTTGGAAGCTCTTTTAGATGAAACATTAAAGTATGGAACAAATAAAATTTCAAAATAGAGGTATTAATAATTTTTAAAATTAATTATTTTTTTACAGTAACAATGGTATCACCCACTGTTTTTTTCTCTATTATTTGTATTTTAAAAGCTCTTTTAAACATTTCAATTTGTTTTACTTCATAATCAGCTACTAATGTAATAGCAACACCTTTTTTACCTATTCGCCCTGTTCTTCCTACTCTATGAAGATAATCTCGCGATTTTCCTGGTACACCCATATTAATAATGTGAGTGATGTCTTTAATGTCTAATCCCCTTGCTGCAATGTCTGTTACCACAAGGTATTTTAGTACACCTGATTTAAATTGATCAACAATTTGTTTTCGCTCGCTTTTCCATTTATTGCCGTGTAATCCTCTTGTTTTAATATGGTGATAGTTTAATCGTTCAACTAAAATGTCCACCTCTTCTCTTCCATTCACAAAAATAAGTGCTTTTTTAGGGTTTAAAATCCTAATAACCTTTCTAATTACATCAATCTTATTTCTCTGACTTGACATAAAATAAAGGTGCTCTATGGTATCTGGTATTTTACTTTGATCATTTGCTACAATAAAACTAGGATCTTTCATTAATTGAGTAGCATAATCTTTAGCTTCAGCTGTAATTGATGCTGAAACCATTAATAATTGTCTATCTTTTTGTGTTGTTTTAATAATAGCTTTAATAGTATCAATATTATGTTTACTAACCAAATTATCAGCTTCATCAATAATAATAGTTTTAATTGTATGTGATGAGATTTTTTTCATTTTTATTAATTCTAGAATTCTTCCTGGAGATCCAACAATAATATGAGGTTTTTTCTTTAAATTATCGATTTGTCTTTTTATATTTACCTTGCCTATAATTGGTAATGAACTAATTATATAATTTGCATTAGTTGCTAATAATTCAATCTGTCTTAATACCTGTATACCAAGTTCATGAGTAGGTACTAATATAATCGCTTGCATTTCTTTTATACTTTGATCAATTTTTTCAAATAACGGAATTAGATAAGCAAGTGTTTTACCAGTTCCTGTTTCTGATTGAATAACTAAATCTCTATTTTGTATTTGTAAAGGGATTACTTTTTCTTGAACCTTGGTTAGTTTAGTAATGTCTTGCTTATGTAATCCTTTGATTATTTGATTACTAATCTTATGGTTTTTTAAAAACTCAATCATTATTTTTCCTCATTTTTCTTTTTTTGATTTTTTATTGCCTTGGCTAGTTCATATAAATACTCCCAGCGTTCCATGGCCTGACTTAATAGCTTATCTAACTTTTCTTTTTTCTCTAGTTTTTTTTGTAATAAAGTAAAGTCACTGACTACCTGCAACACTTCATTATTTATCTTACTTACTTTTTCCTCTAATGATTCAACTAAATCATCAATTGATTCAAATTCACGTTGTTCGTTAAAAGTAAATTTTAATGTTTTATTCTTTTTATTATATTCACTAACATTAGATTTTACTACTTTTTCCTTATTTATACTTTTAGTAATGTTGTTTTCTATCTGTTTTGATTCATAGTAATCTGAATAGTTTCCTTGAAACTGTTTAATATTTTGATTACCATCAAATATAAAAATCTTTTTCGCTACTCTATCTAAAAAATACCGATCATGGGATACAGTAATAACTACTCCACTAAATTCGTTTAAATAATTCTCTAATATGGTTAATGTATGTATGTCTAAATCATTTGTTGGTTCATCTAATAATATTACATTTGGTGAACTCATTAAGATTCTAAGTAAATATAGTCTACGTTTTTCTCCACCTGAAAGTTTAGAAATTAGCTTCCAATGAGTTTCTGTTGGGAACAAAAAACGTTCTAGCATTTTTGAAGCACTTACTAATCCATCATTTGTCTTTAAAAATTCAGCTTGTTCTTTTATATAGTCTATAATCGTTAAATCATGATTCATTTCATCATTTTCTTGCATAAAGAATCCAATTTTTATTGTTTCTCCACTGTCTATTATCCCTTTATCTGGAATTACTCTTTTAGCAATTAAATTTAACAATGTTGATTTACCACTACCATTAGGTCCAATAATACCAATTCTATCAGCCCTATCAAAATTGTAGCTAAATTGATTTATTAATGTAATCCCATGATATCCTTTATCAATGTTAATTAATTCAATAATCTTTTTTCCTAATCTTGTGCTACCCACATTAATATTTAAATCATTATTTGAATTATCTAATTTACTTTCTTCTAATATATCAAAACGCTCTATTCGTGCCTTTTGTTTTGTAGTACGTGCTCTAGCTCCTCTTTGCATCCATTCAAGTTCTTTTCTATATAGGCTCTGTCTCTTACGTTCTGATGCTATTTCATTTTCTTCTCTTTGTGCTTTTAGAGCTAAGTACTGCTCATAATTAGCTTGATAGTTATATAAGCTTCCTTTTTCAATTTCTATAATTCTTGTACATATTCGTTGTAAAAAGTAACGATCATGTGTCACCATGAGTAAAGCACCACTACGATTATTTAAATACTTTTCTAACCAATCAATGGTATTATTATCCAGTTGATTAGTTGGCTCATCTAATATTAATAAGTCGGTAGGTGCAATTAATGCACTAGCAAGTGCAATTCTTTTTTTCTGACCACCAGACAAACTATTTATTTTTAAATCAAAATCAGTTATCCCTAACTTAGTTAATATTGTTTTGACTTCACTTTCTATTGACCAAGCTTTCATATTGTCTATTTTTTGTGTTAATAAGATTACTTTTTTTTGAAGTGTTTTATCTTCTGGTAATTTATTTAATAAACTAAGCGCTTCTTCATATTTTCTTAAAAGCTTCATAACTTTTGAATCACCTTTAAAAATTTGTTCAAGTACTGTACTTTTCCCATTAAGTACCTGATTCTGTGGTAAATACTCGATAGATAACCCATTAGTTTTTATTATTTTTCCTGTGTTATATGTTTCAACTCCTGCAATGATTTTTAACAGTGTTGATTTACCAGTTCCATTTACACCAATAATCCCTAATTTTTCTCCCTCATCTATTCCAAGGGATACTTCATTTAAAAGTATTTCTTCACTGTATGATTTTGATATATATAAAGCTGATAATATATTCAAATATTTCTCCTATTTTCTCTAACTATACATTTTCTTTCGTAAAATAGTGATATCTTCATTTTCTAAATACTCATCATAAGACATTTGTCTATCAATAATTCCCTTAGGTGTAATTTCAATAATTCTATTAGCAACCGTATGTACAAACTTATGATCATGGGATGCAAATAAAAGTGTTCCTTTATATTTTATTAATCCATCATTTAATGCAGTGATTGATTCTAAATCAAGATGATTAGTAGGTTCATCTAAAATTAATATATTTGCACCTGATAGCATCATTTTAGATAACATACATCTAACTCTCTCTCCCCCTGATAATACATTAACTTGTTTTTTTGCATCTTCTCCTGAAAAAAGCATTCGTCCTAACCATCCTCTTATAAAGGTATCATCTTTATCTGTTGAATACTGGCGTAACCAATCAATAATACTTTCATTATGTCCATCAAAGTAACTTGAATTATCTTTTGGAAAATATGCCTGTGTTGTTGTAATTCCCCATTTATACGTTCCACTATCAGCACTTAATTCACCCATTAGTAGTTTAAACAATGTGGTTTTTATTAAACTATTTGATCCTACAAGTGCTATTTTATCGCCCTTATTGACCATAAAACTAATATTATCTAAGATATTAATACCATCAATTTGTTTAGTTATATCACTTATTTCTAAAAGATCATTCCCAATTTCTCTTTCAGGTTTAAAATCAATAAAAGGATATTTTCTTGATGAAGGTTTAATATCTTCTAACGTAAGTTTTTCTAATTGTTTTTTTCTAGAAGTCGCTTGTTTAGATTTAGAAGCATTCGCACTAAAACGCTGAATAAAGGCTTCTAAGTCTTTTCTCTTAGCTTCTGTCTTTTTATTATAATCTTTCATTTGTTGTAATACTAATTGACTTGACTGATACCAGAAATTATAATTCCCTGGAAATACCTTTATTTTACTAAAATCAATATCAGCAATATGTGTACACACCTTATTTAAAAAATGTCTATCATGAGATACCACTATAACTGTGTTCCCAAAATTGAATAAAAAGTTTTCAAGCCATGTAATCGCTGCTACATCTAAATGGTTTGTTGGTTCATCTAGCAGTAGAATTTGTGGATTGCCAAATAGAGCTTGTGCTAACAGAACACGGATTTTATCATTACTCTCTATTTCTGCCATTTTTTTTTCAAAAATATTTTCTTTAATACCTAAACCATTTAATAAAATAATAGCCTGTGATTCAGCTTCCCATCCATCTAACTCAGCAAATTCAGTTTCTAATTCTGAAATTTTAATACCATCAGCTTCTGTAAAATCCTCTTTTTCATAAAGGTGTTCTTTTTCTTCAATTATCTCATTAAGTCGCTTATGACCCTTTATCACTGTATTTAACACATTATACTCATCAAATTCATATTGATTCTGATTTAAAACTGCTAATCTGTGATTTTTTGCAATAACAACATCACCCTTATTGGCTTCAATCTCACCTGATAAGATTTTTAAAAATGTTGATTTACCAGAACCATTTGCCCCTATAAGGCCATAACAGTTTCCTGGGATGAATTTTATATTAACGTTTTCAAATAGTGTTTGCTCACCAAACCTAAGTGAAATTCCGTTGGCTTTAATCATTTATTTACCATCCTTTTTTTACTTGTCGGCCTATTATAACACTAAGTCAGAAAATTACTAGTTAATCTTGGTTTTTTTATGATTATTTACTTATAAATAAATTATTTCTTTTATTTTTTTAATGTAACAGGTGGAACAATTTTATTTACTTTGCACAGCTCTGTTCATGATTTGAAAAATTATATTACAAGTATCTTCAAATAAAATGTCTTTTGCATAATCAAACTCTTTTTGGTATCTTATCCAAAAATCATGCATCCTTGTACTTTTTTTTATTTTATCCACTATATCTTTATATTGTGATAGTACAACTAAACTCCCACGTTTTTTAGTTGTTTCATACAGAGCGTTTTGTAATATATTCAAATTAATTTCTAATCTATTCAATGTATAAATATTATATATATCATAGAAATCTCTTGGTCGAGTATTAGCAATATTTCGTGACAAGACTGTTTCAAGTTTTTCAGCTAAAATAGTTTCAAGATTATATGCTACAATCGCAATTGAATGTTCATCAAAAAGCAATTTAAAATTATACTCAATTTCGTGTGGAGTAATTATATCACCAGTAGTAATATCAACTTTAATTGGTACCTTAAGTGGTGGATAACTAGCTATTATACTAATACGAATACCCAAATAATCATCTTTTTCTCTAATATCAGTTATATTGACAATAGAAAAAGAAACATCATCTTCTATTTCAATTTGACATATTCTTTCAAATATTACTTTTATGGACTCATGTGTAAGTTTAATTCCTTTTATAGTAGCATCAAGATCCATTGTGGCTCTACTATCAAGCCCAACAATAGAAGCAATAAGAAATCCACCTTTAAGAATAAAGTTTTTTTTGTATTTGGAAACAGAAATCCTCTCTAACAATCTTTCCATCATGTAGTTTTGCATAACAAGTTGAGCAGATATATTTTTTTCAGAGGCTTTTTCTTAATAAATGATTTTAATTGCATCGGATTTTTTGTAATCATAGAAGTATCTCCATATATGTGAGAATTTTAGGTTTTACACGAAGTTTTTCTGCATAATTCAAAATTTTCGCAATATCCTTATCCTTGCTTCTTGCGTAGATTTTCATAGCCTGATTCACAATTTGTATATCAGCATTATGTTTAACCTTAACAATATCACAAAGGGTACGTTCAACATCGTATACTCTAATAAAATTCCCACTAGGAGACAGAATTTTTACAACACCTAAATTATAATTTTCTAGGGTAGTAAGCTTGGCTATTACACTTTTTTTTCTGACATTACCTGTATTGTAACCGTTTGGAAAAGTCATAGTATATTTAATAGGTGTACGATCTGTAATATCATGCAAATATAAAGCCGTTTCATGGGAAAATATTCCCTTTGAAAAGCGGTATTGTAAAAAGTATAACTCATCTTCCCACACCTCTGGCAAGACATATATACCACGGTCACTCCTATATACAGCTCCTTCTTCCTCCATTTTACTTAGATAGTGTCTTGGTATCCCTGCCTTAGTAACTTGAGTTGCAGTAATAAAGCCTTTATTTTCTTTTATGATTTTCTGAATTATCTTAATATTTTTAGTCATATTTGCACCACCTTGCTTTATGTACGTTTGTGCTATTAACTATATCATATAGCAGCATTTTTGTACATTTTATTTTGTTTAATCATTACTTGCTTTTTATAGATTTCTCATCCGGTATATGTACAATTCAATTCATGTTGCACATCTCTTATCTATCTGATTTTTAGTATCTGTTGTTTCTTTTGTAACTGTAACACGATAAAGTTTATCGTGTTACAGTTAATGCATTATGCTTTCTTAATAATATCAAGAAGCAAATTTAAAAATACCTAATTTCATTTTCTATCTGCATAATCCTTTTCAATTTTCTTTTTCCAATTAGCTCTAATTACAGGATTTTTTCTATAACTTCTTATGGTTTCCCCTACTTCTGCATAGTTTAATTTAGTTCCCCTACTATCAGCATGGTAGTTAACAGCTCTATCTCTATTAATCCCAAACTTGGCAGCTGTTGCAACAGCGTCAATATTAGCTCCTAAAAACAAGAATTCCCAATTATACTTTTCTTTTTGTCGTTCTATCATATATTTAATATTTCTATGATTATACTCTCTACTAGCATTTTCCATACCATCTGTTGTTATAACAAAAAGCACATTATCTGATTTTGCTTCATCAGCTCTATATTTTTGTGCATTACCAACTGAGTCAATAGATCTACCAATTGCATCAAGTAGCGCCGTTGAACCTCTTACAAAATAATTTTCTTTTGTTAGTGGTGATATATCTTTAATGTTTGTACGATCATGTAACAGTTCATAATGATCATCAAATAAAACTGTTGTGACTAATACTTCCCCTTCTCCATTTCTTTGTTTTTCGATCATTGAATTGAATCCACCAATGGTATCACTTTCAAGTCCTGCCATTGATCCGCTTCTGTCTAAAATAAATACTAATTCTGTTACTTTTGTTTTCATAATGTTTCCCTCCATATATTTTATATATAGAGAATAGCATCTTATATAATCTAAATGGTCGCTTCAAAAGCGACTATTATATTATAAAGTTTTCTCTTCTAAAGCATATAGGGTTTCATTTACTTCATGGATGTTAAATATTTCATTTTTTATGCAATATTCAACTATTAGATCAAATCTACTACTCCTAGATAAGATATATCCAGCAGTTTCTAATAGATCATTAGTTTCATCAAAACTTAACTGTAATGCTATTGCAAAAGCAATAGCTGTATTTTTACTTGGTTTATAAAATTTATTACTACGAATTTTAGAAAATAGTTTACGATCTTTATTAGCTCTTTTATATGTTTTAACATCATCCATTTCTTTTTCATCTATAAGTCGTAATAACCGCTCAGAAAATGTATCTTCTAGTTGTTCAACTACATCCTCTATGTTCCTTTTACTACGAGCCAATAGAATTTCAGTTATATCTTTTTTAGATCTTCTAATTTCTTCACTATATTCTTTTTTCTCTTCATGTATATCTATATTAAGCATTTGCTTATACATTGCTTTAGATTCTTTTTCTTCAATATAATTATCATCAATATATTTAGTTACTGAATTATATAACTTTTCGCTAATAACAAAAGAATCGCTATCATAAACTACTAAATAAACCATCATGTCATGATTTAGTAAATAATCACCAATAGCTGATGTGGCAGCTTTTAATGCTTTATCTTTAGGGTAGCCAAATATTCCAGATGATATAAGGGGAAAAGCAATTGATTGCAAATGGTTTTTCTCTGCAAGTAACAATGAATTAGTATAGCAATTTGATAAAAGTTGTAATTCATTATTATTCCCACCATACCATACTGGACCTACAGTATGAATAATATGTTTAGCAGGTAGTCTATATCCTCTTGTTATAACAGCTTGTCCCACTTCACAATAACCAATACCATTACATTCTACTTGTAAGTCATGTTCTCCTGCACTATTAAAAATAGCACCGCAAACACCACCTCCCATTTGAAGTTCATTATTAGCTGCATTTACAATAGCATCAACATTTAACTTAGTAATATCATTTCTAATGATTCCTAGTGGCATTTTTTTACTATCCTTTCATCTACCATTCTATCACATCCACTGTTCCAGTAAATGCCCATAACTTATGTATATTATTTTTTCTAAAATTACAATATAATATATCTATAAAATTTAAGGATGTGTCAAATGGATAAAGTAACTATTTATACTTCAGCAGGTTGTGGTTATTGCCAACAGGCAAAAATATACTTTAAAAATAACAATATAGCTTTTGTTGAGAAAAAAGCAGATGTAGATTCTATAGCTAGAAATGAATTAGCAGGTTATGGTGCTACTGGTGTTCCATTAATTATTGTAAATGGTGAAGTTATAAAAGGATTTAACAAAGCACGGCTTGATGTTTTATTAAAAAAACCAATTATTCAATGCCCTAACTGTAGAGCATCATTACGTATACCTAAAAACAAAAATATTATTATAGTTACATGTTCTAAATGTAAAAACAAGTTTAAAGTAGATACAAATAAATTATAGGAGAAATTCATGTTATCACAAGTACAAAATGAAGTAATAAATAGATATAGGGATAAATATAATAAGTCTTTTAATAAGTATTTTAATATGAGTAATATAAAAGATTTTGAGTTAACCAAAAAAAAATATATTAACAATCTTAGAAAAGACTTTTTAAAAGAAACTTTCGAAGAATATGATCTTAATATAAAAAAAGTATCAAAATATAAATTTAATGAATTTAAAATAGAAAATATATTACTTAACTCCCCTCTTGGGATGCAAGTTAATATAACTGTGTTTTCCCCAATAAAAGAAGGTAAATATCCAGGTGTCTTAGAGTTAACGGGTTCAAGTCGAAAACTTAATAGACACTATTGGGCTAGTGCTCAAACAATAGCAAAAGCTGGATATGTAGTAGTTGCTTGTGATGTAATTGGTTTCATAGGAGAACGAGCAGATAAAAATGATACATTTTATGATGCACCACTTGGATATTTAGTTGGGTATGGTCATTTAAATTCATTTTTATCAGATATAAAAGCTTGTTTAGATTATCTAGATAAACGAGATGATGTTCTTAGTTCATTGGGATATTGCTCAACTGGAGTATCACTTGGTGGTATACTTTCAATTGAAGCTGCTATGCATGATGATAGGATTAAAATTCTAGCACCAGTATGCTGTGCCATGGATATGAATGATAAATTTGATCCATTCTTTTCAATTAATATAATGCAATATAACAAAGATTGTATGGTTGATATAACAATGAGACTTGCTTTATGTGCTCCTAAAAAGTGTTTATTTATAGCAGGTGCAAAAGATGAAAAATTCACACCCGCTACTACTAAAAAAGTATTTAATAATGTAAAAATATCATATGACCTATATGGGAAAGAAGATTTATTTGAATTATTTATTGATCCTAAAGTAGGACATCTTTATTCAATAGATATGGCAAATGAAGTTATATACAGATTAAATAAGTTTTACAAAAACCTAGATTATAAACCAAACTATTTAGATAGTGATGTAATAGTGATTGGCGAAGAAAAAATGAAATGTTATCCAAATCATGATATAACAGTATATAGCATTATAAAAGATAGATATGAATACTTTTCAAATAATAGAAGTGATTTAACATACAAATATTTAAAAGAAAAAGCAAGTGAAATACTAAATATAGATAAAATAAAAAAAGTAATAAAAACAAACTCAGAAAGTGAGAAAACAGTAATAACTCATATCTATGAACGATTTGATATGATATTAAATGATAAAATAAAAATACCATCAATACTAATCAAGCGAGATAACCAAAAGCGGCGAGGACTTATTGTAGTTGATGAATTTGGAATGTGGAATGAAATTAAAAAAAATGGATTAATAGCTAAGCGAGTGGGAAGTATGGTTAGAGTAAATGATATTAATGAACCATGTGTATTATCAGTTGATATATCAACTTGTGGAGAGAATATGTTAAATTATTCTTGTACAGACGTATTAGAATGGTCAAATAATGAAACAGCTCTTGCCTATTATAGTTTTGCACTAAATAAGCCAACACTTGGCCTTATGACTAGAGATGTTTTAGCTTCAATTAAATATATGCGTTCGCTAGAAAATATAGATGAAAATAACATATCACTAATTGGTATAGGTAAAGGTGCAATTGCCACATTACATGCAGCTCTAATAGATGGAAATATTAAAAATCTTGAATTAATAGATATGATTGATGGGTATTATCAATTTTTTGAACAATACCCATATAAACTAAAACTTGAATATATGATTCCTGATATACTTAAGTATTATGATTTACCAGATATTATTAATGTATTAAGAAATACTATGAATATAGTAATCAATTAATTGTTAACTAATATTAATAATTATAAAAAACTTAAAGTTTTTCCACCCTATCTTTACCATTTTTCTTAGCTATATATAGAGCTTTATCTGCTTTTTCATATGCTTTTTGGAAATCATCTTTAGTATAACCTTTAAGTTGGCAAATACCAATACTTACAGTTACCTTAATATTGTTATTTTGATTAGCGCCAAATGTGTTTTGCCTAATATTATCAAGAATCCTATTAGCCACTGGTAATATTGTTTTTATCTCACTTTTAAACATAATTGCCATAAATTCTTCACCACCCCATCTAATGGGAATATCTGATTTTCTAATTGTATCTTTAAGGATTTTCGCAAGTTCTTTTAGTACTATATCTCCTATGGGATGACCATATGTATCATTGATGTTTTTAAAATCATCAATATCTATCATTAAAACAACACACGTTTCTTTATATCGTTTCATATAATTAAGTTCTCGTTCTAATATCATATCTAAATATCTTCTATTGTTTAGATTTGTCAGTGTATCTATATGTGTTAGTCCCTCTAGTTTTTGATTAGCTTTTTTTAAAAGAATCCCTCTAAGAATACTGTTATGAAAATTATAATAGAAAAAGGTAGATATAACTAAAACAAATATAAAAAACACTGTACCATTAAGCAGATTAGATTTCATTAATTCTACATTAGTTTGAAAATTAATAACACCTGATACAAAAACTATATATGGAATAGAAAAACCTATTATATTTCTTGGTGGTTTTTGTAAAACAAAACTACCTACAATTATTGTGTTAACAATATATGCTGATATTGAACCAACTGATATTTGATCTAACCCACTAATAAGAGCCAAACAAATCATTATTAATGTTGGAATTGCAAAAATAAGATTATCAAATGCTTTCACTTTCATTTCATCAGATAGTTTGCTTTTTTTTACCATATAGATAGAAATTAAACTTATTATACTTATAAACATAATAAGTGCATGTAAAATCAAATAATAAATAGCAGTAATATTACTAGGTGCACAAACAGATAATTGTTTTAAATCATTAAAAACAATTATTAGTATTTCAAAAATAATCATAAAAACAGATATTGCACTAGCTCTTCTAATGTTAATATTATTAATCTCCATATTTAGGAGTGTAAAACTTTTTTGGTCAAAATCCTTTGGTGGTTGTTCAATACCAATAAATGACTTTATAAGTGGTTTTAATTTCAAAACAAACTACCTCAATCTTGTATTAAATATATTATTTTTATATTTTACACCAAAACGTCAATTATATAAAGCGCTAATATTTGATATACATAGGGCTAGACCATGCCATATGGCCATCACTTTGTGTTACTTTAACCCAATATGGATTCATTCCTTTTTCGATATTTTTATCTTCAAATGATAATTGTATAGAATTATTTGTTTCTTCTTTAGCAAAATCCACTTCTACTAATAGATTTACTCCTCCAGCTTGTTTTGTTATTCTACCGTTTTTAAGTTCATCAATTGACATAGTAAATGAAATTGGTAATGTGTTAAAAACAAGTTTAGTATCTTTATTATAATCAAGTTCTACTTCTATTCCATCAATATCACCTGATGTATTTGATTTAAAAGTTAGTTCTTGATTAGATAATAAATTAACACCTTCATCTGGTTGATTAAAAGCATATGGTTTTATGTTTTTTATACTTCCATTTTTTATGGTTATATTACCATCCCAATTATTTTTTTTACCACGACTTCTAACCCTAACACCGCTCCATTGAATTTTAATAGTGTCTTTTTTAATAGGCAATGTATCAGAATATCTATATATTGTTTCTAATCCCCTCTTAATCTCTACTTCACTAATACTATCTGTACCTGCTACAAATATATTTATTTTAGGAGGTTTATTAATACTAAATTCATCTCCCATTATTAAATCATCACATTTAACATCTAAAACAATCCGCTCTCCTGTCGTACCATAACAATGTCTCTTTGTTAAAGCATCCCAGATTGCCGTTCTTGTAAGGTTTTTGGCATAAGCACCTGTATACCCACCTATTACATCAAAAGACACAAATCCACCTCTTGAGGTCACTCTGGTAGGGTATGATAACCCAGGTCTGCAAGTGTGATCATCACTAGCAGCAACTACTCCTACTTTAAGTCCCTTTTTAAGTGCATCTTCTAACATCCATTGAAATGTACCATGGTGAGAATGAATTTCCACATTGTGAATAAACTCACTATCAAAGTAATCTAGATTGCCATATCGTCCACCCACATGAGGTACTGCCATTACATCACTTCGTCCTCTAAATTCATCAAATAATTTAGATACAGGGCTTCTATCACTACCATCACTTTTCTCCATATTTATTTGCCAATGATAGCTTCTATGTATTTTTTGATCATCATTTAAAAAATAAATATTATGATCTCCTCCAACAGGTGTTGTACCTGACCATTCATATCCTAAGAAGGTTATATATTCATTTGGTTTATTATATTTTTTTGTTACTATATTTATATTTGCCCAAGTTTCATCTGTAACTTGAAAATCATTTCCCTGCCATGCACAAAAATCCATTTTAGAGTAATCTTTAGCAAAGGAAAAATATAGTTCAGGTGTTCCCGTTCCAACAGTTTCTTTTGTCTGTCCGTGCATATCACCCCAATAAAGTGTATTTATATTATTGTCCTTAATACAGCAAATAGGATTACTTTTACCATTAATCTTCCTTGATTCATCACTAAGTGTAGCTGTATAAACACCTTCTTTTTTTAGTGTTAAATCACTTAAAGTACCAATTCCTTTTGTTAATACTAAACTATATCTTATATCATTTAAATCTATATTTACATTACCATTATAAGTTTTAGAAATATTTCCCCAGTTATCCATTGCACGTATAAACAAATCAAATGGTAGTCCTTTTTTTGTATATGATGGTACTACACCTTGTAATGTATTTACAAAACCACCTTCTATTACAATTATAGGTTGTTTGTCAACATCATAAAAATTACCACTTCCAGCACAATCTACCATTACTTTAAAAATATGTTCGTACTCTGCAAATGTTTGTATTCTATAACCAAGACCTTTATCTTCGTTAGCACCAAATTGTATATATAATAAATCTCCTTTTTTAAGTGAACCATCTATTACACGAATACTGATACAGCCTTTCCACGGTCTTATATATCTATCAGGTACATATCGTATTTTTAATGTTGCATCCACATCTCCAGATACAGTAACATATCCTGGTTTTTTACTGTCATCAAATTGTGGAATATCAGAATCACACACATCACGTCTGGCAATAATAATTTCGCCTCTATCATCTACACCATACTCTCCTACTTCGTAGGTTATTGTCCAATTACCAAGTGTACCTGCATTTATTTTACAAATATTAATACTTGCTTTACCAGTTCCGTACATGTGTATTACTCCCTTTATTAAATGCTTTTATTTAACTCAATTATACCTTTTAGTGGTTCATTTATTGGAAAATATTCTAACCCCATATATCCTTTAAATTTCATTTTATCAATTTCACTTATAATATTTAAGTAATTTAATTCTCCACTTAATAACTCATGGCGTCCTGGTATCCCCGCTCCATGAAAATGACCAATCTTATCTATGTTTTTAGTTATAGTGTCAATTATATTACCTTCTGTTATTTGTTGATGATAAACATCATATAGTACTTTAACATTAGGACTATTTACTTTACTTTCAATTAAAAATGCTTCGGTTGATCCATATAGGTAGTATCCTTCATGATCTACTAATATATTAAGTGGTTCAAATACTAATGTAATATTAGCTTTTTTTAGTATGGGTACACATGCTTTTAATCCACTAACAATATTTCTATGTTGTTGATATCTCGATGTATTAGTTAATTCATCACCTACTTGAGTAATTAATGTATTACATCCACACTTTTTGGCAATTACAATTGACTCTTTTAATCCTTTTATGTACTCATCTAATTTTGTATCATCAGTTAAGCTAACAAACTTAGTGCAAAAGGCTGTAATTTTCATCTTTAATTGTTTTTTTACTTTTACAATATTATCAATATCTTTATCCCACCAACTCCAAAACTCAAATGAATTTATATTATTTTCATGTAGTTCTCTCATACTAGAAACAAAATCTTTTCCGTTATATAGGGCATCAATGCAAACTGAAATTTTCATAAATCTCTCCTCACTTTTTAATAGGTTAATACCACTTGAATAATGTCTTTATCCATTCTATCAATCATCTCATAGGCTTTAGTAGCATCTTCAAACGGTATTTTATGTGTAATTAAATTTTCTAAATCAAGTTTAGAAAGTAAATCTAAACATATTTTTTCTTTTCTTTCATTATCCCACATATGTCTTATCTTAGGATCAATATTTCCTGTTTGTGAACTACGAATAGTAATTCTATTATGGTGGAATTCATCTGATAACATTAATGATGAACTAGGTCCTTGATACCAACCAAGTGCTGTTACCACTGTATCAGGTGCAGCTATTCTAATGGCTTCATTAAGTGCTTTTTGATTTCCTGTTACTTCAATAACAGCATCTGTTCCCACGTTATTGGTTTCTTTTCTAATGGCATATGCAACATCATCTATTTTAAGTGGATTATATACTTTATCTGCACCATTTTTAAGAGCAGTTTCTAATCGTTTAGGTAATAAATCAATTCCAAACACATTACTAGCACCTGAGAGTTTAGCCATTTGAACTACTAATTGTCCTAATACACCTAAACCAGATACAGCTACATTATCACCTAACTTAATACGTGTATCTAATATCCCATTAAATGCTGTTATCAAATTAGTATAAAATATACCAAACTCAGGTTTTATACCTGTTGGTAATTTAACTACTTCATTTTCATTTTTTATAACTTGTGATTGATGTGGAGCATTTGAATAAACAATATCTCCTACTTTAATATTTTTTATATCACTACCTATTTCAATTACTTTTCCCACACTTGCATATCCCATATACCAAACACCTGGATCACAACTTTTTATTGGATAGTCCCATTTCTCGTTATCTGAAGCTTTTCTAAAAAGATGTAAATCTCCATCATTTGTACGATTAAAAAATGGTGCCACTCCTCTATACACATTCATTTCAGTTCCATGGCTTATACCTGAATAAAGAGTTTTTATACGCATTTCATTTTTATTGATTTTTAAATCATCTATTTCTTTTATAACTAACTTTTTTGGACCTTCATATACCATTATTTTCATTCTTAATCTCCTGTTTTCTTACTAGCTCTATATGTCTCAATATGCTCTCTTAATGCTGAATTCATCAATGTTTGATAACCAATTTTTTGTTCACTGGCTTTTTTCTTGTATTTTAAAATAACATCATCATCTAGCCTAATGGTTATTGACTTTTTAGTAGGAGAATAAAACCGTCCTCTTATACCTTCAGAAAAATCATATTCATCTTTTAAAATAAATTTATCATTATTACTTTTCATATTGTTTCCTTTCATTAGCTGTAGCCTTTCTTGCAGAAATTATTCTAATTACTTCTTCATCATCATTATTAAAATATATATTTGCTATAACAATAAGTTGTTCTTCATCAGCTTTACCAATCGTAATCCATCGTTCTTCAAAATATGAAAACCGCTTATCAACTACTGATAATTGTAGTGGGTCAGCAAAAACTCTACTTGCTTTCTCAAATGAAATTCCATGCTTTTTAACATTATCTTCATTTTTTTTACTATCCCACTCATATGTCATTTATAAATCTCCATTAAGTTACTTTGCTTTAAATAAATTATAATCCAATTAGTTGGATTTGTCAATACATTGTATGTACAGATAGTGTAAAATAGTTTGGGGATTGGATAAAGAAAGAGAAATCCCATATAATTAATTAAATAAATCTCAACACCCATAAAATCAACAATTTGAGGACCTCTCTCATGGCCATTTCACCACATACAAACACAAATTTATTCAATAACGTTATCGATGAATTTAAAAAACGCTTCTTCTTAATGAATAACCTTAACTTAAATTTGGAACACGGGTTACACAACTATTTGCATTTAATGAAAAATATGGATTCAACTCTTCATTCTTTTATCATTACATATATAACAAAGTGGCTTGAAGCATTGAATTTAAAGTTTAAAAATAATATTAATAGGACTAAAACCTATCATGTGAAATCATTTCATTCACGTACAATAATGACTATCTTTGGTCTTATCACATATTCAAGAACCTTCTATGTAAACAAACATACAGGTAAATACTATTGCCATGTCGATTCATATCTAGGTCTTTAAAAATATGATCATTTTGATCCATATGTAAAATCATTAGTAGTAGAAGCCGCTGCTAATGATTCTCTAGCAGGTGCAGCAAGACATGTATCTGCTATGATTGGTATAAGAGTATCTATGGAAGGCAATCCCTTATGGATTTCTAGACAAGCAGCAAAATCTTTTGTTCTTAATAGTGTAATTTCAAGACAACCAATAAAACGTAAAAAAACTACACCTAAAACCCTATTCATTATGTTAGATGAAAAGTTCATCCATACACAAAATAATAATAAAAAGGACATAATGGTAAAGCACGCTGTAGTTTTAAAAGGTATAAAGCTTGTAACCAATCATAAATCTCGTTATGAACTAATAGGTAAATATTGCCTCTCTTCTTTTGGTAATAATTTTGATGAAGATATACTTACTTACATCAATAAGGCCTATACAACTAAGGATATAGAACATATTTACATATTGGGTGATGGTGTAGGGTGGATAAAAACTTATTCCAGGAACTTTAAATAAGAAACAAATACGCAATCCTTTGTTCTTGATAAATTTCATTTTAAAAAAGCATTACACCTTACTAGCTTAAATAAAGATTTAGATGAGATTATGTTAAAATATATATTAATGGATCAAAAAGAGTTTTTCAAAACAATATGTGATTCACTAGCTTTAAAATATAATCATAGATCAGAAAAAATAATTGACAAGAAAAACTTTATCTAAATAATTACAATTCTAACAAAATAAATATTATGGGTGAAAAGAAACTTAATTTTTCTATCTTTGACATTGTTAATGAAAAGAGTCCTCCAAAGATCGGTAAATCTATTTCAATTGAACTAAGTCGGAGAATACACTAAATAAAAAACAACAAATAATAAAGTAGATAGAAAATGCAAAGGAAAGGTAATCACTTTCTCCTTGGTATGCTCCTAATTACTTTGACGCATTAAATTCAAAAAGGTTAACCTCTAATATTGCAGTCATCTCAAAAAACTTGTATAAATCACCTGAAAACTCTCGAGAATAATCAAAAAAAACAACAATTTATGTTATTATTAGTAAATGTAATCCTTTAACTATGAAATGAGGTAGTAACATGATAGATATCATTAATTGGGACAATGTAAAATATAAGATTGAAAATATTGATTGGGCAAGTGAATTATATAAAACAACTAAAGAAAAGCTGGATCATCTTATTTTAAATTATTATGATGATTCGTCAAGAATTGCAGCTTGGAGTCATCACTATAATTGTAGTGAATGTCAAAGTACATTGCTATTTGATATTGATAAACAAAATGAGCATATATGCTCTAATTGTGGCAAAGTAAATAAAAGTGAATTGCTTAATAAGGTTTGGTATAACATTTATAGAGGGTTTGTAAATAATAGTATATATAATGCAGCTATCGTATATAAAAATACTAAAGATAAAAAATATATTACTCACATTAAAAAAGTATTAAACTTTTATTCTGATAATTATGATGATTTTGTTAGTGAACCTCCTGCTAAACGATTTGAAGGTAAAATACAAAGTCAGCATTTAGATGATGCTGTTGGAACTATGACCATTTTACTTGGTTTAGATATTATTAGAGATGAATTTACTAAAGATGAATTAAAAAAATATTATGAAAATCTATTTAAAAAACAAGCTGAAATGTATGACTTTTTTGCAAATAGGATTTATAACATTCCTGTATGGATAAAATGTGCACAATCTATGATTGGAGTATTTTTTAACGAAGAGGAACATATTAGACGAGGTTTATATGATATTTATGGTTTAGTAGATCAATTAGAACGTGGTGTAACAAAAGAAGGAATGTGGTATGAAGGTTCCACTGGTTATCATTTTTATACATTAACACCAATTTGTAATCTTCTATATCTATGTAAGAGACAACAAGTGGCCATTCCCAAAATAGACTACATCTATGATACTGTTGAAAAAATGTTTGAATACCCTATTAAAATGATGTTTGCTGATAAAACATTACCTAATCCAAACGATACTAGTCCTTCGATTAATATTAATAGATATAAAGCACAATATGAATATGCTTCTGTAATTTTTAATAATGATCTTTTTGATGAAGTTTGTTCATCTTTTTACCATGAAGAAAAAGCTGTTTCTTCATTAACTCGATTATTATTTAATCACTTTACAAACAAACGAGAAATTAGACGATATAAAAGTATTAATAACCCTAGTTCTCATACCGCAATGTTACGAAAAGGCAATTCAGAGATATTTCTAAAACACGGTGTTTTAACTAATCTACATAGACACCCTGATACTATGAATATTGAATTGGCATTTGCAGGAGATGTGGTTTCATGTGATATAGGAAATGGTGGTTATGCTTCATCTTTATTTGTTGAATGGCAACGAAGAACCATTGCCCATAATACAGTTGTTATAGATAAAAAAGATCACTTTAAAATGTACTTACCATTAGGTGTTGTAGAAGAATTTAGAAAAGAAGATGCATATATACGTACAAAAGCAAAAGGAATTTACGAAGCAGTCGATTTCACACGTGAATTACAAGCATATGAAAATCATGTAGTTGATAATTTCTTTGTTAATTGTTGGGGTGAATATGTAATAGATTGGGCTTTTTATTGTAAAGGTGACATTACATTTGATTATGACTATGAAGAAGTTGATAAAATTGGTGAAAATGATGGTTACAAGCATTTAATGGATATAAAAAAGTTTAGCGGTGATAACGATTGGAAAGTATCATTTGAATTAGATGATAAGATAATAACATTATCAATGGGTGGTTTAAAAGATACAGAAGTATTTGTTGTTAATAGTTATACAAAATCACTAAAAGATACTAGATATGGTGTAATTGTAAGAAGGAATGGTTCATCTACAACTTATAAAGCAATTTATTCATATGTACCAAAAAATAAATAAAACTTATTTCTATAATTATTGTGTTGAACACATTTACAGCTGTTAATATATAAACTAACTCTATAATCTGATATAATATTTATATAAATTTATTCATAGGGAGGTTTATTATGTTTTGCACTAATTGTGGTAAAGAAATAAAAGATGATGCAAAATTCTGTGATGGTTGTGGCCAAGCAGTTAAAGTTAAAGAAGTAGAGGTTGTAGCTACTGTTCAAGAAGTAGAAGAAGTTGTAGAACCAAAAGATACTAATGAAGTTAGTGAATCTAAAGTTATTGAAGAACCAAAAAAAGCTATAGAACCTAAAAAAGCTATAGAACCTAAAAAAGCTATAGAACCTAAAAAACCAGTTGAAGCTGAAAAAACTATAAAACCTGAAAAAATGATTAAAAAAGAAGTTTCATTAATAAAACCAATTGGTATTTTTGGATTTATATGGATGTTTTTTCTTATGGCAATACCAATTGTAAATGTAATTGTAGTTTTAGTATGGGCATTTAGTAAAAGCAAGAATGTTAACAAGAAAAACTATGCATGGGCTGTTATAATTTTATTCCTATTTTCACTTGCAGTTTCTATATTTGCTTCCATACAAATTGGCCTAAATTTTGCTCTTATCTTTGATAATATTCAAGATATTATTAATGGTTTATAAACATAATAAAACACAAAGATTTAAAGCTCAGGATTATACTCCTGAGCTTTTTTAAATAGGTAATTGTCATTTATATTAAACTCATCATTTTTTATTTCTTCAAAATAGTTTTTTCTTAATAATTTAAAAATAGTCTCTTTATTATCGTTCCATATTTCAATCCAGTAAATAGGATCATATTTTTTAGCTAACTCTAACATCCCTTTAATTACATTTTCTTCAAACCCTTCTACATCAATTTTCACTAAATCAATTTTTTCAAGTTTTTCATTTTTCACAAATTCATCTAATGATATAAAAGATATTTCACCTTTACTGTCATATTCAACCATGGTATCACTTAAGTTCTTATTTGGTAGTTCAATTAAATTTCCTTTACCTTTTTTATCTCCAACTGCTAAAGGATATGTTTTGACATTATGTAGATTATTAAGTTTTATATTTTTTAATAAAATTTCATAATTAATATGATGAGGTTCAAAAGAATATATTCTATTATCACTATCTAATAATGAGAAAAATATAGTATGGTTCCCAATATTAGCTCCAACATCAATAATAGTAGCTTTTTTAGGTATATAATTTTTAATAATTTCTAAATTTTCTTTTTCAAAAAATTCATTTGTTACTATAAGATGCTTTTCAATTATTTCACCTTTTAATGGTAAGTAAAATTTAACCATTTTATCTTGCTCAAAAGGTATTAAGAAAATATGATCTAAATGCTTTTTTCTTCTTTTATGTTCAATAATTGTTGAATTAATCTGCCACCTTGTTTCCATTATTTTTCTAATTACTTTAGGTGTGTTTTTATTATAATATATTTTGTATCCTAATTTCATATCGTATTCCTTTTCACACAATTAACATTATTTTAGTTTAGCAAATATATTACCTTGTAGCAATTTTTTTATGATATACTAAAAAAAAGGATGGATTAATCATGGATTTTACTTCGTTAGATACTTTAACAACTTTTAAAAATTTCAAAGCAAAACGTATTAGTAGTTATGATAAAACAGGTGGTAATGCTGACTCAATATCAGTAAAAGGAAATGAAGAAAAAGTCATTGCAAACATTGAAGGTCCTGGTAAAATCAAACATATATGGTGTACAATTTTTGGTCCTTGGGGTCCTGATGATGACAGGAACTTTGATATACATGCACTTAGAAATACACTAATAAAAATATACTGGGATAATGAGCAATTCCCTTCTATTGAATGTCCCATTGGTGACTTTTTTGGTTTAGGTCATGGGAAAGCATATACATATCAATGTGCTATCTTTAGCACTTCTTGTAATGAAGCTGTTAGTGGTCAAACAAATCCACGTGTTGCCATGAATTGTTGGCTACCAATGCCATTTTTAAAAAACGCAAAAATAGTCATTAAAAATGAACAAAAAAAGAATATTTCAATGTATTTTTATATTGATTATGAAAAGCACAATAGTTTGCCTAAAGATAGTGTATATTTACATGCTCAATTCAAGCGAATTAACCCACTTGTTCCAGTTATAAGTAATGGTAAAAACTTATCTGATAAAGATAACTATGTTATTTTAGAAGCCAAAGGTCGTGGTCATTACATAGGAACTAATATGAGTATTAATAACTTAGGTGGTTGTTGGTGGGGTGAAGGTGATGACATGATTTTTGTTGATAGAGATAATAATGATTCATGGCCTCCTGATTTACATGGAACAGGTTCTGAAGATTATTTTTCTCATGCATGGGGTATGCAAAAAGTAAGCCATTTATATTGTGGCCAACCATGGTCTGAAGTAGATGACCACACAAATAGACATCATGATGAAGGAAAAGTATGTGTATATAGATATCATATTTTAGATCCAATACCATTTACAAAAAGCATTCGTGTTTCAATTGAACATGGTCATGCGAATGATCAAGGTAATGATTATAGTTCTGTAGCTTATTGGTATCAAGATGAACCTCACAAAAAATTTGAACCAATGGTTCCAGTTGACAAACGAATTAGTGAATAAATTTTGCATATAAACTACAAATATTCTATTATTATATTAGCTATTTACATGTGACGCTCTCCACTTAAAAAGGTGGGTGGCTTATTGCCAACTATATTTAAAAGGGGATTTTTATGTTTTTAATTGGGATTGATGTTGGAACCACTGGTACAAAATGCACTATCTTTAATGAAAGTGGAAATATCCTATCTTATTCATATCAAGGATATAATATTATTATGCCTAAAAAAGGGCACTATGAACTAGACCCTAATATCGTAAAACTCTCTGTTTTAAAAATTATTAAAGATAGTGTAAAAAAAGCAGGGTCAACTGATAATGCCTATATTGCCATATCTTCTATGGGTGAAGCTTTTGTACAAATTGACAAAAATGGAGAAGTTCTTAACAATAGTATGTTATATATCGATAATCGAGGTCAAAATGAAATAGATGAGTTGTGTGCGAAAATATGCAATAAAGATATTATGAAAAAAACTGGTCTATCACCTCATAAAATGTATTCGCTACCAAAAATAATGTGGATTAAGAATAATAATTTAAACTCATTTAAAAAAACATGGAAATTTCTATTGTATGAAGACTATATAAGTTACATTCTTACAGGTGAAACATATATTGACTATTCTCTTGCTTCTAGAACTATGGCGTTTAATGTGGTTAGTAAAAAATGGGATAGTGGAATTTTAAATCATGCAAATATTGATGTATCGCTATTATCAACTCCTGTTCAAGCAGGGACAGTAATAGGAAAAATAAGAAAAGATATTCAAAGTGAACTTGGCTTACCTAGTAATACATATATACTTACAGGTGGCCATGACCAAGCATGTGCAGCCCTTGGCGGTGGTGCCCTTACATCTGGTATGTCAGTAGATGGAATGGGAACAGCTGATTGTATTACAACTGTTTTTGATAAACCTATTACTAATGAGTTAATGGAGCAATACAACTATAATTGTGAACCTCATTTAATAGCAAATAAATATATTTCTCTTGCCTATTGTAGTTCTTCTGGTTCAATTATTAAGTGGTTTAGGGATAATTTTAGTTATGAAGAAAAACAAATTGCATTAAAATCTGATAAAAACGAATATCAACTCTTAGATAGTTATGTGTCAAATGAACCTACCGGCTTAATCTTATTACCACATTTTTCAGGAAGTGGTACTCCCTATTTAGACAATCAAGCCTTAGGTGGTATATTTGGTCTTACATTACAAACTAGTAAATATGACATATATCAATCAATTTTAGAAGGTATTACTTATGAAATGAAATATAATCTAGAATGTTTACAAGAAGCTGGTATAAATACAAAGGTTATAAAAGCATTAGGTGGAGGTGCACAGTCTGATGTTTGGTTACAAATGAAAGCAGATATTTTTAAGATACCTGTAGAACGGCCTATTATAAATGAAGCAAGCTCACTAGGTGCTGCAATGCTTTGCTTTAAAGCTGCTAAAATTCATGGCACCTTAGAAGAAGTATCAAAAAAATTAGTTAAAACTGGTAAAATATTTTATCCACGAAATGAATATCATAAAAAATATATGAAAATATATGAAAAATATAAAAAAGCATACAAAGCCATGAGGAATGTAATGAATTCAAAGGAGATCACATAATATGACACTAATTCTTAATAAAAAACAATCAAATGAGAAAATTAATCAAATGAGAGAAAAAAATGCATGTATGGCAATATTTTGTTCAGCAAGTCATTGGAATAGTGAAGCAATTTTATTAGCAGCTAGTAGATATGCAAAAAAAAGAGGAATAAGTGATATTCCTATTAGTATTGCAATGACGTTTAATTATCCTCATATGCCACAAGCCAAACGAGTTACATATTCTAAAAATGCAAAATATGGGTTTATTTCAAATATGACTCACATTAATCTTTTATGTGGTCAAGATGATTCACCATATAAAAATGTATCAGTATTGCCACATTTAGATCATGCTAACCCAACTAGAGATTTATGGGCTCTAACAAGTGGTACAGAGTATCTTTCAAGTGTCATGTTTGATACTCAAGATGTAGTTGATGAGAATGCAATAAACCTTACAAAAGAGTATGTAAAAGAATATGGTGATAAAGTACTAATTGAAGGAATCATGGAACAATTATCAGTACTTGGAAATATTAAAATTATTAAAAATGAAGACTATATCGAAAAAGCTGTAAAGTTTGTAAAAAATACTAATGTTGATTTTCTTGTTGCAGATTTAGGCACTGAACAACAATCAAGTTCTATCGGAAAATCAACATATTTAACAAACAGAGCAATAAACTTAACAAAAGCACTTAATAAAAAAATGTTAGTACTACATGGAACATCTTCTTTAACTAGTGATCAAATGATTAGTATAAAAGATGATGGTGTTATAAGGGTAAATATGTGGACTAGGATTGTGAGAGAAGCAGGTCAATTCGCTGCAAATAATATTGTTAATAAATATGATAAAATAAAAGATGGATATTTTGAACAAAGTGATTCAAAACAATATATTTATGATTCAATTGAAAAAGCTGCAGATATTATGGAAGAAATAATGGATATTATAGGCTATGGAAGATTAGCATAGAAAGGTTATATTATGGAACAAGTAATACTTGGATTTTGTCCAACAAGAAGAAATTTATTTAGTGCAAAAGATGCAAGAAAGTATAAGGAAATAATTAAAAATAAGTTAAATGATTTTCCAATAAAAGTTATTGATATTGATGATATTACTAAAGAAGGTTTATTAGTTGAAAGTACTGACTTAGATAAAGTTATAAATAAATTTAGAGAAAATAAAATTGATGCTCTATTTATTCCCCACTGTAATTTTGGTACAGAAGATTTAGTAGCTAAAACTGCAAAAGCTTTAGGTGTTCCTGTTTTATTATGGGGACCTAGAGATGAAGCACCAGATGAATTCGGATTACGATTACGCGATTCTCAATGTGGGTTGTTTGCAACTGGAAAAGTTTTAAGACGATTCAACGTTCCTTTTACATATGTAAATAATTGTAGAGTAGAAACCTCATATTTTAGTGACTCACTTAATAGATTTATTGCCGTAGCAAATGTAGTTAAGCATTTTAAAAAAATGAGTATCTTACAAATTTCAACACGACCAAATAGTTTTTGGAGTGTAATTGCTAATGAAAGTGAATTGTTAGAAAAATTTGGTATTGAGACCTATCCTATCCCTTTAAGAGAATTAACTGATACTGCTAAGAAAATAGAAATAAGTAAAGGTGATGAATACGATAAAGCTTATGCATATATTAAAAACTCAATTAGTAAAGACGGGAAAGAAGAAAACATCTCTAAAATGGCAGCGTTAAAATGCGCTTTAAAAGAACGAGCTGAGTTTTATAATTGTAATTCAATTGCCATACAATGTTGGAGTGCTTTACAAGATGAAATTGGTATAATGCCATGTGTTGCTAATTCAATTTTATCAGAAGAACAGCTTCCTTGTGTATGCGAAACAGATATTTGTGGAGCCGTAACTGCAGTTATGGTTCAAGCTGCTACTTTAAATGAAAAACCACATTTTTTCTCTGACTTGACTATTAGGCATCCAGAAAATGATAACGCAGAATTATTGTGGCACTGTGGTCCATTCCCTTATTCATTAGCAAAAGATAAAAGTAAAGCAAAAGCTGCAGGACATTGGGTACTTCCAAGTGGAGCTTACGGGACATGTGAATGGGAAATTAAAGGTGGAGACATAACCATAGCTCGCTTTGATGGTGACCATGGGAAATATAGTTTATTCACCTGTGAAGGTAAAGGAATTGATGGTCCATTTACCAGAGGTACATATGTATGGTTTGAAGTAAAAAACTGGCCACTTATAGAAAGAAAACTTGTTGAAGGTCCATATATACATCACGTAGCTGGAATACATGGTAAATATGCTGAAATACTTTTAGAAGCATGTAAATATATTCCAGGACTAACCCCCGATCCTACTGAACCTACAATGGATGAATTAATAAATAGATGGAGTGAATAGCAAAATTATAATTTTGCTCCACCTGCACTATGAATTTCATCTAATACTAAATTAACAGATTTTATACCTTCGTTAAGGGGCGCTATTTCAATAGCACCCTTTTCTTTTATCTTTTTAGTGAAATATTTTAATTCGTTATAATAACCACCTAATGATGATACATTACCACCTAAATCATTAGTATCAGTAAATTTTTGATTAAATTTTGGTGTAAAGCTTTCTCCATGTGTTGGATAAACAATTAATGTTGGAATTTTTGTAGAATCATAAACAATAGTGGCTTTTTCAAGTTTTACTCTATATTCCATACAAAATGGAAAAGAATCTGGGTAATCCCAACAAACTTCTGCAACCACAACCTTATTTGGATAATTATAGGTTGTAAACATTTGTTGAATAACCCCTTTATTATTCCTAGACGCTACTGCATTAACACCATTTGGTTCTCCTAATAAATATCTTATGAAATCACTATCGTGAATGTGCATATCAAGTGCAACAGAACCGCTTAATTGAACTTTATGAAGCCAATTATTCCATGCCCAAGTGGGTAGTGGACTAATTCTTTTAAATGTAGCAGTAATTACTTTACCATATTCATTTTTCTCTACTATTTTTTTTAAATATACATATTCATCCCATAAACGTATACACTGTCCTACCATAACTAACTTATGGGTTTCCTTCTTTGCTATAAGTAATTTATCCCCTTCACTTTTTGTTAAACAAACTGGTTTTTCAATAAAAACATGTCTATCTTTCTTCATGGCTTCTATAGCATGTTCTGTATGTAAGTAAGTAGGTAAACAAATATCAATAACATCAACATCAGCATTATTTATTAAAGACATTCCATCTTCATAAATAGATGCACCAAATTGATTTGCAATCTTTGTAGCATAACTATTTCTTATATCAGCAACAGCTGTTATTGTTATTTTTTCATCTTTTAAAGCTTCATAGCAAGTAGCATGCATACTACCCATAAATCCTGCTCCAATTAAACCTACTTTAATCATTTAATACTCCATTTCATAATTTATTACAATTTATCTATAATACTACTCATAGAACCATATGTGTTATATATTAATTGATCGCTATGATATTTATATGGTGGTAACATCTCAGCTGTAACCCATCCATCATATCCAATATCATTAAATGCTTTCATTACAGCATCCCAATTCACATCACCTGCTAATAAATCCACAAAACCATTTAAGCCTCCTGCTGCTCTAAGATAATCTTTAAAGTGCACTTTAACAATTCTCTTTCGCAAAATATTAATCCAATGTTCAGGATAACCATTAATCAATACATTTCCCACATCAAAATATGCGCCAACATATGGACTATCTATTTCATCAATAAAATTCCTCATTTCAAGAGGTGAAGTTAAAAATTTATTCCATACATTTTCAATTCCAATATTCACTTTAAATAATTTTGCAATTGGTGCTATTTCTTTAATTGCAATTAATGCTCTTTCATATGCAATATCATATTGTATTGGTTCTCTACCATCTACAAAATCAACTCCCACCGCTCCTGGAACTATTAACACACTATCAGCACCTAATGTTTTTGCCATAGTCATTTGAGCCTTTGCTATAGCTATAGCCTTTTCACGTTCACTTTTATCATTTGAAGTCATAGAATAACTCCAATATAGTCCAGTTGCCACACTGTGTATCTCTAAGTTAATTGACTTAGCATAATTTTTAATGTCCAGAAACTCTTGTTCACTACTATCTAAGCTAGTTTCACCCGCTTCATTCAACGAAAGTTCAATACCATCAAATCCGGCTTTTTTAGCCAAGTCCATTGCTTGAATTACAGTCTTATTACTAAAAGACCAAATACTTATTGCTTTTTTCATCATTACCTCTTCTTAATCTAATATTCATTATTATTACTCTGCAGCTCTATCTTTTATTAATTGATCAGGATCAATAGCACTTTGACTATGTCCTTTTGTAAATTCATTAATTAATTTATCTTGCTTTATTAATCGTTTTATTTTCTTTTCGTTAATATTAACTAATCGTTTAAATCGGTTTTCTAAATGTGATTGTAATTCGACCAATTCTTTTGGAGGATTATCAACTGTAAAAATAAATCCCATAAATTCATGAATGCCAATTTCTTGCACAGTTAATTGTCCATTAATTAATGGTTGCTCTTTTACAATCCTTATGGTTTCATAAGTATTCCCTTTAATAGACCAACAGTTCATGGACAAAGGAAGTTTTAACAAATTAATATCCAGTTGAATAGTTGTTGAAACAGCATAAGCCTTTTCTGATAATTCTCCTCCTCCATTGGCAATTATTAAAAGGACTTGTTTCTCATCTGTAACATATAAGCTATATGTAATTTCATTATGATCTATATTCACTACATTTTGATTAAGATAATTATAATAAGTAGCTTTTTCTATTGGAAAAGCTCGGTATATTTGCCAATAAGCTATATGATGTGGTGTGTGAACTAAATCATGTGATGCCAAAACGGATTGTCCCATAATACCTTGTCCTATGTGAGGAGTAATTCCCTCTTTTATAAATTTTGCCATGGCTTTAGTTGATCTAAAACCAACTTGCTTTCTTCTATGCATAGTCCATAAAGTGGGAGTACATCCATATTGCACCCCTATCACATCAGGTGATAATTCTTTTTGCCCTTCGCCTGTTAAACAACCATCAAACCCTTCAAGCATATCACTTCCTACCATTATGCTACCACCATGTCCAATCATTATTGCATCATCACCAATAAAAGCTTTATATTCTCTCATCAAAGTTAAATAATCATAAAAATTAAAAAGATCAGGTTCATGATTGTGATTACTTGCTTTACATATTCCTTGACCTGGCCAAGCAAAATCAATATATAAACCATCAAAATTATATTTACGATAACAATTTAATGTACTGTTTTTCATGTAATCATAAGCTTGCTTGTTTCTAATACATAATTCATCACAATCATACTCACTATTTTGCTCATAAAAAACAATTTGTGTGTCTTTTAGTGAATTCCACCTGTTTTCTCCTTCACTATTAACATATTTTTTAAGCTTATTATATGTTTCTGATGTTTTTGAAATCAAAAAAGGTTGACTGTAAAAGAGTATTTTTATACCAAATTCATGCGCTACTTTAATGGTCTCTTTCATATCAAATTCATTATATGGAATACTACCATCAATATGGGTAAATACTGGCATATGTAAAATAAGTATAGAACAACCATATTCGCTATATTCTTCTAGCATATCATGTGTTGGATAACGAGGATATAATCCATAAAAATGGACAATACGCTGTCCTCTTACTTTATTTGGATGGTTGTTTATTTTACTAAAACTAAATAACCATCTATTCTCGTAATTAGTGGAAAAATCTATTACCTCCCACCCTATAAAGGTTGAATGTGATGTCGCTTTTTTTATTTTTTTCCCTTTGTGTAGATTTTCTAATATAAAATCAACACTATTTGTAACTAATCGTTCATCCGTTGAAAAGTTCACAGAAAAAGCTCTATTATATCGAAAAGTATCATCATTACAGTCATTTTTAATTTCAAAATTATTTGAAAAAACTGTCTTATTTGATAGATTCACGCCAAATAATATAGGGTTTTCATTTTTTTTATATTGTTCTAAAAATTTGATTTTCCCAATAATATATCCACTATTAAACACCTCATAGGTTCCTAAAACAGATATATCACTATTAGAAAACTTTACTTCTATAGACGTATAATTGTCTTTTTCATCTATTTTACATTTATCTACTACTAAATATGGTAATTGACAAATTGATAATGGGTTATCTAGCAATTCATGATTAGTTAATCCATCAAATATACTAATACTAATAAAAGAACCTGTATGCTTATCAAATGTTATAATACCACTTTTGCAAGTAATTTTAATTATATCCATAAACCCCTCCTTTTAGTTAGTATGATAACTATACGATATCATAACATAATCAATAAATGCAATCTTCAATAAAATATATTTTATTTTAATCTTTTTAATATTGTAGGTAAGAAAGATAAACTTAAAAATGATGATAAAATCATTGATACCCACATTAAGCTAGCCACATACATATGAACTTTTAGTGGTGAAATAAAAAGTATACTTAAGCCTATTGCAAAACCTAACGCGTTTGCAATAATTGGCCTACTTGCATAATTGTATGCTTTATCAACGGCTAACTTATTTGAATCTCCTTCTTTTCTAAAAGTTCTATATATTGAGGTAAAATGAATGGCATAATCAATACCCACTCCTATTGTCACACTAAATATTGTTGTTGAAAATAAGTTTAGTGACATACTAGTAATTCCTAAAAATGCAAATAAGAATAGAGTTGTAATTAAATAGGTAGCATTGCGAAAATACTAGGTAACAGTTTTTTTATACTAAAAAACAATGCTAAAAACACAAGAGAAAAAGCAATTAGCATACTTAGTATTTGTCCTGAAATCATATTTTTATTTAATTCATACATCATAAGTTGAGTTCCCGCTAATTTAATATTTGAAATTTTATCTGTAATTGTAATGATATTTTTTATCGTATCATTATTTAAATCAGCTGGAAATATCATTATTTTAATATAGTTATTACTTACCATCTCACTATATAAGCTTATTGAATTAAAATCTATTTTATCCATTGGTACGTTTGGTGGTAATTTTGTTTTTATAACATCTAAAATGGTATAAAAAGAAAATACTTTGCTCACACTATCATTTTTTTCTAATTTATCTTGATATTTATATATATTTTCAGTTAATTCAGAATCAAATAAATTCTCATCATATTTAATTAGAGCAAATAAAGGTATTGTTCCTTCATTAACTTCCATTATTTTATTAAACCCTTTTGAAACTTCCGTATAGTCTTTGTAAAGCATAAGTTGATTGAATTCTGTTTTCAAATGAGGAATCGAGATAATTGATACTATTACTATTAGTATAACAATAATAAATGAAGGTTTTCCCCATAATTTTTTAAAGTTTATATTTATTTTTAATTTTCCAGGTTTTCTAGTAACATCTAGTTTTTCAAAACTATTAAATAGTGGAAGAACAACCCAAGTAATAATTCCTGCAAAAGTAATTCCTATTGCAGCAAATATTGCCAAATCATATATTGCAGCTGTATTAATAAATATAAGGGCTATAAATCCTATAACTGAAGTAATAGTAGTTATAATCATTGGCACTCCCACCATATTTAATGTTTTAGAAAGGCTTTCTTTTATACTATTACCCTCTTCTAGATATTCTTGTAAATGAGACATAAAGTGTAATCCATCTGCACTTCCAATAATAATTGTAAATATAGGTGCTAATATAGTTAATACTGACACTTGACTACCAATCAAACCTGCAATTCCCAAAGTCCATAACGCAGCTACTCCTGCTGGCATCACTGTTAATATTGTGGCTTTAGCAGATTTCATCTGTATTTTAAATATATAAAAAAGAACTATCATTGCAAATGGTGGAATCAAAAGTAATAAAAATAATAGGTAATCAAATATCTTTGTTTGCATATATTGATCACCACTTAAATAATATTTAAAATTATTATCTTCTAAATATTTTTCTATAGATTTTAAATTACTAAAATCAAATGTTTCATCTGGAAATACTGTTAATACAACATACTCTTTACCATTAACTACTTTAATTGGTGATAGTTGGTCAAGTTCAACATTAATTGGCAAATCTAATGAGCTATTAGTTATGCCTCTTATATATTTTATTTCATTCATTTCATTTAAATAGTCTTCAAATTTTTTAACATCTTCTATATTATGATTTTCTTTTTCAAGCATTATAATCATTTGATTTGAAGAGGGAAACTCCTCAAATAGTAAATTTAAGTTATCAAGATATTTACTATTTTCTGTTTGAAAAACATTAAAAGTTGTTTCAATCTGAATTCTACTAACACCAAATATTGCTACTACATTTAGTATTATAAATAATACTAGTATTGCTTTGTTGTATTTATATATAAAACTAATATACTTTTTCATAGCATTCCCCTTGTATCAACTAGATAAATTATAGCATCATAAAATACTTTATAAAAGTTTTCCATAATTATTTTTTGTATAGCAAATTGTTTTTAAAAGTATTCTTGCTTTAAGATAAAATGCTCTATATTTTTTTTAGAAATCAATACTACTACAAAGCTCTTAATCTATAGATGAAATCACCCATACTATGTACCCTAATTTACAGGTTATATGACTAGTGATATGATAATGACAAGTGGTGAATAAATGAAAAAAATTATACAAGTAATATTGATATTAATTATTGTTGCACTAATTGGAACATCTCTTTATCTTGGGTATCAAATTATTATTACAATGAACCAAGGTAGTGCTCTAGAGCAACCAATAAGTGCCACTCCTTCTTCTTCAAACACACCTTTTGTTGAAAAGTTTTTTGATCAAAAACCTCCAATTGTTACTTTGACTCCATCCTTTGGAATGCTTTTTATTTCAAATATTGAACAAACTTGGTATCAAAACCACACCCAAACATTTTCCTTATCAGATAATACTGTCATAACTTCATTAGATGAAATAATAACAATCAATTCAAATAAAGAAGCAGATATGATTACATTACAAGTTTTTAATAAATCAGATGAATTAGTAATAAATGATTTAATTGTTGATTGTATTATTCCTATATTGGATGTTCAAGGTACATATACCTACAAAATATCAATGATATGGAGTGATCCATTAATTGGATATATTGGTCGCTATGATTATGAATTTTTAGTTGATGTAGATTTACCAATAAATTATATATTTTCTAAAACCACCATTTTACAAGGTGATATAATAAAATTAACTATTAAAAATGTAAATAAAGATGAAACCCCAATCATTAACCAATCGCTATTTTCAAAATTCACTTTATATAGAGATGGTAATGATTACATAGGTTATTTACCAGCTGGATATTGGACATCAGTTGGTGATTACATTATTGAACATGGCATAGAAGGTCAATCGCTAAAAACCACTCACATAACAGTTAATAAATACCCATATAAAATACAATGGTTATATATAGATGAAACCCTTGCAGCTGCAACTAAAAATAATGAATCATCAGCTGAATATACCAAGTACTTTGTTCCAGTAAGACAACAATCTAACCAAGATGCATATTATACCGAATCATTTATAATTCCAGCTTATGGTGGTTTATCAACTGAATTTGGAGAAAATCGCTATGTAAATGGTGCCCCTACTTCATATCACCACTCAGGATTAGATATTGGAAATGAAATAGGCTCTCCTATTTATGCTACTAATCGTGGCAAGGTTGTTCTATCAATGTATCTAATTATGACAGGTAACACAATAGTTATTGATCATGGTCAAGGACTGTTTAGTGTATATTTTCATATGGATAAATTATATGCTAATGAAAGTGATATGGTTAATAGAGGAGAACAAATTGGTGAAATGGGTACAACAGGATTTTCAACAGGTTCCCACCTACATTTTACCATGTCATATTTTGATACAAATATTGAACCTGGATTTATTTTAGTAGGAGAACCAATAACTAAAGAAAACTATCAACAGTACTTATTAGCAAACAATGATTAATTTACATTACATATATAATCATAAAAAAAGACACCTATAGGGTGCTTTTTGGCTGGGATGGAAGGATTTGAACCTGCGAATGACGGAGTCAGAGTCCGTTGCCTTACCACTTGGCTAC
>JAGLDS010000005.1 GCA_023145435.1 Clostridiales bacterium
GACATTTAAAAGTGTTGACGGTAGAATATGCTTATGTTATAATCTACGTAGAATTTCTAAAAATCACAGTTATTTTTAAATATGAATATATATGATAGATTCGAGATTGAGGTATTATTATGCAAAATATGGATGTATTAAAAAGTAAGAAATTAGCCGATTTACGCTATATTGCAAAAATGATGGGCATAAAAAGTGTTACTGTCATGAGAAAAGATCAGTTAATTGAAAAAATATTAGAGGCTGGAAAACTAGCAGAAAGCGAAAACCCTGAGCCAATTAAAAAAGCGCCTGCCAGCACAGAAGAAAAAATGATTGAACCAGTTGAAATCACTTCAGATACAAACTTACAACAAAAAAAAGAAGCACCAAAAAGAAAAAAGATTACCGGTGAAACAGTATCAGGTATACTTGAAATATTACCAGATGGCTATGGTTTCTTGCGTACAGAAAATTTCACATATGGTCCTAAGGATATATATGTGTCACCTTCACAAATCAAAAAGTTATCACTTAGAACAGGTGATAAAATTGAAGGAATTGCCAAGAAGAAAACAGACGGTGAAAAATTTCAAGCATTACAATTTGTAAATATAGTTAACGGAGATGTACCAGGTGTTGCCATGAAACGAGCTAATTTTTCTAGACTAACACCAATTTTCCCAGATAATAGACTTGTAATGGAATTGAAGCAAAGAGAATTATCTACTAGAATTATTGATTTAATTGCTCCAATTGGAAGAGGACAGCGTGGAATAATTGTTTCTCCTCCAAAAGCTGGTAAAACAGTTTTATTAAAAAAGATTGCCAATAGCATATCAACTAATTATCCTGAAATTGAATTAATTGTTTTATTAATCGATGAACGACCTGAAGAAGTTACTGATATGCAACGATCAATAAATGGAGAAATTGTTTATTCAACATTTGACAAAGTACCTGAAAATCATATAAAAATTGCTGAAATGGTTCTTGAAAGAGCACAAAGGTTAGTTGAGCAAGGGAAAGACGTTGTAATATTACTTGATAGTATTACAAGGCTAGCTAGAGCATATAATATTACAATGACACCTACAGGTAGAACTTTATCTGGTGGACTAGACCCAGGCGCTCTTCATAATCCGAAGCGATTCTTTGGAGCAGCTAGAAATATTGAATTTGGTGGTAGTTTAACCATTATTGCTACAGCATTAATTGAAACTGGTAGCCGTATGGATGATGTAATCTATGAGGAATTTAAAGGAACTGGTAATATGGAATTACATCTTGATAGAAAACTATCTGAAAAAAGAGTATTCCCTGCAATAGATATTAACCGCTCAGGTACGAGAAGAGAAGATTTACTCTTAACACAAAAGGAATTAGAAAGTATTTGGACAATTAGAAAAGCAATGAATAACATGGGAACTGTTGAAACTACAGAATGGTTTATTGATAAATTATTACGAACAAAAAACAATGCAGAATTTGCAAATAGTATTAATGTTAAACCATTGAAAAACCAGAACGATTATTTATAGGATTTATGCTTGTAATCGTAAAACTCATATGTTATAATACTTCTTGCGTTAACACGAGATAACTATCTGTTAATAGTGAGATACAATTGAAAGAGGTGAAGCGGATGAAAAAAGGAATCCATCCTGAATATAATCAAACAAAAGTAACATGTGCCTGTGGAAATACATTTGAAACAGGTTCAACAAAAAAAGAAATTCGTGTGGAAATCTGTTCGAGTTGTCATCCATTTTTTACTGGTAAACAAAAATTAATTGACACTGGTGGAAGAGTAGATAAATTCAAGAAAAAATATGGTATCAAATAATATACAATGTAGGGCTGATGGATATCAGCCCTTTTTATTAAAAAGAGGTAGTAATGAAAAAAACTAGTATAGGTGGAATGGCATTGTTAGAGGGAATCATGATGATTGGTCCCCATAAAAAAGCAGTTGCAGTTAGAAAACCTGATAATGAAATCGAAATTAAAGTAGAAGATTTACCACATCATAATAAAATGCAAAAAATTCCTTTTGTTAGAGGAGTGGTTGGTTTATTTAGTCAGATGATAAGTGGAATGAAAGCATTAATGTATGCAGCTTCATTTGCTGATTTGGAAGGTGAAGAAGAACCATCAAAATTTGATAAGTGGTTGGAAAATATATTTGGTGATAAATTAATGACTGTAATGATTTATTTTAGTGTAGTTATTGCGTTATTCTTTTCAGTAGGATTATTTATTCTTTTACCAAACTTTATTATAAGCATAATATTTAAAGATCAAGTGGTGCTAAATAACTTGTTTGAAGGAGTATTAAGAATATCTATTTTTGTAGGATATTTGGCACTAGTGTCTAGAATGAAAGATATTAAACGAGTATGGATGTACCATGGTGCTGAGCATAAAACCATTACAACATATGAAAATGGTGAAGAGCTAATTGTTGAAAATACAAAGAAGTATACAACTTATCACAAAAGATGTGGCACCTCATTTATGTTCATTGTTTTAATTATTAGTATTATTGTTTTCTCTTTTACAGGTTGGCATTCACCAATTATCAATGTATTAATTAGATTGGTTTTAATTCCTGTTGTTGCAGGTATATCATATGAGATAATTAAGATAACTGGGCGAACTGATGGAATTCTTTCGAAAATTATTTCTGCACCTGGACTGTGGTTACAACGATTAACAACAAAAGAGCCAGATGATGATATGGTTGAAGTAGCTATAGAAGCATTCAAAGCCGTTATTCCTGATGTAGAAGGCGAAGATAAATGGTAATTAAAGACCTGCTAGAATATGCTAAAAATCAATTATCAAATATAGCAAAAGATGAAAGAATAAATGAAGCATTTATTCTTTTGTCTTTTGTCATGAAAAAAAATAAAACCTATTTATATACTCATATGGATGAATTAGTATCCACTACTCACATAGAAGAGTATAAAGAGAGTTTATTGCAAAGAAATAAGTTAATGCCTATTGCATACATAACTAAGAGAGCGTATTTTATGGATATGGTTCTTCATGTTGAAAAAGGAGTATTAATCCCAAGAGGCGATAGTGAGATAGTAATTGAAGTTTTAAAAAAGTTACCATCACATAAAAAGGTTTTAGATCTTTGTTGTGGAAGTGGCGCTTTAGGAATTGCTTATGCAAGAAAATTTAGCAATTCAAATGTTACATTAATTGATATTGATGATAAATGTATTAGTATAGCTTCTAAAAATGTAAAAAAATATCATCTTGAAAATAGAATGATAGTTATAAAAAGCAACCTTTTTAACAATATTGCTAATGAAAAGTTTAATCTTATTATTTCTAATCCTCCATACATTGAAAGTAAAGAAATCAATAATTTAATGGTTGATGTAAAAGATTATGAACCACGCTTAGCACTTGATGGAGGAGATGATGGACTCTTATTCTATAAACAAATAATTTTAAAAAGTAAAAATCATTTGTTAAAAGGGGCTCATATTATTTTAGAAATAGGATATAATCAAAAAGATGCAGTTACTAAATTATTAGAACAAAATAAATTTACTAATATTTCCTGTTATAAAGATTACCAAAAAAATGACAGAATATTATTGGCTACTTACTAAAACATCTATTTATTATTTTATGGTATAATTGTGAAAAGTGTGGGGAGGACAAATGAGAAACTCTGTTATCTTAGTTGCAGCTCGTTCTGCAGATATTGCTAATAAAATAAAAAGCGTATTAGAGCAGGAGTTTTTTATTGTTTCAGATGTTTGTATCTCTGGAAATGAAACCATTAGAAAGGTTAGAATATACCAACCTGATTTATTAGTATGTGATTATGAATTAGGAGATATGACAGGTATAAATATAGGAGATATTGTCATTAAAAGTGGACTATGTTCTATGATTATGCTTTGTAATCAAGTGCAAAAAGATTATGCAGAATCATTGTTTTCGTACCCTTATTTAATTTGCTTAGGAAAACCTCTCAATAAATCTGTTTTATACAATTCTATTGAGATATCATTAAAAAGTCGTAAAGGGATAAAGCTACTTGAAAATGAAATAAATAAATTAAAAGAAGATATTGAAACAAGAAAAATAATTGAAAAAGCAAAAGGTCTTTTAATGGATAAATTACACATGACAGAAGAGCAAGCATATAACAAATTGAGAAAACAAAGTATGGATTCTCAAACACCGATGAAGAATGTGGCTAGTATAATTGTGGCCACAATGGAGTAAATATGAAAAAGAAGACTTACAATATTTCTGATTTTGAAAAAATTATTGAACAATTACGTGGCGAAAATGGGTGTCCTTGGGATAAAGAACAAACTCATCAAACGTTAAAAAACCATTTAGTTGAAGAAAGTTATGAAGCAATTGAAGCTGTGGATTTAAATGATATGACTAAATTACGAGAAGAGTTGGGTGATGTTTTATTGCTTATTATGCTTCATTCACAAATTGCAAAAGAAGAAGGTGATTTTACTATTGATGATGTAATTGATGTGGTTTCTAAAAAAATGATTTCTAGACATGCCCATGTTTTTGGTGATGTTATTGCGAACACAAAAGAAGAAGTGTTACAGAGTTGGAATGATATTAAAAATAAGGAAAAAGGATTAAAAAAAGGAATAAATGTACTAGAGGATATTCCTACAAATTTACCAGGTCTCATGAGAAGCTATGAAATTCAAGATAAAGCTGCAAAAATAGGGTTTGATTGGGATAATAGCGAGGGACCATTCGATAAAACACGAGAAGAAATTGAAGAATTTCTAGAAGCTGTTAAAGAAATGGATCAAGATAAAAAAGAAAGTGAAATGGGAGATATATTATTTTCATTAGTTAATGTATGTCGTTTTATGGATATAGATCCAGAAATTGCAGTACAAAGAACTAATAGAAAATTTCTAAAACGATTTGGATACATGGAAAACAAATGTGATGAAAGAAATTTATCGTTAAAAGAAATGAAGCTAGATGAAATGAATAAAATATGGGAGGAAGCTAAAGATGAGATTGGATAAGTACTTAAAAGTTTCTAGGTTAATAAAAAGACGAACAATAGCAAATCAAGCTTGTGAAAATAAGCGAGTGACAATCAATGGAAAAGAAGCGAAACCATCAGCTAAGGTTGCTATTGACGATGTAATTGCCATAACATTTGGAAACAAAGTATCTACTGTAAGAGTAATTGAAGTAGCAGAACATGTAAAAAAAGATTCAGCAAAAGAATTATATGAAATCATATAATATAAGAGTTATTTTTCTGCCCAATTACTAGCTATTTCAATGTCAGCAACTAATGGAACATTACTTAAAAAGCTTATACCTGCATTTTCCATTACATTTTGTAAAGTTTTTTTTGTTTGTTTAGCTATTTCTTCCTTACATTCAATAATAATTTCATCATGAATTACAGCTACAATATGTACATTACTATCTTTTATTTTTTTATAAAGATTTCCTAAAGCTATTTTTAAAATATCAGCTGCACTACCTTGAACAGGGGTATTGCAAAAACTACTAAATCCAGTGGTATCACGATAAAAGTATCTACGACCTGTTATGGATTTTGCAGATGTTGGAGGATTACTCTTAAAGTTGTTATGCCATTTTTTTATACCTGTATACGCTTTAAAATATTCGTTTCTAAATTGATCTGCTTGTTCAAGAGTAATATTAATTCCGTATGTATCTTTGGAATAATTCATTAACCCTCTAGAACCCATACCAAATATTAATCCGAAATTAACAGCTTTCGCAGATTGCCTTTGCTCTTTTGTTATTTCACTAATAGGTGAATTTGTAATTAAAGATGCAGTTAATTTGTGTAAGTCTTTATTATCTTTATAAGCTTTTATCATTCTAGGGTCATTTGCAATTTCTGCTGCTATTCGCAATTCAACCTGAGAATAATCAGCTATGATAAAACAATTTCCTTTATCTGGAACAAACATTTCTCTGAATTTTTTATCTCGTGGTACTTGCTGCATGTTAGGTTTACGACAACTCATACGACCACTTGATGCACCAATTTGAGAATAACTTGCATGGATTCTACCTGTTAAATTATTAATATCTTTTGGTAATGGTTGTAAAAAAGAACCATATAATTTATATGCTTTTCGATAATTCTTTAGAGCAATAATTAGGGGGTGATTAGCATATGAGGCTAAAGAGGCTTGTGAAGTATCGTCTATAAAAATATCGTTTTCATTAAGAAGTGTTAGTATTTGTTTTTGTGAATTAAAATTTATTGAGTGACTTTGTTCAATACCAAAGAAAGTTTGTTGAACTACTTTATTAATAACAAAAGAATCTAACGTTTCATGGTATTGTTGCACTTGTTTTTTAATTTGAAGAGTGTAAGCAGATAAAAGTTGTTCATCAATTTTCATACCGGTTAGTTCCATGTCTGCAATAGCATATATACAAGAAAACTCAATAGCTGCAATTTTTTCTAATTTAGCTTTTCTAAGATCACTTTGCATTGCTTCTCTAAGTTCTAGTAAAATATGAGCATCTTTAGCAGCGTACTGTAATTGAGAATTAGTTAGTTCACCAGAAAAATCACTTTTTTGTTCTTCTTTATTTAATTCTTTTCCCAAATAAAATTTTGATAATTCTGCTAAATTAACACGATATGGGCCACTGTTACTTCGTAGTAATTGCCCTGCTATCATTGTGTCAAAAAGTATACCTTCGACTGTGTAACCGTTATGATATAAAAATTTTAAATCAAACTTAGCGTTTTGAAATATTTTAGTATTATTTAATTTCATGATTTTTTTTATAATCTGTTGATCTTCAATTGATACTTTAAAAAGGTCAATTACAAAAACAGGGCTATTGTATGTAGCAATTTGTAGCAATCGTAATTGACTAGTAAAAACATCAAGTCCAGTTGTTTCTGTATCTATTGCCATTACATCTTGTGTAAGGAGCAAATCACGATAATTTGTTAATGATCCCTGTGAAGGGATTAGAATGGTTTCCATAATAACTCCAATCATATATACTATTATATCAAAAAGTTGCTAAAAATGAAGGAAAGCATTACACTTATTATGTGCAGTAAAGGAGAATATGATGAAATTAACTAAAAGAGATTTCCTTGATTTAGGAATATGGATGATTGTTTTTGGTATAATAATTGGTATAGTCTTCCCGTTTTTTACCATAGTGTTAGGAGTAGATAAAAGCATTGCACTTAAGCCTACCTTTATTATCCTAAGCATTATTGCTGGGATACTTGTGGGATTAGTTAATATTTTGTTAGCAAAAGGAGTTATTGGGAAAAAGTTAAAAATATTAATAAAAGGAATGAGTAAGGTAGAGAGAAACTTAGTTGAAGATGACGAAACAGCAAAAGAAGATTGTAAGCTAGAAGATTGTTTAATAAAAGTTGAGTCAATTGATGAAATTGGTAAAAGCGCACAAGCTTTTAATAATTTGACAAATACGCTCTTTGAATCATTGCAAACACAACAACTTTTAAGTGATTATCAAGTTATGCTAACTACTAATTTAAATATTAGTTTTTTATCTCAAAATTCTTTGAAATATATAATGATGCATTTACAAGCAAATGCAGGAGCAATTTTATTAGAAAAAAATGGAGAACTTTATGTTGCTGATTCAAAGAGAATAGACAATCCATTATCATTACAAACCCATGAAAGCATTATAGAAGTATATAATAGTGGGAAACAAATAACTATGATGAATCCTAAAAATATTAAAATTGATAACGTATTGGTCAACTTTACGCCATCTGAGATAATCATAGAACCTATTATGTATAAGGGTATTGTTATAGGGGTATTAATATTAGCTAGCGATCAAGTATTAAATTATACAAGAAAACAACAAGTTAGTCTTTTTACTAATACTTTTGCTTTGGCAATTAATAATTCAATAGAACACTCACAATTACAAGAGTTAGTGGCTATTGATCCTTTAACTAAAGCATATAATAGAAGATTTGGTATGAAGCGATTAAAAGAAGAATATATTAGAAGTGTGAGAAACCAAAATCCACTTGGAATAATGATGATTGATTTAGATGACTTTAAAAAAGTTAATGATACATATGGTCATATGGTAGGTGATAAAATTTTAATTGCTCTTTCTCAGATTGCAAGTTCTACTTTGAGAGAAAGTGATATTTTAATGAGATATGGTGGAGAAGAGTTTTTAATTATTCTTCCAGGAGCATTAGTTGAAGATACAGCAAAAGTTGCAGAGAGAATAAGAAGGATTGCTAATGACTATGAATTAAAGCATAATGATTCAATTATTAATGTAACTGTTAGTATTGGAGTAGCTTCATATCCACAATCAAATGTTGAAAGTGAAGAAAAGTTAATTGTTATTGCGGATAATGCTTTATACTTAGCCAAAGATAATGGAAAAAATAGAGTAGAAAAAGGATTATAATTTTCGTTGACAAAATAACAAGATATATGGTATTATCTACTAGCAATAAAGCAGAAGTAATCCACTTCTCACCTAGTAGATAAAGATGTTTGCAGGTTAATACTAAAAAGTTATACTACTTTAGTTTGAGAATGGGTTATTATTAACCCATTTTTTTATGGAATGGATATGATAAGGTTGGAGGTGTCGCAACATAGCTAAAGATAAGAAAAAAAACGATTATAGAATTAATGAAGAAATCAAGAGTCAAAAAGTTAGACTTATTGACATGAACGGGAATATGGTTGGAATAGTAGAATTTAAAAATGCTATAACCATGGCTGAAAATGAAGGACTTGACTTAGTCGAAATTTCACCAAATGCCAACCCACCTGTGTGTAAAATTATTGATTATGGTAAACACTTGTTTGAACAAGCTAAGAAAAAGAAAGAAGCTAACAAACATCAAAAAACCATGGTAATCAAAGAAGTCTGGTTAAAACCTAAAATAGAAGATCATGACCTAGGTTTTAAAGTGAAAAGTGCTTGTAAGTTTTTATCCCAGGGACATAAAGTAAAAGTAAGCTTACGATTTAGAGGTAGAGAAATGCAATACACCAAAATGGGAATGGACGTTATTGATAAATTTGTAGGTTTGTGCTCTGAATACGGAGAACCTGATAAAAGACCAAAACTAGCTGGTAGAAACATTATGGTGGTTCTATCTCCTAGCAAGAAATAGATTTAAGGAGGAAGAATAATGCCTAAAATAAAGACACATAGTTCTTCAAAAAAAAGATTTAGTAAAACTGGAAATGGCAAAGTTAAAATGAGCCATGCTTCTAGAAGCCATAGACTGGTATCTAAAAGTAAGAAAGCTAGGAAACATCATAGACTTGATGCTTATGCATCTAGTGCAAATGAAGCAACTATTAAAAAATTAATTCCATATAAATAGGTAGGAGGACTGGAAAATGGCAAGAGTGAAAGGTGGCGTAACCACCCGCGCAAGACGTAAAAAAATATTAAAAATGGCTAAAGGATATTTTGGTCGTAAGAGTACCAATTTTAAAGTAGCTAAACAAGCTGTATTTAAATCATTACAGTATTCATATAGAGACAGAAAAGTTAACAAAAGAAACTTTAGAAAATTATGGATTACTAGAATTAACGCAGCAGCAAGAATTGACGGATTATCATATAGTAGATTTATGAATGGTCTTAAATTAAACGGTATTGACTTAAACAGAAAAGTACTAGCTGATATGGCGATTAATGATCCAGCAGGATTTTCTGAATTAGTTAAATTAGCAAAAAAGAAGGTTGATGCGTAAATGCAGAGAATAGAATCTTTGTCTAATGCAAAATTGAAAAGACTGAAAAGTTTACATAGAAAAAAGGTTCGAGATGATTTGAACCTTTTTCTTGTAGAGGGAAAAAAAGTTATAAAAGAAGCATTACTTTCTTCATTTAGTATTAGTGAAATATTTTTTACTAATTCATTTTTGGAGGAAGAAAGCGACTTTCTTAATGATTTTTTCAAGCTAGATCAGATATCATATGTTATTCGCGATAACCTTTTTGAAAAATTAACAAATACAAAGACTCCACAGGGAATCATTGCTATTATAGAAAAAAAAGAATTTGATGTGAAATCAATTATTGAATCAGGAAAAAGTTTGTTGTTACTTGATAAAGTAAGTGACCCTGGTAACGTGGGTACAATTATTAGAACTGCAGAGGCTTTTTCATTTGGTTGTTGTTTCTATACAGCTGGAAGTGCTGATTTATACAACGAAAAAGTAATTAGATCTACTATGGGATCGATTTTTAGAATTCCCTATGTCAAATTTAGTGATGAAGTGTATCAATTATTAATTGATAATGATTATCAATTTATTGGATTAGATATTCATGGTAATAATAGTAATCTTGATAAATTAACTAGAAAAAGTGTAATTATAATTGGAAATGAAGCAAATGGTTTATCAGATGAAATTAAAAATATTTGTAATCACTTATTAAAGATTAATATGGCTGGTGAAACTGAGTCTTTAAATGCAGCTATTGCATCTGCTATAATAATGTATGAAATAAGCAAGATTATATAAGGGAAAAATAAAATGAAAGAATTAAAAGATTTAAAATTTGATAAAGATGGTTTAATTACTATTGTTACACAAGATGAATTGACAAAAGAAGTGTTAATGGTAGCTTATGCAAAACTTGAACAGATACAAGCTACTTTATTAACAAGAAAAGCTACATATTTTAGTAGAAGTCGTAATCAAACGTGGGTTAAAGGTGAAACCTCTGGTCATTATCAAGAAGTAATTGATGTTAAAGTAGATTGTGATCACGATGCTGTTTTGTATATTGTTAATCAAATTGGTGCAGCTTGTCATACTAATGAGTTTTCTTGTTTTTATAGAAAAATTAGTGAGAAAGGAACTTTTGAAGATGAAAAAAAATAAAGAGATTATTAATGATTTAGTTGAAATAATCAGTGAACGTAAAAAAAACAAAGTAGAAGGATCTTATACTAACTACTTGTTTGATAAAGGACTAGATAAAATATTAAAAAAAGTGGGAGAAGAAACAGCTGAAGTTATTATCGCTTCTAAGAATGAAGATAAAAGCGAACTAATTTATGAAACTGCAGATTTAATATACCACATGCTAGTTCTACTAGAAGAAAAAAACATTTCACTTGATGAAATATATGAGGAATTAATAAAAAGACATAAATAAAAATTATTAAATCTATAATTTCTTCATTATTTAGAGTCTAGTAGGATTTACAGTGCGTTTTACTAACGATAGGATTATATAGTATATTTAGTAATAAACGGAGAAGAGTAACAAAAAAATAGGACATTTAGTCCTATTTAGTTATTTGGTGCAAGAGATGGGAATCGAACCCACATGGATTTCTCCACACGGCCCTCAACCGTGCGCGTCTGCCAGTTCCGCCACTCTCGCATAGAGCAAGAATAATTATACAAGTTGTGAAAAATACTGTCAAGAAATATACAATGATAAAATTAGATAATTATGGTAATATTGAAGTGAAATTATAAAAAAGGAGATAACTAATGGATACTTATGATGAAAGCAAATTACGTAAACTTGCTGAGAGAAGAGTTAAAGAAAAGCGAGAGTTGACTTCACATATAATTGCTTATGTATGTGTTAATGGTTTTTTATTAGCTTTAAATTATATAATACAAAGTGAAATTAGCTGGGCTTTATTTCCATTATTAGGATGGGGAATTGGTTTAGTAATTCATATACTTACTACAATTAAATTCCTAATGGATAAAGGAGATAAAGTTGAACGTGAAATGGAAAAATTAAGAAGAAGAAAATAGATGGAGGATACTATGCCAGAAAGAGAAAAAATAGTTGGTCACAAATTTATGAGGTTAATCAATCTACTTATTAGTAGATTTTGGGATATTTCAAAAGTAAATGTTTATAGTGTGTTACTATATTTACCATCATTTGCAATAATGTTTTATTTATCCTTAAGTGTATTCCCAGCAGATTTTGATAAACTAGCAAGTATATTTATTTATACTGTTGAAGATGTTGCACTTATAAATGCCCTTGTTCGAATGGCAGTTGGTCTTGTATTTATGACAATTCCTATGATTGTGTTTGGACCAGCAGCAGCAGGAGCTGCTAATGTATTTAAGTTAATTATTGCTAATAAATCCATCCAAGTATGGTCAATTATGTGGCAATCAATGAAAAAGCACTTTTTAAAATCATTTATTGTTAGTGGAATTAGTACAGTAATTATGTACGTTTCGCTACTATCATTAAGAATATGGATACAACTACAAAATAATTCTGAATTTATTAGCGGATTAAAAAGCAATGATGTAATCGATTCATTGATTAAGTTTTTATTAGGAAATAAATTTTTCTTTGTAATGATTATAATTTTAATATTATTATTTATTCTTATTTTTACCATGATGCATCTATATATATATCAACTACTAGTACAATATGACTTATCTATAACAAAATTATTTAAATATTCTTATACTTTTGCAATTTTACGGTTTATTCCTAATTTATTAATTGTTATTGTATGTATGGCATTAACAGTAATACCTTACTGGATTCACTACTTATTTGGTGGAGGAATGACTATGTTTGTTACATTTGGATTATGTGGATTAATTATTAATTATTATACTTGGCCCGCTTTAGAAAAACACTTTGAGCCTTTAGTTGATAGAAAATAAATAAATTAAAATATTTAAAAGGCAAATAGTAAGAATTCTATTTGCCTTTATTATTCTTTTAAAAAAAATCTTATATTAAGTTTTTAACATACTATTCATTGTATAGAAACCACTAGGTTGCTTATTTAGATAGATAGCAGCTTTTATTGCTCCATTTGCGAATATGTCTTTTGATAGGGCTTCATGTTTTATTTCAATGATTTCATTATGTCCTGAAAATATTATAGTATGTTCTCCAACAATATTTCCACCTCTAATTGAGTGAATACCTATTTCATTTGGTGAACGCTTTTTTCGACTAGATTGGCGATCGTAAATATAATCTTTGGGTTGCTCAAGAGATTTATTAATTGAATCTGCAATTGCTAAAGCAGTTCCACTTGGAGCATCAATTTTCTGATTATGATGTTTTTCAATAATCTCTATATCAAATGAATCTTCTAAAAAGGAAGCTGCTTGTTTACATAGACTCATTACTAGATTAACACCCATTGACATATTAGCACTGAAAAATACTGGGATTGTTAAAGAGACTTGTTGTAATTTAGCTAATTGCTCATCTTTTAAACCCGTTGTAGCCATTACTAGAGCTGTATTTGTATTCTGACAATATGTTAGAACATCATTAAAAGCTAATGGATTTGAAAAATCAATAACTACATCTGCAGGGATATTATTTTTTATAATAGATGTAAAGACTGGAAAGTTATTATATTGCTTTTCTACTACATCTGCACCTGCAACAATAGTTACTTCACTATTAGAATCTACAAGATCTACAATAACTTGTCCCATTTTTCCATTACAACCATTTAAAAAGATTTTTATCATGACTACTCCTATATTAACTCTAATTTTCGCATAACTGAATGTAAAATTTCTTTATTCTTATTTGACATTTCAATAAGAGGTAAGCGTAATAGCCCACCAGGTAGTCCCATCATATTAACAGCAGTTTTACAAGGAATAGGATTATTTTCAATAAATAGGGTTTGTGCTAATTCATATGTTTCATAAAACATCTCTCTGCTTTTTTTAATGTTTCCATCTAGATAATATTTACATATGTCATGAGTTTGCGTTGGAGCTACATTTGCAACCACTGAAATGACTCCCTGTGCTCCTAAAGATAAAAATGGTAGTAATTGTCCATCTTCACCTGAGTAAACCGTGAAATCATCATTAGTTTTACTTATAACTTTTGCAGCTTGATCAAGATTGCACTCTTTTACTCCCACAATATTTTTAACAGTTGATAATTCAATTAAAGTATTTGCATCTACATTAATACCTGTTCTGCTAGGAACATTATATATTAGCATTGGAAGGTTTACACCATTTGCTATAGTAGTAAAGTGAGCAATTAATCCCGCTTGTGTTGTTTTATTATAGTATGGGGAAACAGACAATATGGCATCAGCACCAACTTTCTCTGCGTATTGACTTAATTCAATGGCATGGGTTGTATGATTACTACCTGTATTTGCAATAACAGGTACTCGCTTATTAATATATTCTACTGTAAAACGAATTACTTCTTTATGTTCTTCGTCAGGCATTGTTGATGACTCTCCAGTAGTTCCACAAATTAATATGGCATCTGTCCCATTATTGATCTGAAAATCGATTAGTACTTTAAGTGCTTCATAGTCAACACTACTTTTTGTAAAAGGCGTAATGATGGCTACACATGAACCAGTAAATATACGTTGACTCATTTATTTTCCCTCCTCGTTCCAATAAGCTATTAATTTTTCTGCAATTTGAATTGTGTTAGTAGCTGCACCTTTTCTAATATTATCTGCAACGACCCATATGTTTATGCCGTTTTTAACACTTTCGTCTCTTCTAATACGTCCTACAAATGTTTCGTTTTTACCTGCAGCTTCTAAAGCTAATGGGTAAATATTATTAAAAGGATCATCTTGTACAATAATACCAGGAGCATTTGTTATTGTTTTTTTAACATCATCAATATTGAATGGTTTTTCAAATTCAATATTAATAGATTCACTATGACTATCAAAAACAGGAACTCTAACTGCTGTAGCTGTAACTGCTAAATTAGGCTCATGCAGAATTTTTCTAGTTTCATTAATCATTTTAATTTCTTCTTTTGTATAACCATTTTCAGTAAATACATCAATGTGAGGTATACAGTTTCCGGCGATTGGATGAGGGAATTTCTCTGGTGGATTTCCCTTTAAACCTTCTTCTAAATCTTTGTATCCACCCATTCCAGCACCTGAAACAGCTTGATATGTAGAATAGACAACTCTCTTAATTGTATATTTATCATGAAGTGGTTTTAATACTACCATTGCTTGAATTGTTGAACAGTTTGGGTTTGCAATAATACCTTGATGTTTAAGTATGTCTTTTGGGTTTACTTCAGGAACTACCAATGGAACTAAATCGTCCATTCTAAAAGCAGAAGAATTATCAATTACAACTACTCCTTTGCTTGCTGCGATTGGAGAATACTCTAATGAAGTGGCTCCTCCAGCTGAAAATAGGGCTATATCTATGTTTTTATCAAATGAAGCTTTTGTTAATTCTTCAACTATATAATCATTGTTATTAAAGGTGATAGTTTTACCAGCTGAGCGTTTAGAAGCCATGAAATAAATTTTATTTATTGGTAAATCCATTTCCTCTAACACTTTTATAAAAGTTCTTCCTACCATTCCAGTCGCTCCAACTATGGCAAAGTTATATTGTTTCATTTCTAATCCTCCATTACTATTATATACTAAAATAACAAAATCGGTACAGAGTACCGACACAAATTTTAATTTGTGATAGCCCTCCATCATAGTTATGATGACAGTTTAGTAGCTATTAATCGACTAAACCAGGAATACTATTAGTTTGGAATAATTTTCCTTCGGCAAATGGGTCCTTTCACTGTCAAGTTTTTGTCCAAACACTAAATTGTCAGTTACTAATAGCCAAATGCTCCTCTATCTTGCTTATTTAATTTTTTTGATTATACAGTAAATTAAATGGCCTGTCAATAAAGCGGTTTTATGTTACAATTACTACGAGGTGACTATGAAAAAATTGCTCTTTTCTAAAGTGTTAAGTGAGACTTTAAGTTTATATAAAAAACATTTTTTTAAACTACTAATAATAGCTGGAATGCTTAGCTTGATAAATGTTTTAATTAAGGTTATATCTAGTTTCACATTTGATTTTAAAAGTCCTATAGTTATAATTTTAGTAGGAACAATTCAAGTTGTGTCTGTGATTTTACTATTTTATGGATATCTTAGAGTCTTTTGTGCCATGATTAACTATACATATAATCTAGCTTGTAATAATGAAATTTCATATAAAGATAGTTTATTTTATGCAAAACGATTATGGACAAAATTATTAGGAGCTGGAGCGCTATTGATTGGTATGGTTTTTATTCCTGTATTGGTGATTTTATTTGCTGACGTACTATTTAATTCAATAGCACTTGTATGGTCATTAAAAGCATTAATGGTTGCTTTGTTAATTATAATTATTACACGTTATTCTTTTATGATTTATATTCGGTTAATTGAACCAGATAGTAAAAACTTTATAACAAGAACTATAACTTTGTTAAAAGGAAATTATTTAGTATTTTTTCTAATTTTGTTAATCGTATATTCTATATCATTTGCAAAGATCATATTTGATTATCAAGTGATTGTAAATAATATCTCAATAGGTAGTGAGATATTTATATCGGTTATATATAATTTAATTAATGTTTTCGTTTTTCCAATAGTTATTGGAGCACAAGTTGTTATCTATCGTAAACTTGTTGCAAATTAGTTTTTAGGTTATAATTTACTTATTGAACAAAAGATAAACCAGTTACTGGTTAACTACGGAGGATAAATGTCTATGAAAAGAATAAAAAGAGTCATATCGGTTATCTTGCTTTCTCTGCTGATAACCGTTTTTTTACCAATAAATAACGTTAATGCACTGATTAGTCGACCAAAGAACATAAGGATTGGAATAAATTTTAAATATGGTGCCACAAATACAACATTAGAAAATATAACGATGTCTTCTTTAGGTGGGTTAGTGCTTGGTATTAATTTGAATGGGAATTATACTAGAGTACTTGAAACAACAGCTATAGTTAATGCTTCTATAGATGTGAAATCTGACAGTTATCATGTAAAAATTACTAATATTGGATATGATTTGTCAACAGCTTTAGTTAACTTAAATCACTATAAAAGTTTAGGACTTGATGTGTTTTTAGTTTGTAATCAAACAAATACTTGGTATATCTATGAAGGTGAGTATTATTCTGAACAAGATGTTACTTTAGCAATTAATAATAAATTAAAACCAAAGCTTGGAGATATTGAATACTTAATTGTTAAACCTTCAACAAGAAGAATTTTATTAGAATATGGAAATGGTGTCCCTGTAATGGCATCTGAAAGTAATACAGCTTTTCTAACACTTACTTCTAATTTTAGTGGTACTCCAAAGACAATTAGTGTAAATGGTGATAAATATAGAGGAGCAATTGAACTTAGAAAATTAGAAGATGGAGACATTACTGTAATTAATGAACTTTTATTAAATGAATATTTATATGGTGTGGTTCCACTAGAAATAGGTACTACTAATACACCATTTGAAGCATTAAAAGCACAAGCGGTTGCTGCGAGAACCTATGCATTAGGAAATAGTAACTTTACTGCATTAGGATTTGATTTAACAGATACAACTCTATCACAAGTGTATGGTGGGTATGATGTTGAAAATTTAGCATCAAATAATGCAGTTGAAGCAACTGCTGCTGATGTTGTTACATATGGTGGAGTATTAGCTAGACTATATTATTTTAGCTCAAGCGGAGGAGCAACTGCTAATAGTGAAAATGTTTGGTTAAGTCCAATTCCATATTTACGAAGTGTAGCAGATCCCTACGATAGGATATATCGTTATGAATATACATATTCAGCAAGTGAAATTGCTAATCATTTAACAGCTACTGAACGAAGCGTTGGTGATATTACAAAAATTGAAATAGTAAGAGTATCAGTATCTGGAAGAGTAGTATCAATGAAAATTTATGGAACTCTTGGGTCAACTTTATTTACAAATGAAGCATGTAGAATATTTGCATTTCCAGATAGATTACCAAGTCAAATGTTCACAGTAGGAACAGCTTCATCTTATGCAGTCAAAATGGGAGACAACTCATTAAAAAGTGTAGAATTGCCTGGAACATTAGTAAAAACATCAACAGGTATTCAATTAATTAATAGTAATTCTAGGGTATTAGTTGCAAATGATTCAGGTGGAACTATTTCATTAATTATAACAACATCTTCAAATAGTGATTTTGTTATTACTGGTGCTGGCCATGGACATGGCGTTGGTATGAGCCAGTATGGTGCAATGGGAATGGCTGAAGCTGGATATACTTATGAAAAAATCCTACAACACTATTTTACTGGTGTTAGAATAGAAGAGGCGAAATTGTATTAATGAAAAAAAGTGATTTCTTTTATAAATTACCAGAACAATTAATTGCACAGCATCCAACAAAAAAACGTGATCAATCAAGGATGTTAGTACTTGATTATGAAACTAAAAAAATATCTCATAATATATTTCATGATATTATTTCATATTTAAAAAATGGTGATTGTTTAGTTTTAAATAATACTAAGGTTATTCCTGCAAGACTTTATGGTAAGCGAAAAGATACAGGTGGAAAAATTGAATTTGTATTATTAAAAAAAGTAATGGATGATGATTGGGAAGTGTTAGTAAAACCAGGAAAGAGAGCACTACCTGGTAGAGTGTTTGTTTTTGGGGATGGTCAGTTAGAAGCGGTTGTTTTATCAATTGTAGAAGGTGGCAATAGGATTGTTAGATTCTCTTATAAAGGAATTTTTCAACAAGTTTTAGATCAAGTAGGTATTATGCCTTTACCACCATATATTACAGAAAAGCTACAAGATAAAGATAGATATCAAACAGTTTATGCAATCCATAATGGATCAGCTGCAGCACCTACTGCTGGATTGCATTTCACAAAAGAATTATTAAATGAAATTCAATCACTGGGTGTTAAAGTTGCTAATGTTACATTACATGTAGGACTTGGTACATTTAGACCGGTTAAAACAGATAATATCCTAGACCACAAAATGCACGAAGAGTGGTATCATATTGATAAAGAAAATGCTGATATAATTAATGAAGCTAAAAAAAATGGTGGAAGAATAATTTCAGTTGGAACTACTAGCGCAAGAGTGCTAGAAAGTGTGGCAAAGGATAATGGAAAAATAGAAGCAAAAAGTGGATTGACAGATATTTTTATTTATCCTGGATATAAGTTTAAATTAGTAGATTGTTTAATTACAAATTTTCATTTACCAGAGTCAACTCTTTTAATGTTAGTAAGTGCCTTAGCTGGAAAAGAAGAAATATTAGCAGCTTATAAGGAAGCCATAGAAAAAGAATACAGGTTCTTCAGTTTTGGAGATGCCATGTTTATAAAGAGGAATAAATAATGAAACCAAATTCAGTAACATATGAATTAATAAAAACCTGTCAACAGACAGGTGCTAGGCTTGGAAAAGTACATACACCACATGGTAGTTTTGACACACCAGCTTTTATGCCAGTAGGAACTCAAGCTACAGTAAAAGGAATGTCTCCTGATGAATTAAAAGAAATTGGGTCAGGTATCATTTTGTCAAATACTTATCATTTATATATGCGCCCAGGAAATGAACTAATAAAAAAAGCAGGTGGGTTACATAATTTCATGAATTGGGATAAACCAATTCTAACGGATAGTGGAGGATTTCAAGTATTTTCATTGGCAGAATTTAGAAAAATAACTGAAGATGGAGTGACATTTAAAAGCCATATTGATGGATCTAGTCACTTATTTACACCAGAAAAGGCTACAGAAATTCAAAATGATTTAGGTGCAGATATTATAATGGCTTTTGATGAATGCATTCCATATCCAGCTGAATATGATTATGCAAAGAACTCATTAGAGAGAACTACAAGATGGTTACAAAGGTGTAAAGATTCAAATAAAAGAGATGATCAAGCCCTATTTGGTATTATTCAAGGAGGAATGTTCCCTGATTTAAGAATACAAAGTGCAAAGGAAATTACTTCAATTGATTTACCAGGATATGCAATTGGTGGGCTTAGCGTAGGTGAATCAAAAGACGAAATGTATAAGATGTTAGATATAACTACTCCAATAATGCCATCTAACAAACCAAGGTATTTAATGGGTGTGGGCTCTCCTGATGCACTAATTGAAGGATCAATCAGAGGAATTGATATGTTTGATTGTGTTCTACCTACTAGGATTGGTAGAAATGGAACGGCAATGACTTCAAAAGGGCGAGTAATAGTAAGAGATAGAAAATATGCAGAAGATTTTTCTCCACTAGATGAAAAGTGTGATTGTTATGTTTGTAAAAACTTTTCAAAAGCTTATATTAGACATTTAATTAAAGCAAAAGAGATGCTTGGATTGCGTTTAGTTACCTGGCATAATCTTTATTTTTTATTAGGGTTGATGGAAGGAATAAGAAAAGCTATAATAGAAGACAGACTTAAAGACTTCAGGAATGAATTCTTTGAAAAATATGGATATAAATTATAAAGGAGAACTATAATAATGGATAACACTTGGTCACTCATATCGATCGTTGTTGTATTTGGTATCATGTATGCCGTACTAATTATTCCTCAACGTAGGAAAGAGAAAAAGACAAAAGCTATGCTTAATGCATTAGGGCAAAATGATTTAGTCATGACTATTGGCGGAATCGCTGGTAAAATTGTTAATATTAATGAAGATGATATTACAATTGAAACAGGTATCGACAAAACAAAATTGCTAGTAAAAAAATGGGCAATAAGAAGTGTAGAACCTGTACAAGTTGAAGAATCAACTAGTATGTAATGAAAATGCTGCCAAATGGCAGCTTTTTTATTGTAAAGAAATCCCAAGATATATTAGTGATTGATAAGGAGTTCCACTGCTTGAGTAAATATCAAAATCATTAATAATTACTCCATTAGCATTTACGAATTTACCATCGCTAAAAAATCCAGGAGTGTCATGGATCATATATCGCTTTTCTCCATGATCTCCTAAATACATCATAACATGACCCTTCATAAATAATAGTGAGCCTATGGACAATGATTCATAGTTTTCGTTTGTTTTAAGAGAAAAAGTATTTGTAGGAATTAACTCTTGTTGATCAGTATTTCTTGGTAACTTAATTCCAAATACACTATAGATATCTACTATATAAGAAGAACAATCTCGTCCGTTATTATCACCACCCCATCCATATGGATCACCTATTAGAGATAGAGCTGTATCAATAAGATTTTTAGTTGTATAGGGTAAATAACCTTTTTCACAGTCAATTCTAAAAATGGCTTCTTTAACAAAATATAATTGTCCAGTTGAAGTTGTCTTTGGTAAAAGAACAATTAAGTTATAATTTCTATCAACACTTATTAAAGGTAGTTTACTACCTAAATCAAGTTGAGTATTTGATTTATTTGTAAGAGTATTAGCTTTAGTAACTATAGCAAAGTTAGAGCAGCCAATATATAGAAAAATTACTTCTCTAGAGCAGTAAGCAATAGCTTCTTTTTCCACCCATCCAGAATAATTATACATTTTCACATAGTAGAATTTATTATCAGCAGAAACGTGTAAAATAGCAACAGGTTCACCTACATATAAGGTTGTTTCTAGTAATCTATCATAGGAAGAAGTAGTAGAAGAATATAATTTATTAGTTGTTGGTAAGCGCTTTAAAGGTGCTCGCTTAATAACAACACCATATGTAATATCATTTGATTCATTAATTGAAGATAGATTCATATTTAAAAGATAACCATCATATATATTTCCAGCAATCAAATTGCGATTTTCATCATATCGTGAGGAAGATGGAATAAAAGATGTAAAATTAATTGCTTTAGTTAATAAAATTTCAGACATGGAAGTTTTTTCATATATAATATTATTAACTTCTGGTATGGTGTCAATAATATTTTCATTTAAATTTATAATTTGATTTTGATCTAAAATAATCTGTCTATCATACGGGTAAGCTTTGAAATAGTCTAATAAGCTTTCATCTGCAGCGTTTGTGTGAATTGGAATAAATAATAGTAATATAAATAGTAGTGTGATTGTAAAATTTTTCATAAAAGAAGTATATAGTATATAAATTTATTTGTAAAAAAAAACCGGATACGATATACTATTTATAGTAAAAACGGAGGGATTGTATGAAACATATTATTACTATCAATAAACCAAAATTACACAAAGACCTTGATAATAAAGGGTGTGGAGAGTGTCAAAATTCTTGTCAGTCAGCATGTAAAACATCATGTACTGTTGCTAATCAAGAATGTAAGAGATAAGGAGAACGGTTAAATTAACCGTTTCTTATAATATGATAGAAACCTTTAAAAATTATACACCTAAAATTCACGAACATACTTTTATTGCTAAAAATTGCTCAATTATTGGACAAGTTGTTATAAGAGAACAAGCTAGTATCTGGTATGGAGCTGTTTTGCGAGGAGATATTGAAAAAATAATTATTAAAAAAGGCAGCAATGTTCAAGATAATTGTGTTCTTCATTGTAGCGAAAATATTCCTTTGATAGTTGGAGAAAATACCACAATTGGCCACGGCGCAATTCTGCATAGCTGTAATATTGGGAGCGGTTGTCTAATTGGAATGGGATCTACAATACTAGATGGAGTAGTCATTGGTGATAATTGTTTAATAGGGGCAAACGCATTAGTTACACAGAATCAAATAATTAAAGAAGGCTCGTTGGTTGTTGGTAGCCCTGCAAAAGTAAAACGATTATTAAGCGAAAAAGAAATTTTATATATGCATGAAAACACACAAGAATATATTAAATTAATGAAAGAGTATAACCATGATTAATATTCAAGAAATTAGAAAAAATGATGAAGTAAAAAACTTTCTTAGAGTTGCAGAAATGCAGCTTTCTGCACAAGGTTTTACAGAACATTCTTTTCGCCATGTAGGGTTAGTATCTAAAATGGCAGGTAATATTTTAAACGATTTAGAATTTTCTGATAGAGAAGTTGAATTAGCTAGAATTGCAGGTTATCTACATGATATTGGTAATGCAGTTAATAGAACAGATCATGCACATATTGGGGCAACACTTGCATATGATATGTTGCTTAGAATGGGTATGAATGTTTTAGATGCTAGTGAGATTATGTTAGCTATTGGGCAACATGATGAAAAAACTGGTACAGCTGTAAGCCCTATATCTGCAGCTTTGATATTAGCTGATAAATCAGATGTACATAGAAGCCGTGTTAATAATAAAAAAGAAGTATCTACTTATGAGATTCATGACAGAGTTAACTATGCTGTTGAGAGTTCAAAAGTGAATATAGATAAATTAAAAAAAAGAGCAGTTCTTGAATTGGTTATTGATACTGAAATTTGTCCTGTAATGGATTATTTTGAAATCTTTTTGTCAAGGATGTCAATGTGTCGAAGAGCTGCGGAATTTTTAAATTTAGAGTTTCATTTAATTATAAATGGAGCATCATTATTGTAAAAAAGGAGAACACATGGCATATTTAATAGGAACAGACATTGGAACTTCAGGTACTAAAACAGTACTTTTTGATGAATTAGGAAATACGATTAGTAGTTCAACTTATGAATATGAAATGTTAAAACCTGCCATTGGGTGGGCAGAACAAGACCCAAATGAATGGTGGAGAGCAGTTTATCAATCAATAAATGATGTTATCTCACAATCAGGTGTACCAAATAGTGAAATAAAAGGAATTGGTTTATCAGGACAAATGCATGGGGCTGTAATGTTAGATAAACATGGTGATGTGTTAAGAAATGCTATTATTTGGTGTGATCAACGTACAACTAAAGAATGTGTAGAAATTACTGAAAAAGTAGGAAAGAAACGATTAATTGAAATTACAGCTAATCCTGCTTTAACAGGATTTACAGCTTCTAAGATTTTATGGATTAGAAATAACGAACCAGCTATTTATGATAAAACAGATAAAATCTTATTACCAAAAGATTATATAAGATATAAATTAACAGGCGAGTTTGCCACAGAAGTTTCTGACGGTTCTGGTATGCAATTAATGGATATTACTAAAAGAGATTGGTCAGATGAAGTATTAGAAAAACTAGAAATAGACAAATCACTTCTTGGTAAAATGTATGAGTCATGTGAAATTACTGGTCAAATTACAAGTGAAGCGGCTAAATTAACCAAACTAAAAGTTGGAACTATTGTTGCAGGTGGTGCAGGAGATCAGGCAGCTTTAGCTGTTGGTAATGGTATTGTTAGAAAAGGTATTGTTTCATCTTCAATTGGCACTAGTGGTGTAATGTTTGCCCATGCAGATAGTATTGAAATTGATTTAAAAGGGCGAGTACATACCTTTTGTCACGCTGTACCAGGTGCTTGGCATGTTATGGGTGTAACACAAGGCGCTGGGTTATCATTACAGTGGTTTAGAGATCAATTTTGTAAAGATATTATAAGTGATGCAGATAAAAAAGGAATAGACCCTTATATTATAATGGATCAATTGGCAGAAAATATTCCAATTGGTAGTGAAGGGGTTATATATCTTCCATATTTAATGGGAGAGAGAACTCCTCATTTAGATCCTGATGCTAAAGGTGTCTTTTTTGGAATGTCAGCTTCTCATACAAGAGATCATCTTATTAGAGCTGTTTTAGAAGGTGTAATATTTAGTTTAAAGGATTCCCTTGAAATTATGAAAGATATGGGTATACAAGCTACTGAAGTTAGAGCTTCTGGAGGTGGAGGAAAAAGCCCACTATGGAGACAAATGCAAGCCGATGTATTTAATAGTGATATAACTACAATTAACTCAAAAGAGGGTGGAGCATTAGGTGTGGCTATATTGGCAGGAGTTGCAAAAGGTATTTATCCAGATGTAGTTTCAGCGTGCGATCAAATTATAACTGTAACTAATAGACAAGTAAGTAATGCTAGTAATCAAAAGCAATATGAACAGTATTATCAACTATATAAGAAACTTTATGTTTCTTTAAAAGATGATTTTAAAACTGTAAGTAGCTTTTTAAAATAAGGAGAACAATAATGAGAGAAAGTAACATCATTAAAAAACTTAAAAACGATGAAGTAGCAACCTGCTTTAAAACAAATTTTAGAGAGCCAAGAATAGTAGATATGATTGGACATGCAGGATTTGACAGTGTTTGGACATGTATGGAACATGTTGGAAACGATTTAAGGGACATTGAATCTCAGATTTATGCAGCTAAAGCGCATAATATGGATTGTGTAGTAAGGGTGCCCAAAGGTAGTTACTCAGATTATATAAGACCACTTGAAATGGATGCTTCAGCTATTATGATTCCACATTTAATGAGTCTTGAAGAAGCTAAGGAAATTGTATATTATACAAAGTTTCATCCAATTGGCAGACGTCCTGCAGATGGTGGAAATGCAGATGGTAATTATACTGCATACAGTGGCTTGGAATATTTGGAAATATCTAATAGAGAAAAGTTAGTGATTTGCCAAATAGAAGATCCAGAACCAATGGAGCAAATTGAGGAGATTGCACAATTAGAAGGAATTGATATGCTCTTCTTTGGACCTGGTGATTACTCTCATTCAATTGGTAAATTTGGACAAATGGACCATGAAGATGTATTGGGCCCTTGGAAAAAGGTAGCTGAAGTTTGTAAAAAGTATGGTAAATTTGCAGGAACAGTAGCAAATCCTAATAACATTGAGATGTTACATGATTGGGGATATCGTTTCTTAAATATGTCATCTGATGTAGGTGCTTTAAAAAAATACCTAGATGATATGATAAAAGTGTATGATAAAATAAGATAGATAAAGTATATATAAATAGAATTATTACATAATTATTAAAAGTGTTTTAGGTACTAAAAAGGTATTTAAAGCACTTTTAAAATAATGTTTTATATTTCAAAATTATAGAATACATAAAATAGAGAAACTATTAGTAGAAAAAACATTTTATAGGTAATTTACAGGAATAACTATATTGTTTTGGTCAATATCTAATAAATCATCATATAAGCAAATTAGTCCACCAGTACCAATTGTTTTATTATGTAGTTTGTTAAGTACAGAGAAGTTTTTTATATGTTCTTTTCTTGGGGTAGATGTCTTTTTTATTTCAATAGGATAAAGAGTATTGTCCCTTTCTATTAGCAAGTCAATTTCTTTCATATCCTTATCTCTATAATAGTATAATGGGGGACGTAGTATTCCTATATTATAGTAACTTTTTAGTATCTCGCTAATGACAAATGACTCGAAGAACGCCCCGGCCATTACTCCAGATTCTAATACCTCTGAATTAGTCCATTTTGTGAGATAAGCTGCCAAGCCAGTATCTAAAAAGTATATCTTTGGTGTTTTAACCATTCTTTTAGTTAAATTATTGTAATATGGTTGTAAGAGAAATACTATATTTGAAGTAACTAGAATAGATAACCATCTATTTGCTGTTGGATTACTTATTCCAACCTCGTTAGCTACTGATGATAGATTCAACATTTGTGAGGTTCTTGCTGCTAACGAAATCATAAATCTAATAAATTTTTGTTCATCTCCTACTTGTGTTAATCCTTTTACATCTCTTTCAATATATGTTTTTGTATAAGAAGAATAGAACATATTCCAATCCATATCAAATGAATACATAACTGGCATTGAGCCTTTATGAATTATTTCCCATAAATGCTTATAACTATTATGCTTTAAAGATTTCTCTCTTTCTGAAAAGTATTCTTTAATAGGAATAAAAGGCTTATCAAACGTAATATTATTTATTTCTCTCAAAGAAAGACCAAGTAAATTAATAATAGCTATTCTTCCTGCCAAAGATTCACTAACGTTTTTCATCATATGAAATTGTTGTGAACCAGTTAAAAAGAATTGACCTTTTTTATTCTCATTATCTGCTATCATTTTTATATAAGGGAATAATTGGGGTGCATATTGTACTTCATCAACAATAACAGGAGGGATTGCAGATTTAAAAAATGTTCCTGGATCATCAATAACGGTTTGTAATAGTAAAGGATCGTCAAGTGTTACATATCTTATCTCATTTTTTATATGTTTTAGTAAGGTTGTTTTACCAACTTGTCTTGCACCAGTTACTAAAATAGCTGAAAAAGTTTTTTCAGCTTGATTTATGATTTGTCCAATATGTCTATTTATGTATTTCATTTTATACCGTCCAATTTAATATCTAATATTAATATACACTAAATGCTTTAAATCTGCAAATTTTTTTATTGTACTGCGTTGAAAACAGTAGACACCAAAAATGTATTATCATATGCATAGGAGGAGTCACTAATGAGCAGTAATAATAGTAAATACTCTCAGGAGATGAGAGCAAGAACAGCAAAACACATATTAGACAGTGGTAAATCAGCCACCAGTATGGCAGAAGAATTAGGAATAGACACAAATACAGTTTGCCGTTGGGTTAGAGAATACCGGAGAAAGAATAATCTACCAAGTTATGCAGAAGAAAAAGGGATGAAAAGAAAAGCATCAAAAAGTAATAATGAATTGATTCTTAGAGTTAGGTAACTAGAAAAGGAAATTAAGATTAGAGATAAAATAATTAAAAAACAAAGAGTAGAAATGAAAACTTATAAAATCAGAAATTTAATGTAAATGAACCTAATAAAGTTTGGGCAGGAGATATCACATATATAAAGACTAAATTAGGATGGGTTTATTTATCTGTAGTAATGGATCTATTTAATAGGGAGGTAATTGGATACGACATTAGCAAGTCAGCAGATACTGAATTAGTAAAAAGAGCTTTAGGAAATACCTTATATAATAAGAGCGAGGAAAAAAATACAATATTTCATAGTGATAGAGGATGCAGTATAGCAGTAAATCATATGGGAAAATACTAGCAAGAAATGGGATAACAGGAAGAAAGTTTTTACACTATTATTATTCATCAATTGTAAATAATATATCCATAAGCCTAAGCGCTTCTTTTTCATTGTGGTATTTTAATCTAAATGTGATAATAAAATCACCAATTGGGTAATAAAGTACTGAACTCATCTCATCTTCATTAATAATATCTTCTTGGTACATAGTAAAATTGTTAACAGTCACTTGTAAGGCAGTATCTGGAATATCTCTTCCTTTTAAGGCGCTAATGACTAGTCCTGGATTTAATATTGGAGTTATATGATCATGATCATGTTCATTATTCTCTGCAAGTTCAATTAATTCATCTCTATATAAAATCATTAATAAAACATTTGTTGCTTGTTCATAATCAGAAAACTTTTCATCTTGTTGTTGTTCATTAAATGACAAGGTTAAATCTTTTCTCTCATCATCTGTATAATAATGCCAATCATTAGGCATTGTTAATGAAAAATTAAAATATGAATTTGTGTAAACCATATCTTTAGATGTACTTCCTAGAATGCTTTTGTTTTTAACACAAGCAGTAGAAATCATAGATATAAAAGCTAATATTAAAATGATTGAGACAAGTTTTTTCATAATTCCTCCAAAATACATAAAATGCATATGTTTTCTTTATATTTGTTAAGTATAATAATATAACTATTATATAATGAATTCAAATTAAATTTCTAAAGGAGTATTTATATATGTCACAACTAGCAATATTCGATGGATCAAAATCTGTAACTAAAGAATCAGGTGATTTATTTACTTGGCCAATTACTACCGAAGAAGATGAAAAAGCGGTATTAGATGTTTTGCATAACGGTTCTATGAGTGGAACAGATATAACAAAACAATTTGAAAAAGAATTTGCATCATGGATAGGTCTTGATAATGCTTTAGGGTTTTCAACAGGAACTGCAGCAATTCAAAGTGCTATGTATGGTTGCAAAGTTGGTGTTGGAGATGAAATTATTTGTCCAACAATTACTTATTGGGCTTCAGGATTACAAGCATATACCTTGGGTGCCACAGTTGTTTTTGCAAATGTTGATAAAAAAACACTTTGTTTAGACCCAAGCGATATTGAACATAGAATTTCAAAGAGAACTAAAGCAATTGTTTGCGTTCATTATTTAGGACATCCATGTGATATGGATGCAATCATGGCAATTGCTAAAAAGCATAACATAAAAGTTATTGAAGATGTATCTCATGCACATGGCGCATTATATAATGGTCAAATGGTAGGTACATTTGGTGATGTAGCTGCTATGAGTTTAATGAGTGGAAAATCATTGGCAGTTGGAGAAGCGGGTATATTAGCAACAAATAATGTTGAAATTTATGAGAGAGCTATGGCTTTTGGACATTATTCACGTTATAAAGCTGAAGATATTAAAACTAAAGATTTAAAAGAAGCTGCTGGGTTACCCCTTGGTGGATATAAATATAGGATGCACCAGATGTCATCGGCTATGGGTAGAGTACAACTTAAATATTATGATAAGAGAAGTGCAGAAATCAGAAAAGCTATGAACTACTTCTGGGATTTACTAGAAGATGTGCCTGGAGTTGTTGCTCATAGAGTTAATGAAGCTAATGGTCATACAATGGGTGGATGGTATGCAGCTAAAGGTATTTATGATAGTAGCCAACTAGGTGGATTATCTGTTACAAGATTTTGTGAAGCAGTAAGAGCAGAGGGGGTTGATTGTAATCCTGGAGCTAATTTAGCACTACATACACATGCACTATTTCAAACAACTGATGTTTATGGTCATGGCAAACCTACAAGAATCGCAAATAGTGATAGAGATGTAAGAGAACTTGATAATTCTCTTGAACCAAGTGAAGAAATTGGGGCAATGACATACTCTGTTCCATGGTTTAAAAAATTCTATCCAGAAAAAATTGAAGAATATGCTAATGCATATAAAAAAGTTGCATTAAATTACAAAGAATTATTAAAAGATGATAAAGGAAATCCAGAAGAAATTGGTGGATGGCATTTCTTTAAACATAGTAAAAAAATCTAACTGGTGAAAACCAGTTTTTCTTTTACTTATAGGTGTTATATAGTAAAATGATGGCATAAGATTTAAGAGGGTAGACGTGAAAGAAAATTTAGTATCTGTTGTTATGCCAGTTTATAATTGTGAAACTCATATTAAAGAGGCAATTTTGTCTGTGCTATCACAAACATACACGCAATTTGAATTATTAATATGTGATAATGGCTCTAATGACAAAACAATTTCAATTATAAACTCATATTTAAAAGATTCTCGTGTTAAATTATTTTACTGTCAAAAAAAAGGTGTATCTTATGCTAGAAACAAATGTCTAGAGCAAGCAAATGGACGATATATTGCCTTTTTGGATAGTGATGATTGTTGGGAACCTTCAAAACTACAGATTCAATTGCAATTTATGAAAAAAAATAATGTGGTATTTTGTTATAGTGAATATGATTATATAGATAGTGATTCAAAACAAAGCAACACTAAGAAAAGAAACATAAATGAAGTTACTACCTATAAGGCATTACTAAAAAATAATTATATTGGTACTTTAACAGTTGTTCTTGATAAAAAAATAATAGGACCAGTTTTGTTTTCAAACATTAAACATGAAGACTTGGTATTATGGTTATTATTACTTAAAAAGGGAATTGTTGCTAAAGGGATAAAGCAAATTTTAGCTAGTTATCGTATAACTAGCCAATCACTAACTGCCAACAAATTCAAAGCTGCTACATGGCGCTATCAAATCTATCGAAAGGCTGAAGGGTTTACAGTACTAAAAAGTTTATATTACTTTTTGTTTTATGCTTACAATTCAGTAATAAGAAAAAAATGTTAGAAAATATCAAAGGAAAAGAACCTGTTTATTATCAAAATAAAAAATTGACAAGGGATTTATCTACCTACTTAAATAGTTTACCTATTACATTTCGCGACATCATTGAAGCAGAAAAGAGAATGATTAGGTGGAGTGGTATTATAAAATATTTATTTCCTGAAACGAAAGATGGAATAATCGAATCACCCCTTATAAAAGCAAATAACTTACAAAAATTATTGTATCCTAATATGGTGGGAAATCTATATTTAAAACTTGATAGTCATTTATTAGTTGCAGGTTCAATAAAAGCACGTGGTGGTATTTATGAAGTATTAGTAATTGCTGAAAAAATATTAAAAAAACATAAAATTTTAATTGATGAAAATAACTTAGAAAATATTAGACTTTGTTTATCTGATTATACAATGTCAGTGGCATCTACTGGAAATTTAGGACTAAGTATTGGGATTATGTCAGCTGCTCTTGGATTTAAGGCTATTGTTCATATGTCTAATGATGCTAAAGAATGGAAAAAGAAACGACTACGTGACAAAGGAGTTATAGTCATTGAGCATAAAGGAGATTTTACCTATGCAGCTAAAAAGGGAAGAGAACAAGCTATGCTTGATTCAAATACTCATTTTATAGATGATGAAAACTCTAAAGAACTCTTTTTAGGATATTCTGTTTCCGCTCTTAGAATCAAAAAACAATTTAATGAACTAGGAATTAACCCTAGTAAAGAAAACCCTCTCCATCTATATTTGCCATGTGGTGTAGGTGGGTCACCTGGTGGGATCACTTTTGGATTTAAGCATGTTTTTGGAGAAACAGTTAAATGTTATTTCGTAGAACCAATAAATTGTCCTAGTATGCTATTAGGAGTATTAACAGGGAAATTAGGAGATGTTAATGTAAGCGATTTTGGCATTACCAATAAAACATCACTAGATGGGTTAGCTGTTGCGTCACCATCTAACTTTGTCGCACCATTAATGGAAAAATTATGCGATGGATTTTATACAGTTAAAGATAATGATATGTTTATTCAAATTAAACAACTTAAAGATACAGAAGGAATTAAAATTGAACCATCAGCAGCAGCAGGGATTAGTGGAGTCAAAGCAACTAAAAATTTAAGTAGCAAAGGGTACCATATAATATGGACGACAGGTGGATTGTTTGTTCCTGATGAGATTTATGATAGAATGTATTTTAGAGGAGCTACATTATGCCAGAAAAAATAGGATTTGACTTAACATTAATTAGCGATTTGAATAAAGTTTCTGGAGAAGAGATAATTGCTTTGTACCTTGTTAAAGAAATTTGTGAAAGTGAATTAAAGAACCAATTTGTATTTTTTTCTGATAAAAAAGTTGAAAAACAATTAAGGCGATCTTATAAAAACTTAAGGATTGTAGTAACCAGGAAAAAGGGAAAAAAATTCTATAAAAATTTCTTAAAAAAATATACTAAGAAAAACCCATTAAAATTAATGTTTTATCCCCACGTTAGCGATAAGATGACTTATCATAGCACCTTTTTAAGTGTTGCAGTTCTCCATGGTTTAAATGGTAAAGACGTAAAAAGAAAACAGATGAGAAAAATAACAAAATTTCTAAAAGAATGTCATGGTGTAATAGCTGTTAGTGATTTTGTTAAACAAGAATTTTTAAAAAAAGCAAAAAAATATAATAGTGAGCATGTTTATGTAATAGAAAATCCTTTATCAGATATAAGAGCAGGGGTAGAAATTGTATATAAGAAAAAATTTATACTTTGTGTGAGTAACGATTATAAAAATAAGAATTTACTAAATGTTGTAAAAGCATACAATGAAATAGCTGGAATAATAGAACATGATTTAGTAATCGTTGGTGATATAGATGAAAAGGGGAAGACTTCAAAATATATTAATAAATATGGCTTATCACATAAGGTTATTGTAACTGGACATGTTGAAAGAGATACATTGTTTGGATATTACAAAGGGGCGGATTTGTTTGTTAACGCTTCTATTTATGAAGGATTTGGATTAACTCCTCTTGAAGCTATGGCAATGGGAACTAAAGTAGTAACAACAATTACACCGTCAATTGCTTCATTAAAAACTTTAGAATGTGATGGATATATTATGAATCCGAAGAACTATAAAGATATTGGTGAAACAATACTTCTTGCCGTTAATACACCAAAAAATGAAGAACAGTTAAAAAATAAAGCACAGGCTGTAAGAGAGCTATTTGACCCTAAGAGTGTGTTTGATAAATACATAGCATTATTAAAGAAAATATAAGGAGCATAATGGAAAGAGAAGGTGGTATAAAAAATTATATTATATTAATCATTGATGTTGTAATAATTACGTTATCATATTCTTTGATTATTCTTTTAAGTAATCCTGCTAATGAGTTTTTTATACGCTTATTAAACATTAGAAAAATTATCTATGCTCCAGTCATTACTGTTGCTATTGTTTTATCTTTTCTTGATATGTATAAAAGTGTATACAAACGTTATTTAGAAGTTGTGTTTAATAGCTTTTTAGCAAGTTTACTAGGGTTTTTAACATTTTTAGTATTTATAAATATTAGAGATTGGCAATTATCTCATATTAACCTTCCATTTTGGATAATTTTTATTTTAGTAACAGTTATATTAATCATTAGTCGTATGGCAATAGAAATTATTCTTAGAAAAACATATAAAAAGGAAAATGTGCTAGTAATTGCATGTGAGAAGGATGGTTATAAAACAAGCTATAATCTTCAATCAAATGGTAATAGTGCCTATATTGTTGATACATTATTCATAACTGATACTGGAGTACTAACAGTTGAAACATATATTAAAAAAACAGACAGGATTATTTTAGGAGCGGATATAAATACAAACTATAGAAAAGTTATTTTACAATTATGTCAAAAACATCATAAAAAAGTTTTTTTAATTCCTGAAATTTATGATATTAGCTTAATGAGACCACGATTAACACAAGTTGATGATACACCTTATTTATATTTAGATAGCATTGGGTTATCAAAAGTTGAAGAGGATATAAAAAGAGTAATGGATATTATCTTATCAATCCTATTAATTATTTCACTATCTCCACTACTAATTATTAGTGCTTTTCTTGTAATATTTTCTTCTAAAGGTTCAGTGTTTTTTACTCAAGATCGTATAACAAAAGATAATAAGGTTTTTAAAATTATTAAATTTCGTACAATGGTTGAGAATGCAGAAAAACACACAGGAGCGGTTTTAACAAAAGCAAATGATCATCGCGTTACAAAAGTAGGTGCTTTTATGAGAAAAGCCAGATTAGATGAGTTACCTCAGTTTTTTAATGTTCTAAAGGGAGATATGAGTTTAATAGGTCCTAGACCTGAACGACCTGTTTTTGTAAAAGAATTTGAAAATAGTATCCCACTATATGAAAAACGACATAATGTTAAAACTGGTATTACAGGATTAGCACAAATAATGGGTAAATATTCAACAGCGGCAATAGATAAACTTCGATTTGATTTAATTTATATTAGAAATTATACCATTCTATTGGATATTAAAATCTTCTTTTTAACCATGAAAACCGCTATAATTGATTTAGGCTCCTTACAAGAAGAACAACATATTGATTTTAAAAATGAGATTGAATCTAGCAAAATAACAATAGTTAGGGAATAATATGTGGACACAAATAACTAATGATGACTGGTTTGCACTATTTGTAAAAACAAATAATGAACAGTTGATTATTGAACATTTAAAAAAAGCATTTGGTGATAAATATAAATTTTATGCGCCAAAAAGAGTGATGAGAGAAAGACATAGCAAAAAATGGATGATGGTTATTAGACCGCTTTTTTCAGGTTATATTCTTTTTCAAGGAAAATTCGAGAAAACTGACTATTATCAAATGAAAAATATTCCTGGGGTTTATTATTTAATTAAAAATGAAAAAGGGCCAATTCCCATGCAAAAAGAGGAAATTGAATTAATTAATCACCTGCTTCGTTTTAGTAATGATGATGCCATTGGTAGTTCAGATATTTATATGGAAGGACAGGCTATTTTTGTTCTAAATGGTCCTCTTGAAGCAATGGAAGGTATTATTGTATCAGTCAATAAAAGAAAAGGTAGAGCAAAAGTTAGACTATCTGTTGGGGGAGAAGAAAAACTTGTGGAATTAGCTGTAAAAATGCTAAATAAAAAACCATGAAGAAATATAGTAAAGTTTTTTACTCAATAGCTCTTATTATATGGATGAGTATTATATTTTATAACTCAAGTTTAAGCGCTAGCGATTCAATGACTAATACATTTTTTATAACAGATTGGTTAAGTAGTATATTTAAACAAGCTATATTTATAAAAAGCGAATGGTTTGTTACTTTAATAAGAAAAACCGCACATTTTGTAGAATATTTTATATTAGGATTTTTAGCGGTCAAAAGTCATGGCTCATTTTATAAGAAATATAGTATTCTAGTATCATTACTGTTTTGTATAAGTTATGCATTTACAGATGAAATTCATCAACTATTTGTTTCTGGTAGAGCATTTATGTTATTAGATGTATTTATTGATTCCATAGGAGCTCTAAGTGCTATATTACTCTTTAGAAAATGATTATCTATTGCTTTTATTAATAGATTCTATTACTATATATATAGCAAAAACAGGAGGCAATTTATGAGTATTACTGTGTCCACACCTAGCCGATTGTGTCTTTTTGGAGAGCACCTTGATTATTTATCATTAGAAGTGGTAACAATGGCAATTGACTTGCGATTTTATGCTACTATTGATAAAAGAGATGATGGACAGGTAGTAATTCATATAAAAGATTCTTCCATTGCTACATTAAACCAAAAAAATAATAAAAAAAAATATGAAATTAAACAATTTGCAGTTAATAAGGAAATTGTTTATGAAAGTAACCGTGATTATTTTAAAAGTGCAATAAATGTTATTAAAAAGAAAGGATATGATATATCCAAAGGATTTAATGTTACCATGGATTCTATGATTCCAATTGGTAAAGGTATGTGTTCATCTAGTACCATGATTATTGTGTTTATAAAAGCGGTATTAGAAGCAATTGACGCTGATATTAAAAATGATAAGCAAGCTCTAGTTGAATTAGCATATAATGCAGAAGTTGCAGAATTTAATGAACCAGGTGGAAAAATGGATCATATTGCCAGTATTTATGGTGGTATTTGCCATGTTGATTTTAAAGTGTTTGATAAACCTTTAGTTACAAAATTAACAACTATTCCAAAAGGTATATTTATTTTAGTTGATTCAAAACAACAAAAAGATACAATAAAAGTTTTACAAAATGCAAAGGATCCGGTTATAAGAGCATTGCTGAATATACCTTCTATCAGAGATATGGTGAGTAATAATACTTTTGATGATTACTTATCGAAAATACCAACAAAGGAAAGTAATGCACTTAAAGCTGCAATAGATAATTATAAAATTCTTTTAGATTTTATGAGTAATCAATCTACTAATACCCATGAGTCTTTAGGGAAAGGGTTAAAAAAACACCATAAGAATTTACGAGATGGATTAGGATTATCAACGAAAGCAATTGAGGAAATATTAAATATTGCTTATAATTTTGGAGCAACTGGTGGAAAAATAAATGGCTCAGGTGGCGGTGGTTGTTGCTATATCTTTACAAGCAAGGAAAAAGTAAACGCTATTATAAAAGAAATAGAAAAAGCTGGATATCCAACAAGGATAGTTAGTATAGCAGAAGGAGTAAGAGTAGAGTAATATGAAAACAATTATTTTAGCTGGTGGTAAAGGCAAACGATTAATGAGTGAAAATCATGAAATGCCAAAAGCAATGCGAGAAGTTAATAATAGACCAATGATTGATTATGTTATTGAAAACACTTCATTTAGTGATGAAATTATTTTAGTTGTTGGCTATAAAAAGGAAGCAATTATTGAACATACACAAAAAAAATATACTTATGTTTATCAAAAGGAGCAGTTAGGAACTGGACATGCCACACTTTGTGCTTATCCTGCACTTAATGACTATAAAGGACCTGTTCTTTTAACGTTTGGAGATATGCCTTTATTTACAAAAGCAACTTATCAAAAAATGTTTGAAACACATGGGAAAGAAAAAGCTGACTGTACTATTTTAACAGCAACTGTTGATGGCGATAATCCTTTACCAAAGTATGGTAGAATCATTCGTGATAGCCAAGGTGATGTTATTAAGGTGGTAGAGGATAAAGATTGTAACAATGAAGAAGAATTAATAAGAGAGCTTAATGTAGGGGTTATGGTGTGTGATAGTGAAAAATTATTTACATGCTTAAAACAAGTAGGTAATAGTAATAAACAAAATGAATATTATTTAACTGAAGTTCCAGAAATAATGAAGAAAAATAATTTTAAAGTTATAACCTATCAATTGTTTAAGTCTGATGAAATTTATGGGGCTAATACAATAGAAGAATTACTGCTTGTTGAAAAAGTGCTAAAGGAGAGAGAATGATTAAATTTGGAACTGGTGGTTGGAGAGTTATTATTGGAGATGAATTTACAAAGCAAAATATTCAGCTTTTAGGACAAGGACTTAGTGATTTAATAACAAAAAACAACCAGCAAAACAAACCTATTGTAATTGGTTATGATAGACGATTTTTATCTGATATTGGTGCTAAATGGATTAGCGAGGTATTGGCAGGAAATGACCTTTCTGTTATGTTTATTAATAAAAATGCTCCAACACCTATGATAATGTTTGAAGTAAAACGAGTAAAAGCTTGTTATGGTATTGCCATTACAGCTAGTCACAATCCAGCTTTGTACAATGGGATAAAGTTATTTACCTCTGGTGGACGAGATGCTTCAATGGAAACAACTGATTTATTAGAGCAAGCTATTAATAAAGTCAAGGATATTAAGATTATTGATTATGATGAGGGTATAAAAAAAGGTTTAATAAAGGTAATTGACCCATTTAATGATTATATAGATAAAATATTAAAGTTAGTTGATAACGAAGCTATTAAAAAAGCTGGATTAAAAATATTACTTGATCCAATGTATGGCGTATCAAAGACTTGTCTTCAAACCATCTTACTTACTCTACGATGTGACTTAGAAGTTATTAATGATAGACACGACACTCTTTTTGGAGGAAAGTTACCCTCACCTAGTGCTTTAACATTAGGAAGGTTAACTCAACTTGTAAAAGAGGAAAATTATGACTTAGGGATTGGAACAGATGGAGATGCAGATAGACTAGGAGTTATTGATGATTTAGGTAACTTTATTCACCCAAATGAAATCTTAGTACTTTTATATTATTATCTAGTAGTTTATAAAGGATGGAAAGGCGATGTTGTAAGAAACCTTGCTACTACTAATTTATTAGATGATTTAGCAAAAGATTTTGGTATGGTGTGTCATGAAGTTCCTGTTGGATTTAAACATGTAAGTTCTAAAATGGAAGAAACAGATGCAGTAATTGGGGGAGAGTCAAGTGGTGGATTAACTATTAGAGGACATATAAAAGGAAAAGATGGAATTTTTGCAGCCAGCTTATTAGTTGAAATGATTAGCGTAACAAAAATGAAAATATCTGAGTTGTTACAATTAATTTATGATAAATATGGTTATCGTATCATGGTGGAAAATGCATTTTCATTTAAAAAGGACAAAAAAGTTGAGTTAGTTAATTTACTGTATAATAAAAAAGAGCTACCATCGTTCCCATTTAAAGTAAAAAATACCAATTATATGGACGGTGTAAAAGTGAATTTTGAAAATAATGGATGGATTATTGCCCGTTTTTCTGGTACAGAACCTCTATTAAGAGTTTTTGCTGAAATGCCTAATAAGGAACAGGCTGATGAAGTATGTCAAGTTATGAAAGATTTTTTGGAGATATAATATGAAAGTTGCAGTTATTGGTGGATTAGGGTTTATAGGTTCTCATATTGTTGATATATTAATTAGCAATAATCATGAAGTGGCTATTTATGATGATTGTTCAACTGGAACAATGGATAATCTAAATAAAAAAGCAAGTCTTTTTATAGGAGATATCTTACAATATTCTGATTTAAATAGTTTTTTTGAGAGAACTAAACCTGATGTTGTGTGCCATCATGCTGCACAGATTGATGTGCAAACTTCATTAAAAGAACCAAGAAAAGATGCAAGCATAAATATAATGGGAACCATAAATGTATTAGAAATGTGTGTTAGACATAAAGTTAAGAGAATAGTTTATGCATCAAGTGCTGCAATTTATGGTAATCCAAAGTATTTAGGGGTTGATGAAAAACATGAAAAGAATCCTGAATCTTTTTATGGGTTATCAAAAGAAATTCCTGAAAGATATATAAAAATGTACGCAAAATCACATAATATTTCATATGGTATACTACGATATGCCAATGTATATGGACCACGGCAAAAAGCAAAAGGTGAAGGTGGAGTGGTTTCCATATTTACAAATAAAATGAAAAATAATGAAGAATGTTACATTTATGGTAATGGTGAACAAACAAGAGATTTTGTGTTTGTGAAAGATATAGCTTTGGCTAATTTATTAGCTATTGAAAAAAACGATAATTTTACTGTGAATATTTCTACAGCTTTAGAAGTGTCTGTCAATGAACTTTTTAACATAATGAAAAAAGTTTATAATTATAAAAAAGAAGTTAACTATTTGCCTGCAAGAGAAGGTGATATTTTAAAAAGTTATTTAACAAATGATTTAGCAAAAATAAAACTTAACTTTACTTATTATTATTCCCTTATAAAAGGAATCAAAGAAATGGCTAAATTGGATGCATAAACTAATATTCACTAAACACTTACCTTACTACATAATCATCGGTACAATTGCTACTACTGTAGATACCGCTATTTTTTACTATTTAAGTAAGTGGCTAGCGTTCCCATTAATTTTAGCAAATGGATTTAGTTTATTTATTGGAGTTCTCCTTAGTTTTTACTTAAATTCTCATTTTAATTTTCATAAAAAGGATAAATTTACTAAACGATTATCGTTTTTTTCTGTTGTATTGTTTGTGGGAATGATTATTGGTACTTCGTTGATAAGTTTGTTTATTAATGTGTTTTCCATGAATATAGTGTTAGCTAAAATTTTGTCAGTAATGATAGCTGGTGTTTTTCAATATATCTTTAACTGTAAAATAACTTTTTCTTAATTAATGGGCGAGAACGACTATGAAACTATCATATTCACCCGTTTCCTTATTTATATTACCGGTTTTACTAATAATAGTTGTAATAGGGTAACTACCATCTAATTTGAAAATCGATTCAGGGAGAATAGTACTATTATAAATAACAATATCATAAATGGTTTGTACAATTGTTGTTCCATTATCTAAGGTGAAAATAATCTGATCATTAATAGCCACATTATCAAGTTGATTGAATACAGCTGCAAAACTATTATAATATTTATTACCAACTAAAATACAATTTCCTTTTTCAGAAGGGAGATGACTACCTTCATACCAAGAAACAACACTTTTATCAGGATAAGTTTCAATTAAATTATACTGATTTAATGATACACTCTCAACAAGAGCAAAAAGAGATAGAGAATCAATTTTAATTCTAACAACTTTACTTGCTTTTTCGTTAGATAGGGGAACTAAAGGTAGTGAATTGTTTTCATATGGAGTTACTTCATCAATTTCCTTGTCTATGTAAACCAAAAATCCTTCTTCTGTTTCGCTAGGAGAAGGGGATGGTGAAGTCGTGGAACTTGACTCATTAACTTTTGGTAAAGTAATTAGATTCGTAAAAAAGAATACATAAATAAATGCAAAAAGTAATATAATTAATAGTGAATAAAAAGAAATGAGAATAGTTTTTTCACTTAATAGCCTACTCTTTTTTTTCATTTTTCTAAATGATACATCAATAATAGGGCAGGTTAATTGATCTTCACATACGCCGTTTACTAATTTTTTTTGATAAGGACATCGTTCATTTGTAATTGGACAAATTGTTTGCATTTTTTATCTCCCGTATATCTATATTAATTATACCATTTGCTATTATCAAAAATCAAAATAAATATGGTATAATCTTTTTATGAAATTCAAAAAGCTTAGGGTTACGTTATTAATTATACTATTTATTTCTGTGGGAGTTGCAATATTACTATCTCCTTTGTTTTCAATTAAACAAATTAGTATTAGGGAAACTATAGATATATCTCATAATGCTATTTTTGAAAAAATTGATTTAACAATAGGGGATAATATTTTTATATCGCTAATAACTCATGGGAATTTGTTAACAAAACGATTTGTTTCGGTTGAAAATACCTTAAAAAAAGAGTATGAAATAATGAAAAATATTAGTGTAAAAGCCATATTTCCCAATAAATTGATTATTGATTATGATATAGCACAAGAAGGAATTGAGATTGTTGACAAAGATAGAATAATAATAACTGATGAAGATGGTTTTGTTCTTGGAGTTGATACAAATCATAAACAAGGGAGAATCAAAGTAACCGGACTTCAAATAAATAGTTATTCATTATTTGAGTTTGTAGATACCGATCAAGAAAAATTAAAATATATTGCTATAATATATAAAGGGTTAACTAGATATGACCAAGAATTTTTCACAGCTTTTAGAGAATATATTAATTGGATAGATGTGAGCAACGATAAAAATATTGCAATTATGTATGATGAAAGGGTATTAGTGAAAATTCCCTATGGAGATAATGTATCATTGAAAATAGCTACTATGTGTGTAATCTTATCAAAACAAATTAGGCCAGAAGAAAAGGGCGTATTGGACATGACAGTTAAGGATAGGAGCATCTTTACACCTGATTAGACTATATATAGTGGAATATAAGGAGTTAATAACAAGATATTGATAATAACTATGTACATTTTTTAAATATTTTTATATAATTATCATGTAATTTCTATATGTTTAGAAAGGGGAAATAATATGCTACAATTTGACGTTGAAATGGAACAATTTGCGCAAATTAAAGTAGTTGGAGTCGGCGGTGGTGGAAACAACGCTGTCAATAGAATGATTATGTCAGGTTTACGTGGTGTTGAATTTATTGCAATCAATACTGATAAACAGGCATTATTCATGTCAAAAGCTACAACAAAAATTCAAATAGGTGAAAAACTAACTAAAGGCCTAGGTGCTGGTTCAGTACCTGATATTGGAGAACGAAGTGCAGAAGAAAGCAAAGACGAAATCGCTGCTAACCTTAAAGGTGCAGATATGGTTTTTGTTACTGCTGGAATGGGTGGAGGTACTGGAACAGGTGCTATTCCCATAATCACACAAATAGCTAGAGAAATGGGGATTCTTACAGTTTGTGTTGTTACTAAACCTTTTACTTTTGAAGGAAAAAAGAGAAGTGATAATGCAAAAGAAGGTATTGAAAAACTACAAGATACCGTTGATACTTTAATTATTATTCCAAATGACCGTTTATTAGAAATAGCCGATAAAAAAGCGTCTATTGTAGAAGCTTTTAACATTGCAGACGATGTACTTAGATTAGGTGTGCAGAGTATTTCTGACTTAATCGCTATACCTGGATTAATCAATCTTGACTTTGCTGATGTAAAAACAGTAATGACTGGAGCGGGTCTAGCCCATATGGGAATTGGACGCGCTACAGGAGATGATCGTTGTGAACAAGCCGCAAGACAAGCTATACAAAGCCCACTACTAGAAACATCAATTGATGGAGCAAAAAAAGTGCTTATTAATATAACTGGTGGCCCCGATTTAGGATTATTAGAAATTGATAGTGCAGCAAATATGGTATACAAAGCTTCAGATTCTAATGCTAATATTATATGGGGTGCTGCTATTGATGAAAATATGGGAGATGAAGTAATGGTCACAGTTATTGCCACAGGCTTTGATGGTATTAGACCACCTAAAACATCAAGAATGTTAGCAGAAACAATTAATAGTGAGAATAAAGAAGAAATAATGGATGAAGATCAAGTAGCTACCAACGAACCACTTAAGGATGAAATGGTAGATAAAATTAATGATGAAAAAATAATAGACGACGATGATGATGACGATATAGGGATAAATATTCCTAAATTTCTACGAAAGTTATAAAGGAGTAAGTAATGAAATGTCCATATTGTGGGTTTGAAGAAGATAAGGTAATTGATTCTAGGCCAACTGAAGAAGGATATGCTATTAGAAGAAGAAGAGAGTGTATTCACTGTCTTAAGCGATTTACTACTTATGAAAATATTGAAAGAAAACCTTTAATGGTTATTAAAAGAGATAGATCAAGACAAGTTTTTGATTCATCTAAATTGTTAAATAGATTGTTAATTGCTTGTGCGAAGCGACCTATTCCCATTGCAACGTTAGAACAGATTGTAGAAGAAGTGGAAAATTCATTTTTAAAAGAGCATCTACGGGAGATTACATCTACAGCTATTGGTGATATGGTGTTGGCAAAGTTAAAAGATATTGACGATGTTGCTTATGTTAGATTCGCTTCAGTTTATAGAGACTTTGATGATGTAGATACTTTTGTTAAAGAGATTAAGAATTTAAAGAAACTTAGGTAACAGCAATGAATCATTTAACATCAAAAGAACGATTATTAAATACAATTACAGGAAAAGAAATAGACCATTTAGCATGGTCTCCCTTTTTAGCTTATTTTTGGGATTTTCAACCTGAAGAAATTAGAAAAAAAGGAATGATTTCATTTTATAAGGAAATAGGTGCTGATCCAATGCTTCGTGGTTGCTGTACTTTAATTGTAAATGATTTTGTGGGTACAGAAATTAAAGAAACCACTAAAAATGGTGAAAGAATGATAGTATATAACACACCTTTTGGTGAATTATCTTTTCATTATGTATATGCTAAAGAGAGTAATACATGGTTTTTAACAAAACATCCAATATCAACTAAAGAAGATTTCCAGCTTTTAACCAAACTATATAGTACTTTAACTATCCATAAAAATTTTACTAAATACGAGAATTTAAAAAAAGTAGTAAAAGATGAAGCATTACTTATCCCAATTATTGGAAGTGAAATGAAAAGTAGTTTTCAATCACTTTTAGAGAGATGGGTGGGAACGGTTGAATTGAATTATGCTTTATATGATTATGAAGTGATTGTATTAGAATTGTTACATGTGATGCGAGAAAAATCAAAACAAGCGGTTAATATAGCTAGTGAATGTGATGCTAAAGCTTTTCTTTTTTGGGAAGATAGTTCTACTACTAATATTAGTCCATCTCAATTTGAAGATTATATTCTACCAGAAATAAATAATTGGGCAGATATATTACATGAAAAAGATAAACTTCTAGTCCACCATGCTTGTGGATCACTTAAAGGGTTATTACCGCTTATCTCCACATCAAAAATTGATGTTCTAGAATCAATATCTCCACCACCTACAGGAGATGTGACAGTAGATGAAGCTAGAGCTATACTTCCAGATAATATTGGAGTTATTGGTGGAATTGATGCTGTTGTTTTACAAACATATTCCATGAAAGATTTGAAGGAATACGTAAAAAACATTATAATGAAAACAAAAAGACATCGATTTGTTTTAGCAAATTCTGATTCTTGTCCTCCGGGAGTAGAAATAGAGAAATTCAAAATGATATCAAAATTAGTAAAGGAACTAACATGCTAACGTTTGTTGAAACCCAAAAAAAGCACATAAAAGAACTTACGAATATCTACAATTACTATATTGAGAATTCAATATCAACTTTTCATAAAGAAAAATGGAACAAAAAACAAATGAAAAAGCTAGTTTTTTTTGATGATATTTTATATGGAACGTTTACTATTATGTTTGATAAAGAAATCATTGGTTACTGTATGATATCTCCTTTTAATTTTAGAGAAGCCTATAGGGCAACTGTATTTGTAGCTGTTTATTTAAAAGAAGAATTTACAGGTAAAGGTTATGGTGAAAAAGCATTACAATATTTAGAAAAAAAAGCATTAGGATTACCAATACGCTCGCTTATTGCATTAGTTTGTCTTGAAAATATTGAGTCAGTGAAATTATTTGAAAAATGTGATTATAAAAGAGTGGGAGTCATAAAAAAAGCGGGTGTGAAATTTAATAGATTATTAGATGTGGTTTATTATCAGAAAGTGATAAGATCAAATTTTTTATAAAGGGAGTAAGCAATGGACGTTACTGTAAAACAATTATACAAAGATTATAAACAATATGAAGGACAACAGGTTACTATAAAAGGATGGGTTAGAAGTAATCGTAATTCCAAGTTTTTTGGATTTATCGAAGTTAATGATGGAACTTTCTTTAGTAATGTACAAGTTGTATATGAAGAAGACAAACTTTTAAATTTTGATGCTATTCTTAAGTGTACAATTGGCTCAGCGTTGATTGTAAAAGGTGTACTAGAACTGACACAAAATGCTAAACAAGCATTTGAGATAAAAGCTACAAAAGTAATTGTAGAAGGACATGCTGATTCAGATTTTCCTTTACAGAAAAAGAGACATACTTTTGAGTACTTGCGAACCATTGCTCATTTGAGACCTAGGACAAATACTTTTTCTGCGGTATTTAGAGTTCGTTCATTGTTAGCACATGCAATCCATAGTTTTTTCCAAGATAATAATTTTGTATATGTTCATACACCAATTATTACTGGTAGTGATTGTGAAGGAGCCGGTGAAATGTTTAGAGTTTCAACACTTGACAGCTTAAACCCACCTCTTAATGATGCTAAAAAAGTAGATTTTACTAAAGATTTTTTTGGTAAAGAAACTAATTTGACTGTTAGTGGTCAATTGGCAGTTGAAACATATTGTATGGCATTTAAAAATGTATATACTTTTGGTCCAACATTTAGGGCGGAAAATTCTAATACAGCAAGACATGCTTCAGAATTTTGGATGATTGAGCCAGAAATGGCCTTTTGTGATTTAAAACAAGACATGAAGGTCGCTGAAAAAATGATGAAATATGTGATTAATTATGTAATGGAAAAAGCACCTGAAGAAATGGAGTTTTTTAATAAATTCATTGAAAAAGGGTTATTTGATAAACTTAGAGGTGTAGCGAATAGTAAATTTGAACATGTTACGTATACAGATGCTGTTGATATATTAGGAAAAAGCAATATAGCTTTTGAAAACAATGTGTCATGGGGAATTGATTTACAAACAGAGCATGAGAGATTTCTAACAGAGCAATACTTTAAAAAACCTGTTTTTGTTACAGATTATCCAAAGGATATAAAAGCTTTTTATATGAGAATGAATGAAGATCAAAAAACTGTTGCAGCTATGGATTTACTTGTTCCAGGAGTTGGAGAAATAATAGGTGGCTCACAACGTGAAGAGCGATATGATGTATTAATTAAAAGAATCCAAGAAATGGGAATGAATATTGAAGATTACTGGTGGTATCTTGATTTGAGAAAATATGGAACAAACAAACATGCTGGATTTGGATTAGGATTTGAACGAGCTTTAATGTATTTAACCGGTATGGCTAACATAAGAGATGTGATTCCATTTCCAAGAGTTCCAAAACACGCTGAATTTTAGGAGGCATTATGGCTAACGATACTATAAAAAAAAATGGGAATATTGAAGTTGCTGATGGTGTTATCATCGCTTTTGTAGAAAAGATTGTCACTGAAACAAAAGGTATTGCTATTAGTAAAAAGAAAAAGTCTATTAAAGTGACTACATATGATGGTGGCAAGAAAATTGACTGTTTTTTAGAAGTTAATTATGGGGTTATTATTCCAGAAATTGTTAATAACCTACAAAGTAAAGTAAAAAAAACAATTAAGTTGATGACAGGAGTTGATATTACAGAATTTAATGTAATTATTGATAGTCTTAATATTGATACATTGTTGGAAAAATAATTTATGAAAAAAATATGGATTAATTCATTAATAGTTGTTGCTATGGGTGCAGTAATCGTTATACTCATCTTTTTTACTGATGGAATTGATCAGTTAATTAAATTGATAAAAAATATTAATTATGCATGGCTATTTGTAGCTTTTTCATTTATGTTTCTTTATTGGGGTGCAGGGGCATTTACCATAGGTTTTCTTAAAAAAGGGGTATTAGAAAAATGTCATAAACCAAGACATAATTTTAAAACACTTATGATAGGACAATTTTTTGCAGCAATTACACCTTTTTCAACAGGTGGACAACCTGCACAAATCTATTTTATGAGCAAACAAAAAATAGATACAGGTAAAGCAACGAGTATTATCATTATGAAATCAGTTTTGTATGCTACTTCAATGTTAGTAATCGCTTTTGTTTTTTTCTTTATTAAAAAGAAAGTACTAGTGGCACAAATTCCCAACTTTGTTTTACTATTTGTAATTGGAACTTTAGCTAATTCTTTATTGATTGTTATGTATTTTCTCTTTTTGCTAAATCATGATATCAGTGAAAAAGTTATTATTTTATTCTTAAAAGTAATATCATATTTCAAGAATAAAGATAAAATCTATGTGCAACGACAGTTTGATAAAATAAGAGGTTCATTAATTAGTTTTCAAGATGGATTTAGAATAATTACAAAAAGAAAAGGATATCTTATACTGGCTTATCTTAGCCAATTATTGCAACACTTAGCTATTTATAGTGTACCAATATTCTTAATAAGAGCTGTGGAGGGATCTTTTCCAAATCCCTTCAGTGTTATAGCTGCCACTGGCTTATTGATGATGATTACTGCGCTAGTTCCAACCCCTGGTACAACAGGTGGAGCAGAAGGGCTAGGGGTATACTTCTTTGCTAGTTTCTATGTAACCGCTCCTATTCTATCAGTAATATTAATTTGGAGAATGATTACATACTATTCTTCAATTTTATTTGGTGGAATCTTTTGCCTTATCAATCATGGGAAAGCATTTGGAGATTTTGACAGTTAAGCGTAAAGTTGTTAGTTGTAAAATTATGTAAAATAACATAAAATATAGAAGGAGATATTTTGGAGCATTTAATATTGGCTTCTGGGTCACCTAGAAGACAAGAACTTTTGAATAAATTGCACATTCCCTTTTCGATTGTTATTCCATCAATTGATGAGACTCCTCTAATTGGAGAAAATGAATTAGATTATGTGCGCCGAATGGCCAAGAGCAAAGCTGATGTTGTAAAAAAACAATATCCAGGCCATCTAGTTATTGGTGCTGATACAATTGTCTATAACGGAAAAATATTAGGAAAACCTGCAAATAAAGAACAGGCATATGATATGATTTCACAATTACAAGGGAAAACACATAGTGTATTAACAGGGGTATCTATGGGTGTTAACCAAATGGAAACTTTTGTAGTTAAAACTTTAGTTACATTTGTAAAAATGAGTGATACAGAAATAATGACTTATGTTAAAAGCCGTGAACCTTATGATAAAGCTGGTGGTTATGCCATTCAAGGTGAAGCTAGCAAGTATATCAAGTCCATTAATGGATGTTATTACAATGTGATGGGATTTCCACTATCTTTAATTAATGCGCAGTTAAAAAAATTAGTCTAAATATCTCCTAAAATAGAAAGGAGATATTTTTGAAAAACAAATTAACAATGAAACAACTACCTAAGATGGATAGACCTTATGAAAAACTAGAGGAATTAGGAAGTTTTGTATTGTCTGACGCTGAATTATTAGCTATAATAATTAAGACAGGCAGCAGAGAAGAAACTGTTGTTGAACTAGCTAGAAAATTACTTAGAAACAATGGACTAGAATTTATTAAAAAGGCTGATTTTTCAACTTTAATTGCAATAAAAGGTATTGGTAGAGTTAAGGCGATACAAGTATTAGCATTACAAGAACTAAGTATAAGACTGAATTCTTGTAAAGATGAACATAATCAGCAATATATTAGTTCCCCTGATGATGTATCACTATTCTTAATGGAGCGAATGAGGTATTTAGAAAAAGAGGTTTTTAAATTACTGATTCTTGATAATAAGAATAAAGTAATTAAATCTGAGGATATATCTGTTGGTTCATTAGATCAGACAATAGTTCATCCAAGAGAAGTCTTTGTTGAAGCCATAAGATATATGGCTAAATCTGTTATTTTAGTTCATAATCATCCAAGCGGAGATCCAAAACCTAGTAAACTTGATGTTAAAACTACAAAGAGATTAATAGAATGCGGTGAGTTACTTGGTATTAAAGTTCTTGATCACATCATTATTGGCAATGGTGTAATATATAGTTTTAAAAACTCAGGTTTAATCTGATATAATAGAAGTAATAAAGCATGGAGGAAGAGTAAGATGGGCATTTTTGGTAAAGATATAGGAATTGATTTAGGAACAGCTAATACACTGATTTTTGAGAGAGGAAAAGGTATTGTGTTACGTGAACCTTCTGTTGTCGCTATTAATAAAAAAACAAAAGAAGTAATTGCTGTTGGTGAAAATGCTAAAAAAATGATTGGTAGAACACCTGGAGCTATTCAAGCAATAAGACCACTAAAAGATGGAGTTATTGCTGATTATCATAGTACATTAGCCATGCTAAAAGCATTAATTAAAAAAGCAACTGGAAAATTTCAGTTAATGAAACCACGAGTTATTATATGTGTACCAGCAGGTGTAACTGCTGTAGAAAAAAAAGCAGTTATTGAAGCAGGTCTAGAATCAGGAGCAAAAGAAGTATTTATTACAGAAGAATCAATAATGGCAGCTGTTGGCGCAGGATTACCTGTGTTAGAACCTACAGGGAACATGATAGTAGATATAGGTGGTGGGACTAGTGAAGTAGCAATTATTTCTTTAGGAAGTATTGTAACTAGTACTACGTTGAGAAGCGCAGGAGATAGTTTTGATGAAGCTATAACAAAATATATTCGAAAGAAATATAGAGTGTTTATTGGTGATCGTACAGCTGAAGAATTAAAAATAGCAATAGGAAATGTTTATCCATCTGAGTATCCTGGGACAATGGAAATTAGAGGCCGAAATATGACACAGGGGCTTCCTGTGAATTTAACTATTTCATCAGATGAAATGGCTGAAGCCATGGAAGATATTGCAGATGAATTATATGAAGCAATCAGAAACACCTTAGAGCAAACACCTCCTGAACTAGCTGCAGATGTTATAACTAATGGAATTGTTTTAACAGGTGGAGGAGCACTAATTAAAGGTCTTGATAAATTCTTGTTTGAAAAAACTGGTAAAATAAATGTAAGAATTGCTGATGAGCCCTTGGATTGTGTTGTTAAAGGAACAGGAATCGCTTTAGAAAATATTGATATAATAAAAGAGGCAAGTAGATCATAAAGGAGTAATGGTGGGTACCCTTTTTAAAAATAGAAAATTTCAATTAATCATCATTATTGTGTTATTATTAGTAATAGCCTTCATGTCCATTAATCGATTCAGTTCTGTTAATATTTTACGAAATATTGTTACTATTCCAGTTCAATTTGTTCAAAAAATTATTGGGGATATTGATGATTCTGTAACTGAATTTTTTCAATCAATTAAAGATTATCAATTTATTATTGAGGAAAATAATCAGCTAAAAAATGATTTAAATGTTCTAACAGAGAGAAATGCCCAATTAGCTGATTTAGAAGAAGAGAATCAACGATTACGTGATGCTCTTATCTTAAAAGAGCAGTTTAGTTCCTATCAATTAATTGGTGCAAATATTTTATCTATTAATCCGAGTAATTTTAATTATGAAATGCAAGTTGATGTTGGATTGCTTGACAATATAAAAATAGATAGTCCTGTTATTGCTTCAAATAACGCTCTTATAGGTAGAACATATATAGTAAATGCAACTACTACTACAGTTATACCAATTATAGATGAATATAGTGGAATTAGTGGTTGGATTTTAAAAGGTGATGGTGGACTAGTTAGTATAAGAGGTAGTATTGAGGTAAAAGAATATGGATTATTAGTTGTTGAGAATATTCCAAGTGATGTAACTATAATGACAGGTGATGTTATTGAAACCTCAGGGCTTGGAGGGCTTTATCCAAAAGGTATTATTATTGGTACAATTGATGAAGTTTTCAATGAAAATGACCCTTCAAAGAGGTATGCTTATTTACGACCTCTAGTAGAATTTAATTCATTAAAAGAAGCTTTTATTTTAGTAACTAAGAAAGAAGATTAAATGCATAGTTATGGTTTAAAGCATATTTTGTTTTTTTTACTTTTCTTGATTTTCCATCCTTTTCTCTCAAAGTGGTTTGGAATCAATGGGTTTTCACCTGATTTTTTATTAGTAGCAGTAATGATTGCAACCTTTAATAAAAATAAGAAGCAGACATTAATTGTAGCAATTTTATTTGGATTTTTATGTGATTTATTATATGCACATGTTTTCTTCCAATATTCAGTAATTTTTTTATTAGTAACAGTTAGTGTTTGGGGAATTAATAAATTAGCAAAACGTGAAAATATTTTGTATTTATCCATATTTGGTTTTATTTCAGGATATATCTTTTCACTAATAAAAGCTTTTTACGAATTACCTATTAGTGAAATAACTACTACTTTTAATGTTATAAATAGAGCTTCACTTATTAATGGAGGATATTACTTTGTTACCTTAATGTTAATATCTCTATTTTACTTAATGAAATCTATTTTTACAGTAAGTAAAGTATCTAATAATGTGGGAGGTGTGAGATGAAAGAAAAGTCCACTTTTAGATTTATTCTACTTTTCTCGATTTTTGTAGCTTTAGTTGTAGGATTATTAGTAAGATTATATTTTATGCAAATTGTTAATGGAGAAGATTATTATCAAAGTACAATAAAAAATTATTCTCATAGATTTGAAGAACAAGCAATCAGAGGGAATATTTATGATTCTAATGGTTCAATACTAGCTTATAATGTGGAAAGTTTTAACTTATATTTATCAAAAGTCTATAAATCTACAGAACAATTAAATGAAGCTATCATATACCTTATGACTATACTTGATGACAATCAAGAAATTTCTACTAACAAACTTATATACTTTTATGATGTTGAAAATAAACAGTTTAATAGTTATCGAACAGAAGATGAAATTGCTAATTGGCAAATGAATATAGATTACTTTAATCAAAAAGAAGAAAATATAATAACTGATGGTGAGTTATTTTTCGAATTTCTACAAGATTACTTTAAAATAAGTGAATCATATACTGAAAAACAAGTTAAACAGGGCATAATAATTAGATATGAAATTTTAAAAAATAGATGGTTCTGGAATGAAGGAGAAGTGCTGTTAATTTCTAAAGATATTTCTAAAGAAACTCTAGCTATGGTAACAGAAAATCGACATAAAATTAAAGGATTGACCATAATACCATCAATGACTAGAGAATATGGACAAGTTTATGATATTGCTCATGTTTTAGGATATGTTGGAATGGTAACACCAGAGGATGTTACTGAGTCAGGTTATGGGACAGATGATATCATTGGAAAAACAGGGATAGAAGTATTTGCTGAAGAACTGCTAAAAGGTAACCACGGTTATATTGACGTTATAACTGATGAAACTGGTACAATTTTATCTGAAGTAGGTGGAGAAAAAGCTATAAATGGAAGTGATATTTATCTAACAATAGATGTGAATTTGCAAAAAATTGCAATGGAATCAATACAAAATAATATTGAAATAATTAAAAATAAAGCAAAAGTTGATGATGCTAGAAATTTTGCAGATGCAAATGCAGGGGCAGTTGTTGCAATAGACATAAAAACTGGTGAAGTTTTAGTTATGGCAAGTTATCCATCTTATGATCCTAATTGGTTTATTCATAATACTCAAGAATCAAGAGATAAAATATATGAAGCATTTAATGATAATATTGCTAAATCTATGTTAAATAGGGCTATACAGGAAACATATACACCTGGTTCAACATTTAAACCAATTGTAGCTATTGCAGGACTTGAAGAAAAGATTATTGATGAGGAAACAAAAATTTTCGACCCAGGACACAAGGTTATTGGAGATTGGGATTTTTATTGTTTAGAATATGTAATGTCAGGTTATTGGTTTACTCATGGATGGTTAGATGTAAAAGAAGCTATCACAACTAGTTGTAATATGTTCTTTTATATTTTAGGAGTTGATACAGGAATTGAAGCAATCAATAATTGGGCAGAACAATTTGGATTAGGGACTAAAACTGGAATAGACTTATACGGTGAGGCAACAGGAATAAGGTCTAATCCTGTATATAAATACTCTAAGGAATTTGAAAAATGGTATATTGCTGATACCGCACAGTCATCAATTGGTCAACTTTACCATAACTATACACCACTTCAATTAGCTAATTATACTGCAGCTCTTGCTAATGGTGGAAAACTTTTTACTCCATTTTTAATTAGTAAAGCTGTAACTAAGAACGGTGAAGTATTGTATGAAGGTGAGACTCAATTTAAACAAATCCCATGGGAAGAAAAAACATTTAAAATAATTAAAGAAGCAATGGAAGGTGTTGTACTAGATGGAACTGCAGAAAAGGTTTTTGCAGATTTCCCAATAAAAGTAGCCGGCAAAACAGGAACAGCTGAAACAGGTAGAGAGTCACATGAATCATCTAATGGGGTGTTTATATGTTATGCACCAATAGATGATCCACAAATAGCAATAGCGGTTGTCATTGAACATGGAGTGTGGGGCTCATATACAGCTCCAGTAGCTAAAGATATACTACGAGAATATTTTGGACTAAACTATAATAAGTAAAGGAGACATAATGTCTGGATTAATACATATTTATACAGGTGATGGAAAAGGAAAAACAACAGCTGCAACTGGCTTAATGGTGAGAAGTTTAGGGTATGGTAAAAAAATACTTTTTGTTCAAATGCAAAAAGCTATCCCATCTGGCGAAATTTCAATAATTAGTAAATTTTCTAATGCAGTAGTTATACGTTGTACCGATAAAAAGAAATTTTATTTTTATATGGACGAATTAGAAAAAAAAGAATATATTACTCAGCATAAAGAAGGTTTTTCAAAAGCGATTGAGTTAATAAAAAATGAATCGTTTGATTTAGTAGTTTTTGATGAAATTATCAGTACTGTAAATGAAAAAATATTAAGTATTGATAAATTGATAGATTTTTTAAATAACAAACCAAAAAATTTAGAAGTTGTACTAACTGGTAGAAATGCACCAAAAGAATTAATTGACATAGCTGATTATGTCAGTGATATAGTTTGTGTAAAGCATCCATATGATAAAGGGATAAATGCACGAAAAGGAGTGGAGTACTAATGGCTAATTGTCAAATCGCTACAAATTGGGAAGATTATGAATTAATAGAAGCGGGAGACTTTATGAAGTTAGAGAGATGGGGAGATGTGATTTTAAAACGCCCTGAACCTCAAGCTATTTGGCCATATGACAAATGGCAATCTTTTGATGGAGAGTATCATAGAAGTAACAAAGGTGGAGGACATTGGGAGTTTAAAAAGCAACTTTTAGAACAGTGGACTATAAAATATAAAAACTTAACGTTTCTAATCTCACCAATGGGATTTAAGCATACAGGATTATTTCCAGAACAAGCAACTAATTGGGATTTTATGATAGATAAGATAAAAAAACAAAAACGAGAAATATCCATATTAAACTTATTTGCGTATACAGGTGGAGCTACAGTTGCTTGTGCCAGCGCAGGTGCAAGTGTTTGTCATGTAGATGCATCAAAGGGAATGGTAAATAGAGCTAAACAAAATTTAGAGCTATCTGGATTAAAAAATAGTAAAGTAAGATTTATTGTTGATGATGTAAGTAAATTTGTTAAGCGAGAAATTAGAAGAGAGAACAAATATGATGCCATTATTATGGATCCACCTAGTTATGGGCGAGGTCCTAAAGGTGAAATTTGGAAAATTGAAGAAGAACTTTATGAACTAATCAATTTATGTATGGAAGTATTAAGTGACCAACCAATATTTTTTATGGTTAACTCATATACCACTTCATTATCACCAGTTTTAGTAGAAAACATATTAAAACTTTCGTTAAAGAAAAAAATTGGTGGAACAGTATCAAGTTATGAAATTGGACTGCCAATTACTAAACAATCAATTGTTATGCCGTGTGGCTCAACAGGGAGATGGGAAAATGCTTGAAGTATTATATGAAGATAATCATTTAGTAGCTGTTACAAAACCTTGTAATGTTCCAGTAATGAAAGATGCATCTAATGATTTAGATTTACAAACAATGGTAAAATCATATATTAAAGAAAAATATGATAAACCAGGTAATGTATTTATTGGTTTGGTTCATAGGTTAGATAGACCTGTTGGTGGAGCCGTTATATTAGCTAGGACATCTAAAGGTGCATCAAGGCTATCTGAGCAGATTAGATTACAAAAAATGGATAAGACCTACCTATGTGTTGTCAGGGGTACTATGGAAAAAAAGAAGGGAACTTTGATTCATTATCTTGTGAAAAATCAGCAGATAAATAAATCTTTAATTGCTAATAGTTCTAATCTCCATAAAAAAAAGGCAATACTTGATTATGAAGTTCTTGATGAGAAAAGTGGATTATCATTGGTTAAAGTCCGATTAATAACGGGTAGACATCACCAGATAAGAGTACAGCTTAGCCATATTGGATATCCTATTTATGGAGACTTAAAATATGGGACAGTTAAACAAAAAGCTCAAATTGCATTGTGGGCACATGAGCTTGTTTTTGAACATCCAACAAAAAAAGAGGAAATTAAAATTACATCTTCACCAAACTATGAAATATTTCCTTGGAGTCTATTTATATAGTTTAATTTTTTGTTAACTTCATCTTTACTAATGGTAGATAAGCCATTAAATGGTTTTTCTAATGCCCTTTTAATATAGTATTTTGATTCAGCTAAATTACCACGAAGTTGCATTAATATTCCCATATTGTAATAAGCTTCTGGAAAAGTTGGGTTTTTCTCTATTAGTTTCTTATATATTTTTTCTGCTTTATCTAATTTCCCCATTTTAATATATGTTAATCCTAGATTATCCATGATTCCTTTAGAGTTGCTATTAAAATTATGAGCTTGTAAATTCACATTTAATGCTTTATCTAAATCATTGCCTAAAGTAACAACATAACCATAAGCTGTATATATTGAAGTTGATTCATGTGTTTCTATAAGCTGATCATACAATGTTATTGCTTGTTTTATCTGTTTACTTTTCCAAAGATATAGTGCTTTATTTGATAGAAGAATCTCTTTTTCTGTATCAGTCATTTCTCGCTTTTCAACTTCTGAAATTATTTGCCCACATTTTTTATACTTTTCATTTTTTAATAAAAGGTAAATAAACTTGTTTGCGGTGTCCATGGATGAGCTTTTTAATTGATAAGCTTTTAATAAATACTTAAGTGATTTTAATGAATGTTTATTTTTGTCATGATATCCTGCGAGGATTATAAAAAGTTCTTCTTTTTTTAAAAAGAAAAACACAGTGAAATACAGAATAATTACAATACTTAAATAAAGATAATCTCTTCTAAATCCAAAGAAAATTATCATTAGCGGGAAGAATAAATATATGATTAACTTAGTAAGTGTTTTGGATAACTTCATGGCTTTCTCCTTTTTCAAAGGTTATTATATATTACAAAAAAAAAATACACAAGAAAGTTATTTACCTTGACAAATATATAGTGGTCATTTAAAATATGTAAGTGCCATTTGGCATATGTTGTGGTGGATGTAGTTCAGTTGGTTAGAGCGCAAGATTGTGATTCTTGATGTCGTGGGTTCGAATCCCATCATCCACCCCAGAATAATGGGATGTAGCCAAGTCGGTAAGGCACAGGGTTTTGATCCCTGCATGCGTAGGTTCGAGTCCTGCCATCCCAGCCAGGGCCATTAGCTCAGTTGGTAGAGCACATGACTTTTAATCATGGTGTCGAAGGTTCGATCCCTTCATGGCTCACCAAAAAAGCACCTTTTCTAAGGTGCTTTTTTGTAGTTGTATTCAATTTAGATTGATAGTAAAATATGTACAAGGAGACTTTATATGATTAGAGAAATTAAAATTACAGACATAAAAATTAATAAAGAAGCAATTGTGAAGAGAATGAGGGTTAGAGACCAAGAAGACATTGATAGAATAAATGAGTTGTGTGAACAAGCTATAGATGTAGCTGTGCCTAAAACCATATTCGCCATAGGATATATAAATGATAGTAATAACGAACAAGTAACAATTAATGAAATTACATTTAATAGTAAATTAATGAGTAAGAATTTTGACAAGCTTCATCGAGTTTTTCCTTTTATGGCAACTTGCGGAAGAGAAGTATTTGATTGGGCTAATAAAATTGATGATGTATTTGAACGTTATTGGGCTGATTATATTATGGAAGCGATTCTTAGAAGCGCTATTAGAGAATTATATGATGTAATAAAAAATGAATTTGGTTTAGAAAAACTTTCATCAATGAATCCAGGATCATTAGAGGGTTGGCCAATTGAACAACAAGAGCATCTTTTTTCATTATTTAATAAAGGAAAAGAACCACTTGGAATTTCACTTACTGATACTTTCTTAATGATTCCGCAAAAATCCATATCAGGGATATTATTCCCATCTGATAGTAATTATGTGAATTGCCAGTTATGTGAGCGTGTAAATTGTCAAAGTAGGAGAGTACCTTTTAATATAGAGATTAAAAAGAAATTAACAATATAAATAATGGGAGATAGTTATGAGCATTACAAAGTATACTACTCAAGGGAAAAACGACTGTGATTCATTACCTCTTGGTAATGGAGATATTGGTATTACTGTATGGCCACATGAAAAAAACATGATTTCCATGTTTATAAGTAAAACAGATAGTTTTTCTTCAGCTTTAGAATTGTTGAAAATTGGGAAAATAACCATTGAACTTAATACGAAAGAAACTCTTACTTTTAAATCTTATGAATTAGATATAACAACTGGTGTGTTTACAGTAGCCTATCAAGAGGCCACTGTGTTGATTTTTGTAGATTATCATAATCCATGTATAAGAATGAAAATTAATTCGGCTAAGGAGATTACAGTAATCATTCATCATGATAATTGGCGAGACAAATTAAAGTATGTTGATGGTGATGCATATAATAGAAGCATAGAATATGGTGGAACGATTGGTCAAGATAATGTGTTAGAAAAAATCGTTACTTATCCTGATAAAATTGTTGCAAAATTTAGTGATTGTATTATGTGGTACCATAAAAATAAAGATTCGACATATGAAAAAAATCTTGAACACCAAGGTGTATTACATTTAAAACATCTATATGATGATCCTTTAAAAAATCGTACTTTTGGTGCATGTGTACTAACTAATGATGAAAAAAATGTAATAACCATTGGGGTACTAACAAAAGTCACAGAAGATACAGAAGGTTTTATCAATGAACTTCATGATATGAGTGTGAAGTTACATCAACAAGATATTAATAAATGTTTAAAAAGTCATAAGCAACGTTGGACTGAATTAATGAATAAAAGTTACATAAAAATTGACGGTGATGAAAAAGCAAAACTAGTTGATAGTGGTTATCAAATACAGCGATATATGAATTTATGCTCATCGAGAGGAGAGTTTCCAATAAAATTTAATGGAAGTATTTTCACTTTTACAATTCCAAATTATGACCAAGTTTTTAATCCTGATTACAGAATGTGGGGAGGGTGTTATTGGTTTCAAAATACTCGCCTTATCTATTGGGCGATGTTACAAGCTGGTGATTTTGAAGGTATGAAGCCATTTTTTGATATGTATAATAAAGCTTACGACTTTGTTAAAGCAAAAACAAAAGATTATTATGGGTTTGATGGTCTTTTGTATCCTGAAACCATGACTCCTTGGGGAACACATAGAAATATTGATTATGGGTTTAAAAGGGATGGTGTAAAAAAAGGTGAAGCAACTAACATGTATTTGCGATTTTATCACTCAGGAATGCTAGAATTAGTATTAATCATGATTGAATACTATAAATTCACTAAAGAAGAAGAATTTATTGAAAGTACTATTATAAAACATGCTAAAGGAATTTTAGATTTTTACTTTAATCAATATACTAAATTAGATGAATTCGGAAAAATCATTATTTACCCTTCACAAGCTTTAGAAAATTGGCAAGATGCAAAAAACCCAACAGATGCAGTAGCTGGACTTATTCATGTTATTAATGAATTACTTAAATTACCAATACAAGATAAAAAGTTTTTAGATAAATTACTAGACTACAAGTCGAAAACACCTGAGATACCTTTGTTTACATCAGGTGGGCGACCTGATGTACTTTCAAGGGCTATGATAAAACCTGCTCAGTTTTACGATAAACTAGGAAATGTAGAAAATCCTGAATTATATGCTGTTTTTCCATATCGATTATTTTCTTTTGATAACGAAGTTGAAATTGGACGTGAAACTTTTAAAAGACGTTCAATAAGAAATTATTTTGGATGGACACAAGATGGTATTCAATCAGCTACCTTAGCAATGCCTGAAACATCACGAGAATTTGTTGAAGCAAAATTTACTAAATGGAATGAACTTGCAAGATTTCAAGGATATTGGGGGCCTAATTTTGATTGGGTACCTGACCAAGATCATGGAAACAGTGCATCAATTGCATTACAAAAAATGCTTATTCAGTGTGTAGATGAAAAGATTTATTTATTCCCTGCATGGCCTATGAATTGGGATGTAACATTTAAGGTGAATGCGTATAATAACACTATAGTAGAAGGACAATTAAGAAATGGAGAAGTAATTAATTTAACTACAACTCCAGCAAATCGTATAAATGAAGTAGAAATTTGCTTTGATAAACACTTAGATATTTGGTAAAAACTTATAAAAAGTACTTGACATTTGAGCGTACTTTTATTAGTATTGTTATTGCTGTTATTTTGGCCCCTTGGTCAAGTGGTTAAGACACCGCCCTTTCACGGCGGTAACAGGGGTTCAAGTCCCCTAGGGGTCACCAAAATAATGCGGCCTGGTAGTTCAGCTGGTTAGAACGCCAGCCTGTCACGCTGGAGGTCGAGGGTTCGAATCCCTTCCAGGTCGCCATATTTTTAACAGCATTTAATTTAATAAGGAGGGGTTCCCGAGTGGCCAAAGGGGGCAGACTGTAAATCTGTTGTCTACGACTTCGATGGTTCGAATCCATCTCCCTCCACCAATATAGTAATAGCAGTGATTTTGACTTCATGAAGGACAGCAGCTATTACTATTTTTTTGTCTAAAAATTTGAAATACGATATAGTAGTATGCTGTTTAATTAGCTAAAATATATTAAAAGATGTAATGCTGTTTCACGGTTTTTATAATAAAAAAACAAAGATAGTTGGTTGTTACAATACTGCCTATATAAACAAATTCAATAAATTTTACAATTATCTAATGAAAAATATATAATATAGTCATGAAATATGCAATTGCTTTAGGTGGAGGCGGTGCAAAAGGAGCCTATCAAATAGGTGTTTGGAAAGCACTTCGTGAATTAGATATTGAGATTGAAACTGTACTAGGTACATCTGTTGGTGCAATAAATGCAGCAGCTTTTGCAATGGGTAATTATAAGCAAGCAAAGAAGCTATGGAAAGAATTAGATTATTCGACAGTAATATCATTAAAAAAACAACAAATAACATCCCTTAAAGATATAGATATTATGGGTTTTACAAAAGATGTTTTTTATAAGAGAGGAATTGACATTTCACCACTACGCTTACTATTAGAAAAATTTGTAAAAGAGCAAACCATACGTGAATCACCAATTGAATTTGGTATTGTTACAGCATCGCTATCAAATATGAAACCCTATATTTTATTCGATAAAGATATTCCTGATGGTCAAATTGTTGACTATATTATGGCAAGTGCTGCTTTACCAATATTTCAAAAGCAAGAGATTGATGGCCACGTTTTTATTGATGGCGGATTTTATGACAATGTTCCTATTAAAGAATTAATTGATAGAGGTCATAAAAACATTATTGCTGTAGATATTTCATGGCTTGGTGTCCATAAAAAATATGATAGCAAAAAAGCTAATGTGGTCTATATTAAAAACAGTGAAAGTTTAGGTGGGACTCTAGCATTCACAGATCAATTAGTTAAAAGAAATATGCTGCTAGGTTACCTTGATGCTAAGTTAGCAATGAAACAATATATTGGACAAGAATATTACATAAAAGAGGATAATAGCAAAAACAAATTACTATATCCAATTACTCAAGAAGAAATTAATTGGTTATTTACTCCATTTAAGGGATACCATGAAGAAAATATAAAAAAGTATATTCTAAAAACACTTAGAAAACACACTGGATGCAAACTAACAGGTGGTAACACAATTATTGCTGCCATGGAGGTTGCAGCAGAAGTGTTACATATTGAACGACTTAAAGAATATACCATGGAAGAATTACATGAAGAAATCATGAAAGAATATAGGAAACTAAAAAAAGAAGGAGATACTCCCTTAAAAGAATTATCTAAAAATTTATGGAAAAAGAAAAAAATGATTTTTAATGATAAAGCTTTTAGTAAGATGTTTACACCATTTGTAATAAAAGATGGAGAAGTACCTTCAATATTAATGTTAGTAACACTACCAAAATTATATATAACTAATCTTTATATCTATTTATCCTTATGGAGAGTACAATCTAAATAGCGATTATTTAGCTAGTAAAAAGATAATTGAAAGTGAATAAAAGAAAAGAGGTAATTAATGGAAGTGCTTAAAAAGAAAAAAGGCTTTATATGTGACATGGATGGTGTCATATACCACGGTAACAAAGTATTACCAGGTGCAAAGAAATTTGTAGAATGGTTACAACAAGAGAAAAAAGAGTTTTTATTTTTAACAAATTCGTCAGAACGATCACCAAAAGAATTATCAGAAAAATTAGCTAGAATGGGTATAAATGTTGGAGAAGAACATTTTTATACTAGTGCTCTTGCAACAGCAAGTTTTATAGCAAATCAAAACCCAAACGCAACAGCATATATTATTGGCGAAGCTGGATTAATTAATGCAATGTACAATAAAGGACTTACAATGAATGATGTAAATCCTGAATATGTTATTGTTGGTGAAACTAGAAGTTATAGTTTTGAAAAAATTGAAAAAGCTGTAATGTTTTTACAAAAGGGCGCAAAATTAGTAGGAACTAATCCTGACTTAACAGGTCCAACTGAAAAAGGTATTATGCCAGCAACTGGAGCACTAACAGCACCTATTGAAATAGCAAGTGGACGAAAAGCATATTATATTGGAAAACCAAATCCATTGATGATGAAACATGCACTAAAAAGACTAGGAACAGCTGTAAGTGACACTGTAATCATCGGCGATAGAATGGATACAGACATTGTAGCTGGAATTGAATCAGAACTTGAAACAGTACTAGTTTTAACTGGAGTTACAACCAAAGAAGGTGTTAATGATTTTTCATATCGACCTAAGTATGTATTAGAAAATGTTGGTGAAATAATTACATAAAACCCCCCCAAAAGCAAATATTGTGATTTTATTATTAACTCTCTTTACTGAAAATTTCATATATGTTATTGTGAATTTGTTATTAATTAGGGATTATCATTTTTTAGGAGGTTTATCTTGAACAGAAAAAAAGCACTAGAATTACTAAACCTTAGTGAAGAAGCGTCAAATAATCAAATATGTAAGAAATATGATAATATTTTAAGGCAAGCTAAGTTTGATAAAACTATAGATACTAAATCAGTATGTGAAGCATATGATTTTTTAATAAGTAATTATAAAACTGAAAACAAAAGCGTAACTAAAATGAAATTTGAAAATTTTTGTTATTATCATTTAAAAACAGTTAAATTTATTACGGGAATAGTCATATTTATATCATTATGTATAATTTTTATATCTCTTTATATTAAATCTAATCCAAAACCTGATTTGACAATAGTTTTTGTAGGAGAACGCCTTATATACAAGAACAAATAAAAGAAATTGAATATTACTGTATAGAAGAACTGCATTTAAAAGCGATAGAGGTTAACTCCTATATAATTGTTGAAACAAAAACAGGTAATAACGGAGAATACACAATTGAGCAAATCATTAATTTAACAAGTCAAATAGAAACAGGGTTTGTTATTGCAAATGGTAGCTCTATACTAGAATTTGTAAAAGAAAGTATTATTGTAAGCTTTTCTCATATAGAGCTAAAGAAATTAAATATAACTAAAGACGATGCAGAATATATGAACTTTACAGTAATATCGGTGAATCAGTACCATATACTATAAAACCATATGGTACAGATATTTTTGGAATAAAAAACATACTAATAGATTATTCATATATTTCAATATTAAAAAGTAGTATGTTCGATAATGAAGTATATAGAATAATAAGCGATTTACTCGAAATGAATAAACCTGTAAAGGTTTTAAATTAAAGGTAGAACAAGTTTATCTACAAGTTCTTCATCTACAGTTAAATTAATATTATCAAACAATTCCCATGTTTCAATATGTTCAATGGTTTCTTCTGGAGCTAATAAAATAATTGGTGATAGTGATTCTAATTCAATCATATCGTTTTTTGTATATGTTTCATAACTTGATCCTGAATAATCTGGATAAAGGGCTTCTTCTATATGTTTGAATTTTTTAATAAATAATTGATTAAAATTATTATAAGCAGCCCACCCAGGTGTATTTGATAAACCAATTTTAAATGGTGGTTCAAAAGTTGGGTCTTGTTTTATAAAAATATATTTATCACCCCAAGTAACTCTATGATCATTTAATTTAGTATATGGCCATAATGATAACATTCTATTAGGTAATAAATTCGTGTCTTTTTGCTCTTGTGGGATAACTTCTAATCCACCTGGTGCCATTACAGTTAATGCCCATGCAGCTAATTTTATATCCCATAATCCCTTATTGGTTAAATAGTGTTTTATAGTTACTTTTGTACTATTTGAATCAAGTGTAACTAGTAAGTCTTTTTTTATAAAAGTACTTTTTTCGGTTTTCTGAGAAATATTTACACCATTTTCTATAACAGTAATATCAACTTTCTCATTATCAGGTGCATATGATCGTGGCATAGCCTCTGGTGAATGCCATAAACGATGGCCACCATAGATATTCCATTCATCTCCACCTGTTAAACCAGCGGTATCATCAAAGATTTTCATATGATTATCTTTTCCAATAAATGAATAATTAATGATTCTAGGTCCAATTTCTGAAGTGATTATTACTTGCACTAAATCGTTGGTTAATTGATAGCAATTTTTCCACCCAGCATATGAAGTTTTTTTAACAGTTGTCATAAAAAATTCCTCCTTTTGAATGTATGATATAATCTTAACATAAATGGTGTTTAAAGACATATTTTTTATGGACAAGTAACAATTAAACCGTTATAATAAATCTTAAATTATGGAGATGATTATATGAAATTTACAAAAATGCATGGAATTGGCAATGACTATGTTTATGTTAATTGCTATGAAGAAAAAGTTAATAATATTAGTGAAGTAGCCAAATTTGTTAGTAATAGACACTTTGGGATAGGCTCTGATGGATTAATATTAATTTGTAAAAGTAAAACTTGTGATTTTAAAATGAGAATGTTTAATGCAGATGGTTCAGAATCTGAAATGTGTGGAAATGGAATTAGATGTGTAGGTAAATATGTTTATGATAATAAAATGACAGATAAAGGTGTAATTAACATTGAAACACTTGCGGGAATAAAAACTCTTGAAATGCAGATTGTTAAAAATAAAGTTACTACTGTAAAAGTGGATATGGGTGAACCCATTTTAATACCAACAATAATACCTGTTAATAGCAAGAATGATACTTTTGTAAATCAACCAGTTAAGATATTAGATAAAACATTAAATATAACAGCTGTATCAATGGGAAATCCACATGCTATTTGCTATGTTGATGATGTTTCTAATTATGATATTGAAAAATATGGTAAAGTAATGGAAGTTCATGAATTATTTCCAAAAAGAACAAATACAGAATTTGTAGAAGTAATTGATAGAAAAAATTTAAAAATGAGAGTATGGGAACGAGGAGCTGGTGAAACTTTAGCTTGTGGAACAGGTGCTTGTGCAGTTTTAGTTGCTTCTGTTTTAAATGATTTATGTGAGAGAAGTGTAACTATACAATTACTTGGTGGTCAATTAAATATTGAATGGAATAAAGAAGATAATCACATCTATATGACAGGTTCGGCAACAACCGTTTTTACAGGAGAAATCATAATATAAGGAGAGATAAGACAACATGGCAAAGGTTAATGAGAATTTTTTAAAACTACCTGGTAATTATTTATTTGCAGAAATAAAAAAGAGAATAAACCAATTTAGTGAGGCAAATCCTAAAGCTGATATTATAAAATTAGGAATTGGTGATGTAACACGACCTCTTATAGATGAAGTTATTACTCAACTACATAGTGGCGTAGATGATATGGCTAATGAAGCAACTTTTAAAGGATATGGTCCTGATCAAGGATATACTTTTTTATTAGAAGCTATTATTGAAAATGAATATGTCTCAAGAGGTGTATCGTTTGATAATTATGAAATATTCTTAAGTGATGGAGCTAAGTGCGATACAGGAAATTTCCAAGAAATATTTGGAATTGATAATATTATTGCTGTTAGTGATCCTGTTTATCCTGTATATGTAGATACCAATGCAATGGCTGGGCGAACAGGTGAATTTATTAATGGAAAATGGAATAAAGTAGTTTATATGCCTTGCACTGAAGACAATAACTTTACTCCACAACCACCAAACCAAAAAGCTGACTTAATTTATTTATGCTCACCAAATAATCCAACTGGAACTACAATGTCTAGAGAAGATTTAACAAAATGGGTAGCATATGCTAAAGAAAATAAATCAATTATTTTATATGATGCTGCATATTCTGATTATATTTCAGAAGATGATGGTGTAAAAACCATTTATGAAATTGACGGTGCAAAAGAAGTTGCTGTTGAATTTAGAAGTTTTTCTAAAAAAGCTGGGTTTACTGGAACTAGATGTGCTTTTACAGTTGTTCCAAAGGAATTGATGGCATATACCACTGAAGGTGAAGCAATTTCACTTAATAAATTATGGGCAAGAAGAGTTGCAACAAAATTCAATGGAGTTTCATATATTGTTCAAAAAGGAGCGGCAGCTGTATATTCACCAGATGGTAAAAAACAGACAAAAGCTGTAATTGATTATTATATGGAAAATGCAAAAATTATTAGAGAAGGCTTAAAAAGTATAGGGCTAAAAGTATTTGGAGGAGTAAATGCTCCATATATCTGGTTACAAACACCAGATAATATGTCCTCTTGGGACTTCTTTGATAAATTAATAAATGAAGTATATGTAGTTGGAACACCTGGATCTGGGTTTGGACCAAGTGGAGAAGGATACTTTAGATTAACAGCTTTTGGAAGTCGTGAAAATACGATAAAAGCGATAGAGAGAATTAAACAAAGTTTAAAAGTATAACAAATTGACACGGTTGATACCGTGTCTTTTTTTGTTAATTTTTAATTCAAAATTTATTATAAGGTTTCTTTAACCATTTGTTCAAATAATAAAATCTGTTCTAATGGTGGTGATTGATATGGTGGTAATAACCGAGTGGAAAAATCGTTAATGTTATATTTAACATATAATTTATCATAAGCACCATCTATATATGGTCCTGTAATTATTTCTTTCATTTTAGTATGTATAGTGTTTATTTTTTCCAAGTATGAACTTACTAATTCTTTATCATGATTTTTAACAGCTATTTGAAATTGCTTAATCATTGATAAATCAAGATTTCCAATGGAAATCAATAGTGAACAATCTGTATATTCTGATAATTTAGCAAAATTATTTTCGGTTAGGAAAAATTGTAGTGGAGTTTCTTCATTAGATAATACTTCTATATCTTCATCAGATAATCTAGTATGTTTAACTGCTATAAAATTTTCATATTCGTTGGCTAATTGAATTAATAATTTGGCTGGTAAAAAGCGTTTTACTCTCGTAAGATTATATAGTAAAAAATTACAGTCACGATTTTTTCCTAAAAGTTCGTCCATTAATGAGCGGATTTCCACATCACTTACTTCTTGCCAACTAGGTAAAGAAAATTGAAAATCAGTAATCCCATATTTTTTTGCAATATTAATCTTTTCTTGCATACGCTGAGGAGATAAATCAATTAAACCAACCATGGTCTGAAGTGACTTACTATCCATAAGTTTTGCATAGTAACTTACAATTTCTTCAAATTGTTTATGATTAACAGCATATCCTTCTCCTGCTGTACCAAAAAGGTATATGTGAGTAATACCGTTATCAATTAAGTTATTAATTTGTTTAGCAAATGATTGTTTCTGAAATTCATATTTATCGTTCCAAGGAATACAGGCTGTTGCTAAAATAATGTCTTCATATCGTTTTTTTATCATAATAATTTATCTCCCTTTATCCCATTTTACAATATTTTTTGTTATAATCATACATAGGGAGTAAGAAATGGAAAAATTTAAAAAAATAGACATTCATATACATTCAAGAAAAATTCGAAGCATTATTAGACAGACTAACAATAAAACATATGCATTACCCCATGAAATTAGAGAAATTTATGATAAGTGGGGCATCGAAAAAGGTGTGCTTTTAACTAGAACTAGTCCTGAGATGCATTTTCATGTTCAAACTAACGAACAAGCTGCAGAATTAGCGAATACTAATAGCGATATATTTTATTGGTTTATGGATATAGATCCTCGTATGGGTTTTAATTCAACAGATACTGATTTTTCTTATTTTATTGAATATTATAAAAAGCTTGGAGCAAAAGGGGTAGGTGAATTAACTGCAAATATACCAATTGATGATCCATTAACGATGAACTTATTTTCTCATTGTGAAAAATGTAATGTTCCAGTAACAATCCATATTGCAAATCAACAAGGTGGTATGTATGGATTAGTTGATAAGTTTGGGTTACCAGGATTGCAAAAAGTACTTTCTACCTATCCTAATTTAAAAATATTAGGACATTCAACTTGTTTTTGGTCTCATATTGGAACAAATGTAACAAATAAAAATTGGAATTCATATATTAATGGCAAAATAGAACCTGGAATCTTAGTAGATATGTTCTATAAATATCCAAACCTATTAGGTGATTTATCAGCAGGTAGTGGTAATAACGCAATTATGAGAGATGAAGAATTTGGATTGTGGTTTTTACATGAATTCCAAGATAGGTTATTCTTTGGAACTGATTTAAGTTCAGCTGATTTATATTTTGAATTTCCTTTCTGGTTAGATAAAAAATTAGAAGAAGGTAAATTAAAAGAGAATGCATATAGAAAAATATGCAGGGATAATGCATTAATATTATTGGGAGAAAAGAATGAAGGGAAAAATTAAAAAAATTGATATTCATGTTCATACTAGAATGAAAAAAGGTATAGCTAGACCCACTAATGGAGCTTATTATGCATCACCTTTAGAAATAAGAGAAAAATATGAGCAATATGGTATTGAAAAAGGAGTAATTTTACCAGGAATTAATAATGAATTTGGATTTCATATGCAATCTAATGAGGATGCTTATGAATTGGTGGAGAAATATAGTGATACGTTTTATTGGTTTTGCAATTTACATCCTAGAATGGGATTAAACTCACCTGAAACTGATTTTTCATATTTTTTAAATTATTATAAGAAATTAGGAGCAAAAGGTGTAGGTGAAACTACTTGTAATTTATATTTTGATGATCCGCTAACCATGAATATGCTATACCATTGTGAACAATGTGAAATGCCTGTAACCATTCATATTGCTCCACAAATTGGTGGGTTTTATGGATTAGTTGATGATTTAGGATTACCACGATTAGAAAAAGTACTAGATACTTACCCAAAATTAAAAATATTAGGTCATTCTCAATTTTTCTGGTCAGAAATTGGTAACGATGTTACTAATAAGACTAGGGGATTATACCCTAAGGGTGTTGTTAAACCTGGTAGAGTAGTTGAGCTATTTGAAACTTATGACAATTTATTAGGGGACTTATCTGCAGGAAGCGGAGGTAATGCCATTATGAGAGATGAGGATTTTGGATTGTGGTTTTTAGAAAAATTTCAAGACAGACTATACTTTGGAACAGATATATGTGCACCTTTTAATCATGTTGAATTACCAGGGTGGTTAGATAAAAAATATGATGAAGGAAAAATTTCTAAACAAGTTTATGAAAAAGTATGTAGAGATAATGCTTTGAATTTGTTAAAATGTTTTGAGTAAGCATTTTGAGGGTAATAAATACTATTAGTTTTTAGGAGGCATTATAGATGGCAGATTCAGTATTAACTGTTATTACCAATGACAATTTTGAAGAGGAAGTAATACAATCAACGATTCCTGTAATAGCAGATTTTTGGGCAGGATGGTGTGGCCCTTGTAGAGCATTAGCACCAACATTTGAACGATTAGCCAATCAATTTGATGGAAGAGTAAAATTTGTTAAAGTAAATGTAGATGAAGCGGGAGAAGTAACCAATAAATTTAAAATTATGAGTATTCCTACAATGCTAATATTTAAAGATGGTAAAGTAGTAGAAACACTCATTGGTTTACGACCTGGAAATGCAATTGCTGACTTGCTAAACAAAATTAAGTAGTATATAATTAATTAAGAATAAAACTGATAATTGCATAATGAAAATTATGCAATTTTACTATTAGAAAGAGAGGGTTTATGATGGCAGGAAAAAGATTTTCATCATCAATGAGCGGTTACAATAAAAAAGAAGTAGATAGTTACTTAAAAAATATTTTTGATGATTTTGAAGAGAAGTTGGTAGAAAAAGATGTCGAAATAAATAAATTAGTAGGTCAATTAAAAGATCTTTCTCAGAAATACGAAAACATTAAAATAAAAGAAGATCAAATTGATATTGAAAAAGAAAAAATATCAAAGGCACTTGTAAGGGCTGATGAGACATATGCACAAATTATTAACGATGCTAAAAGAGAAGCATTAGTTGAAACAGAGCACTTAGAAAATAAAGCAGAAGAGCAACGAGAAAAAGTAGTTGATATCAAAAAAGAATTATTAGAATTAAGAGAAGCTGCTTATAAAATGCTTGACAAGTATAAAAACGCAATTGATGATATCAATCAAGAATATGATGTTGTTTTTGAAGAAAAAGATGAACCTAATGAGCCTGTAGAGGAGATAAAAATTGTGGCAGAGGAAGAAAACTTTGAGTATGTTGAGTATAAAATTACAGATGATGCTGAAGAAATAGATGCCGAAGAAGAACTATAACAATAAAAATTATATAAATAATTGTTATGAGAACCGGCACAATCGGTTCTCATATGTATATAATAGAAAATGCTATTAATAATTAAAAGGGATATTATTCTATGGAAAACTTACAGTCAATAATAAAAAAAAGTGTTAGAGAAATGCCTCCATCTGGAATTAGAAAATACTTTGATTTAATAAATGAAATGGATGATGTTATATCTTTGGGTATTGGAGAACCTGATTTTGTGACTCCTTTGCATATAAGGGAGGCAGGGATTCGTTCACTTGAAAATGGACATACCCATTATTCAGCAAATGCTGGGATGATAGAACTTCGAGAAGAAATTGCTAAATATGTATTTAGAAAACAAGAGCTTAGATACAACCCAAAAGATGAAATATTAGTTACGGTTGGTGCAAGTGAAGGAATCGATTTACCATTAAGAGCAATACTTGAAAAAGATGATGAGGTTATTGTGCCTGAACCAAGTTTTGTTGCGTATAATGGATGTATACGTGCCTGTGGTGGTGTTCCAGTACCTTTAGTACTTACTGAAGACAGTAAGTTTAAAATCAATCCAAAAAAACTAGAAGCACTCATTACCAGTAAAACAAAAGCTGTTATTATACCTTTTCCTAACAATCCAACTGGATCAATAATGACTAAAGAGGAATTAAGCGAACTTGTTCCAATTTTAAAAGGCAAAAATATTTTAATTTTATCAGATGAAGTTTATGCTAGTTTAACATATGGCAGGAAACATGCTTCAATTGCAGAATTTGACGAAATAAAAGATCAAGTAATATATATCAATGGGTTTTCAAAAAGTCATGCTATGACAGGGTGGCGGCTAGGGTATATATGTTGTAATAAAAATCTATTACAACATATGGCGAAAATTCATCAGTATGCCTTGATGTGTTCTCCAACTGTTGCACAATATGCAGGAATTGAAGCATTACAAAATGGTGATGAGCAAGTTGCTAAAATGGTTAATGAATATGATAGAAGACGAAAATATATGGTTAAAAGACTTAATGATATGGGGTTAACCTGTTTTGAACCTGAAGGAGCATTTTATGTGTTTCCAAATATTACTTCAACTAATTTAACAAGTGAAGAGTTTTGTGAGAGAGTATTAAAAGAGCAAAAGGTTTTAGTTGTACCTGGAACAGCTTTTGGAGATAGTGGAGAAGGGTTTATAAGAGCAACTTATGCAAGTTCCCTTGAAAACATCGAAGTGGCTATGGATAGAATTGAAAAATTCATAAAAGGATTAATAAAATAAATGATAGATATTGGATTAACAAAAGCTATATTATCAAAAAAGGATAAACAAATTGACGATTTGTTACAGTCTATAAAACCAGACCAAGTATTAAAAGAAATAACAATTTTAGAAGAACAGTCTACAAAACCTGGGTTTTGGAATGATAATAAGCAATCACAAAAAGTTTTGCAAAAAATTAAATCTATGAAAAATGAACTAAATTTATTAAATAATTTAAAACAGTTGTTTGATGATTGTCAACTGTATTTAGAAATGTATCAAGATCAGGCAGAATTAGAAACTGAAAAGGAAATAAAACAATCACAAAAACAACTTAATAAAGCATACGATGAATTACGTTTAATGACGCTATTAAATGGTGTACATGACAAAGAAAATGCCATCATTACTTTACACGCTGGCGCAGGTGGAACTGAAGCACAAGATTGGGTAGAAATGTTACTTAGAATGTATAACAGATGGGCCGAAAGACGAAAATTAAAATTTGTAATTCAAGATATTTTACCAGGAGATGATGCAGGAATAAAAAGAGTTACAGCAAGTGTTTCAGGGAATTATGCATATGGATATCTACAATCAGAAATAGGTGTGCATAGATTGGTTAGAATTTCACCTTTTGACTCATCTGGGCGCCGACATACTTCATTTGCTTCTATGGAAGTTATTCCTGAAATAAGTGATGATATTACCATAGATATACAACAGGATGATTTACGGATTGATACTTTTAGATCTTCAGGTGCAGGAGGACAGCATGTCAATAAGACTGACTCAGCTATTAGAATTACTCATATACCCACAGGGACGGTTGTAGCGTGCCAATCGGAACGTAGCCAACATCAGAACAAAGATTATGCCATGAAGTTATTAATGTCCAAACTAATGGAAATGAAGGAACGTGAGCAAAAAGAAAAAATTGAGGATTTAAAGGGAGTTCAAAAAGAAATTGCATGGGGTAGTCAAATAAGATCTTATGTTTTTTGCCCATACACCATGGTAAAAGATCATCGTACTAATTTTGAAATTGGTGATGTTTTTAAGGTTATGGATGGTGACTTAGATCAATTGATGAATGCATACTTACTTAGTAATAAATAATAATGTATTATAAATTTTCTACATATTTAAAAAACACCTATGGGCAAAAAGTATATAAAATTCCTATTAATGCTCGTGGTACTTGTCCAAATAGAGATGGGAGCAAAGATACTTTAGGATGTATTTTTTGTGGTGAAGAAGGAACAGCTTTTGAAAGTTATGCTAATAATATTCCATTAAGAGAACAACTACTGTCAAATATGTCATATATAGGTAAAAAATATAAAGCTAAGAAGTATATTGCATATTTTCAAAATTATTCAAATACATATTTACCACTTAAAAAATTAGCTTCTAATATAAAAGAGGTAATTCATCCAGATGTAGTAGCTGTATATATAGCTACTCGCCCTGATTGTATTAATGAAAATCAATTACAATTTCTTCAACAAATTTCAAAAAAACACCAAGTTGATATTGTAATAGAGATGGGGTTACAAAGCACCAATGATAATACATTAACTTTTTTAAATCGTCATCATACATATGAAGATTTTGTTATTTCCACAAAATTAATTAAAAGTTATGGGATGAAAGTATGTGCTCATATGATTAATGATCTACCAAATGAAACGATAGAAGATGTAATCACTAGTGCTAAACAATTATCGCTATTAAAAGTTGATCAAGTTAAATGCCATTCTTTATATATTTTAAATAACACAAAACTTGGTGATATGTATAGAAACAATCAAATAGTAATGGGAACAATGGATGAATTTATTTTAAAAACTATTGCTTTTTTAGAGTATATAGATAAAGATATTGTGGTACAAAGATTAATAGGACGTGCACCAAAAGAACAAACTTTATTTTGTAATTATGGTAGAAATTGGCGATACATAGTTAATCAAATTGAAAATAAAATGTTAACTGATGCTATTGTTCAAGGTTCAAAAACCTAAAATAACGAAGCAAGTATCCACCTAAAATTGCGAGAAGTAAATCTTTAATTAAATAAGGGATAAACGAAATCAATAAAGTTAGAAATGCCACATTGCTATTAAGATACAATCGTAGGATACCATAGAAATAAGGAATACCTATTAAGTATATGAAAAGCATACCTACTAAAGCTGCAATATATTTATTCCATTTTCTCTTTTGGTATAAAAACCCTGCCATAAAAGAACCTGGAATAAACGATATAATAAAACCAAATGAAGGTATTAAAACATAAGAAATACCACCACCTTTTGAAAATACTGGTAAACCAAATAAACCAAGAAGAAGATAGAGCAAAGTTACACTTATTCCTTTTTTATAACCAAGAATTAATCCAGCCATTATTGCAAAAAAAGCTTGAAAAGTTAATTCAATAAAAGGAAAAGGAAATTTTATAAATGCCCCTGTTATCATGAGGGCAATAAATAGTGAAATTATAGTCATATCTTTAATTTTCATGTAAATACAATAGCAGTCATATTTACAATTGTCAACCGATGAATATTAGGAGGTTAACAATATTGCTAGAAGGCTAACATTGTATTATAATATATATCTGAATACTGATGGAGGTGTTGCATATTTGGCTGAAAAAATAATGAAATTTGATAATATTGATCATATAATGAATTTATTTGGCAGCAATGATGAGAATATAAGAACCATTGATGAAATAGTAAATATTACAGTTATTCAGAGAGGAACAGATATAAAAATAATTGGTGAAGAAGAAAATGTAGAAAAAGCATATGCGTTAATAAAACAAATAATACCAATTGATAAAGAAGGAGATATAATTACTAAACAAAACATTAAATATCTAGCTTCAATTGAAAAAGAGCAAGTAATATCACATGATAATTATCCAATTGACTATATTTGTTTAAACTCCAAAGGTAAACCAATTAAATCAAAAACCTATGGACAAAAGAAATATGTAAAAGCAATAAGGGGAAAACTAAAAGAACATGATTAATGAAAAGCGTTTAGCGCGGGAAAAAAGAAAAAAAACTATTATTAATTTAACTATTATTTTTGTTTTTGCAATTTTAATATCATTTTTGATTACGTTAAAAAATAGTCCGTTAAGTCCATTAATTGATGAAAATGATATGGCAACAAGGGATACTATTGTTAATCAAGATTATTATGATGGAGTGGCTACAAAACAAAAAGCTCAAGAAGAGATGGAAAAGGTATTAGATGTTGTGCTTGCACAACCTGAAAAAACTTATTCAGCTATTGAATCAATAATTAAATATTTTGGACAAACAGATACTTATCGTGCACAGATGTCTTTAGCTATTCAATCTGATTATGCAACTGATGAAGATAGAGAAAAAATTCTAAATTATTATATTGCATATTCTAATAATTTTGGAGTTAAAATAACAAACTCACAAGCTACAGAAGTACTTCGTAATATTTCCTTATTAGATTATGAAAATTTTAAAAATACCTGTAAAATTATTTTCACTACTATGCAATCAGAAGATATAAATAGTGAAAATTTAGGGTTCTATCAAGATAAATTTAAAAAAGAATTCGTTAAAATAATCTCTAATAATCAATTACAAGGAATTTCAACTTCAGTTACAACAGCTTTTTTACGAGTTAACAGTATAATAGACTTACATGAAACTCAAAAGATTAAAGATGAAACATATGAATATGTTTTATCTCAATTTCCAGTTGTGATAAAAAAAGGAACAAAATTAACTACAAAAAGTGAAATTGTTTTAAAAGACACAAAACGATTACTATCTGATATGTCGTTATTAGAAAATGAATTTAATTTACTATTTTATTTATTAATTCTTGGTTTAGTTTTAATTATGGTTGTTTTAGTAATATTATTTAAACTTATGGTTATACCTAAATATGATATAACCTTTAAACAATTATTAATGATTAGTTTTGTTATTATTATATTATTTATTTTTGCTTTTTTCATACCAATTGAATATTATCTTATTATTCCTTTTTTAATAGTTCCTATGATGTTAAGTATGTTGACTAATCACAGGCTTGCAGTTGTTATAACGATTCCAATAGCCATTTTGCTCACAATTATGTTGAATGCTAATGTTTTGTATATGACTATGATTGTAGTAGGTGGTATTATTTCTGTTTACTTAGTAAAAAATACATCTAACCGATTACGTTATGCAGCTTCTGGTATCATAGTTGGATTTATTAATATACTTATTTTTATAATTATGTCATATCTACTTGGAAGGCCAATACAAACAATGTTTGGTGATTTTGCGTTTATTGCAATTGCTTCAATTTTATCTTCAATTATTGCACTAGGATTACTTCCAGTTTTTGAAAGCCTATTCAATGTAATTACACCTTTTAAATTATTAGAATTATCTAATCCTTCTCAACCTTTAATTAAAAAAATGCTTTTAGAAGCACCTGGCACATATCATCACAGTTTAATGGTTGGAAATCTTGCTGAAGTAGGTGCTGAAGCTATTGGAGCTAATGGTTTATTAGCTAGAGTTGGAGCATATTATCATGATATTGGAAAACTTAGTAGACCAGGTTTTTTCTCTGAAAATCAAACAACAAAAAATAATCCACATGATAAAATGAATCCTTCTTTAAGTACTTTTGTGATTACTAATCATCCTAAAGATGGTTATGAATTAGCTAAAAAACACAAGTTACCTCATGCAATAAGAGATATTATTTTACAACATCATGGAACCACATTAGTACAATATTTTTATCATAAAGCTTCACAAAATGATGATGCTAATGAAAAAGATTTTCGTTATCCAGGACCTAGACCATCTACAAAAGAAGCAGCTGTTGTATTATTAGCTGACTCAGTAGAAGCGAGTGTGCGCTCAATGAATAAAACTTCAAAAGGAGAGATTGAAGGATTTATAAGAAAATTAATTAAAGAAAAGCTTGACGATGGTCAATTAGATTTATGTGATTTAACATTGCGAAATTTAGATGATATTGCTGATGCTTTTACTAGAGTTTTTAGTGGGTATTTTCATTCTAGAATACAATATCCTGACAAAGCAGAAGGTGTTCAAATTGAAACTGTCGATTGAATTTATAGAAAAAGTAAAAACCCCTCATAATCAACTTATTATAGAAATTGCTAATGTGCTTAAAAATTGTGTAGTTGATTACAAAGAAGATTTTTTAATAACTATTACCTTAGTTGATAATAAAACTATAAAAGATATTAATTTGCAATTTAGAGAAATTGATAAAGAAACTGATATTTTATCATTTCCCATATTAGAAAATAAAAAAGGGGAACTTTTATATAAGTCATATGATATAAATCACGAGACAAATACTATATTTTTAGGAGATTTGATAATATCTTATGAAAAAATTATAACTCAAGCAAAAGATTATGGACATTCCTTTGAAAGAGAAACAGCTTTTTTGCTGGTTCATGGAATGCTTCATCTAATAGGATATGACCATGTAACCGATGAAGATGAAAAAATGATGAGAAATATTCAAAATGAGATATTAGACAAGGCTGGTTATAATAGATGAAAAGGATTAAGAAAAGCAGATTGTTAAAAAGCTTTAATATAGCCATAACTGGCATATTTTCAACAATAAAAAGCGAAAGAAATATGAAGATTCATATTATTACTGCTTTATTAGTTTTAGTACTCAGTTTTTTCTTTAAATTAACACAAAGTGAGTTCTTGTTTATTGCATTAGCAGTAGCGTTGGTTTTTATAACAGAAATATTAAACACTTCAATTGAGAAATTAGGTGACGCTATTACAAAAGAGCATAATGAAATAATTAAGATTGCCAAGGATATTTCTTCAGGTGCTGTATTAGTAGCATCTTTATTTGCAATACTAGTTGGTATTGTAGTATTTCACAAAGAAGCACAAAGTGAGATGGAAGTATTTATCAGTATTCTTAGTAGGTCACCGTTATATTTGATGCTTTTAGCTTTATCGATTACTGTAATAGCTGTAATAGTAATAAAAAAAATAACAAATAAAGGTACACACCTTAAAGGTGGATTTCCTTCTGGGCACAGTGCTCTTGCATTTTGCGTAGCAACTGGAATTGCCATAATTTCAAAAAATATTTATGTGGCAATCTTATCTTTATTAATTGCATCAATGGTTGCAGAGAGTAGAATAGAAACTAAAGTTCATAGTTTTTTAGAAGTTATATTTGGAGCATTACTGGGTATATCTATTGCCTTAGTTGTTTTTAAACTAGTGGAGGTATTCATATGAATGAATTAGTAAACTTAGCATATAAAGCCCTAGAGAATTCCTATTCACCGTATTCAGGTATTAAAGTAGGTGCTGCGGTAAGAGGGAAAAGTGGTAAAATATACTTAGGAAACAATATTGAAAATTCAGCATATGGTTCTACTATATGTGCAGAGAGAGTCGCAATTTTTAAGGCTGTTTCTGAAGGAGAAAGAGAGTTGACAGAATTGGCAGTTACAGGTAATTTTAGTGAATACGCTTATCCCTGTGGTGCGTGTAGACAGGTAATGAGTGAATTTATGTTAAGACAAAGTAAAATATATATTGCCAAAAAGAATGAAACTTTTTTAGAATATGTACTTGATGATTTAATTCCTCATCCATTTACAGTAAATACGAAAGGAAAACAAAAATGACATTTAAATCAGGATTCGTCGCCGTAATTGGTAGACCAAACGTGGGGAAATCAACATTAACTAATTTCTTAACAGGAAGAAAAATCAGTATTATGTCTCCAAAACCACAAACAACAAGAAATACAATTAGAGCAATTGTTACAAGCGAACAATCTCAAATCGTTTTCTTAGACACCCCTGGAATTCACACACCAAAGAATAAGCTTGGAAAATTCATGGTTAATCAGGCATTTCATTCTCTTAAAGATGTTGACTGTGTAGTTTATATTGTTGAACCTATAAGAAAAGAAATACTAGAAGCTGATCTTAGAATTATGGATAATTTAAAAGATAGTGCTAAAAAAGTTATTTTACTAATTAATAAGATTGATAGGGTTACAAAAGAATCACTTTTAAAATCAATTGAATTATATTCAAAAGCATTACCATTTGGAGAAATAATTCCAGTGAGTTTACTTAAAAAAGAAAATACAGAGCAATTGAGTCAAATTATTGAAAATTATCTACCTGAAGGGCCTATGTACTTTGATAAAGATGACATAACAGATCAACTAGAAAAAGTTATTGTTTCAGAATACATCAGAGAAAAAGTTTTGTTGTTTTTACGAGAAGAAGTTCCCCATGGAGTAGGAGTCGAAGTAGTTACTTTTACTAAGCGAAGTGAAAAGCAAATAATTGACATTGAAGCTAATATCTATTGTGAGAGAAAAACTCATAAAGGAATAATTATTGGGAAAAAAGGGTCAATGCTTAAAAAAATAGGGTCAAGTGCTAGAAAAGATATTGAAAACTTATTAGGAACGAAAGTATTCTTAACCTTATGGGTAAAGGTGAAAGAAGACTGGAGAAATTCTAATTTTATGCTGAAAAATCTAGGTTATACTGATAATGAGTCTTAATGTAGTCAAAGGAATTTTAATAAAAAGTGTTGACTACAAAGAGAGTGATAAAATTATAACTTTATTAACTTTTGAGAATGGAAGAGTAACCGCTATTGCAAAAGGGGTTAGGAAAAAAGGAGCAAAACTTTCATATGCTTCACAACTTCTTTTTTGCGGAGATTTTGAATTACTACAATCTCACAACCGTTTAATTCTTACAGGAGCGAATAGTAATATTGATTTGTCAGGTCTATCAAATAATTTAAAAAGATATTACTTTGCGGCTCATTATATTGATATTGCTCAATCAATAATTATGGAAGAACAATCTGAGCCAAGTATAATGAAATTGTTACTAAATACTCTTTATATCTTGTCAAAAGGGAAAATAGATGAAAAATTATTAACTATTTTATATGAATATAGAATGGTTATGCTAAACGGATTTGCACCTATTACAACACAATGTGTAATTTGTGGAAATCATGGGTTAGATATGAAGTTATCTGTTGAACATGGTGGGGTTGTTTGTTGTTCTGCTGGAATGACCATTAGTAAAGATACAATAAAAGTAATTGATATTATTACGACATGTAGTGATAAGGAACTATTTACATTAAGAGTTAACGAAGGGGTATTAAAAGAACTATATTTTACTTCAAGAAAATATATTGAAGGTGTATTTGATAGACAATTTACATTGGCAGAACAAGGGCTAAAATACGAATAATTCTACTATATATCAATGTTATCATTATAAAGTAACTAAATTAGTATGGTATAATATACACAGATAGAATTATTAGGAGAAATGATGAAATTAGCCGCTCTTTTACTGGATAATACCACTAAGAATTTTGATAAAGTATATTACTATCTAGCACCTGCTAGACTTATTGATAAGTTGCTTACTGGTGTTAGAGTAACAATTCCTTTTGGTAAAGGGAATTCTTTACGTGTAGCTTATTTTTTATCTTTTATTGATGAACAAGTAGATTATAATTTAAAAAAAATTATAGCTATTGTTGATGAACAAAGTGTATTATCTCAAAATATGTTTAAATTAGCACAAAAAATAAGAAACAACTACTTTTGTACTTATTCACAAGCAATTAATATTATGATTCCATCTGGGGCAAAAATGGTTCAAGAAAAATATGTATATAGTGAGGGAGTAAAAGTAAAACTAAGTGCTTATTGTAAACAACATAAAAATATAGATTTTGACAAATTAACCATTGAAACTATTCAAAAAAAGAGAATTAATGTGAAAGTTTCTAAACATATTAAATTAGCTATTTCTATTGAAGAGGCAATTGATTTAATTGAGTCTTTTCAATTAAAAAATGAAAAACAAATTAGGTTACTTGAATTACTAGTTGATTATGAAGAGATGATGATAACTGATTTACAAAATTATGAGAATATTTCTAGATCAATAATAAATACAATGGCTAATTATGGATATATAAATATTTATGATAAAGAAATAAAAAGAATTTATGAAGAGACTATTCATGAACCATACGAAGAACCAGCAAAACTAACCAATTTACAGAAAAAAGCTATAAATAAGCTATCATCTATAATACAAGCATCAAAATATGATAAATACTTAATAAAAGGAGTTACAGGTAGTGGGAAAACAGAGATTTATCTTCAATTGGCAAAAAAAGCTATTAGCTTAGGAAAAGATGTTATTATATTAGTTCCAGAAATATCATTAACACCTATGATGATAAGTAGATTTATGGGACGATTTGATAATAAAATAGCCGTTTTGCATAGCAAATTATCAGTTTTACAGAGATATGAAGAGTGGGGAAAAATCAAAAAAGGGCAAGTGAAAATTGCATTAGGTGCTAGGTCTTGTTTGTTTGCACCCTTTAACAATTTAGGTTTAATAATTATTGACGAAGAACAAGAAACATCATATAAAAGCGATACAACTCCTAAGTATCATGCAGTTGATGTAGCTAATATGAGATGTCAAATTGAAAATAGCTTATTGTTATTAGGATCTGCGACACCATCAGTTGTAACTTATAATGTAATGAATAAATTAGGCAAAGTTATTACAATTGATGAACGAATTGCAAATGCCTCATTACCACATGTTTCAGTGGTTGATATGAGAGAAGAAATAAAAAATGGTAAGCTACCTATATTCTCAGAACTTTTAATTAAAGAAATAAATAAAAACATAATTAATAAAGAACAGACAATGCTATTTTTAAATAGAAGAGGATATAGTAGCTTATATGTATGTCATGATTGTGGAGAAACTATACAGTGTGATAACTGTGACGTATCAATGACATATCATAAAAGCAGGCAACTAATGATATGTCATTATTGTGGAGCTACTAAAAAAGTAAGTAACATATGCCCATCATGTAATAGTAATCAAATGAAAAAAGTAGGAGTTGGTACACAACAAATTGAAGAAGCTATTAGTCATCAATTTAAGGATGCTAGTATGATCCGAATGGATTTAGATACAACTGGATATAGAAATTCTCATGGAAAAATATTAAATAAATTCCAAAATGAAAAGATTGATATACTAATAGGAACACAAATGATTGCTAAGGGACATGATTTTAAAAATGTAACATTAGTTGGTATATTATCTGCTGATTCATTAACAAATGGATTTAGTATTTATGCTCAAGAGCGAGCTTTCCAGTTAATTACTCAAGCTGCAGGGCGAGCAGGAAGAGGGAGTATACCTGGGCGAGCTATTATTCAGGCATATGATATTGACAATCATGCAATTAAATGTGGAATAACACAAGATTATTATGAATTCTATAATTATGAAATAGCACTTCGAAAGCAACTTGATTACCCTCCCTTTGGGATTATTGGAAAAATCATTATGACAGGGCTAAATGAGAAAAATACTTTATATTGGACAAATAAAGCCAATGAATCATTGCAGTACTTAAAAGTTGATGTATCCTATACAGCTAAAGCTCCTATTGGGAAAATAAACAGAAAATATAGGTATAGAATAGTGGTTACTGGGAATAATTATATAGTAATTATAAAAAAATTAAAAATATTCTATAATCATATATACAAAAAGTTACCAAGTGATGTAAAATGTTCAATAGATATTGATGGAAATTATTTAAAAAAGTAAAGGTGTAAAAAATGGCAATTAGAAACATACGAACTGAAGAAGATAATATATTAAGAAAAAAATCACGTGAAGTAACCAAGTTTGATAAGCGTTTAAATCAACTCCTTGATGATATGGCAGAAACCATGTACGCAGCGCCTGGTATTGGATTAGCTGGAGTACAAGTAGGTACATTAAAAAGGGTTGCTGTAATTGATATTGGAGAAAATTTAATTGAACTAATAAACGGTAAAGTAATCAAGGAAGAAGGAACACAAGTTGAAATTGAAGGGTGCTTATCTATTCCTGATGTTTATGGAAAAGTTGAGAGACCCGAAAAAGTCACTGTGTCATATTTGGACCGGGATGGCGTTCATAATGAAATATATGCAGAAGGCTTATTAGCTGTGGCTCTAAGCCATGAAATTGATCATTTTGATGGCATATTATTTAGGGATAAAGTAATTGAATATATTGACTTAGAAAACGTTGAAGATGAGGAGCAGGAAAATCAGCAACTTTAAAATTATTTTCATGGGAACACCTTCATTTGCTGTTCCAGTACTTAATGCACTATTATCAAATGGCTATAATGTAGTAGCTTGTGTGACACAACCTGATAGAAAAAGAGGTAGAGGGGGAACGATCACATATAGTGAAGTAAAAAAAGTAGCATTAAAAAACAATATTAGTGTATTACAACCAGAGCGAATAAAAAACAAAGAGGTAATAGACCAATTAATTAAAACGGGTGCAAACTTGTTTATTACTTGTGCATATGGACAGATACTTTCACAAAGAGTGCTTGATGTTCCTACATATGGATGTATTAATGTTCATGCATCACTGTTGCCAAAATATCGTGGAGCAGCACCAATACACCGTGCGATTTTACAAGGAGAAAAAACAACTGGTATAACAACTATGATGACTGATATTGGGATGGATACAGGAGATATATTAGAAAAAAGAGAAATTAAAATAGAAGATAATATGACCGTTAATGAACTACACGACGCGCTATCATTAGTTGGAAGTGAATTATTAGTAAAAACATTACAAAAATATGAAAACAACTCACTTAATAGAAAATCACAAGATGGGGAAAAAGCTACATATGCACCAATGTTAAAAAAAGAAGATGGAATAATCAATTGGTTTAAAAGCAGTTTAGATATTCACAATCAAATTAGAGGGCTATATCCATGGCCTGGTTGTTATACAACTCTAAAAGGAAAGCGAGTAAAAATTGTGAAAGCAAATTACTCCACTAAAACTAGTGATTTACATCCTGGAACAATTATAATATCATCTAAAGAAAAAATTGAAGTAGCTTGTTTAAAAGGCACTATAAATATTTTGATATTACAATTTGATAATAAACAGCAGATGGCTGTAGAAAAGTGTTATCATAATATAACTAAGGGAAGCGTATTGGGTGAATAAAGCATGATATATGGTATCGATTTGACTTATATTATATTAATAATTCCTGCATTACTATTATCAATGTGGGCACAATTACATGTTCAAAAAACCTATAAAAGTTATTCAGTAATTGACAACAAAAAAAGATATACAGGTGCAGATGTAGCAAGGAGAATTCTTGATATTAATAACTTGCTTAATGTTTCTGTAAATAAAACTGGAGGGAAATTAACAGATAATTATAATCCTAATAAAAAAGAGATTAATTTATCAATGGATGTATATCAGTCTACATCACTTTCAGCCATTGGTGTAGCCGCTCATGAAGCTGGACATGCCATACAATATAAAGAGAAATATCAACCACTACTAATAAGAAAAATCTTGTTACCAGTTGCTTCAGTGGGTTCAAGTATTGGACCATGGTTAATAATTGGTGGAATACTTTTATCATTATCGCAGTTAACTACAATCGGAATTGTTTTGTTTTCTTTAGCTGTAGCATTTTATCTAATAACACTACCAATAGAGTTTAATGCTTCAAAAAGAGCGATTGATATTCTATCTTCATCAGAAATACTTGAAAATTATGAATTAGTACCTGTGAAGAGAGTGTTAAGAGCAGCCTCACTAACTTATGTAGCGTCAGCACTTACAGCAATTTTATCATTAGTTAGATTGCTATTGCTTTCAAGGAAAAGACGATGAAAACAAGAGAAATTGCTTACCATGCTTTATTTGATGTTTTAATTGAAAAAAAATATTCAAATTATGTTTTAGAGCAAGCATTAAATAGAGGAGATTTATCAGATAAAGACAGAAGATTAGTAGCAATAATTGTTATGGGAACGTTGCAAAATTATCTATATCTTATACAAATAATTAAGGAGCTTTCATTAATTCCTTTTAGTAAAATAAAACAAAAAACTAGAATCATCTTAGCAATTGGACTTTATCAAATAATGTTTTTAACAAAAGTACCAGCTTATGCAATTGTGAATGAAAGTGTTAATTTAGTTAGTAAAGTTGCAGATAAGAGGGCAAAAGCTTTTGTAAATGGTATTTTACGAAAAGCTGTAGACTATAAGGATAAACAAGAAGATTTTCTTAAAAATTTATCTAAGAAAGAATATTTATCAATAAAGTACTCATTTAATATGGATATAATTCATCAACTAATTAGCACCTATGGATATGATAAAACAGAAAAACTATTACAAAACATGAATAACTATAAAAAAACATGTATTCGTGTTAATACAATGAAAATATCAGTTGATGAAGTTGTTAAACAGCTAACTAATGATGGGTTTGTTATTAAAAGAAGTACAATTGATGAAGGCTTATATATAAGTGGCAACTTAAACCCTACTCACCATGAGTGGTATAAAAAAGGTTACTATACATTAATGGATATTGGTGCAATGAAAGTTGTTAAGCAAATGGAACCAGTAGTTGGAAGTACTATTTTAGATGGATGTGCATCACCTGGGGGTAAAACTACTTACTTATCTCAATTAATTTATAATCAGGGAAATATCTTAGCATGTGATATCCATGAAACTCGATTATCACTTCTACAAGAAAATGTAAAAAGAATGGGAAGTACAAATGTAATTTGTGAATTAAGAGACTTAACAAAACTACAACTAGATTTAATAGATAAGTTTGATCAAATTCTAATAGATGTTCCTTGCTCAGGAATTGGTGTTTCAATTAAAAGACCAGAAATAAAATTAAATTATGAATATAACCAAGACTTAATTGATACACAAAAAAGTATATTATTACAAGCGTCTAAATATGTAGCACCTTTAGGGAAGATAACATATGCTACTTGTACTTTACTAGCATGTGAGAATGAAGGAATATTGAATTGGTTTGTTAAAAATAATGATTTTACAATAAAAAAAATGGAATATATAATGCCAAATGAAGAACAAATGGGGTTCTTCTATGGCGTGTTGGAGAAAAAAGTATGAAAGATATATATAATGTAACTTATGAACAATTAAACACATTTTTTACTGAGAATGGCATTTCTAAATTTAAAACAAAGCAGGTTTATGATTGGTTATATAAAAAAGGAGTAACATCTTTTGAAAAAATGACCAACTTATCAAAAAGTGATAGAGAATTATTGAAAAAAGAATATACAATAGGTTTATTATCATTAAAAAATCAATTAACTTCAAATGATGGAACGAACAAATTTCTATTTGAATTAGATGATCATCAATTAATAGAAACTGTTCTAATGGAATACAAGTATGGACTATCAATTTGTATATCAAGTCAGGTAGGATGTAAAATGGGATGTGACTTTTGTGCCTCTGCTAAAGCTGGGTTTGCAAGAGATTTGACAGCTGGCGAAATGATTGCACAAATCATGACAGTTAATAAAGTGACTAATCAACAAATCGATAGAGTAGTAGTTATGGGGATTGGAGAACCTTTTGACAATTTTGATAATTTTATTAAGTTTATTGCAATTGTAAATGATCATCGAGGTCTGATGATTGGTGGAAGAAAATTGACGGTATCTACTTGTGGGATAGTACCGAAAATTTATCAATTTGCTGATTTACATTTACAGGTAAATCTATCAATTTCACTACATGAAGTAGCAGATGATATAAGAAGTAGTATAATGCCTATTAATAAAAAATATCCAATTAATGAACTTATTGAATCATGTAAATATTATATTGAAAAAACAAATAGAAGAATATCATTTGAATATGCATTAATAGGGGGATTAAATGATGATGAAACACATGCATTAGCTTTATCTAAGCTACTAAAAGATATGTTATGTTATGTAAATGTAATCCCTATAAACAAGATACAAGGAGGTAACTATAATCTCCGCAAAATAGAGAATATTGAAAAATTTTGTGGTATACTAAGGGAAAATGGATTGATGGTTACTGTCAGAAGAGAGTTAGGGAATGATATTAATGCTTCATGTGGACAGTTAAGAAGGAGCCAAATTAATGAAGTTTAATGCCAGTACAGATATTGGAAAAGTTAAAGAAAATAACGAAGATAATTTACTAACAATATCAAATGATTCCATTAGTGTTTTTGCCGTTGCAGATGGTATGGGTGGACATGATTTTGGTGAAGAGGCGTCACTAATCGCAATTACATTTATTGAAAATAATTTTAACGAATTTTTAAAGAAAAAAAACATTAAAAAAGAAATACAAAATATGTTTTTAACAATTAATCAATTGATTTATAAAACAGGTATTTCTAAAAATGCGCAAAATGGTATGGGAACCACGTTGACTCTTGCAATTATAATAGATGAAATTTTATTTGTTGGACACATAGGTGATTCTCGTTGCTATATTATTAATAATGAGATAATACAATTAACAAAGGATCATTCATATGTTGAACAATTAATTGATAAAGGAATGATTACAAAATTACAAGCAAAAACACATCCAAAGAAAAATATTATAACTAGAGCTTTAGGAACGATGAAAAATATTGAAGTTGATATTGTAGAGTATCAGCTTGAAAAAAGTGATTCGATTATGTTATGTACAGATGGATTATCAAACTTACTAGATGATAATGAGATGAAAAATATTATTAATAAAACCGATTTATTAAAAAATGCAAATGTAGAAATGGTGAAACTTGCAAATAATAGGGGTGGATTTGATAATATTACAGTTATAGTAGTAAGAAACAATTAACGGAGGAAATTTATGGAAGGAATTATTCTAGGAAATCGTTATCAATTGATGAATAAAATAGGGTCAGGTGGAATGGCCCATGTTTATAAAGCACTTGATCTGACGTTAGATAGAATTGTTGCTATTAAGATTTTAAAAGAAGAATTTTTAGATGACGAAGAGTTTGTCAAACGCTTTCATGCAGAAGCACAGTCAGTTGCCAAACTTTCTAACCCAAATATCGTAGGAGTTTTTGATGTAGCCTTAGAAGAAAAGTATCATTATATAGTGATGGAATATATAGAAGGGGTTGCTTTAAGTGAATATATAACGAGCAAAGTGGTTTTAAGTGATGAAGAAGCTATGGGTATTGCTTTGCAAATATGTAAAGCACTTGTGCATGCTCATAAGAACAATATAGTTCATAGAGATATTAAACCACATAACATTCTATTAGCAAAAGATGGGGTTGTTAAAGTAGCTGATTTTGGAATAGCAAAAGCTACAAGTAATAAAACATTAACATTAAGTGGAAAAACCATTGGTTCTGTACATTATTTTTCACCTGAACAAGCGAGAGGTGGATTTGTTGATCAGAGATCTGATTTATATTCACTTGGTTGTGTAATGTATGAAATGGTTACTGGAAAGCTTCCTTATGATGGAGAGACGCCTGTAGTAGTAGCTGTTAAACATCTTCAAGAACCAGTGAAAGATCCTACACTTCAGAATAAAGACGTTACAGAAGACACTAAAAAAATGGTAATGAAAGCTATGGCAAAAAGTGTTGATGAGAGATACCAGTCAGCACTTGAATTTTTAGCAAATATAGAAGCCCACATGAAGGGAAAAGAATTACCAAGTGAATTTAACTTATCACTAGATTTTGTTAATAAGAAAAACAACAAGAAAAGTGGAGTATACATTACAAAAGATTTTACACCAGTAAAAGATATAAAAGCAAAAAGAGAGGAGTATGATTTTTCTTTGAGTAAAAAAAGACAAAAAAAATACACATTCTCAAAATTGTTAGCAATTTTTTCAGCTGTGTTGCTAATATTACTATTAAGTTTCTATGGAGTGAAAGAATTGATTACTACTATTATTCCAGAAATAGAGGAATATGAAGTAGGGAATTATGCTAATTTATATTATGATGATATTAAAGAAAAACTAGAAAGTGAATTTGATATCATTACTGAGAAAAGAGAAGTTAATAATGATGAATATATAGAAGGTATTATTATTGAACAAGACATAGCTCCTGGAATTAGATTTAAAGAGGGCGGATTTAATAAAATTCTATTTACAGTTAGTTTAGGACCAGAACTCATTGAAATTCAAGATTTTACTTCCTTTGATTATAGAATTGCTAATCATGATTTAACAGAATTAGGATTGGTGATTACAAAAAAAGAAATAATATCAAATGTAGTAGCCAAAGGTGGTATCGTAAGAACTGACCCAGAAGCGGGAATGAAAGTAGCACCTGGAACTCCCATTACTGTATATGTTAGCTTAGGCCCGAATCTTGATGAAGTGGAAGTTCCTGAATTTATTGGTATGAATCAAACTGAATTCTTTTTGGCAATTGATGATGCTAATTTGAAAGTTGGATCGATTTTCCCAAGTGATTTACAAAGCTTAACAGCTATAATTATAGAGCAACATCCAACAGCTGGTGAATTTGTTTATGAAAATTCTGAAATCCATGTAAAATTCCAAGAAGAAAATATTGTGGGAAATAGAATATTAATTAACTATTCAATTATTCCTGCTAATATTAATGAATTAGAGGGTAGCATTAAAGTATATGTTGAGATAAAACCAACAGATACTTTACAATATGAAATGATTTATAATCAAAATCACGAAAAAAGCGAATTTCCAATTACCATTGAAATACCAATACCGGTAGATGGGAAAACGACACTAAAAGTAATCTTCAAGAATATATACACTGAATTAAAAGAATTATTATATGAAGATTATATGATTGAAGAACCATCACAATCCCCATTACCTACTCCTGATACAACAGGAGGTAATTAATTGCCAGATGGAATGATTACAAAAGGTGTTGGCGGCTTGTATACGGTTATCTCTGAAAAATGCGAGTACTTTTGCAAAGCGCGAGGATTATTTAGGAAAAATGATGAAAAACCTATTCCAGGTGATTGGGTAGAATTTAAAGTTACCAATGAACAACTAAAAGAGGGATATTTACTTAAAATTAAAAAACGAAAGAATTACTTGATAAGACCAGCTGTTGCTAACATCGATCAAGCAATTTTAGTAGTTTCTGTACTCGATCCTAAACCTGATTTATTATTGATTGATAAACTTATTTGTGTATGTGAAAGTAAAGACATCACACCAATTATTTGTATTAATAAGACAGATTTAGGTAGCAAACTTGAAGAAAGTGAAATTGCAAATCAATATATTCAAACAGGTTATAAAATTATTTCTTGTAGTGTAAAAAACGAAAAGGGAATGGCATTGATTGATGAAATACTTCATGATAAAATTTCAGTTTTTGCAGGTCAATCAGGTGTGGGAAAATCGTCTATTTTAAATAGTATTATGAAAAAAGAAGTTATGGAAATAGGTGATATTTCAATAAAGATTGGAAGAGGGAAAAATACTACAAGACATGCTGAATTTATCAGTATACATGGAGGATACCTAGTAGATACTCCTGGTTTTTCTAGTTTTGAACCACAATTATTTTCACCTAATCAATTAAAAGAATTATATGTTGAATTTCAACAATTTGAAAACACTTGTCGTTTTTCTGGGTGTATACATATTAATGAACCAGATTGCGCGGTGAAAAATGCTGTGAAAAGTGGTAAAATAAGCATGGAGAGACATAAAAGATATACAACTATATATGAAATAATAAAGCAAGTTAAGAAAGAAAAAAGAGGATACTAGTATGATAAAGATTGCACCATCTATATTAGCAAGTGATTTTACTAAACTTGGTGATGAAGTTATTAAAGTAGATAAAGCAGGAGCTGACTATATCCATATTGATGTTATGGATGGACATTTTGTTCCAAACATAACAATTGGTCCTCCAGTAGTAAAAGCTATTAGAAAAATAACTAATAAGACACTTGATGTCCATTTAATGATTAGCAATCCTGACTTATATATTGAGCAGTTTGCTAATGCTGGAGCAGATATTATTTGTGTTCATCAAGAAGCTTGTACTCATCTAGATAGAACAATACAGTTAATAAAATCATTTGGTAAAAAAGCGGCTGTTGCATTAAATCCTGCAACTCCAATTGATACATTAAAAACAATTTTACACAAAGTAGATATGGTCTTATTAATGACAGTAAACCCAGGATTTGGAGGACAGTCATATATTGATTACTCTACTGATAAAATCAAGGAATTAAGAAAGCTAATTATTTCAAAGAATTTAACAATTGATGTTGAAGTTGATGGTGGTATAACTCTTGATAATATTGGGATGGTAACTAAAGCAGGCGCTAATGTTATTGTGGCTGGTTCAACTATTTATAAAGCTAAAGATACAATTGGCATTATCAAACAATTAAGAGAACGTGCCTACTAGAAAAAGGTGAGTTATGAAATTTTTGATTATTTCAGGTGGAAGAAAAACAAATTATAAAACAGTTAAACCATACTATATTGAAGCAGACTTTACTATTTGCGTAGATAAAGGGCTAGAATATGCAGAAGATTATAGAATTAAACCACAAATGATTCTAGGGGATATGGATTCTGTTAATCCAAAAGTAATGAAAAAATATAATAAAGATGAGATTAATATTTTTCCAAGAGACAAAGATTATACTGATAGTGAAATTGCTATTAGAAAAGCAATTTCTTTAGGTGCTAAGGATGTTACTATTGTTTGTGCAACTGGAACAAGAATGGATCATACATTATCAAATATTAAGCTATTAATTTTATTAAAAGAAAAGGGTATTACTGGTAGAATAGTTGATAGCTATAATAATATGTTTTTAGTTGATGGTTACCAAAGTATCCTAAAGAAAAAAGATCAACTTATATCAATTATTCCACTAGACACATGTTATGATGTTACAGCTAAAGGGTTTTTATACCCATTAACTAAAGAAGATCTAGATATTAATTGGAATATTGGAATAAGTAATATAATCATTGAATCCAAAGGAGAAATAAGTTTAACTAAAGGGAACCTACTTATTGTTATTACAAAGGATTACTAACATATTTATTTATATAGTTCTGCTAATTTAGTAAATGAAGGTAGTGACCTTTTTATAATATCTTTACTAATACAATATGATAATCTTACATAACCTGGTTGTCCAAAGCCTCTACCTGGCACTAATAAAATGTTGAATTTTTGTGCTTGTTTAACAAAATTAACTTCATTTTCCTCTGGCGATTTCATAAATAGGTAAAATGCGCCATCAGGTTTCTGACAGGTGAATCCTAAGGAAATTAAATGGTTATATAGTAAATCTCTTCTTTCTTCATAAATAATTGGGTCAATTTTTTCATTAATACATTTCTCAATTATTCGTTGTTGGATGGCTGGAGCATTAACAAAACCTAATGTACGATTATTAAATAAAATTGCTGACATTAGTAATTGGTTATTAGGAATTAAAGGACTAACTGTTATGTAACCAATTCGTTCACCTGGTAAGGATAATGACTTACTATATGAATTAACACTTATGGTCTTTTTAAATATTTTCATCATTACAGGGACTTTTACGTTCCCAAAAACAATTTTAGTATAAGGTTCATCACTAACGATAAATATATTTGTACCAAATTCCCTTTCTTTTTCTTTAACGATTGTAGCCATTTGTATTAAATCACTTTCACTATAAACTACACCAGTTGGATTGTTAGGAGAGTTAATAATAATTGCTTTAGTGTTTTTTGTAATTGCTTTAGTAAATTTATCAAGGTCAATTGTAAAAGTATCTTCTATTGTATCTACAATAACCGGTATTCCATTTGCATGAGTAATATAGAATAAATATTCAGCAAAAAATGGTTTAAAGATGATTACTTCTTCATTATCATTAAGAAGTGATTTTAATGTTACATTAATTCCAGCAGCAGCACCTGTCACCATACATATATTAGATAAAGAAATATCCATAGCATATTCTTTTGAAATCATATCAGCTACAGCTTTCCTAGTAGATTCATAGCCACCATTACTCATGTATTTATGCATTCCTTTTTCATTACTTTTGCTAATTTCAAAAAGTGCATCTTTTACAGCTTTTGGTGGTTCCACATCAGGATTACCTAAACTAAAGTCAAAAATATTATCAGCGCCATGAAGTTGACGTAATTTATTACCTTCTTCGAACATCGCACGTATCCATGAAGATTTTTCTAAACTTTTTATTGTTTTTTTTGAGAACATAAGAGCCTCCTAAAATAATTTTTCTCATTATATCATAACTAGTAGTTAACTATATTATTATTTTACAATTTCATATGGCCAAGAGTTTATTCCACCCATTTCGAATATATTTGTATAACCTAGCTTAACTAAAATCTCAGCTGCCATTTTACTTCTATTACCACTTCTACAGTAAACGATGATTTTTGCGTTTTTATTAGTTAACAAGGTTGGAGCTTGATTTAATATTGTATCAACAGGAATTAATTGAGCATTTTTAATATGTCCTTCTTTATACTCATATTGTTCTCTTACGTCAACTATGATAACTTCCTGTGATTCCATCATTTCCTTACCTTTTGAAGAAGGAATAACAGTATAGGTAACGGCAATGTTTTTTCTAATCTTATAAGGTGATATTTCTAGTATATCAAAAGAAAAATCAGTTGTTTTGTACTCAAAAGTTACATTGTTTCCAATGTAAAAATCTTTTTTTGTGTTAGTATTAAATGCAACATTATCATTTATACTTAATATTACCTTATCAGAGGAATCTTTTATTCTTATAAGAAATGAATTATAGGTATATATTTCCATAACACGTCCTTCATATATTGAAGTATTGTCATCTAATATTGTTTGATTCTGACAACTCACTGTAATTAATAATGTAATTGATAAAAATAGCAATATTGTTTTTTTCATACTAGTTATCCTTTCAGTAAGTTTATAGTACCTTCATCAGAAGTTGCATAAGCACTAAAATATGTAAAGTAATTTACAAAACCAGGAGGTGCATTGTTTGGCCTTTTTATATTTTTTATTTCAGAATAATCAACAGCAATTTGTCCTGAATTTCTTGCTTTTGAATGGTAAGCTGCAATAATTGCGGCTTCTGTTATTGTATTATCTGGAAAAAACTCCTCTTTTTTATCTTTTTTTCTAATAATGACATGTGAACCTGGGATTTTTTGAGCATGTAGCCATAAATCTCTAGAGTTAGCAAAGGTAAAGGTTAAATAATCATTTTCAATGTTATTTCTTCCAACGTAAATTTCATAACCTTCGCTTGATATGTATTTAAGAGGGGGACGTATCGCTTTCTTTTTCTTTTTAAGCCTACTTTTTTTTCTCTTAATATATTCAGTAGTCATTAATTCTTCTTTTATTTCATCAACTTCATCAGGTGTTTGACAAGTAGATAGGTTATGTAACACACTTTCTAAATAGGATAATTCACGTACTGATAAGACTAATTGTTTATTTGAATATAAAGCAGCACTTTTAGCTTTTTTATATTTTTTAAAATATCGTTGTGCATTAAAACTTGCATCTCTTCCTTTTTCAATGGGAATTGATATTTGTTCATTAGTATAATAGTTTAAAACATTAATTTTGTCTTTGTTCTTATCAAATTGATATAAATTAGCTGTAATAAGTTCACCAAATAATTTAAATTTATCTAAGCTAGTTTGATTATTAATATTTTTTTCATGAATAATTATTTTTTTATGACATCTCTCAATATTCTTGGATAGAATTCGTCTAATATCACCTTGTTTTTGATTTATTCTCTCACGAGTGTCTTTAAGATAATAATATTGATCAAGAGTTTCGTTAAACGATTCCATAGGAGTTGTTTTTTTATATTTGGTTAGTACTAAAGGATAAAAATCTTTTACTTGATTATTATTGTAAATAAGACAAGGTGTATATTGCTCAGAGATTACTTTTTCTTTAATTTTTTTAAAGCTATCACTTAACGATTGTTTTTGTAATGGTGTTAATTGCTCATAACTTTTATTTTCTAGGTTGGCAGTAAAAACAATTTCCTGACAAATTGCTGGTGAAAAACCTTTGATTGTTGCTAAAAGAGCTTGCTCAAGTAATCTGCTTTTGAATTTTTCCAAATGTTCAATTGTAAAATCGGTCATAAGGATTTTATTTTGAGATGGCGGAAGGGAATATTCTCTAGCAGGCATTATTTGTCTTTTAGAAGAGATCTCTTCATCTATGTGTTTTAATGCATCAAGTACTATGTTTTGATGATTAGTTATTATTATATTAGTATTTCTCCCTGTTAGTTCAATAATCATTCTCTTTATTTGCAAATCGCCTAACTCATTACGAGCTTCAATAATAAAGTCAATAATACGCTCATAATCATGAAATTTAATATCTACTATTTTTCCACTTCCAATATGCTTTCGTAAGAACATGCAAAAATTTGGTGGAGTAATTGGATTTACTTTTTTTCTTTTAGTTAAATGAATGCGAGAACAAGAGGGATTAACACTAACAACTAATAAGTTGTTTTTCCCATAAGTATGAATAGAAAAAAGAATTTCATCTTTTTCAGGCATATAGATATTTTGTATTTTTCCACCAATGAGTTTCTCTTGCAATTCACTAATGATACATTTTGTGGCTATTCCATCGAATGGCATATTATATAATCACCTTTATCTTTTTTACTTTTATAGCTTTACATGATTTACCATTCTCATTAATATGATTAAAATCCGAATAAGCTATTAAAAAAGTATCATCACTGATTGGAACCATTCCACAATATGAGCATGTATCTTGTTGTGAATTTAGCGGAGGGACAATCGGTGTTTTATCTTCTTCCCATATATTATTATATAAACCTTTAATATACAACCCAGGACGACCATAACCTGCAATGTGAACACCATTTTTTAGTGAAATAACCTCAGGCCATACTCCTATTTCATCAAAGTACGTGGGTTTTGACCATGTTGTTGCGCCATCATAACTCCAAGATATATACATAGGTGTATTCCCATAACCATCTGCTGTTCGTAAAAGAGAAAATGCAGTGTTTTTATCAATAAAGGTAAGGCTTTGCTCACCAAATCCCATTCTATCTATTCCTGGTCCAAGTTTATTATATGAACTATCATAATAGATTGTAGAGTGGTGTGTAAAAGAGTGACCATTATCTGTACTTTTAAAGAATAAGGCATGGTTATTATATGGGTTATCATTTAAAAAACGTTGTTGTAATGCCCATACATTTGATGAAGGGTCTAAATAAAATCTAAGAAAAAAATTAGTTGGTAATAGATCTTCAGTTATATACCTACAAAATGAAGGGGCATGTACAATAGGAGAGTCAACTATTAAGTTGTTAATTTGCCCTCGAAAAACATGCCATTTTGAAAGTGTTTTATCAAAACCGTTTTGATTATAAATATATCTATTACGACCATAAATTTTTACTGTATGTATTGGTGTTGGGAGTTTTAGAGTATCGGTGGGAATTGAAGAGTAAAGTTTAGGTAACATTACCTCGTTATTATTAATTACTGTTCCACCCTTAAGAGTTGTTTTTTCAAAGGTAGTTCCTAAGTCTTTAGAAAGGTATAAGGCTTGATCTTTCCCATACGATGTAATACTGTCTAATTCTTGGTGAAAACTAAGATATACTATCCCATCTACAAGATAGATTTTTGGAAACTGGTAGGGTCCCCAACCAATTTCTTTATAACTACTGGTACTGGTTGCAACAACTATTTCATCTTCAAATATATATTTCATTATTCATCTCCAATGGTAATTTCTTTACACATTATTGCTTTTCTAGTTTTTTTATTTTCATCTACATAATCAAATCTAGAATAAATGATTATTGCTTTATCTTTACTAATTGGCATTAAAGCACAATAAGAACATGTATCAGTTTGGTAGTCCTTTGGAATGACAACATCTAAACGTTGTGACCATTCTCCATTTTTATATCCTTTTACATGAAGACCAGGACGTCCATAGCCCACTAATGTATATCCATTGTCTAAAGTTATACCTTGAGGAAATACTCCTTTGTCATCAAAATATTTAGGTTCACTCCAAGTTTTTAACTGATCATTAGACCAAGAGATATACATAGGTCCAATACCTAACCCATCTGTTGTACGTAGTAAAGTAAAAGCAGTCTTATTATTTATAAAGCATATACAAGGTTCTGTAAAACCATTTCGTTTTTTTGATTGGTTATCATGTTCATATGGTGGTTTATAATTAATTTGACTAATCAAAGAAAATGATTTTCCTTGATCTGTGCTTTTAAGAAATAAAGCATTTATATAACCACTTGTTTTATTATTTATATGTGTCATCTTATATGAAGGAACATATAGTGTGTTATCAAGTGCTTTTTTAATATGCCAAAAAAATGGTTGAGGGAAAAGTCCTGTAATTTGATACATGACAGCTCCTTTTATATCCACTTTAACTTCCTCTATGCTCCATTTATTATCTTTAAAGAATGAGACAAACCACTTTTTAAATTTATTTGGGATTTTTTCCATAGGGTAAGCAAGTAACTTATTACCATATAATGTTTGTTCACATATAGGGTCAGGTAATATTACCTCACTTGCTTTAAAAGGTGGGTTTGCATGAGGTCTGATTTTTGTACCATCAATAAGGGAAATACCACCTTTTATATTTGTTTTACTCCAAGTTTTACCTAAGTTATAAGATATATATGTAGATTTTGCTTTTCCATACGAACTTGCACTATCTGATTCTATGTGAAATTCAAGATAAAGAGTATTATTATCTTTAAAAAGAGTAGGAAATTGCCAAGGTCTCCAACCAGTGATTCCAAGAGGAGCTTTTGAAATTAATCGTTCTTCACCAAATGAAATTTTCATATTTTTTCCTTAGTAGGAGAGGGCGCTCCTAAACTATCTTGCGGTTGAACACCATGATGTGGTCTAAAATCACCTTCCATGGCAAAAATAGTGGTTGTTCTACATTCGATTTCAATGTGAACACTTTCACCTTTTAAATCACCAATTTTTTTGTTTTTAAACTCAGGTGTGAATGCAATGCTATCTCCAGTAAATGGGATACAATCGTCAAATGAGAACCCATCAATTATTTTGTACTTTTCATCTTTTACTTGGAATTTAATATATCCAAAGGATGAAACAGCATTAAAAGTTAAGCGGTTCCCAAGAATTTGGATTCTACGTAAACGTATATAACTATGATAACCAATAGATTCTAATCCTGTAAATCCAAATTTTCTAATTTTATAAAAACAAATAGATGTGTTTCCAATTTCTTTTGAAGCTTCTGGAAATGACCAGTCAGGATAAGCAGGAGAAAATCCACATCCATGGTCATTAATTGGAGCACCTGCACCAATTATCCACTCTAATCCATCAGAACTTTCTACTATATTCATTGGATATATTCCACCACTACCGTATTCTGGATACATGGAACGTTCAATCATATATTCATCAGAAACACGAGACCAATTAATACCATTATAACTATATACTAACGCTGCATCTGTTTTACCAATCATTTTAGATGATACAATATCATTTGGGTCTGTATGATAAATTTGTAATGCACCTAATAAAATACCATCAAAAGGATATACAGTCATTCCATAATACTGAGTTAAAGGTTCGTCAAATGGAGTTGGACTCATTATTAAAATTGGTTCAGACCAATTCACTAAATCATCAGAGAAAATTGTAGAAATTCGTCTATCTATATATGCACCACGATATATAACTTGATATTTCTTTAAAACTGGGTTATAAAATACATTATTAGTAGAGTCAGAAGCATGGTCACTTATTTTGTATTTTGTATCTGTATTCCAATTTAAAAAATCAGGTGATGTAGCAATATATCCTTTTGAATTGTGCTTATTATTCTCTTCAATTTTCATTATAACGGTCTTATAGCGTTCAAGTGGATTATTAGTATGCTTATCTTCATTAACATAATAATAACCTGGAATATCCATTCCATCCATTGGTCCTACGCTTTCATAGTTAATACCGTCATCACTTATTGCGTAGAAAGATTTACGTTGCCAATCTTTTGAGTAATCATCAATGGTGCTATAAAATAAATAGTATTTTTCACCAATCTTCATTGTAGAATGCACACCGGTAATTCTGTTTTTATGAAATATTCCGCATTTTTTTGCTTTATATTGCCTCTTACGGAAACTTTGAATGCTATCAATGATAAAATCATCAAAAAAAAGATACGTGTTCATGATAAATCCCCCTTAGAATTTGTTTTTATTTTACCACAAACTAAATAAGCTATGTGCTATAATATCAAATATATTAACTAGAATTATATAGGATATATATTAATGATTGAATTACTAGCTCCAGCTGGGAATATGGAATGTTTAAAAGCCGCAGTATTAAATGGGGCTGATGCAATATACCTTGGTTTAGGACAATTTAACGCTAGACAGCGTGCAATAAATTTTAATAAAGATAACTTTTTAGAAGCGATGAACTTTTGTCATCTTAGAAATGTAAAAGTATATTTAACTTTAAATACTTTAATATATCCAAATGAAATGAAAAGTGCTCTTGATACTTGCTTATTTGCATATAATCATGGAGTAGATGCAGTGATTGTACAAGATCTTGGATTAGCCAATAATATTAAAAAATACTTACCTAAACTACCAATTCATGCTAGCACTCAGTGCACTGCTATTAATGCTAACGGAGCGAAAAATTTAAAAAAATTAGGATTTAAAAGAGTAGTTGCTGGACGAGAAGTTAATCTTGAAAATTTAACTAAAATGTGCCAAGAAGAAATTGATATAGAAGTATTTATACATGGAGCATTGTGTATTAGTTATTCAGGACAATGCTTGATGAGTTCGCTAAACGGAGGACGAAGTGGTAACAGAGGATTGTGTGCACAACCTTGTCGTTTATCCTATGATATTTATGAGGGCGAGGAAAAAATAGATAATAAATTTATATTAAGCCCTAAAGATGTCTGTACAATTGAACATATTAACGAAATTATTAATAGTGGTGTCAAATCATTAAAGATTGAAGGTAGAATGAAAACTCCACAGTATGTGGCAGCTGTTGTAAGTTCATATAGAAAAGCAATAAATCAATATGATATATCAAAAGAAAAAGAAAAATTACTACAAGTATTTAATAGAGAAGGATTTTTTGATTCATATTTATTTAAAAAACCTGGGGAAAATAATATGGCCTATAATAGTTCTAAAAATACTGGGTTACTAATTGGAAAAGTGATAGCAGTTAATCAAAAAAAAGATATGATAACTATTCTATCAAATAAGAAGATAGAAAGTGGAGATGGTATATCCTTTGGATATAGTGAACATGGGATGTATATACGATTAATAAGTCATACTCAAAATAGTTATAATATTATTGCTAGTAATTATTATCCACCAATAAATTGTGATGTGTATTTAACTTATGATAAAAGCCTTGATAAAGAGTTAAAGGCTACATATCATAATGAGTATAGTAAAAAAAATTCTATTGATTTATATGTAGAATTCAAGAAAACTCAAATTCCAAAAATATCTTATCAAGGTATAAGCGTTCTAGGTGAAAAAACATGTGAGTTAGCAAATAGTGTATTTAAACAACGAATCATTAATCAATTATCAAAAAGTGGAAATAGTTTGTTCTTAATAAAAAATATTAAAGGTGAAATTGAAGATGATGCATACTATCCTGTAGCTTTAATTAATAAGATGCGTAGAGAATTACTTAGTAAACTAGAGGAGAGTAACAAGGTAGTTATAGATAATCATCAAATTAATCTTGAACTATTACCTGATATAGAGAAAAAAGAGAGTAAAAAAATATCTATTTTCTTTTATCAGTTTAGAAAAGATATATCATTAGATACATTAAAAGTTGATATAATATATTTACCATTGAGTGCAAAAAACAAAGTAAAGGATAAAAGAGTTATATTCTGGCAATTAGAAGATGAACAACCGCTTAATAATACTTTAGTTTCAAATATTGGTTTACTTAGTAATAGTAGTTATCTAGATTTTGGTATTAATGTAACGAACCCTTGGACAATTAAAGCACTTAATGAAATAACAAAAGTACAATCAGTTACTTTATCTGTTGAGTTACCATTAAAGATGCAAAATAGTATACTAATGAAAACGGATATTAAAGGCGAAGTTGTAGTTTATGGTAAAGTACCTGCAATGAAAAGTGTATATTGCCCAAATGGGGCACTTTACAATAAAAGCGAATGTTCATTACATCAACTTACACTTAAAAACAATAATCAAACCTATGAAGTAATCCCTTATTGCGACTCATGTACTTCCTATATATTAAGTAGTGAACCAATTAATTTACTAGATAAAGAACTAATGTGTGATATTTATAGATTAAATATTTATAATGAATCAATTACGAAGATTAATGAGCTTATCTTAGAAATAGAAAAATAGCCCCATAAAATATGAGGCTATTTGTTTTATTATTTATACTCTACTTTTTTATTTTTAACAATAACATAATTAATACGAGAATTATAATAACTCCACCAATAATAATAACAATAAGATATATTGTTGGTATTGGTTGTGAAGGATCATCTGTTGGTTTTTCAGAAGGTGAAACAATAGGTCCTTCAGCTGCGGGTGTAGGTGATTCTGATTGTGTAGTTGTTATTATAAATGATGTTGCACTTGGTGTAGGGGTTACTCTTATAGTTGGCGTCAGAGTTGGCATTGCTGTAGGTGTTGGTATAGGCGTTGATGTTGGAGTAGGCGTTGGCGTTGGAGTAACTGTAGGTGTAGGTGTAGGTGTAGG
>JAGLDS010000006.1 GCA_023145435.1 Clostridiales bacterium
GACCTATTTTAGAATACCAAATACACATAAGGCACATATTGATATTGTACATTCACATTGTCCATTTACATCGGGCTTGTTCGCACAAAAACTATCAAAGCAAAATAATATTCCACACATATCAACATTTCATTCAAAATATAAAGAAGATATAAACATGCGCCTAAAGCTAAACCTTGATATACCAGGTGAATAGTTGCAAAATATGTGTCGGCTTTTTATACAAGATGTGATTATGTTTGGTCTGTAAGCCATGGAACAGCAAATACACTTCGAGAATATGGATATAAGGGTGAAATCACTGTTATACCTAACGGATGTGATATGCCAATAACTCATAAAAGCGAGGATATAAAAAAAGAAATATTTAATAAATACAAATTTGATAAAAAAGTACCACTTCTATTATTTGTTGGCAGACTTACTTTTATAAAAAATACTGATATTATCATAGAAGCATTAGGAGCATTATCACGTCAAAATAAACGATTTAATATGTTATTTGTTGGAGAAGGTGAAGATAGGAAAGCGATGCAAGAAATGGTTGAGAAACAAGGTATATCTAGCATGGTTAGCTTTACTGGCAAAGTAATGGATAGAGAATTACTAATGAAAATATATGTAAGTAGTGATTTACTGTTATTTCCTTCTGTATACGATAATGCACCTTTGGTGATAAGAGAGGCTGCAGCTTGTGGTTGTGCATCGGTACTAATTCGCGGGAGCAATTCAGCAGAGGGATTGATAGATGGACATAATGTTTTCTTATCAAAAGAAACTACTGAGGACTTTGCATTAACTATTAATACTGCTTTAGTGTCTAACCAGATTAGAGAAGTTGGTTAAAATGCAAGAAAAGATATTTATATTTCTTGGTATGATGTTTTAGATTTGGTTGTTAAGGAATATAAAAAGATACTTGCAGAATGGAACGGTAAATAATTGATACAGTATAAGTGTGTATTATAGATGGAGGTATTATGCTTGGATTAGCATTAGAAGGTGGCGGCGCAAAGGGAGCATTTCAAATGGGTGCAATAAAAGCTTTGTTAGAAGAAGGATATGAATTTGATGGAGTTGTAGGTACTTCAATAGGTGCAATCAATGGTGCTGCCATAGCACAAGGAGATTTTGAATTAGGGTATGCCTGGTGGAAAAAAATGGATACTAGTATGCTTTTTGAACTTGATCAATTGCAAATAAAAAACTTGTTGAATACAATAACTGATAAGGAATCTCTTAAATATATTTACTCAAAAGCAAAAGATATTATTGGAAACAAGGGACTTGACACTACAAAAATACGAGAATTTTTAGGTTCAGTAATAAATGAAGAAAAAATGCGTAATTCAAAAATAGACTATGGCTTAGTTACAGTTTCAGTCTCAGATCTGAAACCTTTAGAGCTATATAAAGAGGATATACCTAAAGGTAAAATGCTTGATTATATAATCGCAAGTGCTAACTTCCCTGTATTTAGAATTGAACCAATTGATGGGAAATATTACCTAGATGGAGGAATATATGATAACCTTCCAATAAATCTTTTAATCAGAAAAGGATATGATGAAATTATTGCAATAAGAACTCTAGGAAATGGAATTATAAGGAAAGTTGAAAACAAGAATGTAAAAATAATTAGCATTTTACCTTCAAAAAAATTAGGACCAACTTTAAATTTTAATAATGAACTTATTAATACAAATTTAAAAATGGGATATTGTGATGCTATGCGTATTTTGAAGAAGCTTAAAGGAAATGAATATTATATTGATATTCTAGAAGATGACAAATATATTTTTGAAAGTTTACTATCTATTCCTGATAAAGCATTATGTGAAATTGGTAATATGATGAAATTTTCTCAGATAGAACCAAAAAGAATGCTGTTTGAAAAAATACTTCCGAGCTTAGCACGAAAGCTTGAGCTTGATTTTTCATCCACATACCAAGATATTGTTGTTGGGGTTTTTGAATACATGGCAGAACAAAGAGAAATTGAAAAATATAAGGTCAGAAAGTTTAAAAACTTTCTATCTGAAATACAAAATATAAAAACAACTGATAAGAAGTCAAAATTTTCAAATGAAAGAATAATTGAGAGATTTGGAGAAGAAATACTAAAAGGAATAAATTGAGAGTTAGAATCTAAAACTATTTATCTCAAATTTACCACATGCTTTAAATTATGAATGTTTTAAACAAATATATTTTAAATGCCTATAATCAATCATGAGAAGCCAAAGAAAAAGAAAAAACAACATAATTTAGGTGTATCATGAAAGAGTGTTATCCTAACTATAATAAAACTAAAGCAATAAAAAGCCATTATAGGCTTTTTATCAGTTCAAAGTATAAACTAGATTAGTTTATATTTATTAACTACTTCTTAATATACTCATAAGTTGTTTTGTATGTAGTTTTAGAAGCCTTTCTTCTAACAACAATTCCATAACGTTTTTGTTCTTTGTTAGCAGTATAGCTGTTAACTAGGTAAACGGTGGTTCCTTTTTCACCTTTCATAGAAACTTTTATATCTTTATCTTCAAGTTTGAAGGTAACAAACCAATCATTATCTGTGTTAAATTGTTTAATATCAAATAAATGTTGATACCCATCTTCTTCTCCAATTTTATCTACAGAAATTGTGTCGTATTCACAAAGCATTTCTCCTTTACAGTAGAAAAACCAGTCCATAGAATACTCGCCCCAACCATGAACTAGAAAGTCGTCATATACTTTGTTTTTATCTAAAGTAAATGAGCGATCAAAATCAACTGCTTGATATATTCCTTTTGCTTTTGTTCTAATATGATTATGCTCTTTATCAAATTCTAAGGTATCACCTTGAACTAAACTCATTTTAAAATGATCACTTTGATCTACTGTAACGGTGTTATGGCATAATGTCTTTCGTTGCCATTCTACAAATAATGAAGAAGCGTATCCTCCATTACCTATATCATATGAAACCACATCACCATCAAAGGCTAATTCAAAATTCATAGTATCAGGATGTCTATGTAAATGAGTTAATGCGCCATATTTGAAAAACAACTCAGTAGTTTCATTTCTAAGCATAGCTGTACATGATTTTTCGTTGTTAACTGTACCAAAAGATGGTAGGGGCTCGCGGTTAGATTCGTGATTAAATAGTAAACGTGTAAAACTACCTACCGAAGAATCATCTTGATAAAAAGATGCACATATTTTTTTAAATAGTTTATTATCATAAATAATTGAAGCATATTCATAATGAGCTTTATACATATCAATGGTTACTTTAGGATGAGCATCATTAGGATTTGGCAACTGACGATTAGAAAACATCATTTTTAAAGGATACTCGTACATTTTTTCTACTGTATCATAGATATATTGCATTTCAGGAATTTTAAAATCAACTACTTTACATAAATATAGAAGATAAGCCAAAGGTTGGATGGTGTAAAAATGATAATGCATTGAACCTTCATACCACATACCCTCTTCAGTCACGCCTCGTTTTAATTGATCGAGAATACCAAACTGACCATAAAATCCTTTCTTTATATGAGTTTCTTCGTTAAAAAAGACACCAATTAATGTTTGTGCACTTTTAATCCAGACAGGAATGTTATAAATACGACTTGCAAAAAAATCAAACATGTCTGCTTCCTTAGAAAATAGATTTTCATAATAATAGGATAATTCCTTTTCTGAAAATTGATCTTTAACCATACTTAACCCTAAAATAATTATCATCATAGAAACAGCATCATCTAAATGTTGGTTTTGAATTTTACCTTCAAAGCGCTTTGCAATAGGATCACTTAATAAATCATCATAATTTTTTGCATAAAAATTTAGCACATCTTTCATATGAGTAATATATTTTGGATCACTTGTTATGTTAAAAGCGACAGCTGCGTTGTAAACGCTACTATTGGCTTTGCCTCGATAGGCGTTATACCATACGTTAGATAATGTTTGTGAACTGTTTTTATGACCACAAATTGAACAAACGTGAATGTTTTCATCTTCAATATTAAATATTAATCTTCCTTGGCATTTTTCACAGTTATAATGATGAAACCATCCTGTAACTCTAGATGCATCATCGTGATAATTATCAATAAACCAATCAAGATCAAGCATTGTTTGATTATATAATTTTTCTGCCCAAATTTCATTTTGTATTTTTTTTGTTATAATATTCCAGTTTAATAAATGCTTCATTTGTGCTCTCACTTTCTTTTATTACATTTAGTATACATTATATAGCAATAATAGAAAAAACATATTTTAAAAATGGAAAACTCTTTACTTCGTTAAAATTAGTTCTTAAATTTCTTAATCAAGTAGCGATATTTGCAAACATTTAACTAAATCAACAGCTATTGATAAAGCAATTTTATCAGTTAGCCAATGAATGGTAGAGTTATTACCACAGGTTACGATTATAGAAGATAGATTTAAAAACAAGTATTTGGAAATTCAAGAGATGAGGAATGTGAAAAAATACGAGAAAGCTTATCATTAATCAAAGATAATTTATGATATAATATTACTCTAAGAGAAAATATCTTTTGGAGGATAAGAATGAATAAACGAGAACTATTTTTACAAATGGGAAAAGGAATAAAACCAAGCGTTACTCCTTTTATTCCTACAATTTTTGCCCATAGCGCAAAAGTCCTTGGGGTTACCCCTTCAGCCATTGCGCAAGATGAAAATTTATTAGTAAAAAGTCAGCTAGCATGCTATGAACTATATCAACATGATTTGATTTCTGTTGGTGTAGATATTTATAATGTAGAATATGAAGCGCTAGGAGCAAAAGTTAAATTTCATGATAACGAAGAACTTCCTGCAATTAGCGATATTTTGGTAAAAGAAGAAAGTGATTTAGCAAAACTTAAAGTTCCAGATCCAGAAAATGCAGGGCGTATGCCTATGTTTTTATCAGCTGTGGAGGAATTACACAAAAAAGTTGGGAATGAAGTAATTGTTAACGGAACTGTTATTGGGCCTTTTACTTTGGCTGCTATTATGAGAGGCTTTGAGAACTTTATTATGGATCTAATATATAACCCAGAATTTGCGTTTTCATTAATGGAGTTTTCAAATGAAGTTAGTTTAGCTTATGCAAAAAGTTTTATTAAGAGAGGGGTTGGGTTATCAATCAACGAATCGTGGATTGCCCCACCTTTGCTATCACCTGCTTTTTATCAAGATTATGTAGTTAAATATGAAAAACAATTGGTTATGGCAATTAAAGAAGCTGGACAAAAAAATGTAGCATTAATAAGTGGAGGGAATACCACAGATATTGTAGATGATATGGCAACAACAGGAACATCTTTATTATTAGCAGATAGTGAATGTGATAGATTATATTATAAAAAGGTTTGTAAAGAAAACAATATATTAATGAGAGCTAGTATTCCTTCTCAAGTGGTAGAAGAAGGCGATGATGAGATAATGAAAAAGAATGTAAAGCAAGTTATTGATGATTGTCACGATTATACAGGGTTTATATTTGGTTGTGGTATTGTAAGCTATAACACACCACCTGAAAATGTTGTTAAATTAAAAAATATGGTTAATGAGTATACCAAAACGTTAGATTAATAAGATTAAAACCTTATAAAGGAAGATCTTCGGTGAAATCTATTGTTATTGATAATTTGCTTGAGCGATACTTAGTATATGTAATATTTACAGCATCTAGCATTTTCTTTGAAGCTTTTATAACATCTGAAGACTCATATTTATCCGACAAATAAATAATTGATGTAATTCCTGATTGAATTATAGCTTTTGTACATTCGTTACATGGAAACAAAGTAGTATATAAAGTACAATCTTTTAAATCAATACTAATCTTATTTAAAATAGCATTAAATTCAGCATGACATACATAAGGGTATTTTGTATCTAAAAAGTCGCCTTCAGAACTCCAAGAAAAAGCTTCATCTGGAATTCCCGTTGGAAAACCATTGTAACCTACTGCAACAATTTTTTTTTGTTCATTAATAATACATGCGCCTACTTGAGTACTAGGATCTTTACTTCTCATACCAGATAGAAGAGCTATGCCCATAAAGTATTCATCCCATGAAATATAATCTTCTCTTTTCATTTTAATCCCCCAAATTTTTCTTAAAATAATTATACCATAAAATAGATTTGTAGTATCTCAAAAAAGTATAAGAATATTGCATTTTTTCAAGTAATAGTTTATTATAAATTATGCTTGCGCCCATGGCTCAATTGGATAGAGCGTTTGATTACGGATCAAAAGGCTTCGGGTTCGATTCCTGATGGGCGTGCCAAGACACTAAAATTTATTTTTAGTGTCTTTTTTTGTTACAAAAAGTAGACACATATTGAATAAGTTGTGATAAAGTATATGTTATGTATACAATGAAAGCATATAAATATGATGGAGCTCTACATTATGAACAACCTCTAGAATTAGTTGAAGTAAATGAAAAATATATTGCTCTAGAAGGGCATATAGGTAGAGAGTTAACGCATTATACAAGAGATACAGTTATTATTTTTGACAAAGAAACTATTGAGTACTTCTTTTTTGAAAAATGGTATACAGCAGCTTTTGTGTTTAATGATGAATCTATTTGTGATTATGTATATTGTAATATTTGTTTACCCTCAACACTAAATGACCAAGTGGTATCCTTTATTGATTTAGACATTGATGTTATTTATGACAAAGGAGAAGTTAAAGTAGTTGATATTGATGAATTTGAAGAACATCTTATTTTCTATAAATATCCTAAAAAAACCATTGCTAAAGTTAAAGAAGTTACAGAAGAATTAATTTTGGCTATTAAAAGCAAAAAGTTTCCATTTAATTTATATTTAGAAAAAAAAAGAGGGAAATCCTTAACTTAAGTAATAATTAGTCAATATAAATTATATTATTCACCTTATTTTTACTAAGGTTATTGCTATAATTTAAATATACTAGTGTGTAACAAGAGGTGTTTTACATCCTATATTCTTTATTTACAAATAGAGGTAAATTGTATATACTGTTACATAGGAAAAATTATATATGGGAGAATGGTTATGAATAAAAAATTAGTATTGTTATTAACAATTATTATGGTGGCTACATTAGTGTTTGTTGCATGTGATCAAACTGCAGAATATGAAGGTAAATTTGATGACATTCCAGATAGAGCTTATGCTGTTGAATCTGAATATGTTGTAGAAGTAGCATATGAATTAAAATTTGGTGAGGAAGTTCCTTATCCATTAATGACAGAAATGGAAAACTTATCTAAACAACGTGTTATTAATGGAGCGTTTTCTACTAGAGCTTTAAAAATTGGTTCTAATATAGATGGTGATCCTGGTGTAGTATTTGATACTTATGAAATTATGTTTGAATCAGCTAATTTAATTAGTGTTAGATTTATTGCTAATGAAAAAATGAATGCACAAGATGAAGCTGTAAACTTCTTATTTGCCGCAACAAAAGATGGTAAATTAATGATGAACGCTTTAGCACTATTTGGAAGAGTTGATGCTAATCCTAATGTTGAAACTGCTTATTCAGTATTTTCAACGTATCAAGAAGAGCAGGGAATGGAAGCTCGTACATTTAATGAGTTTTTAACTACTTTATTTTACTTTACAGGAGAAGATGAAAAAAATCTAACTATTAATTTTATATATTTAAAAGAGAATCAAAATACAGTTTCAATATTATTTAGTGAAATTCTTGAGTATGCAACACAAGGGAATATAGAGTTTTTTGAGTTTACAAAATAAATAGCAAATAAATAGCAAATGATATATAATATAGTTACCAATAATGGTAACTATATTTTTATATTAACAAGGAGGAATCTCATGGCTTTTTTAAAAAAAATAGGAAAACAAGCTAATACGCTTGTGGAAACAACAAAAATCAATAGCAGTATTAATGGAGAAAAAACTACCATCAATAAAATATACACACAAATTGGTGAGAAGGTTTATCAAGCTTATGAAAAAGAAGGAAAAGCAAACAATGACTTACTTGATTTTTGTGATCAGATAAAACAAGCAAATGATAAAATAGTAGAACTACAAGAAAAATTGTTAGAAATAAGTGGTAAAAAGATTTGCATAAGCTGTCAAAAAGAAATTGAAGTAGACGTTCAATTTTGTCCTCACTGCGGAGGAAAACAAGACTAGATTATTTGTTACAATATTTATAAACATAAAAAACACCAAATTTATTATTTGGTGTTTTTATATTTATAAATACTATTTTGTTAACTTAATATATCTGGTTTTATCTTTTTCATTATAGGTAGATTCAAAAAAACCATTTTTTTGAAGAAAAGAAACATATTGATTCCATGATGGGTTTACGTCCGCATACCATACTTTAGCTTCAGGAAATCTCTTAAAAAGATAAGTAAGAGTTTTTTTCCCAACACCAATATTTTGGTATTCTTCTAAAATAAACAACTTGTCTAATTGAAAATTGTGAAGACCTATTTGAAAGACTAAAAAACTACCAATCGGTGAACCATTATATGTTATTTTAAAAAGATAGCCTGATGTTAGGCGATGTAAAAACCATTCATAGTCATTTGACCCTTCGGGTATTTCAATATTTGTTTTGCTAAAAACTTGTCTTGAAATTGATACAATAGTATTTATATCTTCTGGCATTGCTTTTTCAAAATTAATCATAACTATCCCCACAAAAACATATACTCTTGCTATTAATATACCACAGTGACATCATATGCTTCAAGATGTATTTTGATATTTTTAGGTTTACTCAAAGTAATGGTTATTGGAAAGTCGTTATGATTTAGTACAAAGGTAGCTTCTTGATTATCACTCCTTCGATAAATTGTCTCAACGCCATCTACTGGAGTAACAACATGTTGAATAATAGACAAGTCACTAATTACTGTTTTAAGTATTTTTTCATAAATAGGAGTTGTAACATGGCAGCCAACATAATAGACTGAACCTTCACCAAAAATATTTTTAGTAATACAAGGTGTGTTTTTATAAAATTCACTATCATAACTTGCTAAAACTTCACTTTCTTTAGGATCAATAATATCTGCCCATAAGGTAGCTGTAGTGTCACCGGTAATTCCTTTAATCTTAATTTGTTCCTGTCCAAGAGCATCATAGTTTATAACATCAATACCAGCCATTTCTCTGAAATAACCAGGTAATGTTAATCCGTTAATTTTATTATATTCATCTCTATTTCCAGATCTAAAGGTTAAAACAACACATCCTCCATTTTTAACATATTCTTGGATTTTTTTAACTTCGCTTTCATTTGTAATATTATATGCTGGTAAAATAATTAACTTATATTTATTTAAATCAACTGATAAATCAACCACATCACAATTAATATGCATATTGGTTAATGCAACATGAATAGATGAAAGAATTTGATTATAATCAAATGAAGGTGAGTGCCATTGATAATCGTGTGCCCAAACATTATCAAATGAACGAACAATGCATACCTCAGAGAGTACCTCTGTGTTATCAATTATATCTTCAAGTTCCATAAATTCTTGGCATGTTTTTTTAATTATTTTATAGCGGTCCCTAGGAACTCCGTCATGATCTAATACACCATGCCAATACTGTTCGGTACCAAACAAGCAAGTTCTCCACCTAAAATGAACAATACCGTTGGCACCATGTGCCACTGCTTGATAATCCCATAAACGTATTTGTGCTGGGTTTGGAGTACGTCCCATGAAGTTCCAACCACCTTGTGCACTACACATTTCCATAATCCAGAAGGGTTGATTCTTATATCCTCTCATTTTATCATGGTGATATGATACTTCTTCAATACTATCAAAAGGTCCGTGAATAATGTTTGGATAACAGTCCCATGTTATAAAGTCATATAGTTTTGCATGTTTATAATAATCAATATCATAAAAACGCGACATGAAATTATGAGTAATTGGTACTTTTACTCCATTGCTTTTTAATGTATCAATTTGTAATTTAGCGTAATTATCAACTGATTGTGAAGAAAAACGACAATATTCAAGCCACAAACCAGGGTTATGTGCATACATATCTCCTTGTTTATAATCACATGCTGTGTGTTTTGGTATAATTAAACTGTCAAAGGAGTAATACGTTTGGCTCCAAAAGTCCATACCTAATTCGCTATTTAATTGTTCAATAGATTCATATTTGTTTTCAAGATAAGAAATAAATTCTTTATGACAGTCATCGCAATAACACTTAACTGTATTATGACAACCAAATTCATTATCTAACTGCCAAGTAATAACATATGGATTGTCATGGTATCTTTTAGCCATCTTACTAACAATTTTTTTAGTATAATCTTGATAAATTGAGCTATTAAAGCAATAATGACGTCGACTACCGTAACCTCTTATATTATTATATTCATCTTCTTGATAAATTTCTGGGTGTTTATCCATTAACCATTTAGGAGGGGTAGCTGTTGGGGTACATAAAATTGTTTTAATATTAGCTTGCCCTAGCATATCTATAATGGTATCTAACCATGAAAAATCATAATGATTTTCAGATGGTTCCATTTTGGTCCAAGCAAATTCCGCAAGACGTACAACTGTGAAATTAGCTTCTTTCATTAACTTAACATCTTTTGACCATCTCTCTTCAGGCCAGTGTTCTGGGTAATAATCTACTCCAAAGTGCATTTTTTACTCCTTTTTTGCTTGTTTTCTTGACTATGTTATATAATTAACTATACTTTAGTATAGAGGTAAATATGAAGCAATACAAATATTTTAAAAGAGGGGTTAAAGTTCCCCACTATAAAAACACGGAAAATGTAGAAACTACTGTTATGCCAATTCCTGATTTGGTAGAGATACCCATGCTCCATCACATAGGTGCACCATGTGAGCCGTTGGTTAAGCCAGGAGATGAAGTATTGGTAGGACAAAAAATAGGTGATAGTGATAAGTATATTAGCGCACCAGTCCATACAGGCGTATCAGGTAAAGTAAAAAAAATCAACAGTATTTTGTTTCCTAATGGAGTTACCGTAAAATCAGTGCTAATTGAAACTGATAAAAAACAAGTTGTAGATCAATCAATAAAACCACCAGTTATCAACTCAAAAAAAGAGTTTATTGCAGCTGTTAGAGAATCAGGTTTAGTCGGTTTAGGAGGAGCTGGATTTCCAACACATGTAAAGTTAAATCCACCAGAGGGAATTAAAATTGAATACCTATTAATAAATGGAGCAGAATGTGAACCATATATTACATCAGATTATCGTGAGTCAATTGAAAATTCATGGAATGTTATTAGTGGAATAAATATTATTATGGAATATTTAGAAATTGATAAGGTTATAATTGGTATTGAAGACAATAAACCAAAGGCAGTTGAAGTTCTTACAGGAATTGCAAAAACAAGTGATAAAATTGATATTATGCCACTTAAATCAAAATACCCACAAGGTGCTGAAAAAATGTTAATTTATTCACTAACTGGAAAAGTGGTTCCAGCTGGAAAATTACCTCTTGATGTAGGTGTTATTGTTATGAACGTTACATCTGTTGCTTTTATTGCAAGTTATATAAAGACTGGGATGCCATTAACAAAGAAGAGAATAACAATAGATGGAGGTGCAATTAAGCACCCTTCAAATATTGAAGTATTTGTAGGAACAAATATAAAAGAAGCGATTAAATTCGCTGGAGGATTTAAAGAAGAACCTAAAAAGATTTTAATGGGTGGTCCTATGATGGGGGTTAGTCAATACAATTTAGAGTCACCAATATTAAAGCAAAACAATGCAATCTTAGCATTTAATGAAAAACAAAGTAAAATGCCTGAACAAACTGCATGTATCAAGTGTGGTAGATGCATAAGTGCTTGTCCAATGAATTTAATGCCAGTATATTTTGATATTTTTAATGAAAGCAAGGATGCTGATCAATTATTAAAGTTAGATATACTTAGCTGTATTGAATGTGGGTCATGTTCATTTGTTTGTCCAGCCAACAGATACTTGGTCCAATCAATTAGAAATGGTAAATTATTAGTAAGAGCAAAGGGAAGTAAGTAAGTATGGAACATAAATTATATGTAAATTCTTCACCTCACATAAAAGATGTGGCAAAAACATCAAATATTATGTTTGATGTAATTATCGCTTTAATACCAGCGACTATTATTAGTATATATTTGTACTCGTATATGGCAGCAATTATTATCGGGGTAACCGTAGTGTCATCTGTTTTATTTGAGGCGTTATACAATTTACTAACAAAGCAAAAACAAACAGTTGGTGATTATAGTGCAGTAGTAACAGGATTATTATTAGCGCTAAACTTACCTCCATCTGCTGCATCTATATGGTTAGGTGTTATTGGGTCGCTAGTTGCTATTATTATTGTTAAAATGATTTTTGGCGGGATTGGAAATAATATCTTTAACCCTGCAATAGCAGCAAGGGTGTTTTTAACAGTTGCGTTTTCATCACAAATGACCACATGGTTATCTCCTGGTGCAGATGCAATATCTACAGCTACTCCATTAGCATTAGCAAGTAATGGAATAATAACATCTAACATTGATTTGTTTTTAGGAAATATTCCAGGATGTCTTGGTGAAACTAGTGCTTTAGCATTGTTACTAGGATTTGGGTGGCTATTAATTAGAAAGGTAATTAAATTAGATATTACTTTAACTTACTTGTTAACAGTAGTTGTCTTTTCCTTCATTATTGGTGTAGATCCATTATTTCAAATTCTATCAGGTGGACTTCTATTAGGAGCTATCTTCATGGCAACTGATTATTCAACGTCTCCAATGACCAAAAAAGGTAAAATTATATATGGGTTAGGCTTAGGTATTATTACCATGGGAATAAGAGTATATGGTAACTTACCAGAGGGTGTTTCCTTTTCTATCTTATTTATGAACGTTCTAGTACCTCTAATCGATCGTTATACTATTCCAAAAAGTTTTGGAGGTGTGAAGAAGAAAAATGCGTGAAATTTTTAAACCCGTTTTAATATTATTAGCTATCTGTGTAATTATATCCTTATGTGTATCATTTGTATTTAATATTACAGAAGATAGAATTCTCGCAATTGAAAAGCAAACTAACGAATTGTTAATGGAGAAAGTACTTAAAGAAGCTAAACCATTTACAGAAATAACAAGTGAAATAGTAACTTTAAGAGAATCAGCACTAACAAATATAACCGTTAATCATGTTTACCAATCGGAAAAAGGTTTAGTTTTTAACATGAACACTAAAGGTTATGGAGGAGATGTAGTAGTTTTTGTTGGAATTACAACTGGTGGAAACATTGAAAACGTTCGAATTGGTAAAAACAATGAAACACCTTCTGTTGGGAAGAAAGCTGAAGAAAAGGATTTTACAAAACGATTTGTTGACTTACCAGTAAATCGGAAAATAAATAATCAAGTTGATACAATTAGTGGTGCAACGATTACAACTAAAGCAGTAATTGAGGCTGTACAAGAAGCCGTAGATTACTTTGTAATTTATAGTGCACAAGAAAAAGGAAGTGAACAGTAAAATGAAAAAAGGATTTAAAGAATTTTCAAAAGGAATAATTCGGGAAAACCCAATATTTGCTTTAGTTTTAGGAATGTGTCCAACATTAGCCGTAACTACTTCTGCAGAAAATGGTGTTGGAATGGGTATTGCAGCAACAGTAGTTTTACTTGGTTCAAATATTGTTATATCACTTCTTAGAAAAGTTATTCCAGATAAGGTGAGAATTCCTGCATATATTACTGTAATAGCAGGATTTGTAACTATTATACAATTGGTTTTAAAAGCCTATTTTACTGAGTTAGATCAAGCACTTGGTATTTTTATTCCGCTAATTGTTGTTAACTGTATTATTTTAGCTCGTGCTGAAATGTATGCAAGTAAAAATAATGTGGGTTATTCTATCCTAGATGCTCTTGGAATGGGATTTGGATTTACAGCAGCATTAGTTCTTATTGGTGGAATAAGAGAAATCTTAGGAAGCGGAACTATTTTTGGAATTGATGTTTCTTTTGGTGTAATTCCACAAGCTACTTTATTTATTTTACCAGCTGGAGGCTTTTTAATTCTTGGATTATTAATGGCAGCATATAATAAATTTACTAAAGGCAAAGAAAAAGTAGCTGATTGTGAATCGTGTCCTATTCAGTGTTTCAATGCTGAGCAAGGAGAACAATCATGATGAGAATTCTTTTTGTTATTTTAGGAACCATTTTAGTAGAAAACTTTGTATTAACAAAATTCTTAGGAATATGTCCTTACTTAGGTGTATCAAAAAAAATGGATTCCGCTTTAGGAATGAGTGGAGCAGTTGTGTTTGTTATGACCATTGCATCTGCTGTAACGTGGGTGGTTAATGAATATGTATTATCACCATATGGATTAGGTTACTTACAGACCATTGCGTTTATTTTAGTAATTGCTTCAGTAGTTCAATTTGTTGAATTGTTATTAAAAAGGTTTATAAAACCATTATATAATTCTTTAGGAATTTATTTACCTCTAATTACCACCAATTGTGCAGTATTAGGAGTAGCATTATTAAATATTCAAAATAGTAGTAGTTTTGGAATGTCAGTTCTATATGGATTTTCAGCCGGATTAAGTTTTACATTTGCTTTGATTCTCTTTTCAGGTATCAGAGAAAAATTAGAAACAAGTAATGTGTCTAAAAGTTTTAAAGGATTGCCAATTGCTTTAGTTACCGCTGCCTTTATGGCTCTATCGTTTATGGGCTTTCAAGGCATGTTTACCTTTTAAGGAGAAAATATAAATGTTTCAAAGTATTTTATCAGCAGTTGCGGCTATCAGTGTCATTGGATTAGTTTTTGGTATAGTTTTATCTATTGCTTCAAAAGTTTTTGCTGTAAAAACTGATCCAAAAATTACTGAAGTTCGAAGTGCTTTACCAGGAGCTAATTGTGGAGCATGTGGTTTTCCAGGTTGTGATCAATATGCAGAAAGCATTGCAAAAAAAGAGAGTATTATTACTTTATGCCCTGTAGGGGGACAACAAGTAATTGACGACCTTGCAGTTATTATGTGTGTAGATGTTGAACAAACAGAAAGACATGTTGCTAGAGTACTTTGTAGGGGCACTAATGACAAAACAAAAAAAGAATATGATTATATAGGAATACCTACTTGTCAGGCAATAAATTCTATGTACAAAGGGGATAGTTCATGTAATTTTGGTTGCTTAGGTTTAGGTGATTGTGTAGTAGCTTGTGAATATAATGCTATAAAAATTGAAGATGGTATTGCATGGATTATTGAAGAAAACTGTGTTGGTTGTATGAAGTGTGTAGAAGCTTGTCCAAAAAATATAATTGTGATGGTACCTGATAAAGGACGAGTCACAGTATCATGTATGAACACAGAGCTTGGTAAAAAGGTTATAACCGCATGTAAGGTTGGCTGCATTGCATGTAAGAAGTGTGAAAAAATTTGCAGATATGATGCTATTCATGTTATTAATGGAAAAGCAATCGTTGATTATGAAAAATGCACAAATTGTGGAGAATGTATTGATGTTTGTCCAACAAAATCTATAAATAGATATTTGTTAAACATATAATTACAATAATTTCATAAAAAATCCATAAGTACATGCTATTCTAAAATAAAAGAATGGCATGAGCTATATTTAGGAGAGAAAAATGACCTTATTTTTAAACATATTATTTGCATGGGCTTCCATGATATTGGCAGGATTATTAGCTGTTATAATTGTGATGCGTATTGTTAATAAGTATGCATTTAAAAACAAAAAAAACATTATATATAAGATAAATAGATATTTACGTAAAATACATAAATCAATGGGAGTAGCAATTATTGTTACAGGCTTTTATCACGGCCTTTTTTCAAGCGATGCTATTCTTTCAATAAATTATGGAACAGCTGTCTGGGTACTTACTATTATTTTAGCTGCAACTTGGATTTTTAAAGCACAATTAAAGAAAATAAAAAACTGGATGTATTGGCATAGAGTGATTGCAGCTATATTTGTAATTGTTTTAGTCATTCATGTTATTGATGTTGGTGGATTTATAGGAGTTCCAAATGCATATTCTTTAGGGTTTAATCCTCTACCACAAGCTACTCTAGCACCTATAGAAGAAATCGAAGCATTGATTGAAGATACAGGTGTTGTTTATAAAAATGGTGAGTACATAGGTGTAGCTAATGGATACGGACCAGATTTAACAGTCAAAGTTGTTATAGAAAATCAATTAATCAGTTCTGTAGAAGTTGTTTCTCATAATGAAGATAGACCAATGTATTATCAAATGCCAATGGAAAAATTACCAATAGATATTATTAAAAGTCAATCTCCTATAGTTGATACTGTTTCTGGAGCAACCTACACTTCTTATGGAATTATTAATGCAACAATCGATGCGTTAAGTCAAGCAATACTTAGTGGTGAAATTGAAGAAAAAATCGATGTTGAAGAGGAACATAGCAAACCTGAAGGTGAAAAAGGTGGTGGAAAAGGACAGGGTAAAAACCACTAGAATACACCACTAAAAACATGGACTTATAACTTCTAATAATATATAATATATATAATATATATTAAGCGATTTGGAGTGTTATAAATGTCAGAAAATACCCAAGAAAATGTTAGAAGAGTTATTCCCATTGAAATAGAAGAAGAGATAAAAAAATCATTTATTGAATATGCTATGTCTGTTATTGCAGACAGAGCATTACCAGATGTCAGAGATGGATTAAAACCTGTTCATAGGCGTATTTTATATGCAATGATGATATTAGGATTTCTACCTGAAAAGAGTTATCGTAAATGTGCTTCCACTGTTGGTGAAGTATTAGCTAAATTTCATCCTCATGGTGATCAATCTGTATATGATGCTCTAGTCCGATTGGCACAAGATTTTTCACTACGCTATCCACTAGTTGATGGTCATGGAAACTTTGGTTCAAGGGATGGTGATTCAGCAGCGGCTATGAGATATACAGAAGCTAGATTAGCTAAAATTTCATCAGAAATGTTACATGAAATAAATAAAGACACAGTTGATTTTAGATCAAACTTTGATGATCATGAAATGGAACCAACTGTACTACCTTCACGGTTTCCTAATTTATTAGCAAATGGCTCATCTGGAATTGCTGTTGGTATGGCTACAAATATTCCACCCCACAATTTAACAGAGCTAATTGATGGCATTTATGCACTAATTGATGATCGCGAAATAACAATTGAAGGATTAATGGAATATATCAAAGGACCTGATTTTCCAACATATGGAACTATTATTGGTAGAAGTGGTATCAAACAAGCCTATATGACTGGTAGAGGGCGAATAGTGGTTCGTGGTGTAGTAGAAGTTGATGAACTTGGAAATAAGACTAGATTGATTGTGAAGTCGCTACCTTATCAAGTAAATAAAGCTAGATTAATTGAAAAAATTGCTCAACTAGTTAAAGATAAAAAAATTGACGGAATTTCTGGAATTAATGACGAATCTGACAGAAATGAAGATGTGAGAATTGTAATCGTTTTAAAAAGAGATGCTAATGTTAATGTTGTTTTAAATAGATTGTACAAACACACACAAATTCAAGATGCTTTTAATGCAAATATGTTAGCCTTAATACCTACAGAAAACAAAGGGTATGAACCTAGAATTCTCAATTTGAAACAAGCGTTAGTTCATTATGTTGATTACCAACAAGAAATAATAAGAAGACGTACTAAATTTGATCTTGATAAGTCAGAAGCAAGAGCTCATATTTTAGAAGGACTTATTAAAGCTGTTGATATTCTAGATGAGATTATTGCTACCATTAGAAAATCAAAAAATGAGCCAGAAGCAAAAAAACATCTTGTTGAAAACTTTGAATTTTCAGACAGACAAGCACAAGCAATTGTAGACATGAGACTAGGTCGTTTAACTGGACTTGCAATTTTAGAATTACAAAAAGATTATAACGATGTTAATAAGAAAATTGTTTACTATAAATCTATTTTATTAAATGAAGATATTGTTAATGGTATTATTAAAGATGAATTGGCAGTTATTAAGAAAAAATTTGGCGATGATAGACGAACAGAAATAACGCACGATGAGTCAGATTTTGAAGATGAAGATTTAATTGAAGAACAAACTGTGGTCATTACTAGAACTCAATTTGGTTATGTAAAAAGGCTACCAGTTGACACATATAAAAGCCAGAGAAGAGGAGGCAGAGGAATCACTGGTCTTAGTACTAGAGAAGAAGATTATGTAGTAGATTTATTTACAACTACTACTCATACTAATTTGCTGTTTTTCTCCAATAAAGGAAAAGTATATAAAATAAAAGGATATCAAATTCCAGAAGCAGGTCGTACAGCTAAGGGAATGGCTATTGTTAATTTATTACAATTAGACGGAGATGAAAAAATAAATACTGTTATTCCTGTTAAAGAATTTGAAGATGGACAATTCCTATTTATGGCTACTAAAAATGGTGTTGTTAAAAAAACACCACTAACTGATTTCTTACATATTAGAAAATGTGGAATTATTGCTGTTACCCTACGTGAAGATGATCAGTTAATTGAAGTTTCACTAACAGATGGTACAACAAATATCATGTTAGCAACGTATAAAGGAATGGCTATTCGTTTTAAAGAAAGTGATGCTAGATCCATGGGACGAAATGCACAAGGTGTTATGGGTATCAGATTAGATGCAGATGACTATGTGGTTTCCATGGAAGTTGTAACAGATGATCAAACAATTTTATCAGTCACTGAAAATGGATTTGGTAAGCGAACATTTGTTGACGAATATCCTGTTCAAAAACGTGGTGGAAAAGGAGTATTAACTTATAGAGTAACTGATAGAACAGGAAATATGATTGGAACAAAAATAGTTACAGATAATGACGATTTGATTATGATTTCAATTAAAGGAATTATTATTAGAATTAGGTCATCAGAAATCAGTATTCTTGGAAGAGCAACTCAAGGAGTAACGTTAATGAGAATTGAAGAGGATAATAAAGTAGTGTCCATTGCTAGAATCGTTAATGAAGACACAGAAGAATTTACAGAGGAAAGCTAATAAGCTTTCCTTTTCTTTACATTAAGTTAGTTAAGTATTACAATACAACTAACCTAAAAAGGTGGTTTTTATGAAAAAATATAACTTATTACAAGAACAGATATTACAACTAAAAAAAGAAAAAAATGCTGTCATTGTTGCACATACTTATCAATCAAAAGAAATTCAAGAAATTGCTGACCTTGTGGGAGATTCTTTACAATTAAGTCAATTTTGTGCAAATGATTCATCACAGTTAATTGTCTTTTGTGGTGTTCATTTTATGGCAGAAAGTGCAAAGATTTTATCTCCTTTAAAAACAGTTTTATTACCTGATATTCATGCTGGATGTCCCATGGCAGATATGGTAACAGCTAGTGATTTAATAGAATTTAAAAAGGATTACCCTGAGGCTAAAGTTGTTTGCTATATTAATTCAACAGCAAAGGTAAAAGCGATAAGCGATATTTGTTGTACATCATCAAATGCTGTTGATATTGTAAAGAGTTTAAAGGCTAAACAAGTAATTTTTGTACCTGATCAGAATTTAGGAAGATATGTGTCTACATTTGTTAGAGAAACAGAATTTATTATGTGGAATGGATTTTGTAGTGTTCATAATAATTTAAAAGCATCTGATATTCTTAAATTAAAAGAAACATATCCATCAGCCTTAGTTGCTATGCATCCTGAATGCCAAGAAGAACCCATAAAATTAGCGGATTTTGTAGGTAGTACTAAAGCTATAATTGATTATGTATTAGAGCAAGAACATGATGAATTTATCATTGCAACTGAGCAAGGGATTATTGATAGAATTAATATGTTAGATCCTTCAAAAAAACTTCACTTGGCGGGTAAATGTTTGCTTTGTAAAAACATGAAAAAAATCACGTTAGAAAAAGTAAAAGCAGCTTTAGAAGAGAATATATATAAAGTTGAAATGGATGAAAATATTATGAATCAAGCTAGAGGAAGTCTAGTACGAATGTTAGAGGCATCAAGATGAAAAGATACCTTGTTGGTGTAGATAAAAATACAGAAACCATTGAAACCGATGTGTTAATAATTGGGAGTGGAATTGCTGGAACGTATACGGCTCTTTGTATAAGCGAGAACATAAAAGTGACCATACTTGCAAAGGAGGCTATTGATGTTAGTAATACAGCTTTAGCACAAGGAGGCATAGCTGTTTCTTTAGGGGATGGAGATTCTCCTACTTATCACCATAATGATACATTATTTGCAGGTGCTGGTTTATCTGATGATGATATGGTCTGGTTACTAGTAAACGAAGCAAAAGATAATATTAAAAATCTTTGTGATCTAGGAGTTAAATTTGATATGTCAGATGGAATGCTTGATTTAACAAAAGAAGCTGCACATTCAAAAAGAAGAATTATACATGCAAAAGATTTCACAGGAAAAGAAGTGTGTGATAAATTATTAGCGAGTTCAAAAAAAAGAAATAATATTACATTACATGAAAATATGTTTGCAATTGATATTATTACAGAAAATCAAACATATAAAGCAACAATTATTCTTGATCAAAAAACTGGGAAAAAGAAAATATATAAAAGTAAATATGTGGTGTGTGCTTCAGGAGGATTTGGTCAATTATATCAAATCACTTCAAATCCAATTATTGCCACAGGAGATGGTATGGCAATGGCCTACCGTGCAGGGGCCACTTTACAAGATATGGAATTCGTACAATTTCATCCCACAGTTTTATTTCACAAAAAAGATAAAAGTTTTTTAATTTCAGAAGCCGTACGTGGTGAAGGTGCAGTACTTAGAAACAGTTTCGGCGAACAATTTATGAGCAACTATGATGAACTAAAAGAATTAGCACCAAGAGATATTGTTGCCAGAGCTATTTTTAGTGAAATGGGAAAAACACAATCAGATTGTGTTTATCTAGATATAACATTTAAGAGTAGAAAATATTTAAGTGAACGATTCCCTAAAATATTTAATACTTGCTTGAAGTATGGAATTGATATTTCAAAAGATTATATCCCAGTTGCGCCTGCAGAGCATTATTGCATGGGTGGCATAAAAACAGACTTAACAGGAAAGACAGAGATAGATAGATTATATGCTTGTGGCGAAGTGTCGTGCACAGGTATCCATGGTGCAAATCGTTTAGCTAGTAACTCTTTACTAGAGGGTTTAGTTTTTGGAAAAAGAATTGCTAATGATATTTCGATGAATCATTTACGTGTACATATTGATAAAAAAAATTATCTAATTAGTGAATCAGGAGAAACTTATTCACAACCCGTATCTGAAATAGAAAAGCGTATTAAAAAAACCATGAATCAGAATGTAGGTATTGTTAGGGATGAAAAGGGACTAAAAACTGCAAAAAAAATTATGGATGAAACTTTAGATATTCTTAATTTATATAAGTACAATTCCATGGCTCAGATACAAACAGCTAATATGGCTATAATTGGTGAAATCGTAATTTCTTCAGCACTTGCTAGAAAAGAAAGTAGAGGGGCTCACTTTAGAACTGATTATCCAAACACTTTGGATTCTTTCAAAAAACATATTACAAAGAAAAGAGAGGAAAGTAATGATGAAACTTTCTAATTTAGCTATTGATACAATTATTTTAAATGCATTACAAGAAGATATGCCTTATGGGGATATATCAACTGATAGTTTGTTTTCAAAAATTGAGCAAAGTGAAGGTAAGTTGATTGCAAAACAAGATGGTGTTCTTGCTGGGCTAATGGTTTTTCAAAGAGTATTTTTATTAATTGATGACATGGTAAAATTTAAATTTAATTTTAGTGATGGTGATTATGTTAAAAAAAGTGATGTGATTTTAAATATTAGTGGAGCCACTGCTAGTATATTAAAAGGTGAGAGAGTTGCACTAAATTTATTACAACGAATGTGTGGTATTGCCACTAAAACAAATAGGCTTGTTAAAGCAATTAATAATAAAAACATAAGATTAGTTGATACTAGAAAAACTACACCTAATTTACGTATTCTTGAAAAATATGCTGTTACTATGGGTGGTGGATATAACCATCGCTTTTCACTATCAGATGCTGTTATGTTAAAAGACAATCATATTAAAGCTGTAGGTAGTATTAAAAAAGCAGTTAAGATTGTAAGAGAAAAAATTCCTCATACAATGACCATTGAAGTTGAAGCTGAAAATTTAAAACAAGTAAAAGAAGCAATTTTGGCAAAAGCGGATATTATTATGCTTGATAATATGGATGTTGAAACAATGGAAAAAGCCATAGCATTAATTAATAAAAAAGCACTTGTGGAAATTTCAGGAAATATTGATATTTATAGTATTTCTAAGAAAACTTTACCAGGTGTCGATATAATTTCATCTGGAGCAATTACCCACTCAATTGAAGCTATGGATATAAGCTTAAAATTCTAAGTTATCAACAGAATATAAGGGTTGTCCACAATTGCAGTAAAAAGTTAACAATATTTTAAAAAGATATCCACAGAAAAACCAAGAAAAATTAAATAGAAAATAAAAAACCACAAAGAAGCCGGGTTTTAGTGGCTTTTTTGCCATAAAAGTTATCAACAGGGAGATATCAACAACTGTGGAAAGAATTTTATAAAAAAACTAAAAAATCCCATTAAATAGGGCATTTCACGGTTATCCACAGAAAAACACTACTTTTCCACAAACAAATGTTCACCCCAAATAATATTAGTTTTTATGAAACCTTTTGGGCCTTTTTTTCGTCTAATATTTATGACGGCTTTTATTAGTTGTTATTAATTGTATTTCACTTTTTCAAGTGATATACTATTAATGAAATTTTTACTAAAGAAAAAACATTATAAAGGAGGAAATAAATAATGAAATCAGTAAAAAGAATTCTTTCGTCAATTCTGGTTATTACCATGCTATTAGTCATGGTTTCTTTACCAGTTAGTGCGGCTATTTCATCTCAAGCAGACACTGTTAGAATATTAGGTGTTCTAAAGGGTGATAGCGCAGCAGGTGTAACGGAAGAATATTTGGCAAAAAATACAAATAGATCTCAGGGTGCTAGAATATTACTAAGACTTATGGGATTAGAAACAGAAGCAGATGCATTTACAGGTAGCGCTACATTTAGCGACGCATCTAATGCATCAAGTTATTGGCAACACATGTTAGCTTATTTAAAAGCAAATCCAGAAGTTGGTTTCCAAGGATATCCAGATGGAACTTTTAAACCTCTTAAAGTTATGACAGCTCAAGAAATATATAAAGTGTTGTTAACTTCTTTAGGATACGTACAAGACGTAGACTATACATGGGATGAAGTTTTTACATTCGCTGCTGAAAAAGGATTAACTGCATTATATGGTACAGAAGAAATAACAAATGATGATTTAGCAACCGCATTAGTTGAAGCATTAAATGCAACTAAAAAAGACGGTATGAGATTAATCAACTTCTTAGTACAAGAAGGTGTTGTTACTTCTACCAAAGCCGCTGAAGCTGGCTTCTTAACCATTACAGAACTTGTTTATGAAGAAACTTACCTATGTATCTATAATGGAACACCTGATTGGCCTAGTACATTAGAAGCAACTTTTGCTGATGAAACAACAGGTTCAGTTAACGTTGTTTGGTCTTCAATTGATTCAAGTGTAGTTGGTTTCCATGGTGCTACTGGTACTGTTGAAGGATATGGAACGATTTCAGTAATCGTTGAAGTATTCCCTGAAACATTAACAGTAATGGATGCTTTCCCATCAGATGCTGATGAAATTACTGTATTAGTAAATCAACCAGTACCTATTGGAACTACTATTACTCTTAAAAGAGGATTAGTTGGTTTAGGAACTACTGTTACTTATTCAGAAAACAGAAAATCATTTACTTTTACTCAAACATGGAATTTCACACCTGGTGAATATACTGTAAATGTTGGAGGAAGTGAAAAAACATTTACTATTGAAGCAGAGAGAGCTGAAGGATTATACATCGATGCAGATTATATCTATCCATTAGCTAATCAAGATTTACAAATTCATTTAGTTAACCAATATGGAATGGCTATGAATTTAACAAATGTACAAATTACTATTTCAAATATTACTAAAGGAATTCAAGTTCCATACACAATTACTGGTGAAACAGCAATTGCTAATGGTTCTGATCCCTCAAAAGTAGAAGCCGGAGATCAATTAATGATTTTTGTACTTCATAATACTAGTATGTTGACAGCAACAAAACAGGTAGTCGTATATGACGAACCAAGCATTCAAGCTTTACAGTTTGGAACATTAGAAATTGCTGATAACAAATCAACAATCGTAGAATACACAACAGGACATAAAATTGAAGTATATGCAATTGATCAATATGGTAATCCATTAATGTTAACCAACGCTGACATTCAGCCTGGTGGACTAATTCAAGTTTACAGTACTTCAGAAACTATTATTAACCCAGCAAGCATTATTATAAACGGCGAAGGCGACTTAGTCTTTAATGCAGAAGCACCAGGAATTGTTACATTGCACTTAATTGTTCCAACAAAAGGAATTATTGCGCAACAGACATTAACTGTTTATGCTTCATCAGCTATTGACAATTTTATTATTGCCGGTGCAACTGGAAGAGTTACAGCTGGAACAACTGCTGACTTAATTTCTCAAGCATATGACCAATATGGTACACCTCTTTCATTACTTGGTAACTTTGAAGTAAGCAAATTAGTTGTTTCATCATCTAATCCAAGTGTAGTACCAAACAATGGTATTATCTATGATGCAGGAACTGGTACATTACAAGTTATGGCAGGAATTGCAGGAACTGCACAAGTTTTCTACAGTTATGATGGTTCAACTACACAGTCATTCTCAGTTACTGTAGATGAAGCTCCAAGACCAGTTACTCTTGTGTCATCTAACATACCTTCATACTTCCAAGTAGGAGCAATCTATGCTGCCACTGATGCTAATTTAGTTATAAAAGACCAGTATGGTGAGGCTATTGATTTAGAGGGAACAGGATATACTGTATCTATAGAATTTGTAAACGGAACAGGTACTTATATGTCTTCATCTCCAGCAAGTTTTGATGGAACAAATACTGTAACATTTACAGCATCAAGTACTGCAGGAACAGCTAATGTTCAATTATCACTACTTAATTCATCAATGACATCTGTTAGTGTTATTCAACCAAATGTATATGTTCTTAATGCTAGTGAAATTACTAACTACACCTTAAGTGATGCACCAATCTTATATGGTGCCCCAGGAACAGCTGGAACTGACTATGAAGTAACATTAGAGATTCAAGGAAAAACAAGCACAGGTCAAACTGTTATATTAGAAGGCTCAGGTGCAGTTCCATCAGGAATTATTATGGTAACAAATTCTAACAGCGCTGACTTTACATTGAATAATACTACATTAGAATTGTCCGCACAGGCAGCTGGAACAACGACTATTAAGATCTTCTCAGTATATGGTGAAGAAGATGCTATCACTGTAACAGCAGTAAGCGATTTACCAGAAGTCACTATATTCGCTTGGAATGCAAGTGAAGACTTTGAAATTAATGAAGGTCAAACAGCAGTTGCTTTATTAGAAGGTGACGTTGTTGTTAAAGATCAGTATGGTGTTGTGATTGATTTAACATCAGGTTCTTGGTATACATCAATTCCTGCAGCAATTAGTATTGCTACACAATCAACTAATAAGTCACCAACTGTTACTATTGGTACTGTTACCACAGACACAGCAGTATCTATTTCATACATTACAACAGATGGTAAAGTATTAACACATACCTTCACAGTTGTAGATGACTAAATAGTTTTAAACAAATTTATTGAAAGAGTACTTAATTGTACTCTTTCTTTTTGTGAATTTTTTGTAAACGATTATGTATTTTACTTATGAGGTCTTTTATTTATGATATAATTTGTATAGTAAAAAAAGGGGGCCATTTTGTTAAAGAAAATTACCAGTATAGTTTTAATATTTTTACTAATAAGCTTACCATTAATGGCAAAAGCTTCATCCTTTAATGAATTACAAGTTGAGTACCTATCTAATAGTGAGCAATTACAATCACTTAAAGAACAATTAAATGATCAAATTGATAATTATGTAGATGATTATTATAGGTATGTTAAGATGAGTAGTAGAAGTAATCTTTCATATAATCTTGCATATTTAATGATTAATAAAATTACAGGTAAATTAAATGTTGATTGGAATATAGAAAGAACTAAAGAACAATTATTAACGACTACTAGTTCCCTTGAAATAACATTTAGAAATTTATATTTTTCTCTATACTCGTTTCATAAAAATGTAAACAGCATGCAAGATAAGTATGATAAACAAGTAGTTGCTTATGCTAATTCACAATTGTTGTTTTCACAAGGTTATATTAATCAATCTTCTCTTAGAGTAGCAAGATACACCTTAGAAACCGCAAAAGTATCTTTAAATAGTAGTAAGCGAAATTATGAGAATGCTCTATTTTCTTTTAATATAGCAATGAAACAATCAATTAACTTTTCTGATTATTCTTGGGATATAGAAGAAACTCTTTTACCCGTTTTAAAGCTTAGTGAGTATCTTGATAGTTTTATTACGTATTCAAAAGTTATCATTGAATATGATAGACAACTTTATAAAGATGAAATTAAGGTTGATTATCTTGATGGATATAATGTTAATGTAACAACAAATAGTGGTTCAATAGATTATAAGCAAACGATGATTACAATGGAGCTAAATCAATTATATAAAGAAACATTCATAACCTCACAATCTAAGGAGATAAGACAATTGTTTTTCAATTTATCTCAAGAACATGACACAATTAATAATTACAAAACAAAAATTAATATTTATTATCAAGAAATGCTAGATAATAAAGCATTTGCTGAAAAAGGATATATTGACCAAGAAGAATATCAAGAATATGTAGAATGTTATGAAGCATCTCTTGTTACCTATATAGAAAAGATGTACACATACAATACACATGTATTGCAACTTGAAAATATTGCTTGCACTTATATGAAGGAGACTTTTTAATCATGAAGAAAAAAATTATTTTATTAGTGATCATAGCGCTGTTAATCAGCGGAGGTGTTTTAGGAGTTGAAGTAATAAAAATTTCAATTGAACAAGCTAATACTTTAGCTATTACAAATAATCCATATGTAGCAATTGACGAATTACGATATGATGCTGCTGTTATTTCATATGACGAGGCAAATAGAATAGCTTCAATCACAGAAAAGACAACCTACAAAGGACAAATTAAAGGGGTTTATACACCATTTAATGAAGAGACTACTTTAACTTTAATAGTAATGAATAATAATAAGAATATTAAAAATATTGAAAAAGACATTCTAAATGTGAGTTATGATTATTATCTTTTTGAAAGTAGTTTATATTTAGCTAATGAGACTTTTTTAAAGGCTAAAAGTGATTATTTGGAAATATTAGCAACATCAGATAGTATAGAACTTGAAAAAATGAATGGAGAATATTTAGTAGAGTCTTCAAGAATTGCCTTAGAAAATGCTGAGAATGAGTTTGCAGCAATTGGCAAGCGATTAAAAAGTATGTTACCAGACAATAAAATTATTGATATTAATTTAATTGATATAATAAACCCTTATGACCTTACCTATGAAGAAGTATATGAAAGTGCAATGACAAATCATATTACGTTATATTCGTCTTCGCGTAATATGGAATCAAAAGAAATATATTTTAATATTATTAGTCAATTTTATGGAGAAACTACAGAAAAACATATTACTGCAAAGGCTAATTATGAACAAGCGTTATTAGATTATAATAAACAATTACTTTCAGTTGAAGTTTCAATTTTACGTGATATAAATAATTTAAAAACAAAATATGACTATTTACAATTAGAAAAATTGAATCAACAAATTAAATTAGAAGACTATGAGATAGCTTTGACACAATATGAACAAGGATTTATCTCTCTTAATATTCTACAGGGAAAAGAGAAAACCTATAAGGTGGTAGTTTCTTTAGTTTCACAAAAGGAGAAAACCTATATATTAGCATTAAAAGATTTAGAAATCAGTACAGGATATATTCGTTAAAGGCACTTTAAAAGTGCTTTTTTCTCGCTTTGTTTTTATGATATAATTATGAGTATAGTAAAGGGAGGTGCTTATTTGTCTGCTAAAATTTTAATTGTTGATGATGAAAGAAATATTGTTAATATTCTCAAGTTTAATTTGCAAAAAGAGGGATATACCACAATAGAAGCATATGATGGACAAGAAGCTATTGAAAAGGGCCTAAATGAACACCCTGATTTAATCCTTTTAGATGTTATGTTACCAATTTATGATGGATTTACTGTTTGTCGTAAATTACGTGAGAGAATTCAAACACCAATTATCATGCTTACAGCTAAAGAAGAAGAATTAGATAAAGTGCTGGGGCTTGAACTAGGGGCCGATGATTATGTAACTAAACCATTTTCTCCAAGAGAATTAATAGCTAGAATAAAATCAAATTTACGTCGAATGAAACCAAAAGATTTAAAAGATTTAAAAGAGAGCATTACTATATTTGACTTGCAAATAAACGAAGCAAGGTATGAAGTGTTAAAAAATAATCAACCAATTGAATTATCAAGCAGAGAATTTGAATTATTATCATTTCTAGTTGAGAATAGAGGAGTTGTCATGAGTCGTGAAAAACTACTAGAATCAATTTGGGATTATAATTATTATGGTGATATGAGAACTGTGGATGTTACAATTAGCCGTCTTAGAGATAAATTGTCAACAGATAAAAACAAGTATATTGTAACTAAACGTGGTATTGGATATTTTTTCAGAAAGGATGATAAGGAGTAAGTGTTTAAAAAGCGATTACAATGGAAATTAGTTATATTTATCTGCTTGATTGCAGTTTGCTTAGTTATACCAATTGGTATATTTTTGAATATTAGCATAGAAAATTTTCATTATAATCAATTTATTGAAAATATAGAAAAAGGCTTTGATATTTATGAAATTCAAGAAGGTTCACTAAATATTTCTAATGTATATCAAGATATGAGAGATATATATGCTCCTTCATTTGGGATTTATGGAAATAATAAAAGCTATACAATCATAAATCGTAAAAACAATGAAATTTTTTCATCTGACTCATCCTTTTTGAGTAAAGATGAACAAGTTTTTCTCACAGAACTATATAGTTCGATTAATTTTATTACTGCTGTGTCAGGAGAACATATTAATCATAAGGAATTAATAACAATTAATAACAGAGCTTTTTATGATTATGCAGTTGTTAAAGAAAATTTAGTCTTTTATTTCAGGTATTACAAAGAAGATTGGCAGTTAATGGTTTCTGAATTTAATAATTCAATTATGACAAGCTTATTAATCTCTTTGGTATTTGCCTTTATCATAGGATATTTATTATCAAAATCTATAACTAAACCTATTAATGATATTATTGAGAAAACACAAGACATTGCTGAAGGAGAATTTGGTCAACTGCTAGAAAAAGCAGGAAATGATGAAATTGGCCAATTAACTATGTCTATTAATGAGATGTCATTAAATCTTAAAAATATGTTAGAGGATATTTTTAATGAAAAAAACAAGATTGATGCTATTTTAACTAATATGACAGACGGAATAATTGCTTTTGATGTAAATGGAGTTATTACTCATGTTAATCCTGTTTCGCTAAAGCTACTTCATCGTAGGAAAATAAATGAGACAATACAACAGATAATAAAAGAATATAAAATTAATATTACATTTGATGAGATTATCAAAAAAACAGATAAAGTAAATAACAGTAATCTAATCATCAACATACACGACACAATATTACATGTAGCATTTGGAATATTACGAGATAAAAATCATCATCCAGAAGGGATTATAATGATTTTAAGGGATATAACTAAGCAACAAAAACTAGATGAAATGCGAAAAGAGTTTGTTGCTAATGTGTCACATGAATTAAAAACACCATTGACCTCTATTAAAAGTTATACAGAAACCTTGCTAAATGGTATGGTTGATGATCAAGAAACTAGAGAGCAATTTTTACAAGTTATTAATAGCGAAACTGATAGAATGTATCGAATTGTAAGAGATCTTCTTCAGCTTTCTGCCATGGATTTAAATCAACTATACTTAAATAGACATTTACATAGTATAAATGAACTAATTATAAAAACCATTGAAAAAGTAGAAGTTGAGGCTAAAGCTAAAAATCACATGATATATACTGAAATTGAATATGAAGGAAATGCATTTTTTGATTATGATAAAATACAGCAAGTACTAATAAATGTTTTAACAAATGCAATTAAATATTCTGATGAATTTGGGAAAATTACAGTTAAATCTATTAGAAATAAAGAATATGCTTACATTAGTGTAAAAGACACAGGAATCGGTATTCCAGAAAAGGATTTACCTAGAATATTTGAGAGATTTTATACAGTTGATAAAGCTCGTTCTAGAAAAATGGGAGGAACTGGATTAGGATTAGCTATTGCCAAAGAAATAATGATTGCTCATAATGGGAATATTATTCTTGATAGTAAAAAGAAAAAGGGGACTACTGTTACAATTATAATACCTATAGAAAGGGAGAAAATAAGTGAAGAATAAAACAACTCAAATTGTTATAATGATTATTTTATTACTAGCTGTCATAGTGCAGGCTATTATTATTCTTGACTATTATCTAGATACTTATTCTTTAGGTATCTTTGACAAGGAAAATAACATTGAAAGTTATTATCATTCCTTTGAAGAAGAAATTTACACATCATATTTACAACCATATCGGATGATTGTTAAAAGTGGAGTAAATGATTCTTGGATTATTAAAAGAGAAGATAGTACTTTATATGAACCTATGTGGGCAGCTTACCAAGAAGTGTTAAGAAATATTTTACAAACTAACGCTTCTTATAAAACAGAAAGTAACAGTGATTGGGATAATATTTATAAAAGCGAAGGTGTTACATTAGATTTTATGCAACCAAATCCAGTTGAATTTGTAGCACTTATGGTACAAGCAAAAACCTATCAACCAATTGATGCAGAAATTGAAAAGATTCACATTAAGCCTGAAAATGATAATTTAACAACCATTTATATAAAAACCACAGATTATGTTTTGATTTACAGTAACGTGGAAGCTTTTGAGTATTTTACTAGAGAAAATTATAGTAAGTTATATAATTTATTAGAGAATACAGAACGTTATGACAGCTCAAGGTATTTTTACTATAGCCGAATTATTTCCAATAGTAAAATTGCTGACTTAAAAAATAATTTAGATATTCCTGTAAAGATTGACAATGAATATGCTAGAACATATCAATATGTTACCGTTAATCCATTTGTGTTAATTAAAGGATATAATGAAACAAGCAATATAAAAGAGAAAAATCAAATGGTTGAAAATATAAAACGATTATTACTAGGAGTTACTCACGATCAGCACAAAACTACTATTAATGCAGATAATGATATTTTCTTTTCAAATGAGTATAACTTATTTTCCATTGAAGATAATAGTCGTTTTACTTACAAATTTATAGCCACTTCCGCCGAAACTACAGGAGATGTGAAAAGTGCTTTTTATAATGCCATAGAATTATTAACAGATTTCTTTTACATAAATGGTTCAGGACAACCTAAGCTGATTGTTAGAAATGTAACAAAAGAAGAGGATGGTTACTTATTTGAATTTAGTTATATATATCATGATTTAATTATTCTATTTGAAGATGAAAATAATATGATTAAAGTTAAAGCAAATAAAACTAGGGTTTTAGAAGCTAGTGGGAAATTATTAACGATTTCACCACTGTTATTAAGTAATACCACAACAATAGTAGAAGAAGATTATTATGCTAACTTTATAAAAGTAATAGAACAATATCAAATTAATTTATTACAACTCAGTGCAAAAAATATTTATGTTGGGTATGTAATTGGTGAAGAAGATGAAGCGTTTTTGATTCCTAAAATGATTGTTGAAGAATATTCAGGTGATAAACAAGTATATGATATTGAACAGGCGGAAGAATAAATGAACACAAAAAAAGCTCTTAATTTAATAATCGTATTATTATTAGTAATTAATATCTTTTTACTTGTATTTATTATTAATTTTGATGAAGGAAGCAAAGAGTATGAAAATGAAATTACCTATGTACGTGATATCATGGCTTATCGAGGCGTAAGTATTAACGCTTCTTTTAATAACGAACCTAGTATAGCTATTGGAATGGAATATAACGATGGAATTTTTACAAAAGATTACATTAATCAAATTAGTGAATTAATTACTGGTAATATACAAAGTAGTGAAGATGAAACTACAATATCCATCACTTTAACAGAGCGTCTAAAGATACCTAAAGAAATAAACGATAGATATGACGCAGATAGAAGAATTAGAGATTTTTTAGATAGTATTAGTTTTAATCATATTAATTATTTAGTAGATACTGTTGTTATGTCAGGTACAAGCACATATAATGTTGATTATATTTATATTGGTAATAATAAGGTACTATATGACTTATATATATCAGCGACAATTGATGAATACGGTATGAAAAGTATAGCAATTAAATACGTTGATAATCAATTAATAGAAGGAGAAAAATCATCAATTTTACCCGTAACAACAATTTTAATGAGCCAGATAGTTTATAAAGAAAACACATATGGTAAAAATACAATTAGTCGTATTGATGAAGGATATAAACAAGATGCCAAAGGAAAAGTATATTATTGTTATAGGTTAACAGATGGGAATCAGCAAGTTAAATATTATAATGGCGTGGATGGAAAAGAAATAAAATGAGGTAGTTAAAATGAATCAACAATTTAAAACCAAATTGCAAACAAAATTAACAGAAATGAAAGAACTTGGAAAGTATAAAGAATATCAATATTTGCTTTCTCCTATGTCGCATAAAGCAATGATTGAAAAATTTAATGAGGTTATTATTTTATGTTCTAATAACTATTTAGGGTTTAGTGATCATCCAGACATAATAAAAGCAGGGCGTGAAGCGCTGATTAAATATGGTGTAGGTGCAGCAAGTGTAAGATTTATTTGTGGAACTTATGATATACATCGTGATTTAGAAGAAAAAGTAGCTTCTTTTTTACACACAGAAGCTAGTTTAACCTATACTTCGTGTTGGAGTGCTAATACAGCTATAATCCCTATTTTAGTAGGAGAAGGTGATTGCATCATAAGTGATGAGTTAAACCATGCTAGTATTATAGATGGTTGTAGGTTAGCTAGTAAAAAAGTACAGAAATATATATATAAGCACTCAGATATGAATGATTTAGAAAAATTATTAAAAGAAGCAAAATCTTTTGACACAAAATTAGTTATTACAGATGGAGTATTTTCAATGGAGGGAGATATTGCAAAATTACAAACTATTGTTTCTTTATGTAAAAAATACAATGCAATTTTAATGGTGGATGAATCACATGCTACTGGAGTTATGGGTAAAACAGGGCGAGGTACAATTGAGCATACAGGAGTATTAGGCCAAATTGATATTATTACTGGAACATTTGGCAAAGCTTTAGGTGGCGCAGGTGGCGGGTTTGTAGCTTCATCAAAAGAGGTTATTGACTTATGTATTCAAAATTCTAGACCTTCTCTTTTCTCAAATTCTCTACCACCTGTAATTGCAGCTATGTCTTTAGCCGCACTAAATTTATTAGATGAAAATCCTAAAATGGTTACATCGCTACATAATAAAACTACATATCTAAGAGAGAAGCTTCTAAAAAGTGGTATAACTCCTCTAAAAGGTGATAGCGCTATTGTTCCAATTATTGTGGGTGAAACATCAAAAGCTATTTCCATGGCAAAAGCTATTATGGAGAAGAATGTTTATGTAACAGGATTTGGATTTCCTGTAGTTCCAGAAGGAGAAGCTAGAATTAGAATTCAATTATCAGAAAGTTTAACATATGATGATATTGATTATAGCGTTAAGGTAATTAAAGAGGTATATGATCAGTTTCAATAATTTTATAAAAAGTATTGAGATATGATTGAGTATTATATATAATTAAAACACAATATACGGATGAATGTAGCGGGAGATTTCAAATTTATGAAAGCCGAAGAAGTAAGCAGTAAACGAGTCGGAATTTATGTGAATCTTTCAGGCAAAAAGGACCGTTACAGGACGAAACTCTGAAAAGTTATGAAGTATTACATAACACCGAAGGGGCAATATCGTAAGATAGAATCTCTCAGGTAACAAAACGGGGAAGACGACAAATATTTTTGTTGTCTTTATTTTTGTAGGAAATTGGAGAAATTGTTATGAAAAAAACACCTATTAATGAATTGCATAAAGAACTGGGTGGAAAACTAATTGATTTTGGTGGTTGGGAGTTGCCTGTTTTATATACATCAATTATTGAAGAGCATAATGCTGTTAGAGAAAATGCAGGATTATTTGATGTATCTCATATGGGAGAAATAACAATAAAAGGTAGAGATGCAAAAGATTTTGTGAACTACCTTATAACCAATGACATAAAAAACATGAAGGAGCAACAAATAATATATACTCCTATGTGTTACCAAGATGGTGGGACAGTAGATGATTTACTCGTTTACAAAAAAAATGAGCAGGATTATTTTTTAGTAGTTAATGCTTCAAATGTTTTAAAAGATTTTAAATGGATAAGTGATCAAGTTAAAGATTTTAAAGTGACTATTAACAATGTTTCTAATGACTATGCACAAATTGCCATACAAGGGCCAAAAGCTGAAATGATTTTGCAAAAACTAACTAGTACTTCATTACAACAAATTACCTTTTTTACATTCAATGAAGCGGTTGATATAAATGGAATTAAAGCATTAGTATCAAGGACAGGTTATACAGGAGAAGATGGTTTTGAAATTTATGCAGATGCAAAAGATGGAAGTGAATTATTTTCTCTACTTTTACATGCTGGTAAAGACCATGGAATATTACCTTGTGGATTAGGCGCTAGAGATACTTTGCGTTTTGAAAGCGCGCTACCATTATATGGGCATGAACTTACAAAAGATATAACTCCAGTTGAAGCGGGACTTACTTATTTTATTAAACCTGAAAAAGACAAATTTATAGGCAAGGATAAGATTGTTAAGCAAATAGAAGAGAAACCTAAAAGAAGACTGGTTGGTTTTGAAATGATAGATAAAGGGATTGCAAGAAGTGAGTATACAGTACTTGACGAGGAAGGTAACAAGATTGGATTTGTTACTAGTGGTTCTTTTTCACCAAGCCTACAAAAAAACCTAGGATTGGCATTAGTTGAGCGTTCATATAGAAAACGAGACACCTTAATATATATTGAAGTTAGAAATAAAATAAAGCAAGCTAAGGTAGTTAAAAAACCTTTTTATAAAAAGAAATATAAAAAATAATGGAGGAAAAAAGAATGAATCTAGTACCAGGATTATTATACTCAAAGGAACATGAGTGGGTTAAGGTAGAAGGAAATGATGCTTATGTTGGAATCACTAATTATGCTCAATTACAATTAGGTGATATCGTATATGTTGAAATTCCAGAAGTAGATGATAACATAAAAAAAGGAGAAGTATTGTGTACTGTTGAATCAGTTAAAACAGCAGCAGATGTATTTTCTCCACTTTCAGGAATTATAACTAAAGTAAACGAAGAACTAGATGATGAACCTGAAAAAGTTAATGAGCAACCTTATGAAGCATGGCTTGCTGTTATTACCATGAGCGATTTAACACAATTAGATGAGCTATTAGATGAAAAAGCTTATGCTAAATATTGTGAAGAAGAGGAATAACAATGGCAAGATATATACCTAATACTAATGAGCAACAAGTTGAAATGCTGCATGCTATTGGTGTAAAAAATATAGAGCAGTTATTTGATATAATTCCAAAAGCAGTTAAATTTAATGGACTACTTAATATTCCTGGTGGGTTAACTGAAATGGAAATTATAAAATATTTTTCCTCTTTAGCTAATTTAAATAAAACCACAGATGACTATATATGTTTTTTAGGGGCAGGTGCTTATGATCACTATGTACCATCAGTAATAGACCATATGTTGAGCCGACAAGAGTTTTATACCTCATATACGCCATATCAACCAGAGATTTCACAAGGAATGTTACAAGCTATTTTTGAATATCAGACAATGATATGTCAATTAACGAGTATGGATGCTTGTAATGCTTCAATGTACGATGGACCAACAGCTTTAGCTGAAGCGTGCGTTATGGCCTATTCAACACAAAAAAGAAAAAACAAGATTCTATTATTAGATAGTATTCATCCAGAAGCTAAACAAGTAGTGTCTACATATTTGCAGTATAGAGATGTAGATATTGTACAAACTACTTTAGAAACACTTGTTGATGATATAGATGAAAACACTGCATGTCTTTGTGTACAAACACCAAACTATTATGGACAAGTTGAAAAGTTAAAAGAATTAGGTGAAGCTATTCATAAAGTAAAAGGATTATTAGTTGTATATACAGATCCAATATCTTTAGGGATTTTACAACCTCCTGGAGATTTTGGGGCAGATATTGTTGTAGGCGAAGGACAAGTTTTAGGAAATCCTTTAGCCTATGGAGGTCCTTATCTTGGCTTTTTTGCAGTAACTGGAAAATTAGTTAGAAAAATGCCAGGACGGATTGTTGGGCAAACAGTTGACACAGAGGGAAAGAGAGCATTTGTTTTAACGTTACAGGCGAGAGAACAACATATTAGGCGAGAAAAAGCTACATCAAATATTTGCTCAAATCAATCACTAAATGCATTGGCTGCAACAATCTATTTATCAGTAATAGGGAAAAAAGGGATAAAAGACATTGCTAAACGTTGTCTTGTTAATGCCCATTATACTTATGAGCAATTAATTGATACAGGTTTATTTGAAAAAGTATCAGATAAACCGTTTTTTAAAGAATTTGTTGTTAAATGTAAAGCTAATGTAAGTAAGATTAATGACCACTTAATAGAGAATGGATTTTTAGGAGGTTATGATTTAGGAGACGGATTGTGGCTAGTGGCAGTTACGGAGAAGAGGACAAAAGAAGAAATTGATTTATTTGTGAAAGTGGCAGGTGAAGTAGTATGAAAAAATTGATTTTTGAAATATCACAACCAGGACGAAGTGCTTTTTCTTTACCACCAACTTTAATAAAAGAACAACCACTAGAAAATTATTTACCAAAAGAATTAATTAGAAAAGAAAGTGCACCTCTTCCAGAAGTAAGCGAAGTAGATGTAATTAGACATTTTACACATCTAAGTCAGCGAAATTTTGGAGTAGATCAAGGGTTTTATCCATTAGGATCTTGTACAATGAAATATAACCCTAAAATAAATGAAGATATTGCCAGATTAAATGGGTTTGTAAATGTGCATCCTTATCAACCTTATAACACAACACAAGGCGCTTTAAAAGCCTTGTATCATCTTGAATTGTTGTTGTGTGAAATTACAGGCATGGATCAAATGACTTTACAGCCAGCAGCAGGAGCTCATGGAGAAATGGCTGGATTAATGATGATAAAAGCTTATCATGAAGCAAAAAGCGATCATAAACGTACTAAAATAATATGTCCAGACTCTGCTCATGGAACAAATCCTGCATCAGCTGCCATATCAGGATTTGATGTTGTAACTGTTCATTCCAATGACAAAGGACTAGTAGATATTAATGATTTAAAAGAATTAATGGATGATCAAGTTGCTGGATTAATGTTAACTAACCCAAATACTTTAGGCCTTTTTGAAGAAGAAATTATGGAAATAGCAACTATTGTTCATGAAAAAGGTGGCCTTCTATATTATGATGGAGCTAATGCAAATGCAATTTTAGGAAAAGTTAGACCAGGTGACATGGGCTTTGATGTTGTTCACTTAAATTTACATAAAACATTTTCCACACCACATGGTGGTGGTGGACCAGGTTCAGGACCAGTTGGAGTAAAAAAAGAGTTAATTCCCTATCTTCCCATACCAATAGTGAAAGAAAATAATAATGAGTTTTATCTTTCATATAACCATCCTTTAACAATAGGAAAAATCAGATCTTTTTATGGTAATTTTTCTGTGTTAATTAAAGCTTATGCATATATTTTAACTATGGGCAATAAAGGATTAAAAGAAGTTTCAGAAAATGCAGTGTTAAATGCTAATTATGTTATGTCACAAATTAAAGATGATTTCATAGTTCCTTTTGGTACATCGTGTATGCATGAGTTTGTATTATCAGGACAATTACAAAAAGAAAAGGGTGCTTCTACGTTAGATATGGCTAAACGATTACTTGATTATGGTTATCATCCGCCAACTATCTATTTCCCTTTAATCGTCAAAGAGGCTATGATGATTGAACCTACAGAAACAGAAGGTAAAGAAACATTAGATGAGTTTATAAAAGTTATGAAAGATATTGTGGCTGAAGTTGATAAAAATCAAAGTTTAGTTCATAATGCGCCACATACCACAGTGGTTAAACGTCTAGATGAAGTTATGGCTGCTAGAAAACCAATTGTAAAGTACACACCTTAATTGTGTTTACCTAAAATGTGTTTTCTAAAAAATGCTTTCCATAAAGAACAATAAGAGTCATAGGGAGAATTCATTAGAACATCTTTTGGAAACCCTATGATTTTTTTGTACAATGATAAATCATTATTTGTCATTGTATAACCATGCCATCCTAGTTTTCCAAAAACAGTTTTTGGTGGAGTTAAGTTCTTTTTAGAACAAACCATGTTTTTTTTATTATTCCCATACTTTTTACAATCTAATAAAACCCATTCATCAATTTTAATAGAAGAGACTTCATTAAAAAATGAAAGCATAATATATATTGTATAAGAATAAGAACTATTCTTTATTATATTAATAATCTCTTTCCAGTTAATAGCATCTTCGTTTTCTAAAATTGTATATAAATCAGTTACCCATCTTATAATAAAAACAGGATCCCAAGTAGCCGCATGGAGTAGAGTGTTTATAATTTGATTTTCAGGCGTTAGTACATTTACAGCTACTCCTTTATAATTAAGTGCAATAGTTTTAGTAAGAGTAATATTTATATTTCTAAGATAATTGCTTTTCCAATGTAAATCGATTTCAAAACCAAGGCTATTAGAAAAAGCGAAGGAATGCCTAGTATCTATATTAGTAGCAACATCATATGAAAATTGTGGTGAAAAGCCATGTGATTGTAAAACAGAAATAGTATCAGGGATTTGTTTTTTTGTAACAAGTAAATCTATATCATTCATATGCCTTAACCCTTTATCTTGGTCATAGGTTAATATAATTGCTAATCCTTTTATTACTGTGAATGGAATATGATTTTTATTTAATTCTCTTCCAACTGATAATAAGTTATTAAAATGAATACTATTTTTGAATAGAGTTTTCTTATAAACACCTTTATATCTATTGATGTTTTCATCAACTATGTTGCCTTTTACTAGTCGTTTATATAGTAAAGGAAGAAGACGATAGCTTTCTCCATCAATATAATCAACAATATTAACTTGGTTTATCCAAGCATCATAATAGATAGGTAAATCAAAAACATTACCAACAATAGCTTGTAATAAATATTTTTGAGAAGAAGTAATTGAAAGCTTAAGATGTTTCATTTTCTTTTTTCCTTAATTCGTTTAGCAAATACTTTAGCAAAATCTTGACGGTTTTGCTTATTAATAATACCAAAATTATTATAGTGCATTCTACGATACATAAGAACTTTTGGGATAATAGCAGAGCGTAATTGACTATCATCTAAACGTCCAATCCAATCAATAGATTCTCCAACTCTTAGCTGTTCATCAAAAAAACCAACAGTTAGAAAATCTTCTTTTTTTATAAGCATAGTTCCTGCATGACGTCCCTTTGAAGGGTTGGTGGGACATATGTACTTTGACTTATATGCTTGATTAACTTCGCTAGAATAAAATTGACTTATGTGTCCAAAGACCACATCAGTAGTAACGTCAAAAAGAAGTCTCTCAAGTTGAATTTGTAATTTGTAAGGAACCCACACATCATCATGATCTATAAAAGCCAAGTAATTTCCCCTAGCTTTTCTAACACCTGTATTTCTAGCACCACCTATTCCTTTGTTCTCTTGATAACAGTAAATAATTCTATCATCTTTATAACTGTCAACTAATTGTTTAGTGTTATTAGTTGAACCATCATCTACTATAATAATTTCAAAAACAGAATGTGTTTGAGCAACAACTGAATCAAGGCATGTAAGCAAATGAGTAGTTGAATTATATGCTGGAATAATTAAACTAATTAATACATCTTCTTTTCTTTTTTTTCGCTTAATGGAAGTTGATAAAATCTTAAATATAAATTGTCTATTTTTTTGAATATCACTTGAAATGTTATTATCGTGAATTAATTTATCATATAATATTTCATCTAGAGTATGAATTTGTAACGATGATTCAATTATCCTATTTAAAAAATCAAAGTCTTCACCTAATTTTAGAGATTCATTGAAAAGACCAAGTTGATTTAAAACTGATTTCTCTAGAAGTTGACTACTTGGAACTCTAGTTGAATATCTCTTTTGGTGTTCAATTGTTTGAACCCAACTATAATCTTTAGTTGGATCTTCAAAAACTAAATTATGTTTAGTAAAAAGAACAGATACATCTGGATGATATCTATGATAAGTAATTTGTTTGAAAAGCTTATCTTTATACCATACATCATCGTGATCAATAAAAGCGATTAATGACCCTTTTGCATAATTTATACCTAAATTTCTAGCAGCACCAGGTCCGCTATTTTCTTGGTAGTAGTAAGAAATATTTTCACTTTTATATGATTTAATAAGAGTAGCAGTATTATCAGTTGAACCATCATCAACTATTATTAATTCTACTTGTTTATGAGATTGGTTTAACACACTATCTATTGCTTTTTTTATGTACTTTTGTCCGTTATATACTGCCATTATGACTGATACCAGTGGGTGGTGGGTAATAAAGGTCTGTAAACCTAATATATTTTTTTCAATTTGATTACTTAATGTATATTCATATACTGGAAAACTTTTTACTAGTTTTGAGATATGCTTAATAAATGAATGATTTGCTCCTGGTAATTGAAACATAGTACTAGCACCAATTGTGGCTAAGGCTCTTGTTTTTGGTATTTTTTCTATGTGAACTTGTTTTAAATCTTGTCTATTAATAAAGATAATTCCTTCTAACTTGAATCGCTTACCAATGGTTTTATGAGGAATATCTGTTATAAATAAATAACCCTTTTCTTCATTGGTAGGTTTATTTACTAAGAAATTATTTACTATTGGGAAAAGTTTAATCATATCGTTATTAATTTTAATAGTATTATAAATAGAGGTGACATAAGGGTGATCATTATTTTCAATTATGACATAATCATCACCTAATAAGGTACTACCTTCAAATAAACTTAACATGGATAAAGTGGATTTTCCAACACCACCTCGCCCTGCAAGAAGATAACCACTATCACTATTTGAAATAGCCGCTGAATGAATAAGTGTCATATTGTTTTTAACGCAAAACCAATGAAGTAACATTCTCATTGGGCAAGCTTTTTCATAATAAGGCATGGTTTCTAATGAATTAACAACATAATAAGCATTTTGATTTGGAAAATCAATAAATGTCATCATTGATGTTAAAATATTATAGAGTAAATGAGTATCTTCATGATTAAAAAAGTAAGTGGCGTTTACAACATTATTTGCATTTTCTCCTGTAATTATATCATAGGGCATTTTAATTGATGTAGATAATTCATCAAAAATATGAACAGTTAATACATAATTGTCACATGGTTTCACAAGAAGATGTTCAAAAGGTTTACAGAGTACATTAACCAATGTATCGTTGGCAAATAAAAAGCGAATAGGGATATTGTTTATTATTAAGTACTTTTCAACTGGTTCGAAAGAACAAGCTTCATTCCAATATTGTTTAATAATGTTTTTAATTGCGCTATATCGTTTTTCACTCATCTTTTTTATGAGGCCATCCTTCTTCTTTTACTTCATGAATTGGATCTAGTAATAACATTTCACGCATATCATCAAATTCTTCAATAAGAGGAGCTATATATGGTTGAGGTATATGATTTGTATCTGATGTTTGAGAAGAGATACCTTCTGTTAGTAATTGCTTATCTAATAAGTATGAAAGTATTTTAGTAATATCACTAGTAGCAGTATTTTTATCAACTGAAAATACTAATTGATATCCTTTTATAACTTGCTCTTGGATATCTCCATTATTAAAGGTAAAAAAGATATATGAGGCTGTTTCATTAAAGCTATAATAGCAACCTGTTTCAAGATTGATAACAACAGTATCTTTGTCAATTTCTTCACTGATAATGCGTTCATCATCAATAAAATATTGTTTATTCATAACCCCTCCTTGTCCTAACTAATCACACAAAATTATATCATTTATGATATAATAAAACAAATTATAGGAGGCTATTAACATGGGATTAAAGAAGATAAAAGATGTTTTAATTTATAAAGATGCAAGATATTATTCAACGTTTCCAAACATTATAAAATTAAAAGATGACACTTTATTGGTGTCATTTAGACAAGCTCCTAATCGTTTAGAAACCTATGGGGATATTACACATGGTGATCCTGCTTCAAAAGGAGTTTTTATTACTTCAAAAGATAATGGGAAAACATGGGATAGTGATGTGTCTATAATTCATGATCACTTTTTTTATGGAGTACAAGACCCATGTGTTAACTATCTAGAGGATGGAACGATTCTCTCAACTTTTTTCATGTGGAAATTTGGTGAAGCAAAAGATTATCCTAATGCAACTAGAAAAATGCATGCAGGCTACAGTGAGCATGTAATGTTTTTAAAAGATGCCTATACTACTCGCTCTCATGATGAGGGAAAAACCTTTGAAAAACCATTAAAAATTGACTTTTATGGAAAAGAAAAGACTAATACTGTTAGGGGAAATGTGGCTAAACTACCTGATGGAAGTATTGTTTTAGCAGTTGCAGGTTATCATGATGTTATGAATTTAAGAAAAATAAGCATAATACAAAGTTACGATCAAGGGAAAACTTGGAAACGATTAAACACTATTCCAGTGGTACCTAATGCATTTATGGGAGAACCAAATCTGTTTTTAACAAAAGGCGAAAAACTTGTATGTATGTTGCGAACACATAAAGAAGATGGAGACAAAAGTGTATATGATGATGGTAATAATGATATGGCATATATGCATTATTCAGTTTCTCTAGATTTTGGTAAAACCTGGTCACAACCTAAAAAAACACCATACACATCACCATCACCTTTTGAAGCCATACAATTAAAAAGTGGAAATGTGCTAATGACTTATGGAAACAGATATAAACCATATGGAATTAAAGCAATTTTATTAGATGGTGAAATGAATAATATTGAAAGTGCAAGCGAAATGCAAATAAGAGACTGCGGTATAAATCATGACTTAGGATATACACGTTCTGTTCAATTACCAAATGATGATATTTTAGTAGTTTATTACATGTATGATGAAAAAGATAAAATAAGACATATTGAAGGGACAATACTAAGAGAAATATAAGAGGTAAAAATGCTATTAAAAAAAATCAAAGATATACTTATCTACAAAGATAAAAGATTTTACTCCACATTTCCAAATGTAATTAAACTAAAAGACAATACCTTAATGGTTTCTTTTAGACAAGCTCCTAATCGTTTAGAAACACATGGTGACTTTACACATAATGACCCTGCCTCAAAAGCTGTATATGTAACATCAAAGGACAACGGAAAAACATGGGATAAAAATGTTAGTGTAATATATGATCACTTTTTTCATGGAGTACAAGATCCTTCAATGAACTATTTAGAAGATGGAACAATTCTTTCCATGTTTTTTACATGGAAGTATGGAGAAAAAAATGATTTTCCAAATGAGACTAGAATAATGCATGCAGGATATTCTGATCATGTAGCAATGATGGTAGATACATTTTCGACACGTTCATATGATAATGGGAAAACTTGGGAAAAACCAATACTTGTTGATTATTACAAGAAAGAGTCAAAAGTTGCAGTAAGGGGAAATTGTGTCGTACTTGATGATGGAAGTCTTGTTTTAGCAATCGCTTGGTATAACAATGATTTTACTAAAAGACTAAATGATATTATTAAAAGTAAAGATAAAGGGAAAACTTGGGAGAAATTATATACATTTCGTAAAATAAAAAATTTATTTATGACGGAGCCAAATCTTTTTAGGACCAAAAGCGGTAAATTAGTATGTATGATGAGAACACATAAAGAAGATGAAAGTAAAAACATATATGATGATGGAAACAACGATATGGCATATATGTATTACTCAGAATCATTAGATGAAGGTAAAACATGGAAAGATCCTAAAAAAACACCGTATACTTCACCATCACCCTTTGAAGCTATTCAATTGAAAAGTGGAAATGTTTTAATGACTTATGGAAATAGATATAAACCATATGGAATTAAAGCAGTACTTTTAGATGGTGAAATGAATAACATTGAAAGTGCTAATGAATTACAAATAAGAAATTGTTGCACTAATCATGACTTAGGATATACACGTTCTGTTCAATTACCAAATGATGATATTTTAGTGACTTATTATATGTATGATGAAATTGATAATATAAGACATATAGAAGGAACTATTTTAAGAGAAGTATGATTTATCACATAACAACATATGATGAATATGAAATTGCTTGTAAAAAAGGCTCCTATGAAACAATGACGTTACAAACGGAAGGTTTCACGCATTGCTCCTATCTTACGCAAGTTATAGCAATTGCCAATGAGTTTTTTAGCAGTAAGAAAAAGTTATGTTTACTATATGATTTAGGAGAGAAGTATCCTCATATTTACGGACCACTAAATCTAGATGCCATTGTTATGGTAAAACCGTTAGAGGAAGAAAATGGAACATTTAACTTACCAATTATCTAAAGAAACTATAACCTTTAAAAGTGACTCAAAACTATTTTCACCAAGAGCTATTGATAAGGGTACTTTAGCTATGTTATCCATAGTTACACCTAATGAAAATAATAGCATATTAGATTTAGGATGTGGTTATGGTTTTGTTGGAATTTATATAGCTAAGGAGTATAAAGTTAGAGAAATAACATTCTGCGATATTGATAATAGAGCAATAGAAACAACAAAAGAAAATGTAATAATTAATAAAATAAAAAATGCAGTGGTGTTACAAAGTGATGGGTTTTCAAAAGTTTTAAAAAAAGATTTTTCAATTATTTTAAGTAATCCACCTTATCATACGGATTTTTCTGTGGCCAAAAGATTTATTGAACAAGGCTTTCATCATTTAACTAATGGAGGAAAATTTTACATGGTAACCAAAAGAAAAGAATGGTATAAACGAAAATTTATAAAGATTTTTGGAGGAGTAAAAATCACAGAAATAGATGGATATTTTGTGTTTATGGCAGAGAAAAGATAAATAGAATGGAGAATACCTTGAAATATAAATGTTTAGTATTAGATCATGATGACACAATGGTAAAGAGTACCCCCTTTATGCACTATCCCTCGTTTTTAGAAACCCTTAATTTACTACGTCCAGGAATGGAAATATCACTAGAGCAATTTTTTGAATATGGTTTTGAGCCAGGATTTTTTGAAATGTGTACAGACATTATTGGTTACAATGAAGAAGAAATGGCAAAACAGTATGAAATATGGCATAAAAACATAGACCATAAAACACCTGATTTTTTTGAAGAAGCACTAAAGGTAGTAACTGATTTTAAAAAGCAAGGTGGGATTGTTACTGTAGTTTCTCATTCATCTGTTGCCATGATAAAAAGGCATTATGAAGAAAAAGCTACATTTATACCAGATATGATATTTGGATATGATTCAAAACTAATGAAACCAGATCCTTATCCATTAATTGAAATTATGAAGAAATATAATTTAAAACCAAATGAATTAGTAGTCATTGATGATTTAAAACCAGGATATGATATGGCTAAAGCCATGGGTGTTGATTTTATATGGGCTGGATGGACTCATCAAATTGACAAACTAATAGCATTTATGAAAGAGAATGCAACGGTATGTTTGATGAATCCAAAAGAGTTATACAAATATATTTAAGAAGAAATATAAGTTGGTGTAATTGTTAAAATAACGGTTGTTTCTTTGTTTTTTTCACTAATCACAGTAACACCATAATCGTTTCCATAATAAAGTTTTAACCGTTTATCAATGTTACTAAGACCAACTCCACCAAGTTTTAATGAAGATGAATCCCCATGTTTTTTAGTTACATCAAAACCAACACCATTATCTGTTATAGTAAAAAGGATATCCTTATTCTTTTTAGTAACTGTAATAGTAATTTTACCAATACCAACTAATTCTTTAATTCCGTGGTATATGCTATTTTCTACAATTGGCTGTAAAATTAGTTTAGGGATTTTTATTGCTAAAAGAGTGTCATCTGTTTTTATTTCGTAAGTAAGTTTATCTTGATAGCGTTGTTTTTGTATAAATAAATATTGTTTCACGTGTTCAATTTCTTCATTAATGGTTGTTATTTCACTACCACCATGTAATGACAAACGAAAGAATGTAGCCAAGGCTTTAGTTAAATCAATAACCTTTTCGCTGTCTTTAAATTCTGCTGCCCATAAAATAGTATCCAATGTGTTATATAGAAAATGAGGATTAATTTGTGAGTAAAGCACTTGTAGTTCACTACTTCTAAGTACCATTTCTTTTTCTTTTATTTCTGTTAATAATTTTTTTATTTTAATCATCATATTAGTATAGTAAGTGGCTAAACTTTCAGCTTCTTTACTGCCTTTTACGATAACAGTTTGATTTAAGTTTCCTTGGTCAACTTGTTCCATGGCTCTTTCTAATTTTTTTAAAGGTGAAACAACTCGCCTTGAAAAAACAATGGAACTACCAAGAGCAATTAAAAACATAAAAAGCCCTACTATGATTAATGCCACAATTAAATCTTGTTGAATAGAATGAAGAGAATCAAGAGACGCAACACCAACTAGTGTCCAGTTTGCATGAATAAATGGATATCTGAAAATATATTGATTTGTTGATTGATCAACTAAGAGTAGTTGCTCTAGTTTTTCTTGGTCAGTAAAGTATTTAAAATCTTTATGATAAACTAATTCATTGTCACTATTAATAATATATGTATAACCTTCATTACCTAAATGCAAATCATCTAAGATTTCTTCAATGACAGCATAATTCATGTCAATTAATAGTACTCCAATATTTTCCTGACAATCACTTTTAATTTCACGGCTTAACGAAATGACCCAAGTATCTTTATCCATTGAAAATTCATTCATTCTAGCAGAGGTTAGAACAGGCATTTTATTACCAATGGCATCTTGATACCAAGCCATGGCCATCATGTCTTCTGATACTTCCATTGAAAGATTGCTATCTGTTGAAATTACTAAGCCATCTTGTCCCACTAATGTTATCGATTCAATATCTTTATTTCCATTAATTATGGTGTTTATAAGAAATTCTAATTCACGCTTATCTTTTTTAAAATCAATATGAGTATGATTATCATCAAACAATGTACAAGTATTAACGTTATCAGCCAAAGAAACAGATAATCCTTTTATTGAATCAATATACCTATCTAATTGGCTCCCACTTTTATTAATAATCATATTTGTAGAAGATGTAATTTCTTCTTCTAAAACATTAGAAAAATTAGAATATAGCACCAAACCCATTATGATAAGAATAATACTAGTAGTAAACATAAAATAAATAAAAATCTGTGAACGAATACTACTTGATGTTTTTTTCTTCATTTAGCCATACCCTCTTTCATTTTTCTATAATGAGTAGGAGACATACCATATTTCTTTTTAAAAGCAGTACTAAAATAGTTAGGATCAATAAATCCTAATTGTTCAGATATTTCGTAATTCTTATATATAGTTGTTAGTAAAAGAATCTTTGCCCGTTCTAATCTAAGAGTTAAAAGGTATTCAGAAAATGTTTTAGTAAATAATTCTTTAAATAATGAACTAAGATAACCTGGACTTAAATTTACTTTTTTAGCTAACTTGGTTAAAGAAAACTGTGTGTCACTGTAGTTGTCTTTAAGTATTTGAAGAATAAGAGGCTTATAATCATCATTATTTTCACTGTCTTTTGATAAGTTGGCAATGTTTTGTAAAGCAGATAAAGCACCTTGTTGTTTCTTTTCATCTTTGATTACTTGTCCCATTTTTAGTAAAAGTTGTTCAATATCTTTTTTTGAGACAGGTTTTAAAATAAAATCATCAACTTTGGCTTTTAAGGCGGCTAAGGCATAATCAAAATAGTCATACCCTGTAATCATAGCAATTTTTATATTAGGGTCAATTTCCTTAATATGTTTAGCTAGTAATAGTCCATCCATTCTTGGCATATTAATATCTGCTAAAACCATATCTGGATGATGTTCTTTTACTAATTGTAATCCATGGATTCCATCAGAAGCTAAGTAAACTTTATCTATAGATAATGATGCAAAATCAACTAATTGACTCATACCTTGACGAAAAAGAGGCTCGTCATCAACAATTAATAATGTAAACATTGATTTCTTACCTCCTCATCTATATATTATAGCAATATTTATCTTTTTTCTACAAGTGAAATTAAATAACCATATCCGCGATCAACCATATCACCAATTGGAATAAATTCAAGTGACACAGAGTTTATGCAGTAACGAAGGCCACCTAATTTTGATGGTCCATCATTAAAAAGATGACCTAAGTGGGCATTACCAGAACGGGATCTAACTTCTGTTCTGATTAATCCATAACCTGCATCTTCAACATAAGTTACTACTTCTGGTACAATTGGTCTTGAAAAACTAGGCCAACCACATCCAGAATCAAATTTATCTTTAGAGCTAAAAAGTGGTTCACCTGTTGTTATATCTACATATAGACCAGCAGTCGTGGTTAACCAGTATTCGTTTGTAAATGCTTTCTCAGTATCTGCTAATTGAGTAACTTTGTATTGCTCATCTGTCAGTGTTTCTTTTAAATATTCATCACTTGGTTTTGGATACAAAGCAGGATTTACTTTAACAGATGATTGCAATGTTGTAAAATCAACATGACAATATCCATTTGGATTTTTATACAAATAATCTTGATGATAATCTTCTGCTAAATAATATGTAATTAATGGTAGAACTTCTACAACAATTGGTTTGTCATATTCTACTTGTTTTTCTTTTATAAATTGATTAATAATTTCTTTTTCACTACTATCTATATAATAAATACCAGTTCTGTACTGAGAACCTACATCATTTCCTTGACGATGTAAGGTGGTTGGGTCAATTGTATTAAAATAGTAATTTAATAAACTATTAATATCAATAATATTTGAGTCATATCTTATGTGAACAGTTTCAACATAACCCGTTTCACGTACAGATACATCCTCATAGCTTGGGTTAGGAAAATTTATGCTACCATTTGCATAACCAACTGTCACATCAAACACACCTGGTACTCGTTCCATATAGGCTTCAACACCCCAGAAACAACCACCTGCTAAATAGATTTCACTTAGATTATCTTCATCGAAAACTATTAGTTTATTTGGATTTGGTGGTAATAATGATTTGGTTAATTCATTTTCAATATATAAGTTACTTTCCACAAATCTATCTCCTTGGCATGAAGTCAAAACAACAACTAACATAAATACTATCAATAAAATTAATATGCCTTTTTTCATTGGCTTCGCCTCCTTATTATATAACTGCTTATTTCATACTATCAAGTGTTTCATTAATGGATTCATTACTATGATGTCCAATTTGCACATCAAATAGTTGACCATCAGTGGTAATAAAAGCTGACGTTGGAAAAGCTCTAATACCAAATTCAATAAATGTCTCTGCAGTTGGATCTAGTAAAACAACAAATTCATATCCTTGCATTTCGTACCATTCAATAAATCTCTCTTCACTAACTTCACCACTAAGAGAAGGTGCGATTAAGGTTAATATAACCGTATCTGAATCTAGTTTTTCTTCATGTAGTTTAGTTAATTCAGGTAATCCAGAAACACATGCAGGACACCATGTACCCCAAAATTTAATATATACTTTTTTCCCTTTATAGTCAGATAGACTATGGTATTTTCCATCAATACCTAATAATGTGAAATTATAAGCCATATTTTTATCTTCCACAGGGGCTATGGTACTACTTGGGGTAGTAACTGTGTTTTCTTTACTGCTTGTATCATTAACAACAGTAGCGCTACAAGCTGAAATGGTAAATGAGATAATCATTACCAGTACTAGTATTAATAATCCTTTAAAATTTTTGTTCATATTTTTCTCCTTTTATATGCCGGTAAATATATTACTGATCAGATAAAGACTGTCAGTCATTAATAAAATACCCATAGCGATAATTAATATACCACCGACTATTCGTATTTTATTTAAGTGCTTATTTGCTTTTTTAAGTTTTTGCAAGAAAAAGCCTGCAAATAGCGATATTATAATAAATGGCAAAGCTAAACCAAGTGAATAAATAGCCATTAAAAATCCTCCATATAGGGCTTGTCCATTGCTAGATGCTAAACCTAAAACAGTTGCTAAAACAGGACCTACACAAGGAGTCCAGCCTAAAGAGAAAGTTAAGCCTAATAAATAAGAACCAATAATGCCTCCACGAGTTGAACCGTCTACACGAACTTTTCGCTCACGTTCTAGAAAGTTTAAATGAAATACACCTAGCTGATGTAATCCAAGAATAATAACTATACCTCCACTAACCATCAAAGTAATTCTGTTGTTAAGTAAGTTGCCAAGCAGACCAAAACCAAATCCTAAAATAATAAAGGTGGTTGATAAACCAATTGCAAATACTGCTGTTTGTATCATTAAGCGTTTGTTAACCCCTTTTGGAATGGCGATTTCTTCTTCACTTTTTGCAGAAGAAGATAATGATCCCATATACACAGGTAGTAGGGGAACAATACATGGTGAAAAAAACGATAAAATACCAGCAATAAAAACAGTTAATGGTAAAAAGATTCCTTGATCCATAATGTGATTCTCCTTTCTTATTTATACATTATGACAAAAGTTTTATTAAATATATATACTATGATGTAAGGTAAATCTTTGATTTCATCATATCAGAAACAAGTATACTAAGATTTTGTTTTTAGTTACGTAAGAATTTTGATATAATATTGTTAGAAGGAATATTATGAAACCATTAAAGACGAGTCAAATTATAAAAAACATATCCTGTGTTAAAACAGGTATAGCTAACTTCTATTTATATAAGTACAGTAAAGGTTATATTGCCATTGACTGCGGATCTGATACTAAGAAAGCAAATAAAGGACTAAATAAGCTAGGTATTTCCCCTGAAAACATTACCCATGTATTGTTAACGCATAGTGACTATGATCATGTAAAAGGATTGCCTCTTTTTACTAAAGCAGCAGTTTATATGGGTCGCGGAGAAGAACAGATGATTAACAAAACAACACCTCGCTTTAATACATTTAAATTTAACAAACCATTAGCCACAAAGGAATATAATTTATTATTAGATACAGAAGAATTATTAATTGGAGATGTAGTAGTTTTTTGTATTGCTACTCCTGGCCATACTCCTGGTTCAATGACATATTTAATAGATAATACTTATTTATTTTCAGGAGATGCATTATCTATAAAAAAAGGAAAAATAGAACCGTTTTTTAGTGGTTTTGTTATGGATTATTTTGAACATTTAAAATCGATTAAAAAAATTAAAGATATTAGAAGAGCAAAGATGATTTTTACAGGGCATCACGGGTATAAAAATTATGAAAAATAAAAATTGTATTATAAGGGAGATAGCAATTGATTCTATACAACCTACTAAGCTTTTTTTGTCAAAAAGTAAATATGATCAGGTGACTATAAATGAACAAGACTATAATCCAATACTTGTGAGAAAAACAGGAGATATTACCTATCTAATTGACCACCATGAAGAATTATTATATATGGCTAATAAAGGTCATGAAAAAATTAACGTTTGCTATTATGATAATGATAGTATTGATACATTATTATATTTTACAAGGATTAATCAATGTAATAACAAGGGAATAAAATGTATTAAAGATTTATCAATTTATCTACTTAATGATAAAGACTACAAGCGAAAGTGGGAAAAACCAAGTGTAAAATTAACTGAACATTTATATAAGACACCATATGAAGGACTAGATTTTGTCAGAGAGACAAACCCTAGCCGTAAAAGTGTTGTTTGTGATAAAATTCTAAGAACATTGCCAGAGTGGTTTGGAATAGAATCAGCCATTGTAGAATATAACCAAAAAGTAAAACAATTAGATTTTATTAAAATTAAATATCAACAAGAGGTCATTGGGTTTTGTGCATATCAGGTGAATTATGGGATAAATTGTGACTTGTATGTACTAGGAATTTACCGTGATTTTCATAGGTTTGGAATTGGTAGTAAACTTATAGAATATATTAATGATGAGGTAAAAAAACAAGAAGTTAAATATTTATCTGTTAAAACATTAAGTGATAAGCATGTAGACTCTTATTATGAAAGAACAAGAAACTTTTATATAAAAAATGGATTTTATCCATTTGAAGAATTTAAAGATTTATGGGGCAAGGAAAACCCTTGCTTATTGATGATTAAGGAGGTCCAGTAATGACTATTTGTTATGAAGCAGGTGAACTCTTTGATTTTACTAAGATAGAAAACTTATTTCACAATATTTATTGGACTAAACTAGTTATAGGTGATTTTGAAAAGCAAAAACTGGGAAAAGGTGACAAATGAAAATTAGTGTTATAGGTTGTGGTCGTTGGGGTTCATTTATTGGGTATTATGTTAATAAATTAGGTCATGAAACAATCATTTATGGAAGAGAACAGTCGAAAAACTTAAAAAGGTTACAAAAAACAAGTAAAAACGATTATATAAGTTTAGACAAAAGCATTACTTTAACAAGTGAGTTATCTTTTGCTATATCAAGTAGTGAAGTTATAGCTATTTCCATAAACTCACAACAATTGAGAAATGTAGCAAAGCAATTAGCGAAGGTAGAATATCAAAATAAGATTTTTGTTTTATGTATGAAAGGGATTGAACAAGACACAGGTAAACGATTAACAACAATTATGAAAGAAGAATTAGGAGAAAGTACACAAGTTGCCATATGGGTTGGACCTGGACATGTAGAAGATTTTGCAAAAGGAATCCCAAATTGTATGGTAATTGATTGTGATAACGATATAATCAAAAAGAAATTGGTAAAAGAATTAAGCAGTAAGTTAATCAGATTCTATTATGGTCATGATTTAATTGGTAATGAAATAGGCGCTGCTGCTAAGAATGTTATTGGTATTGCAGCTGGTTTGCTAGATGGACTTAATTTTTCTAGTTTAAAAGGAGCTCTAATGGCTAGAGGTGCTAGGGAAGTTTCTAGATTAATTGAAGCCATGGGTGGCCATAAGGTAACAGCTTATGGATTAAGTCATTTAGGGGACTATCAGGCTACTTTGTTCTCACCCTTTAGCCACAATCGTCGATATGGACAAGCGTTAGTAACAAAAGAAGATTATAAACAATTAGCAGAAGGTGTGAAAACTGTAAAAGCATTAACTTTACTTGGTAAAAAATATGGAGTAGATTTACCTATTTCTCAGGCAGTATATGAAATTATTTATGAGCAATGTGATGTAAAAGAAACCTTGTTAACTCTATTTGAACGACCTGTGAAATTTGAATTTAAAAATTAGTACTAATATATTAATACCTATAAAATAAAAAGATAGAAAAAAAACAGCAAGAGTACTTGCTGTCTTTTAAATTTATATATACTTTTTTTATTTTTTGTGGTTAAGTGAAATTGCATTTACAGGACATTCATCTATAGAGGCTTCGATTATTTTTTTGTTATCTTTTGTAACAATAGGTGATTTAACTTTTGCCTTGTCATTATTCATTTCAAAATATTCAGGGTAAACTCGTGCACAAATTCCACAACCAATACAATGTTGCTTGTTAATTTTAAAAGAAGTATTTGAAATACTTGCATCATTACTATTAAGTATATCTTCTTTTTTAACAAATAGTGAAATTATGTATCCCATGAATAATATGGTGATAACAGTTAATACCCATCTAACAATCATAAAATTAACACCTAAAAATTTAGCTTCATTTAATAACATTGGTACCTTAATAACAGCCCAAGAACTTAATATAATAACAATATTTGCAACACTTGCTCCTTTTTTAAGTAATAATTTACTTAATGGAAAAGCAGCATAGATAGGCCCTGCTGATAAACTACCTAAAAGAATAGAAAATAAATTACCAGAAAAACCTGATTTTGCACCAAGTTTTTTGGTGATTAACTCTTTTGGGACCCAAGCATCAATAAGGATTGTTAATAAAAATATAACAGGAAGTACTTGTAGCATTTCTAGTAAATAGTAAACACTATTATTCGCTGAAGTAAGAGCTATGTCAGGGGCAAATATAAATAATCCTAAATAGGAGAGAGTTACTAATACTAACCTTTTATGCTTTTTTATTTTTTTCATTATCATAATATAACCCCCATTGTTAATGCAATTACTATGGCGAAAGAAAAGCTAAGAACATTTCTAACTATAGCAAATTTAAAACCAAATTCTCTTTTTTCAAGGGGAAAGGTTACAATGCCTACCATGGTTAAGGTTGTTAAAAAAGCAACTGCAGGTACAATACTTGCACCAACATCAACAAATGAGCCAACTAGGGGAAAGGCTACAAATGCAGGTATTAAAGTTATACTACCCACGATAGCAGCTGCAACCGTTGATAAAAATACGTTAGTTGAACCTAAAACGCTACTAATTGAGTCAGGGGGAATGATAGTTAAAACAAGTCCAATTAGAAAAATAATTGAAATAATTTCAATAACCATTGATCCCATCATTTTTTTTGACTTCTTCATTGAGACAAATGTTTTTTTCTTGTCTTTGATAAGGGATATAATTGTTAAAACAATTGTTATACCCCAAAAAGAAAGCACAAAGATATCCATAAATTAGTTTCCTCCAAAATCTTTTTCTTAATATTATAGTATTATACCCATATTAGTAACATAAGAATGTTACCCAGGTTACATATAGAGAGATTTTTTATAATTAATTTTAAAAAGTAACGTATAAAATGACATAATGTATGCTATAGCATACATTATGTATTAGTTGTGATGTTCTAAATATAGTCAATTAATTGTACCCTATATATAAGTATAGGGGTAAAATTATGGATGTATACAAGACAATTGGAAAGAATATGGTAAAAAGGCGAAAGCAATTGAATATGACTCAAATGCAATTAGCTGAAAAATGTGGTGTTAATAGGCCATATATGTCAAATATTGAGAATGGAAAAAGTCAAGTTAGTTGCCATATACTAATTAATATAGCTAATAAATTAAGCGTTAGTCTTGAATATTTAGCCGGTAATTCCTTGGAAAGTAACAGTGATGGTTTTAGCGAAGAAATCGCGATTTACTGTGCAGCTGTTCCAAAAGAACATCGAGATGATGTTAGAACTGTTTTAAAAACAATATCAAAAAGCTATCAACTCAAATAAGTGTTTTTAATATCTTAATTTCACGAGGTAAGTGTATAGAATAATGGTCCCAACTAATCCATTCACCACTTAGTGCGCCTTTATAATTAATTGACTTTAAATAAGTAAAAGCTTCTTTGTGATCTATGGTTCCTTGTCCAGTAGTAATTAATCCAAGAGATTTATTATTAAGAATACCTTTACCATCGTGTATATGAACATGCTTAATATATGGTTTAAGTATATTAAATGATTCTTCCATGGTAAAACCATGTGTAATAGGGTGCATTATATCCCAATTTACTTGAATATATTCACTATTTACATAAGCTAAAATTTCTGCTACATCATAAGGACTACACCACATATCATGGGTTTCAAAACAAACATAAACTTTATGTTTTTTTGCAAGAGGTGCTAATTGCGAATATGCTTTTTTTAGTAATGAACGAGCTTTGTTTTTTGAAGTATCATCAGGGTATTTGCCACCAAAGGTTCTAATTACTGGTACATTAAGTGCTGATGCTAATTTAATTGCATCCTTTGCATCTGATATATTTTTATCAAAAGTTACTTCATTTGCAAAAGAACATGATGTGGCAATTGCCACAATTAAAATGCCGCTTTCACTAATTGTTTTTTTGGCTTCCGCTATTTCTTTTTCTGACATTGTTGTTTCTACACCGTGGGCATGATTGGCAGCAATTCGTAATTCAACTCCAACATATCCATAGTTTTTAGCAACATCTAAAACTTCACTTAGAGTTAGTGTAGGGGTTGAAAAGGTCATAAATGATAATTTCATAGTAGTCTCCTTATGGAAGATAGGTTATACCCATTAAGGATAAATCAACAGCTCTTGCTGCTTGTCTTCCTTCTTGTATTGCCCAGACAATCAATGACTGGCCTCTTCTAGTATCACCTGCTGCAAAAACTTTGTCAATATTAGTTGCGTGATTTTTATATTCAGCTTTAATATTACTTCGTTTATCAGTTTCTAGAGCAAAATGATTAACTAATTCACTATCAGGACCTATAAAGCCCATGGCCAATAGAACCAAATCAGCTTGGTACTTTTTATTAGATCCAGTAATTTCTCTTGGAAAGAAATTATTATCATAATCTTTACTCCATTCAACTTTAACAGTATTAAGTGCAATTACTTGTTGGTTTTCATCTTGTTCAAAACCCTTAGTAGATATTTGGTAGATTCTTGGATCTTCTTTAAAAAGTGCAATGGCTTCTTTTTGCCCATAATCAGTTTTTTTATAGCGGGGGAATTCAGGCCAAGGATTCTCGGTTGTTCTTTCTTTTGACGCCTCTGGCATAATTTCAAATTGATGAACACTCTTACAACCTTGTCTAATGGCTGTAGCAACACAATCGTTTCCTGTATCTCCACCACCAATTACAATAACCTTTTTATCTTTTGCAGATATATATTGATTATCTTTATGAGTTGAATCAAGTAAACTTTTTGTATTTTTTGATAAGTAATCAACTGCGAAATATATGCCATTTGCATTTCTGTTTTCTACTTTTAAATCCCTTGGAGTTGTACTTCCTGTACAAAAAACAATAGCATCAAAGTTGCTTTGTAATTCATCTTTTGTAATGTCTTTTCCTACTTCAGTATTTAAAATAAAAGTAATTCCAGATTTTTCCATTAATTCTGTTCGTCTTAATACAAACTTTTTATCTAGTTTCATATTTGGAATGCCATACATTAGCAAACCACCTGGACGGTCATCTCGTTCATAAATAGTAACTAAGTGACCTACCTTATTTAACTGTTCGGCACAAGCTAATCCTGAAGGACCTGAACCAATTACTGCAATTTTTTTGCCTGTTCTCTTAACAGGTATAAAAGGATGTATCCAACCTTCTTGAAAACCCATTTCAATAATAGCTAATTCATTATTTTTAATGGTCACTTTTGGATTTGTAATTCCTAAAGTACAAGCACCTTCACAAGGCGCGGGACATACTCGCCCTGTAAATTCAGGGAAGTTATTTGTCATTAATAAACGACTAAGAGCATCTTCCCATTTACCGTTATATAGTAAGTCATTCCATTCAGGTATTAAGTTATTTAATGGGCAACCACTTGGTAGTCCGTTATATATTATTCCACTATGACAAAAAGGTGTACCACAGTCCATACATCTTGCTGCTTGTTCTAACCGTATGGTTTCGCTAACAGGAAGATAAAGTTCATTCCAGTCTTTAATTCTCTCTAAGGCATCTCGATAAGGAGATTCTTGCCTGTCATATTCCATAAAACCAGTTGCTTTTCCCATAGTTGCCTCCTCTACTTAGTTACACTAGCTCTAAAAGCTTGTAAATTAGCATCATCTTCATTAAGTCCCTCGTCTATTAACAATTTTATATGCTCCGTGATTGCCTTATATTCTATGGGAATAACCTTTACTAGATTTTCCAATGTTTCTTCCCATGCATCAAGTAATCGCTCTGCTAATAAACTACCAGTGTAATTATAGTGTTTTTTTATCATACTTCGTACAGTATCGGCTTCTTCATTACTAGATATTTCTTCAAGAAGCACCATTTCTTGGTTTACATAATCTTTAAATGTGTCGTCTCTGTTATATACATAGGCAATTCCACCAGACATACCAGCTGCAAAGTTTCTACCAACAGATCCAAGAACAACAACTTTGCCACCGGTCATATACTCACAACCATGGTCGCCAACACCTTCTACAACAGCGTGAACTCCTGAATTTCTAACACAGAAACGTTCTCCTGCAATACCATTAATATATGCCTCGCCTTTAGTAGCACCATAAAACGCTACATTTCCAATAATAATATTTTCTTCTGCTTTAAAGATTGCTTCGTCAGGGCATTTAACTATAATTTTTCCACCAGATAAGCCTTTTCCCACATAGTCATTACTATCTCCGTCTAAAATTAATGTCATTCCTGTTGGTATAAATGCACCAAAGCTTTGACCGGCTGATCCTTTTAAATGTAAAGTAATTGTATCTTCTTTTAGACCCTTATCTGCGTAAATTCGACTTATTTTACTACCAACAAATGTTCCCACATCTCTATCTGTATTTCTAATAGGTAAAATTGCTGTTGTTGGTTTACCACTTGCAATTGCATCATGAAGTAAATGGTCTAATATTCTAGCATCAAAAGTTTTATCAATTTTATGATCTTGTTTTTTTACACGATAATGTTTTGATCCTTCTGGTAATTTTGGAGAATAGAAAACAGAAGATAAATCTAGTTTAGCTGTTTTAAAGTTTTTAGATAAATCTTTAGTAGTTAAAACGCTTGTTTGACCAACCATATCATTAATAGTTGAAAAACCAAGGCTTGCCATTATTTCTCTCATCTCTTTAGCAATAAAACGCATAAAATTTTCAATATATTCAGGTTTCCCATTAAAATTCTTACGAAGTTCAGGATTTTGTGTAGCTACACCTACAGGGCAAGTGTCTAGATTACAAACTCTCATCATGACACAGCCAATAGCTATTAATGGAGCGGTTGAAAAACCAAATTCCTCAGCACCTAATAAGGTTGCAATAACAACATCTCTTCCAGTCATTAACTTACCGTCAGTTTCTAATTTTACTCTATCACGTAAATTGTTTAATATTAATGTTTGGTTAGTTTCGGCTAATCCTAGTTCCCAAGGTAGACCTGTATGTTTCATGCTAGTTCTAGGAGCAGCACCTGTTCCGCCATCATAACCAGAAATTAAAATAACATCAGCTTTTCCCTTAGCCACACCTGCTGCAATGGTTCCAACACCAACTTCTGATACTAATTTAACATTAATCTCAGCTTGGGAATTAGCCATTTTTAAATCGTGTATTAATTGAGATAAATCTTCAATTGAATATATATCATGATGAGGTGGAGGAGAAATTAATCCTACACCAGGTGTAGATAATCTAGCTTTTGCAATCCATGGATAAACTTTTTTCCCAGGTAGTTGACCGCCTTCTCCAGGTTTTGCACCTTGTGCCATTTTAATTTGTATTTCTTGGGAATTAACTAAATAGTGACTAGTAACACCAAAACGACCAGAAGCAACTTGCTTAATGGCAGAACATCTAGAATCACCGTTACTATCATTAATGAACCGATCTACAATTTCACCACCTTCGCCTGTATTGCTTTTACCGTGTAATCGGTTCATTGCAATGGCCAAAGTCTCATGGGTTTCTTGTGAAATGGAACCATAGGACATAGCTCCTGTTTTAAAACGTTTAACAATGTCATCAATACTTTCTACTTTCTCTAAAGGAATAGGGTCATTTGGAGAATTAAAATCCATAAGACTTCGTAAAGTAGCGCGACTTTCTTGGTTTATTAAATTTGAATATTGTGTAAATTGTTCATATTTTCCAGAACGACAAGCCATTTGTAGTAAATGGATAGTTTTAGGATTATATAAATGGTATTCGCCATTACTTCTATAGCGGTAATCTCCACCTACATCTAATTGGAAATTTTTCCTATACATATGGTAAGTGTTCTTATGACGCATAATTACTTCTTTAGCAATATCCTCTAAAGACATTCCTTTTATTCTAGAAGGTGTGCCTGTAAAGTATGTTTTAATTACTTTCTCAGAAATTCCTAGTGCTTCAAATATTTGAGCACCTTGATAACTTAATAAGGTTGAAATTCCCATTTTAGACATAACTTTTACAATACCTGTGGTAATAGCTTTAACAATGTTTTTTTCAGCTTGTTTTAAGGTAATATCACCTAGCAAGGTTTTTTTATGTAATTGTTTAACACTTTCAAAAGCTAAATAAGGATTTATTGCAGAAGCTCCATAACCTATTAATACTGCAAAATGATGAACTTCTCTTGGTTCACCAGATTGCACAATAATTGAAACTCTAGTTCTCTTTCCTGTTTTAATTAAATGGTGATGTAAACCACTAGCTGCAAGTAAAGCGGGTATAGGAGCTTTTATTGCATTACATGATTTATCGGATAAAATCAAAATATTGGCATTTTCTTCTATGGCTTGGTCAGCTTTATCAAATAATCTATAAAGAGCTTCTTTTAAACCTTCACCACTTTCATCAGGAGTGAAAACAGTGGGTAATGTTGCAGATTTAAAACCTTCTTCTTGAATATATTCTAGTTTATGTAATTGCTCGTTAGTTAATATGGGACCATCTATTTTAATTTGTCTAACACTTTTTTCTTCTGCCTGTAAAAGATTTTGCTGTGAACCAATATACATTTCAGTACCAGTTACAATTTCTTCTCTAATGGCATCTATTGGTGGATTTGTTACTTGAGCAAATAATTGTTTAAAATAGTTGTATAGCATTTGTGGTTTATCACTTAATACTGCTAAAGGAGCATCATTTCCCATTGCACCAATTGATTCTTTACCAGTTGCTGCCATGGTTTTTAATAGAATGGTTACATCTTCATAGGTATAACCAAAAGCACATTGCAATTTATTTAGATTTATAATTTTTTCATTATTTAAAGGTTTAAAAGGAATTAGTTTATCAATGGTTTTCATATTATCTTTTAGCCAAGTTCCATATGGCTTTTCAGTAGCAATTTCTTTTTTTAATTCTTCATCGCCAATAATACACCCTTTTTCTGTGTCAACTAATAGCATTCTACCTGGTCGAAGACGCTCTTTATAAAGGATTTCATCTTCTTCTAGATCTAATACTCCTACCTCAGATGCAAGGATTAGTGTATTGTCTGTTGTAACGTAATATCTAGATGGACGTAATCCATTTCTATCTAAAACAGCACCAACAATTTTTCCATCACTAAACACAATAGATGCAGGACCATCCCATGGCTCCATTAAACAAGAATGAAACTCATAGAAGTCTTTTTTATACTTAGGCATGATTTTGCTTTTTGACCATGGTTCAGGAATCATCATCATAGCTGAATGAGCTAGTGAACGACCTGATAGATGTAAAAATTCCATGGAGTTATCAAACATAGCAGAGTCAGAACCTTCAGAATTAATAATGGGATATACTTTAGTTAAATCATCTCCGAAAATTTTTGAATCTAACATAGATTTCCTAGCATTTACCCAGTTTACATTTCCATGAAGTGTATTAATTTCCCCATTATGAATAATATATCTATTTGGATGAGCTCGCTCCCAACTTGGAAAAGTATTTGTTGAATATCTTGAATGGACTAAAGCAATTGCTGATTTAACGGATGGATGGGTAAGGTCTTTATAAAAAGCACCTACTTGATCTGCTAGAAGCATTCCTTTATATACAATAGTACGAGAAGATAAAGATGATATATAAAAAGAGTCAATTTTTTCTCTTTTTAGTGTATTTTCTGTTTGTTTTCTAATTATATATAGTTTTCTTTCCATATCCATCTCATTATTTATGTTACTTTTACTACCGATAAAAGCTTGCATAATATATGGCATACATTTATATGCTTCAGGACCAAGGCAAGTATATTCTAATGGAAGTGAACGCCAACCCAAGAAAGTTTGTCCCTCGTTGGCAACTGCTTGTTCGAAAATATATTGACAGTGTTGACGAAGTTCAATATCTTGTGGGAAAAAGAACATACCTACTCCATATTTTCCTTGTTTAGGAAGAGAAAACTTCATTTGCTTGGCAACTTTTTTAAAAAACACATGAGGTATTTGAATTAAAATTCCAGCACCATCACCAGAGTTTTCGTCAGAACCACTGGCTCCACGATGCTCTAAGTTAATAAGGATTTGTAGGGCTTTAGAAACCACCTTATGTGAACGTCGCCCATCTATATTAACAACAGCACCAATCCCGCATGCATCATGTTCGTTTTTTGGATTATATAAACCTTGTTTGTGTGGATAACCATTTGTAACCATTAGTCATTTTCCCTTTCATAATTGCACAAAATGCAATATCGGTATAAAGTGAATTGTATTATACCATTTAAAAAAGATGTAATCAATGAAATAAACATAAAATATGCAAGATTGATGTAGTTGAACTTGCAAAAATATTAAAAATGAAAGATGAAAATATTTTTATGACATAATATTAGATAAGTATTATTTAGTTTCAAGCATATCGACCCAGTCTGCCAATGTATAAACAAAACCATTCTTAAGAGCAGTTATCCATAACCCATATTCTTTATGACCTTGTATCTTTGCTGATTCTTTGTTTTCAACTGCTGTTATACATTCTTTGATTGTGGAGCAAATAAAACCACGACTAGACATTTCATTCATATTTCCAGGAGAAAATTGTAAACACCAATTAATTGCAAAACCAACATATATAAGATGATTTATTCCATCTTCTAAGCATTGTTTGTGAAGTTGTTCGCCATTATATACTATGGGTTCTAAGGCATTAATTAATAAAGGAGACCTACCTTTTTTTATAATATCGTCTATATTATGTTTCCCAGGGAATACATTATTATTTTTAAAAGAAGATAATTGTTTGAACACAGTATCTTTAGTAGGAATTGGTAACTTAGTAATTGGCGTTTTTTGTTCATCAGCCATGTGATAAATTTTTATATGATTATTTCTACATAAAGTTAGTAATTGTGGTAATTGATTATTAATAATAGATTGTGCTCTATTTAAATACTCAACTGCCCTATAACTACCTGGATAAGTTTCGATTTTTAAAGGATCCCAAATATGCATTAATATAATAGCTGTTTTTTCAAGATTAATGGGTAATGATTTTTTCTGCCATCCACCATATCCTTCACCTGGATATTGAAGGGAATAATCAGCGTCAAATTGTTGATAATATTCTGTTGGAATTTGTTGTGTTTTCATAGTATGATTATATCATTAATGAAGGGATAAAAATGATGAAATCAAAAGATAAATTATTACAAGCAATAAAAGGCGAAAGCATAGGAAAAATTCCAATTAGTATTTATTTTAATAGAAATCTTAGAATTTTAAATTATGATCTAACTAAGTTAGAGCAAACTGTAAAAGCTTATCTTTCGTTAGGTTGTGAACCTGTGATTGATGTTGAGATACCACAACCTGAATTACATAAAGAAGTTACTGTGAAGATATATGAAGAGTTTCCTAAGAATGAAAAATATCCAATTATATATAAAGAGTATCAAACGCCAGGTGGTTTACTAAGACAAGGTGAGAAAAAAACACCTGACTGGATGTTTGGTATGGATATTCCCCATCCTGGGAATGACGAGACTACATCTAATATATATGAACCATTAATCAAAGATGATAAAGATGTGGATAAATTAGCATTTTTATGGCAAAAACCATCTAGTGAACAAATAGAAAAAGTACGTAAAAGAAATGAAGAAAAATTTGCTATTGCCAACAAATATGGAGTGTTAACAAGAACTACTGTTGGTCAAGGATTAGCTACACCAATGTTTTTTATTGGTGCTCAGAATTTAGTGTATTTTTCATATGATGAAGAAAAGGCTTTTCATAAATTAGCTTTAATGGAAAAAGATGTGGTTTTTGAAAGAATAAAAATTGCCAAAGACTATGGTGTGGATTTATTAAAACGCTTTGGCGGATATGAACAAACTAACTTTTTTACACCTAAACAATATGATGATCATGTTGTTGATTATCTTAAAGAAACTGTTAAAGAAGCTCATAAATATGATTTACCAATTTACTATCGTGTAGTAACAGGAATGAAACCACTATTATCGAAAATTGCTTCATTAGGATTTGATATTGTAGAAGGATTTGAGCCAGAACTATCAGATTGTTCAAATCAAGAGATACATGATGCTTTTAAAGATAAAGCTTGTGTTTGGACAGGAGTTAGTTCTCCTATTTGTTTAGGATATAAAAATGATCAGAAAGTTAGAGAAGCGGTTAGAGAGAGTATGGAGATATTTAAAGACACACCATTTATATTAGGTGTAACAAATAGTATTCGTAATCATTGGTCATTTGATAATACTTTAGCTATGATTGATGAATATAAAAAGCTAATTAGATAAAATTTCTTCTAAAGGTGTAACTCCACCATGAATTTCAATTTGAGTGTAAGGACGATAGTAGCTATCTGCTACCTTTTCTTCACTAATCTTAACTTCGTTTTGATATATTTCTCTAAAAGTTATTATGTGATATCCTAATTTACCATATTGGGTTATTTCCACATAGTCGTCAGATTTTGTTTCGTCATATTCTATTTCGGTGACAAAAGGGCGTTCTTCAATTATTTCATGGTAATAAAGATAAGATATATCAGATGCTTTATCAGTTCCAATAAACTTAAAAGTAATTGTTTGTGCTTTGATTACTTCATCTTCGTTATTTTCATCATACCTTACATCGTTAACCTCTACTTCGATTTTTAGTGGCCATTTGGTTGAATTAACAAATCCAAAATCTTGTGAACCAAAGGAAACAGCTGCATCTTGACCAAGAGGGACGTAACCTACTGTAAATTGATGATTACTTCTTTCAATGATATCTAAGTTATATTCAAGTGCAGTGTTATATAGGGTAGAAGATACTTGGCATATTCCACCGCCTATACCATCTATAACTTCGCCATTATAATATACATGAGCAACTTGATAACCCTTTTCTTCACTTCTAACACCAACAACTTCATTAAATGAAAACGCATCACCAGGTGCTAATACTAAACCGTTGATTTCATTAGCTGCTAATGAAATGTTTATACTTCTATTAAAATTGTTTTCACTGGTTATTGAAAAAGTGGTTTTATAAGTAGACAATTCATCTTTAAACAATTCTTCATATAATTCACTGGCATAAAGCAATGGATAAACAGGTTCAATAACAACTGTAAAATCTTTGTATTTTGTAAGCAATGTATCAACATACTTTTTATTAATAGTTTTACCAATTTTTTCTTTTACCACAGAAACAATATTATTATTATATGTATAAATAGCATTAATAGCTTTTTTATGAACTAAATTATAAATTCTATTTGATGTAACTGTAAAAGGAAACTGTTCATTGTGTTCTATGGTGATAAATGAACTGTCTAAAGAAAGTATATGTTCTTTAATGTTATCAAGTAATGATTGTTCTATTACTTTGATTTCACTTTGACCAATATGAACTATGACTCGATCGCTATATACATTTATATAACTTTCATCAAGCTTACGTTCAATATCGCTTTTTAAAATACCAACTATTTCAATTATTTTTTCAAAGTCATAACTTGTAATTGATGAGTAATAAACAGGACTAGATTTGATTAAGTAATTAATAATACGTTTTAATTTATTTCCAGTGCGTCCTAATTGATATGCATTATTAATAGCAATCTCATTATCATATGTATACGATGTATCTGCTAATATAAAGGTTTTATCATAATCACCCCATGTAAAATTAAGAGGGATATTATCATATATACCACTATTATATTCATTCACTTTATTAGTAGCTTGTTTCTTTGTTAAACCACCAACATAGACATTATCAACATAAACATTATCTCTTATGGTCTCTTTTTCTAATTGTAAATTAACATAAGACAAACCAAAGTAACCTAGGACACCTATTAGAAGGAGAAGAAGAATTAAGATGATTCCTGAAATATTCCCTTTTTTGTTGTTTTTAACTTTAGTTTTCAATAATATACTCCTATACCTTTAGCCAATTAGCAAAAGTTATTATACAATAGAATACCATAAATATAAATGGCTTAAAGGCGAGAAAAAGAATATTATTAAAAATTGAATTAACACCACGTACAAGGGACTAAGCGTTCTTTATAATGAGCGCTACCATGTGTACCACCTGACCCATCTAATTTGTCTTGTTGACCATGATCTGCAAGTAGAATTATTCCATACCCTAATTTGTTAAGAATGGGAATAATATTTGATAACATTTCATCTGTTTTTATAAGCATTGGAATTACTTTTTTAGATGATGGACCAACAGCATGAAATACTGTATCTATAGTTCCTAATTGAGCAATTATATAATCAGGTGATTTTTCAAGTAAATCTATCATTGTATTATAAAACCCATCATCCCATTTTATATCTTTTGAAGGGTCAGGATAAATAGTTGGTATTTTTGAATACCTAGCTAATAAATTAGCACCTGTATATTCTTTCCTTCCAACTCCTGCACTTGATTTCTTGTTTTCATGTAATACATCAAATATTGTTTCACATTTTAATATACTATTTAAATTTTCACCTCCGTGCACTTTTAGAGTCGTACCTGTAATCATTGTAGAAAAATTTACAGGTGTAATTGTAGGCATTACGGAACTAACGACTATACTATTTTTATCATGTAATGAAGCTAAATAAGGCATTACATGCTTCCATTTAGTATATATATCATAACCAAATGCATCCATTACAAGTAGGCATACCTTATTATATTTATTTAAGTCGTCTTTTATTTCTTTGATTACATCTCCAACACTTTCTAAAGGTTCTCGAATATTCATAATACTACATACAGTTGGGGCAATATCTACCATGTTATATATTTTTTCAAAATTTATCATTATATAATCCTCCTATAAAATAATTACTATACTTAAAATATTACTATAAAATGGATGATAAATAAACAAAAAAATAGCGAGTAAAAAGATGAATAATTTTAATAAAAAAGTATTTTTTCTCATTGGTTGATAGTGTAGTCAATGATAGACGAGGAGAAGTAGTGTTATGTATTATAAAGAATCAAAAGGCAATTGCCATTAGAAGTAGAGAATATCCAGAGGGAGTATTTAGAATTCCTACTGGTGGTATAAACTATGGAGAAGATACAAATGGTAACTTATTAGTAGATGCTCTTGAAGATGAGGTTAGTGAAGTAAAGTTATGTAAAAAGGAGCAACTAAAGGAAATTGCTAACCATCTATTAGGATTAAACTCATACTGGGATGACTGGGGACAATTTAGATATGAAACTACTATTTTTGCTTATAATTCGTTAAAAAACAAAATTTAATGATTTTCATACTATATATAAGTTATTTACAGTTTATTTATACCATATAATATGTTAAAATGTCTTGTAGTTATTAATAGCGCTTATTTTATTATGCTTAAGCGTAAAACATAGAATAATATAAAAGGAGATTTACTATGAGTAAGGTTATGAAAACCATGGATGGCAATACCGCCGCCGCACATGTTGCTTATGCATTTACAGATGTGGCAGCAATCTATCCAATCACACCTTCATCACCAATGGCTGAATATGTTGACGAATGGGCTGCATATGGTCAGAAAAACATTTTCGGTCAAGAAGTCAAAGTTGTTGAAATGCAATCAGAAGCAGGAGCAGCTGGAACCGTTCACGGTTCATTACAAGCAGGCGCCCTAACCACTACGTTTACAGCTTCACAGGGATTATTATTAATGATTCCAAACATGTATAAAATTTCAGGAGAATTATTACCAGGTGTATTCCATGTTAGTGCTCGTGCAGTAGCAGGACATGCATTATCAATTTTTGGTGATCATTCTGATGTAATGGCAACTAGACAAACAGGATTTGCCATGATAGCTTCTGGTAGTGTACAAGAAGCAATGGATTTAGCTGGTGTAGCTCACTTAAGTGCTATTAAAGGTCGTATACCTTTTGTTCACTTCTTTGATGGATTCAGAACATCTCATGAAATTCAAAAAATTGAAGTAATGGATTATGAAGATTTAAAAGGATTAGTTGATTTTGATGCAATTAAGGCTTTTAGAAAAAACGCATTAAATCCTGAACATCCAGTTTTAAGAGGAACAGCACAAAATCCAGATATTTTCTTCCAAGCAAAAGAAGTTTCTAATAAATTCTATCAAGTAATACCTGCTATCGTAGAAGATTACATGAAAGAAATTTCAAAAATCACAGGTAGAACATATAATTTATTTGATTATCATGGAGCACCTGATGCTACAAAAGTTATTATCGCAATGGGTTCTGCTACAGATACAATGGAAGAAACTGTTGATTACTTAGTATCTAAAGGTGAAAAAGTTGGACTATTAAAAGTTAGACTATACAGACCTTTCTCAATTGAACATTTTATAAAAGCATTACCAAACACTGTTGAAAAAATTGCAGTTATGGATAGAACTAAAGAACCTGGTTCAATTGGCGAACCATTATATGTAGACGTTTGTGCAGCTTATTCAGGCGACAAAGATGCTCCTATAATTGTTGGTGGTAGATATGGACTTGGTTCAAAAGATACTACACCTGATCAAATTATTGCAGTATTTAATAATTTAAAAGCTGATGTACCTAAAAATGGATTCACAATTGGAATTAATGATGATGTAACTTATTTATCATTACCATTAGGTGAAGCATTAGATACTACACCTAAGGGAACAGTTAATTGTAAATTCTGGGGATTAGGTGGAGACGGTACTGTTGGTGCTAATAAAAACTCAATTAAAATTATTGGTGACCATACTGATAAATATGCACAAGCATACTTCTCATATGATTCAAAAAAATCTGGTGGGATTACAGTATCTCATTTGCGTTTTGGAGATAAACCAATTAAATCTACTTACTTAATTTCAAAAGCAGATTTTGTTGCCTGTCATCAACAATCATATTTAGGAAAATATGATATGGTTTCTGACATTAAAAAAGGTGGAGCTTTTCTTTTAAACACAACATGGACTAAAGATGAATTAGAAATGTATATTCCAAATGATGTGAAAGCATACATTGCTAATAACGATATAGAGTTTTACACAATTAACGGTATTGCAATTGGTGAAGAAATTGGTTTAGGCCAACGAATTAACATGGTGTTAATGAGTGCTTTCTTTAAACTAGCAAAAATTATTCCAATGGATGAAGCTGTTGATTACATGAAACTAGCAATCAAAAAATCATATGGTAAAAAAGGTGACAAGATTGTTAACATGAATAATGAAGCGGTTGAACAAGGAATCAATGCTTTACATAAAGTGGAAGTTCCTAAAGAATGGAAAACATTAACAATGCCAGAAGCAAAAGAAGGCGTTGGAACAGATTTCTATAAAAATGTTGCAAATGTAATGAATATGCAAAAAGGTGATACTTTACCTGTAAGTGCATTTGTAGGAATAGAAGATGGAACATTCCCACAAGCTTTAACACAATATGAAAAACGTGGGGTTGCTGTTACAGTACCTGAATGGAACATGGATACTTGTATTCAGTGTAATCAGTGTGCATATGTTTGTCCTCATGCAGTTATAAGACCTTTCTTATTAGATGAAAGCGAAAGAGCAAATGCTCCTAAAGATTTTGAAAGTAAAAAAGCTTTAGGAAAAGGAATGGATGATTTAACCTTTAGAATACAAGTATCAACCTTAGATTGTATGGGTTGTGGTAGTTGTGTGGATGTTTGTCCTTCAAAAGTTAAATCACTTGTAATGAAACCAATTGAAACACAAACTAATCAGATTCCACTATGGGAATTTGCTGAAACAGTTACTCAAAAAGATACTACTTTAAATAAATTCTCTGTTAAAGGTAGCCAATTTAAAACACCATATATTGAATTTACAGGTGCTTGTGCAGGTTGTGGTGAAACACCTTACATGAAACTTGTAACACAGTTATATGGAGATAGAATGATGATTGCTAATGCAACTGGTTGTTCTTCAATCTGGGGTGGATCTGCACCATCAACACCATTTGCTATTGATGAAAATGGTAATGGACCAGCTTGGGCTAACTCACTATTTGAAGATAATGCTGAGTATGGTCTTGGTATGTTTATAGGAGTTGAACAAGTTAGAGGTAAAGTACAAGACTTATGCCAAACATTAGTTGATAGTGATGATGTATGTGATGATGTAACATTAGCTGCAAAAGATTGGATTGATCATCGTTACATTGGTGAAGGAACTAGAAAAGTAAAAGAGACTTTAGTAGAAACACTAAAAAACTGTAATAACGACTGTTGTAATACTGATGCTACTTTAGAAGTTGTTGAAGAATTACTTGAAAAACAAGACTTCATGATTAAGCGTTCACAATGGATTGTTGGTGGAGACGGTTGGGCTTATGATATAGGTTACGGTGGATTAGACCATGTACTAGCTTCTGGTGAAGATGTAAATGTATTAGTATTTGATACTGAAGTTTATTCAAACACTGGTGGTCAGGCTTCAAAAGCTACACCATCTGGATCTGTTGCAAAATTTGCAGCTGCTGGTAAACCAATTAAGAAAAAAGATTTAGGGTTAATGGCTATGTCTTATGGTTATGTATACGTAGCACAATGTGCAATGGGTGCTAATCAAGCACAGTTTATAAAAGCAGTTAAAGAAGCTGAAAGTTATCGAGGACCATCACTTATTATCTGTTATGCTCCATGTATTAACCATGGAATCAGAAAAGGAATGGCTCAAGTTCAATTAGAAGAAAAATTAGCTGTAAAAACAGGTTATTGGAATAACTATCGTTACAATCCAGATGCAGAAGGTAACAAATTCATCTTAGACCAAAAAGCACCAGATGGAGATTACCAAGAATTCTTAATGGGTGAAAACAGATATGCTTCATTAACAAGAACATTCCCAGAAAGAGCTAAAGAGTTATTTAAGCAATCAGAAGAAGATGCAAAAGGAAGATATGAAACTTATAAAAAATTAGCAGAATAATTGCATTAATTAACAATAAAAAAAAGAGTCGTAAAATATTACGGCTCTTTTTTATTTAAGTATTTCTAACGGATATAATAAGAAAGAAAATTATCCTAATTCAATATACTTAAAGATTGTACTAGATATTAATAATAGAATAGTTGTCATAAATATGTTGTATGATAGTAATATTAATACAGTATTAATAAATGATTGGCTATTAATCAAAACAATAACTGCCAAGATAATACCAGGAGTTAAAATAAGTAATGTGAGTAATATTTTAAAGAAAATCTTTAAAGCGTTTGCATGAAAAGAACCAAAAAGTTTACGAGCTAATAAATCCCCATATAAATATATAGAACCAAAGGAGGCATAAGTAAAACCACAAAGAATAACAAGTGGAATTGATTGCTTATAAAGAAATCCTGCAATTATGAATAAAATAAAACCATCTAATAAATTTTTTAAATTAGCCATGGCAGTAACTGCTAAAAGTTTAGTTGTATTATGGACTGGAATCAAATAAATATAATGTTTTGATAGCTCTTGTGTAAATCGACCATTAACATTGCTTAAAAAAAGAATATATACTGAAATCAATAAAACAAATAATATGGATCCCTCATAAAAAACAACTCTCATAATAATTACAAAAACAAGAATCATTATAGTTACTTTATCAAATAATAACATACCTGTTTTTCTTAACTCAAGATAGGAACGTTGGAAAATGGTCATTGCACCTGATTTAGTAAAAGTAAATGAAACAGATTTTATTTTTGTTAAAGAACCAATACCAAAGAAGCCATTTTTAGCCTTTGTAGATATAACACTTTCTTTAAACTCTGTAGAAACTAGAGCATCTTCATAATAATCTTTTTCAATACTGTATAACCATAAAATCAATAGAAATATGGAGCTAATTGATAATCCTAAAAAAACATAAAAAGAAGGTGTAATACCACTAATAGCATAAGCAATAATTTGACCATTCCATCCAATGACAGGTAAATATGATATAAACTTAGTTGACATGGCCATGGTAAATCCTTCTAAAAGAGTTTGCTCTTTAATAATTTGAAATACTATATTAAAAAGAACAGCTAGAAAAAGTAAATTTAATATAATTTTTGCTATTTTACGACGTTTAATATTTTTTGATGTATAACTATATATAATCATAGAAATGATTGGCAAAGTAAGCATATATAGAATAAATCCAATTAAAATTATTAAAACACCAAATTGGGATATACTAAAAAAACGACGTAAGTTTGGAACTTGCATTAATGCAAGAAGCGAAAATGAAAAGATTTGTGTTAACTGTTTTAAAAAGCCGTAAAATAAAATATTATTTGATTTGATTGGACTTGTAAATACCATATTAACATCTGCTAATCTAAAAAAGCTACTTCCGTTATCAATACCTTTTTTTAAAGTAAAATAAGCATATATAAAAAGGGCTGTAACAGCTAAGGAAAAAAACAAATCATAACTTCCATAACTATTAAAAGAAGAATCTAAAAAAGATAGAATAAGAATAAATACAACAAATAATATTCCAAGAGTGTAACCAATAAGAAGTAAAGGCCTTTTTATAATTTTTTTTATAGTATTAACTAAAGTTCGTTTGATGATATAAAGTAATGGTTGCATTAATTATTCACCTTCTTCTGTTACCTTAAAGAAAAGCTGTTCAATTGATTCTTGACTTTTGTCTACTTCACTACGTGTTCTTATTGCTGCAAATTTTCCTTTGTGTAAAATAAGAACCTTATCCCATAATTCTTCAATACTATCAATTATATGGGTGCTTATAAGGACAGAGCACCTTTGTTCTTTTAATTGAATTAAAACTTTTTTTAACTCCTTAATAGCTTTTGGATCAAGTCCAATCATTGGTTCATCTAACATAATAACTTTTGGATTAATTAATAATGCACAGCATAGACTAACCTTTTGACACATTCCTTTTGATAAATCTTTTCCAACTTTATCTTGCTTATCAGTTAAATCAAAGATAGACAATAATCTATCTGCCTCAGCTTGCCACCCTTCGTCTAAATTATATGCTTTAGCAATAAAAGCTAAATGCTCATATACAGTAAGGGCATCATAAAGTGCTGGGGTTTCTGGTACATACCCAAATACTTTTTTAGCGTCAATTGATTTGTTATCTAGTTTACAAATTGAAATAGTTCCTTTGAAACGAAGTAATCCAGCTATAGATTTAATAGTAGTGCTTTTACCAGCACCATTAGGCCCAAGAAGAACACCGATTTCTCCTGGATTAACAGTGAAACTTATGGAATCAACAGCTAAAACATTACCATACTTCTTTGTTAAAGTAGTTACTTCTAGCATAATTTAGTACTCCTTATTAAGCGATAATTATATCACTGATAATTTTAAAATCCAAACTTGAATTAGAGTTATCGATGAAGTATACTTTAAAAAAGACAAAAAGCCACTCGCATATATACATTAAAGATGAGAAAGGAAGAAATATGAATATTCTCATATGGACAGACTTAGAAGGTGTTAGTGGGATAGTAGATTTTGACAAACATGAAGAGCTGAGTGAAAAAGACAAATATCAAAGGAAATTAATGACAGGTGAAGTAAATGCTGCAATTAAAGCGTGTTTTGATAGTGGTGCAGATAAAGTTAAAGTTATTGAAGGCCATGATTCTATTGATTTTTTAGCTTTAGATGAAAGAGCACTATATGTTCCTGCTAGATATCCCGCTGTTTCTAAATTACAAGGTTGGGATGGTTATGACTATATATTGTTTATAGGGTGTCATGCCATGGAAGGTACAAAAAATGGTGTCCTTAATCATACAGGAAGCCATAAAGCAATTGCTCATCGTAAAATAAATGGAAAATTTATTGGAGAAGTAGGTACAGCCATTTATGAAGCGGGTGAATATGGGATTACAGCCTTATTAGTTAGTGGAGATGAAGCGGTGTGTAATGAGGTAAAAGCATTTAGCCCAGGTATTTTTACTGCAGAAGTTAAAAAAGGATACGATCAATTCCATGCTGAATGTATTCACCCAATAAAAGCTAGACAGTTAATTTATAAAAAGACTTGTATGGCAATTAAGCAAAAGTATTTATTACAACCTATTATTATTAAAGGGGATGTAATTTACGAAGAAAAATACAATGATAAAAAATCAATTGATAGTAGACGTAATCATTTATTTACAAAAGTAATAGATGAAAAAACTATTGAATACCAAGGAAGTACTGTTATAAATACCCATGGTAGACGATGTGGATTAAAAATAAAGGAGTATTAACAAATGAAAATTGATCACGATGGACACATGCACACATACTTATCGTTTTGTTGTCACGATGAAAAATGTATCCCTACGAATATTTTAAAAAAGGCTAGCCAAACAGGAATTAAAATTGTGAATTTTACTGACCATTTATGGGAACGGGGAATGCCAGGGACTACAGAACCATATAAGACAGATCAAGATATTGATCATATTATGCAAATTAAAAAAATGATGCCAAAAGATACCTTTGGCGTAAAAGCATTAATAAGCTGTGAAACAGATTATCTAGGAGATGGACATATTGGATTAAGTAAAGAAAGTGCTTCTATGTTTGATTTTGTTCTAGCACCTACTAATCATTCACTTACAGATTATTATAAGGATAAAGGAATTACTCAAACAAAAGATATTTCAAAAAATCTATTACAACGTTTTAGAGAAGTACTTACTTTTGATGTGGCAAATGGAATTGCTCATCCTTTTTTACCTCTTGGTTATTTTGACAGAGGAGATGAAATCCTAAATTCAATGGAAGCAAGTGAATTACGCGAATGTTTTCATATGGCTAGAGAAAAAGGTGTAAGTATTGAATTAAATACAGATACTTTTGCTACTAATTGGAATAGAAATACAGATGCTTTTACTAACTCATCATATATGCGTATTTACCATATAGCTAAAGAAGCAAATAGTTTGTTTCATTTTGCATCTGATGCCCATAGTATAGAAGATATGGATTTATTAGGAAAAATGCAACCATTTGTAGATGAATTAGGTATTGAAAAAAGCGACATACATCCTACATTTAGAACTTAAAAATATTGTTAACCTAATAATTCATTAACATATAAAATACCAACAACAGCAATTGAATTTTCAATGGTTCCATTAAGAACCATTTCTTTTGCTTTTTTTAAAGGAACTTTTTCAACCAATAAAAACTCATCTTCATCAAGATTTTGTTTTTTTAAAGTAATATTTTTAGCTAAATACAAATGAATTACTTCATCTGAATATCCAGGAGCTAAAGCAAGTTTAGTAAGAAAAGTAAAATCATTTGACACATATCCCGTTTCTTCTAATAATTCTCGTTTAGCACAGGTTAGAGGTTCTTCGTCACAATCAATTTTACCTGCAGGAATCTCAATTAATATTTTATCAAATGGGGCTCTATATTGATGCTCTAAAATAATATGATTATCATCAGTTAACGCAACAATTGCACAAGCACCACGGTGTCTAATTACTTCGCGACTAGCTTTATTACCGTTTGGTAAAGTAACTGTCAATTTTTCTAAATCAATGATTTTTCCCTTATAAATACTTTCGCGATTTATAATTTTTTCTACTAAATTTTTCATATTTCTATTATATGAAATGCTTTTCCCAATAGCAAACAAAAACTGTTATACTATTAAGATAAAGGAACATTATGATTGAATTTGCTAGTTTATTTAGTGGTAGTAGTGGAAATGCCTTATATATTGAATATAAAGACACAAGATTATTAATTGATGCAGGAGTTAGTGGTATTCGCATTGAAAAAGCAATGGCTTCTATTAACAAGGATCCTTCATTACTTGATGGTATCTTAGTAACCCATGAACATAGTGATCATTGCCAATCCATTGGTATTTTAAATCGCAGATTTAATATTCCCATTTATATTAATAAAGGTACATGGAAAAATGTAGAACATTGTGTGGGAAGGGTTAACGAAGCTTATATGAACTTTTTTCACAGTAATGAAGAATTTACTGTTAAAGATTTTATAGTTCATCCTTTTTCCATTCCCCACGACGCAAGTGACCCTGTTGGGTTTAGTTTTTTTGCTGATAATAAAAAAATTACTACAGCCACAGACATTGGTCATATGAATAAAAATTTATTAAAAAATCTAGAAAAATCAGATTTATTATTATTAGAGTGTAATCATGATTTGACTATGCTTGAAAATGGATCATACCCTTATCCGTTAAAAAAACGAATCAAAAGTGATTATGGTCATTTATGCAATAATCATACTGGTGATACAATATTAAAACTAGTACAAAATGGTCAAAGAAGATTTTTATTAGGCCATTTAAGTCGTGAAAACAATTATCCAGAATTAGCATTTAAAACTGTATCTAACTATTTAACAGATAATGGATATAGTGTTGGAAAGGATATTGAATTGGATGTGGTACTACGTGATGTAACTAGCCAAATATATTATATATAATTATGAAAATTACGATAATAACTGTTGGGAAACTAAAAGAAGAATATTATAAAAAAGCTTGTCAAGAATACCAAAAAAGATTAACAAGTTATCATCAATTAACATTGATTGAAGTACCAGATGAAAAAGCTCCTGAAAAACTATCTAATAAACAAACCTATCAAGTCATGGAAAGAGAAGGGAAAAAAATTATTGATAAGCTTAAAGAACGACAATACATTATTGCTTTAGAGAGATTAGGAAAACAATTATCTTCTGTTCAATTATCAAAGAAAATTGAACAAATCGGTTTATCTGGAAAATCAGATATTGTTTTTATTATTGGAGGAAGTTTGGGATTATCAGATGAAGTAATAAATAGAGCTGATTTGTTATTGTCTTTTTCGTTAATGACCTTTCCTCATCAATTAATGAAAGTAATATTATTAGAACAATTATATAGAGCAACAAAAATTTCTAAAAACGAACCATATCATAAATAGCGAAAGGAAATAGAGCATATGAGTAAAAATGAAAATAATAATTATATTAATGTTAAAAAGAAAAAAGGGAATATTATAAATATAATATTTATTTTGATTAGTGTGTTTTTTGTAATTACATTATTTTTATTAAACCAATATGTTTCAGCTACAACTTGGAAATTAATTGAATATATTACTATTGTATTATTATATGTTTTAGCTGTTGTTTTTCTTTTTCTACTTAAAAATATGAACAAAAACCGTAAATTAATAAATGACGAAAAACAAACATACCAAGCGTTACTAAATGAAATGCAACAAGGATTAGCACTTCACGAAATAATAACTGATGAGAATAATAAGCCAATTGATTATCGTTATTTAGGGGTAAACCCTAAATTTGAAAGTATGCTAGGAATAAGAGCAGAAGAGATTATTGGAAAAACGGTATTAGAAGTTTTTCCAGCAACTGAAAAAATATGGATTACTGAATATGGAGAAGTTGCATTAACAGGAAAAGCTAAAAAAGTAAAAAATTACTTTTCTACTACTAATAAATATTATGAAGTGTATGCTTATAGTCCAAGGATTGGACAATTTGCTACGCTTATCTATGATGTAACGGATTCAAAGGTAGCTGCTAAGCAATTATATGAAGAAAAAGCATTGCTAAAAACAACATTGATTTCAGTTGGTGATGGTGTTATTACAACAGATAGATATCAACGTATTACATTAATAAATAAAGTAGCTCAATTACTAACAGGTTATTCACTAAAAGAAGCTAAAGGAAAGTTACTACTTGAAGTCTTCCAACCAATTACTGAAACAACAAAAGTATGCTGTAAAGATAAAATTAGAAATATTTACTCAAAAGGTCAACCCCATGAATTTACAGAAAACATTTTACTTGTTTCAAAAAATGGGATTGAATTTCCAATTGAAGGGATTATAACACCAATAAAAGAAAGTAGTGGTGTAATTAATGGGGCTGTAGTAGTTTTTAGAGATTATTCAGAACGTAAAGAAAAACAAGATAAAATTGAATATTTAAGTTTTCATGATAAGTTAACAGGATTATATAATCGTAGATTTTTTGATGAAGAATGTCTACGATTAGATACTAAAAGAAATTATCCTTTATCAGTTGTTATGGCTGATGTTAATGGGTTAAAATTACTAAATGATGCATATGGTCATGTAAGTGGAGACGAATTGCTTATTACTTTTGCTACAATTCTAAAAGAACATATGAGAGCTGATGATATTGTTAGTAGAGTAGGTGGAGATGAGTTTGTTCTTTTATTGCCAAGTACAAAAGAAGAAGAAGCTAATGAAATTATTAACAGAATAAAAGAGAAACTTAGTACTAAGAGAATATGTAATATTCCAATATCCGTAGCTTTTGGTTGCCACACAAAAACAGAAGAAAAAACAGAATTTTCCATGATTTATCAACAAGCAGAAATTAATATGTATAAAAATAAATTAAAAGAAAGTGAAAGCTTAAAAAAAGAAGTAGTAGGGGAAATAATAAAAGAACTTCATAATAAGTTTCCTAAAGAAAAAGCACACTCAAAAGAGGTAGCCACATTGTGTGAAAAATTTGGTAAAGTATTAGAATTAAATGAAACAGAAATTAATAAGCTATATCAATTAGGGTATTATCATAATATTGGTAACATTAGTAACTTAAATAATTCACTATCTAAAAAAACTAAAACCAATAAAGAGTTATATACAGAAACCGCATATCAAATTTTACGATCAGTTAATGAATATGCTGATATTTCAAATATTGTTTTACAGCATAATGAAAGATGGGATGGTCTTGGATTGCCAAGGGGACTATACAAAGAAAAAATCACTATACAAGCTAGAATTCTAGCAATTGTTAATGCATATAATAATATGATTATTGGTAAAGGAATTAAGCAACTATCAAAAGAAAAAGCTTTACTCCAAATACATAAAGATAGCAAGACGTTGTATGATCCAACCTTAGTAGATATTTTTATTAATAAGGTGATATAATTTAATACCATAATAATTATATGTAAAAAGTATTGATATTTATTTAACCATTTGCTATGATAAAAAAAGCTGATATTCACATAAGTGAAGTCAGACTATAAATATATTACTCAATTATATAAATCGAGCGGTATCCACATAGTGGAACTGAAACGGAGGTAATTATGGAAAGAGTATCAACAAAAACCAGAAAAATGGTATTATCAGCAATTTTAAGTGGAATTATTATAGTTTTAGGTGTTACCCAGATAGGGTTTATTCCTATTGGCCCAATTAGAGCTACTATTTTGCATATTCCAGTTATTATAGGGGCTATTTTTGGCGGACCAATTGTGGGAGCAGTAGTAGGATTGTCTTTTGGTGTTATGTCTTTTTTACAAGCGCCAACAGATCCAACATTTGCACCAATTTGGGCTATTGGGGGTTTAAGAGAAATTTTGTTAATTGGAGTAACAGCTATTGTACCTAGAGTATTAATTGGTATTGTAAGTGCTTATGTATTTAAATTAATAAAAAAAACCAGCAAGAAAACAGCTACTATTATATTTTTGATTATTCAAGTAGCAGCGTTTGGATTTACTATTTATAACCTAATTAAAAACATTCAACAAGGAGAGGCTTACTGGGCATACATATTAATTGCCATTGCTATTTTAATTTTGGTCTTTGTAGTTTTTAAGAATGTTGGTAAATATAATATGCAAGTTGTTATGTCTACTATAGCTGGAACATTAACAAATACTATTTTGTTTATATTCCTAGCATATAACTTTTTTAAGTATGATTTTGCAATAGCTTTTAATTTAGATGTACAAACTATTAAAAATTTATGGCTTACAGCTGGTGTAACAAACGGATTACCAGAATTATTAGTATCTATTGTTTTAATTAACTATATTGCCATTGGGTTATTTGCTATACAAAAAGGAAAAACCCTAGAATAGTAAAATTAATTAAATAAATAACAGTAAAAAAACAAGACTACATCGTCTTGTTTTTTGTCATAAGAGGGATTATGATTATTAATAGTTATATTAATATTATAGTCAAAATATATGAACTAATTATTACGAAAGTGTAAACATTATGTTAACAAATGTTGTTGCAGGTATTATTACCAAGGAAGAAAAAGTATATATATTTAAAAGGCGTGATAAGTCTTATAATGGGCTATATGAATTTCCAGGAGGAAAAGTAGAAAATAACGAATCGTTTTCACAAGCACTTAAGCGAGAATTATATGAAGAATTAGCTATTAAAACAGGTGACACTACTCATGTTTTAACATCTAAAAACGAGAAAATTTTTCTACATGTATTTATTGTAAATGACTATGAAGGATCAATTACTTTATTAGAACATAATAATTTAAAACTAGTTAACCAAGATGAAATATATAATTACCCATTAATAAAAATTGATAAAAAAGTCATTACTTTATGTTTTAAAGATGAATATCTAATTATGGATACACCTTTTGGTAATTTAAAAATAACAGGTAATTGTATTAATATAACATCAATTACCTTTACAGATGAACCTTTAAAAATAACAACAAATTTTCAATTACTAGAAGCTAGAAAACAATTAAATGAATATTTTATAAAAAAAAGATCTATATTTAAATTACCTTTGTTTATAAGAGGAACAATTTTTCAAAGAAAAATTTGGGATGAAACCTTAAAAATTGCATATGGTCACACAAAAACTTATGGAGAATTAGCATCTGGAGCACAAGCTGTAGGTAATGCATTAGGTAGTAACAAATTTGTAATTGTTATACCTTGCCATAGAGTGGTAGCTAAAAATAACATTGGTGGTTATAACGGAGGAGTAAAAAGAAAAATAAAGTTATTAGAGCTAGAAAGTAGTTATATCCATCCTTGATTTTTCCCAATAACTACTAGGTCTCCAATTGTACTATTTTCTTTTAATCGCTTTTCTCTAATAAAATTACTAGCATCTAATAAAGAATCATAACGACCAGCATCAAAATATATTAATTGGCTACATTGTTTAATCACTAATTGATTATTATTAAGATACATTTTATTAACATCAGTAATTTCTAATTCACCTCGTTTAGAAGGTTGGATTTTTTTAGAAAAAGATACACATTGATTATCATAAAAATAAATACCAGGAATAATATGATTACTAGATGAATTAATTGGTTTTTCCTCAATTGAGACAATATTATTATTTTTATCAAAAGTTGCTACACCAAAATATTTAGGATGTGGATGGTAACAAGAGATTAATAAGCAATTTGTTAGTTCCTTTGCATAGGTCGCAATATCTAAAGCTAGTGTGGGTGAATATAAAATGGTATCACCTAATACAAGGCAAACATCACTATTACCTATAAATTCTTCGCCTAAGAGCAATGCTTGAGCAATACCATTTGGGCTTGATTGAATCATATAAGTAAGAGTTATCCCAAAAGAATTACCGTTACCAAGAATACGTTTATAATCGTTTAAGTATTCTTGGTCAGTAATAACTAATATTTCGCTTATACCTGCATACATAAGTAAAGAAAGAGAATAATAAATCATAGGTTTATCATATACAGGCAATAAGTGCTTAGTAATGATTTTTGTTATTGGATGTAATCTAGTGGCTTTACCACCTGCTAATAGTATTCCCTTCATAGTTTATCAATCTTTCTTAATTATTATTTCATAACAACCATATCCTAAATGAGATAAGTATTGCAACAAATATTGTTGACTCTCATAATTCTTAGCTATGAATTGAGCGCTTCCGTCACCATGGGAACCTACTCCTTTTCCTCCATAAGTATAATTAATAATAGTTTTATCACCTAAAAGTTTGTGTAATATAACTGATCGTAATTGCTCATGGGAAAAAGGTGTAACAAATTTATCAAAATCTTTTTGATGAGCATTCATTAATTGCCCTAGAGCAAGAGCATTTCCCTTTTTAATACATGAAATAGCTTTTTTTACATAAATTTGGTTTCCCTTACCTAAAAAATAATGTAAATCTTTCTCATTTTTGTTGTTTGGAAAGGGATAAGCTATTTGCAAATCATTTAAAATCTTTTTTGTGTCTTTTTCTCCTAACAAATCAACTAAAACTAAATAAATTGGTTTTGAATGTTTTATTTTTGAAAATGTAACATTTTCATTATTAAAAGTAGTTAATAGCAAAGGATAATCATAAGCACTGGAAAAATCCATTTTTCCACAATGTGACCCTGTTTGTAATTCACATTGAAAAGCAATTGAAGTTTGTTTTTCAATAGAAAGTTTAAGATTATATACCATGTTATATGCTTTAACACATAATAATGAAAAACTAGCACTTGATGCTAAGCCTTTTTTAACAGGTAGAGTAGTAATATCATTATTTATAGTAATTCCACCTGTATCATAGTGGGTTATCATGTAAAGACATACTGAGGCTGCATATGAAAAGAAAGTTGACGATGTTACTAAAGGTTTTAAAGAAGAAATATCAGCTTCACAATCTAAGTGATAGATTAATTTATTTAAATCTTGACCGACGGTAGATGTGATATGAATATCTTGGCTTTTAGAAATTTTTGCATGAATTCCTTGTTGTAATAATAGTAAAAGTGCTTGTCCATTTGGGATGTTAAGATTATCTTTTTGATAAAGACTAGTCCAATCGGAGTGTTCGCCAAAAAGACATAATCTACCAGGTATAAATAATTCCATATTATTACAAAAACCTCCTATTTATCCAAACAATCATATCTCCTGGTGCTCTATTGGCAAATAGAGCATATGGAATTGCTTTTATAGTGGTGTCTTCAAGTTTTATTGGTGAAACTTTAGAATATAATTTATGAGATGAAACAGCTTTTTTTATATTTCCAATTAAATAGGTACAACCTCCTAATAAGGATTGGTCATAGTGAATAGTAAATTTATCATCTTTAGACATGTATAAAGAAAATAAATCATCGCTATTATCAACTTGTTCAAGGCAATATACTATTGGTCCTCTTTGTAAGGCTAATTTATTAATGTTTTGTCTAACTTTTGGATTAGCCATTACTTTTGTTACTGGCATGGATAAGTTTAAGGTAATTTTATCATCTTTTTGCCACGATCTAGTGATTTTTATAAAACCTTTTTCTAAAGGAACTACTATATTTTTTTTATTTACTTTTACTGTGTAGTTACTACACCAACTAGGAATTCTAAGATAAAGGGTATTAAAAGAATTGCATACTTGGTCCATGTTTATATTAATAGTCTCATCAAAGGGATAGTTTGTTTTTACTAATAAAGTTGTTTCTTTATTAGTAAAAGTTGAACTTGTGTAAAGAGAAACATAAATATCATGATTATCAGTAGCATATACATAACTACCAAGAGATGATAGTAATCTAGCAATATTAGGAGGACAGCATGCACATCCAAACCATTTTTTTCGTTCATATCCCATATTAGATTTTAATCCTAGTACATCCATATCCACTGCTTGTTTTTTTACTTCCAATGGATTTGAATAAAAAAACGAGGTACCATCAAGGCTCATACCACTTAACACTCCGTTATATAAAGCACGTTCTAAAACATCTAAATATTGACCATCTTTTTCATATAAGAACATTCGATTAGTAAAAAAGATTAAAGCAATGGCTGCACAAGTTTCAGCATAGGCTAAATCATTTGGTAAATCATAATCAAATGAAAAACTCTCAACTTTTAAAGAGGAGCCAATACCTCCTGTAATATACATTTTCTTTTCCACTAAATTAGAATATAGGCGATGACATGTTTTGATTAATTTATGATTATTAGTTTCATAAGCTACATCAGCTACTCCCGCTAAGTAATAAAGGGCTCTAACTGAATGACCTACAACTTCTTTTTGTTCTAAAATAGGCATATGTGCTTGTATATATGCATAACTTTTTAATGTGGGAATTTTGTAGTTATTAAATTTAGTATGATTTCTAGCATTAGCTTTTTCTATATCAAAGTAATTTGGTTGTTTTCCTCGTTCTAAAACAAAATAAGTGGCTAAATCAAGATATTTGGTTTCATTGGTTAATCTGTATAGTTTTATTAATGCTAATTCAATTTCTTCATGTCCTGGATAACCATGAAGTTGTCCTTTGTCTTTTCCAAAAACACTACAAAGTAAATCAGCATATCTACACATTATATTAAGAAATTTATCTTTTTTTGTTGTTAAATAATATGCAATAGAAGCTTCTATTAAATGTCCTGCACAGTATAACTCATGATCATCTTTTAAATTTGTAAATCTTTTACCTTTAGCTACAGTTTGAAAATATGTATTTAAATAACCATCTTCTAATTGAGAACTTTCCATTATGTCTATTATTTCATCTGCTTTTTTTTCAAATTCGCCATTTGGATGAGAAGCCAGTGAATAAGCTAAAGCTTCAATCCATTTGGCAACGTCTGAATCCCAAAATTGATGGGGACGATTAGGCATATTATCTTTCCAATCCATTCTCATACAGTATAATCTACCAGTTTCTAATAACTGTAAATATTGTGTTTGTAATGTTATTTCTTGATTGGTTTTATTTTTATTGTATAAAAATCCATCTGTTAACAATACACTTTTTATTGGTGCTTGAGATAACATAAAAACCCCCTGAATTTTTTGTTTTCTACCTAATATTATATCTTTCAAACAATGATAATTCAACTTGAATAGTTGACAAAATAAAGGTATTATATACAATGTAAGAAAATAACGTAAATGGAGAGTAGAACACCTTTGATTACAGAAGAAAAACTAATAATTACAGGCGGTAAAAAGCTTGAAGGAACAATAGCCATTAGTGGCGCAAAAAATGCAGCAGTTGCAATTATTGCAGCAGCATTACTAGTTGAAGGGCCTGTTACCATTGAAAACATGCCTGGAATAACAGATGCATTAATTATGTTAGAAACTATGGAAGACTTAGGTGCTGAAGTAGTTAGACTTGATGCAAAAACCTATAAAATTAATGCTTCATCTATAAATAATCACCGTACCCCATATGGTCAATTAAGTAAAATTCGTTCATCATATTACTTTGTAGGTGCTCTTTTAGGACGCTGTCACAAAGCTGAAGTCACTTTCCCAGGTGGCTGTAATTTTGGACAACGCCCAATTGACCAACATGTTAAAGGGTTTGAAGCATTAGGAGCTAGTGTTGAAGTATCGGGTGGATATATTAAAGCTAAGTGTAGAAAATTAGTTGGAACAAAAGTATATTTTGATGTAGCAACAGTTGGAGCTACAATTAATACTATTTTAGCAGCAACTTTAGCAGAAGGAACCACAATACTAGAAAATTCTAATCGTGAACCACACATTGTGGACATGGCTAACTTTTTAAATATGATGGGTGCTGATATTAAAGGTGCTGGAACCAATGTTATTCGTATTAATGGAGTAAAAAAATTATATGGTGGTAAAACTTATACCATATCACCTGACATGATTGAAGCGGGAACATTTATGATTGCAGCTGCGGCTACAAGAGGAAATGTTACTGTTACTAATATAATCCCAGAACATATGGAATCGTTAAGTGCTAAGTTAAGAGAAACAGGAACAACCGTTATAGAGGGTGATGATAATATCAGAGTTAAAGGTTGTAAGAAACCACAAGCTGTAAATATTAAAACATTACCTTATCCTGGATTTCCAACAGATTTACATCCACAGATTGTAAGTTATCTATTAGATATTGATGGTCAAAGCAACTTAACAGAAGGGGTGTGGGATACTAGGCGTTTTCAATACATTGAACAATTACAACGCATGCACGCAGATATTAGAATTGAAGGCTCAACAGCCATTATAAATGGAGGCAATAAATTAATAGGTGCACCAGTTAATGCATGTGATCTTAGAGCGGCAGCTTCGCTGGTCATTGCAGGACTTATTGCTGAAGGAGAAACAACTGTACATAATTTAGAATACCTTGATAGAGGTTATGAAGACTTTATAGCTAAAATACAAAGTCTTGGAGCAAATGTGAAAAGAGTAAGGGAGAATTAACATGGCTGTTAATAAATTAAAATTAATTAAAGACTTATCTAATGCAAATGGTGTATCTGGATTTGAAGAAGAAGTTGCAGAACTTATTAAAGATTATGCATCAGAAACATCTGATGTTTTAATTGATAAAATGAATAATGTGTATTTAAATAGAAAACAAAATACAGGAAATCGTCCAGTTATTTTAATTGATGGACATTCTGATGAAATAGGCTTTATGGTACAGTCAATTAATGGTAAAGGACTTATTAAATTTATTACTCTTGGTGGATGGGCAGCTTCTAATGTTCCTTCCCATCTAGTGAGAATTAGAAATTATCAAGGAGTATATATAAAAGGAGTAACCACTTCAAAACCTCCTCATTTTTTAAAGCCAGCTGAACGTAATCAGACACCTAGTATTGATAATATGTTTATAGATATTGGAGCTACATCTCGTGAAGAAGTAGTAGAAACCTTTGGTATTGATGTGGGTTGTCCAATTGTACCAGATAGTGAATTTAGCTATAACGAAGTAACTAAAGTTATGTTAGGTAAAGCTTTTGACAATCGTATAGGCTGTGCATGTGTTGTAGCCATACTTGATGAATTAAAAAAGAAAAAAATAGAAGTAGATGTAGTCGGAACAATTTCCACTCAAGAAGAAGTAGGACTTAGAGGTTCAAAAGTAACTTCTAATAAAGTTAATCCAGATATTGCAATTGTTTTTGAAGGAACACCTGCTGATGATGGCTTTAGGGGAATATATGATTCACAGTCTGCACTTAAAAAAGGCCCACAAGTAAGACATCGTGATGGATCAATGATTACAAATCCAAAACTATTAGCACTAGCAAGGTCAATTGCTGTTGAAAAAGGGATTAATTTCCAAGATGCTGTTAGAGCTGGTGGAGGAACTAACGGTGGTGCTATTCATTTAGCTCATAATGGTGTACCAACTATTGTAATTGGTGTACCTTCTAGATATATACACACTCATTATGGTTATTGTTCATTTGAAGACTATGAAGCAACAATTAAATGGGGAGTGGCTATAATCGAAAAACTTAATAGTCAAGTAATTGAAAATTTGTAGGTGAATTATGAAACAATTGAAATGGTTTGAAAAACCTTTCCTATTAGCCGCTGTTCAGTGTAACTATGGGGAAGACAGTTTTGACATAATGAAAAATCATGTAATAACTAATGGTTTTTCAGGTGAACAGTTATTACACATTAATGCAATAGGCCATGTCTCATCCTATGAAGAAAAAAGAGATGGACAAAAACTTTCTGATTATCTTAAAAAAGCAAAAGAAAATGATTTAAAAGAAATACTATATTGGAATGTTCACTGTGTTTATGAAGAAAGTATACTTAAAAATCCTGAGTGGAAACAACTTGATAAAGACCTTTCACCTATTATGGCTTATGGTAATCAATATTTAATTTGTATTAATTCTCCTTGGATAGACACTTATTATGAGAACTTAAAAAAATTATGTACCCATGACCTTGATGGGCTCTTTTTAGATGGACCTGTTTTTCTTCATAATGGTTGTTATTGTGAAGCATGCCAAAAAGCTTTTAAAGAAAAATATAACAAATCACTATTTGATGCAGAATATAAAGAGTTCTTGGAATTTAGAACTGACTCTGTTACTAAAATGATTAAAACTACATATGAAATTAAAGAAGAGCTTAATCCAAACATTAAGTTATATATTAACAATTCAGCATTGCGAGCAGATGTAACTGGTAGCAATACTACAAAAGTTTATCCTTATGTGGATTTTTTAGGAACAGAAGGTGGCTTTTGTCATATAAATAAAGATTTTGATTATCTAAGAACAACATCACATGCTAAATATATTGAAAGTAAAGCAAATGGGAAACCATATGTAATCTTTATTGCAGGAGATGCAAAACCTTGGTCATATATTATGCATACAAAAGATGAAACAAGGCGGTTATATCAATTGTCCTTAGCTCAAGGTGCAAATATATGGTATGGCATTCATGGCCCTACTAAAATGATGCATTCATCTGCAGGACATGAAGTAAAAAAATTAAATGAATTTATTAATAATAATCAAGTAGCGCTAACACAAACAAAGAGTAAATCAAACATTGGACTATTATGGTCAGATGCCACTGCCAATTACTATGCTTCAAGTGTTGTTAAAAGTGATTTTACTGAGGAAATGGAAATTGGAAAAGACAAAGAAGGTAATCACCATGAAGCGCTTCTTGGTATTGTTGACATGTTACAAAGAGGACATAATCAATATGATATTATTGATCAAGATAAAATATTTAATAACAAACTTTTTAATTATGAATTGTTAATTTTACCCACATATGCTTGTATGACGAATAAAGAGGCAGATATTTTAGAAACTTACGTAAAAAATGGTGGAAATCTAATTGCTACTTTTGATACAGGTTTGTATGACGAATATGGAGTTAAAAGAGAACAAGGGTTATTAGATGATATGTTTGGAATTGTTAGAGAAAAACTTATAAAATATTCTGATACAGGTGTAGCCTATGGTCAATTTACTGATAATAGAGAAGAGAGTATATTCCCGCATCATGGTAGTTCATGGAATATTAAAATCAAAGATGACTGTCAAGTACTTGGAGAAGTATCAAAAGAAATGCCAGGGCGCTATGTAGCTTACCCTGAAGTTTATACTCCATGTATGGTAAAAAGAAAACATGGTAGTGGTCAAGTACTATATATTTCATCTACAATGGCTGAAAACTATTACACCATGTGTAATAGTAATCTAAGGGTTTGGTTTCAAGAACAAGTTGATACACTTTCAAATAGAACTATTATTACTAATGCTCCACAAAGCGTGGAAATTAGTTTAAGACATCAACCATCAACTAATAATCTATTAGTACATATTGTTAATATGACAAGAGGACCAGGGCGACCAATGGAAGAAACAATTGATGTAACTAACATTAATATAATTATTACTGGTATAAAAGCTAAAACTATAAAAGGTATTTATACAGGTCGTGATTACTTATTTACAAACACACCTAAAGGTGTACAATTAATAATAGATGCATTACATGATTATGAAGTTTTAGTAGTAACTTAAGAGGAGGGTTTATATGTTTAATGTAGGAATTATTGGGTGTGGATCCATTACTGTTAAAAGACACGCAATAGAAACTAACGCAAATGATGATACAAAAATATTTGGTGTATATGATCCAAATAACAAGCATGCTAAAGCAATGGCAGACAAATATAATTGTAAAATATATGATTCAGTTGATGATCTTTTAACTGATGATAATCTTTCAATTGTCATTGTGGCAACTCCTAATATATTTCATGGTGAATATACCATTAAAGCTCTAGAAAATGGCAAACATGTTTTATGTGAAAAGCCTATGGCAGCCACATTAGAATTGGCACAAGAAATGATTGATACAGCAAAAAAATATAATTTAAAATTAATGATAGGTCAAAACCAACGATTAGTGCCTGCACATATTAAAGCTAAAGAAATATTAGATAGTGGGGAGCTTGGGCGTATATTAACATTTCAAACTGTCTTTGGACACAGAGGTGCTGAAAAGTGGTCTATTGCTAACTCTCCATCAACATGGTTTTTTGACAAAGAACAAGCTATTTTTGGAGCAATGGGTGATATAGGGGTTCATAAAGCTGATTTAGTTAGGTGGCTAATAGGAGAAGAATTTAAAGCTGTAAGCTCCTTTGTTACCACTAGACATAAACGATATGATAATAATGAATTAATTAATGTTGATGATAATGCCGTAAGTATTTTACAAAGTGAAAGTGGCATTGTTGGAACATTGGCTGTTAGTTGGACATACTATGGTGGAGAAAGTAATGCTACAATTTTTAATTGTGAAAAAGGTGCATTATGGATATTTAGAGATGAAGATGCTCCAATTAAAATAAAATATGCAAATGGTTCTGAAACCTTAATTAAAATAGGTACTATTTCTACCAATGAAAAGCAAGTTAGTTCAGGTGTAATTGATATGCTTACAGATGCTATTATTAATAATAAAAAGGTAGACATTGATGGATATGAAGGATATAAAGCATTAGAAATAATTGTTAATTGTGTTAAGTCTGCAGAAAGTGGACAAACTATTCATTTTTAGATAATAAACATATGTATAATTTGTAAAAAACAAAAAGCCGGGTATAATAAAACCGTATTTTAGATTACACGTCATTTAGAAAAAATAGTTATTGATATGAGCAAGGTGTTTTCGGTTGTTTTGCTAACAGGGCCTAGGCAAGTAGGCAAAACTACAATGCTAAGAAAAATTGCTTTAGATAACCGTAAATATATAACATTAGATAATCCTCTTATGCGAGATTTAGCAATAAATGATCCAAGTTTATTCTTACAAAGATATAAACCACCTATTCTTATAGATGAGATACAGTATGCACCCCAGCTACTTCCATATATAAAGATGTATGTTGACGAACATAAAAACAAAGGAGATTTTTGGTTAACAGGGTCACAAATGTTTCATATGATGAAAAATGTTAGTGAAAGTCTAGCGGGAATAGTTGGTGTATTAAATATGCTAGGACTTTCTTTTTCTGAGATTATTGGAAGAAAAAATGAACCTTTTTCCACAGAATTTAATTTGTTAATCAAAAAAGATTTAATAAAAGATGATGTTTTAAAAGTTTATAAACGTATTTATAAAGGAGCTATGCCAGGACTATATGAAGTAGAGCATGATCTTGAAAAATTCTATTCATCGTATATCAATACCTATATACAAAGAGACATCAAAGAGCTTACTCAAGTTGCTAATGAACTATCCTTTATGAGGTTTTTACAAGCGTGTGCAGCAAGAACGGCACAAATGGTTAATTATTCAGAATTAGCTAATGATGTGGGAATTAGCGCACCAACAGCAAAGCAATGGCTATCAATACTAATATCTTGCGGAATTGTAACTTTGATAGAACCATATTTTAATAATTTACTTAAAAGAAAAGTAAAAGCTCCAAATATGTATTTTTTAGACACAGGGTTATGCGCATATTTAACACGTTGGACAAATCCAGAATCACTTGAAATATCAGCTATGTCAGGTGCGTTTTTTGAAACATATGTAATATCTGAAATTATTAAAAGCTATATTAATGATGGCAAGCGACCACCAATTTACTATTATCGTGATTCTGATCAAAAAGAAATTGATTTAATAATAAATTTAAATCAAAAACTTTATCCAATTGAAATAAAAAAAAGCGGTAATCCAAAAAAAGATGCAATCAAACATTTTTCTGTTCTTAATAAAACAGGGTTAGAAATTGGAGCAGGTAATGTTATATGTCTATGTGATGACATTGTTCCCATAGATAAGAAAAATTATTTTGTTCCTATAAGTCTCATATGAGTAGTAGTAATTTTTTGTGAGTATGATAAAATAAAAAGAAAGTAACATTTTGGAGGAATTTTTGAAAAAAGTAATAAGCATATTAATCATTTTCAGTCTAATATTGATAATGTCTGCATGTCAGATGCAAACTAGTACAGACTATGATAAATTAACAGTTGTTGTTAGTGTTGTACCACAAGGAACATTTGTAAAGAAAATTGCTGGTGATTTAGTTGAAGTTGTTACAATTATTCCTCCTGGTAATTCACCGGCTAATTATCAACCTTCTGCAAGAGAAATGGGACAGCTTTCAAATGCTAGCATATATTTTACATTAGAAATGCCAACTGAAAAAGCTAATATTTTACCTAAAGTAACAGATTTTAATAGTGATATAACCATTATTAATTTACATGCCTTTGTTGCTAAGACGTATCCAATGTTAACCAGTGGACACGATGATCATGAGGGAGAAGATGTAGACCCTCATATTTGGTTATCTCCTAAGCGAGCAATTTTAATGGTACAAGAGATGGCAAAACAATTGGGAATAATTGACCCAGAAAACAAATTGATATATGAAGAAAATGTCATTAAGTATATTGAAGAAATAAATAATGTGGATAAAGAGATAATAGAAATAACTAGCAAATTAGAAACACAATCATTTTTAATATATCATGGTTCATATACATATTTTGCAAATGACTATAATCTTGAAATGATTGCAATTGAAATAGAAGGTAAACAAGCAACTGCAAGTGATTTACAAAAAGTTATTGATATTGCTAGAGAAAAGAATATAAAAACAATTTTTTATCAAGAAGAATTTGATGATCAACAAGCAAATACAATAGCTTTTGAGATTGATGGGAGTGTAATGAAAGCAGCTCCTTTATCACCTAATTATATAGAAAGTTTATTAACCTTTGCCAATGCACTAACAAAGTGAGGAGAAAAATGATAGAAAAAATATCATATAAAGATGTCAGATATTGTTATGGAGATGTTTGTGCTGTTCATGAAGCTACATTTGATTTTCCTAAAAATGCTATTACTGCCTTAATTGGGCCAAATGGCGGAGGTAAAAGTACAATAGTTAAATTACTAGTAGGGTTATTAAAACCAGACCATGGACATGTGAAAAAGTTTGAAGGGGCAACCATTGGTTATGTACCACAAGCAACTACATTTGATAGAGCTTTTCCAGCTACTATCTATGATTTAGTATTAATGGGAACAAAAGACAATAAAATTACACCTTTTAAGAGATACACTAAACGAGATAAAGAAAAAGCTTGTGAAGCTATTAAACGGTTATCGTTAAATGGACTTGAAAACAGAAGTATTAATCAATTATCTTTAGGTCAATTAAAACGAGGTTTAATTGCAAGGGCTATTGCTTCGAATGCTAATATTTTAGTATTAGATGAACCAGATGAAAGTTTAGATATAGAATCTAGTAAAAACTTATATAAAATATTAGTAACATTAAAAAAAGACACGACTATTATTATTGTTAGTCACCATGTAGCAGAGATATTAGAAGTAGCAGATTATGCTTTATATGTTATGGAGCATGTTAAGTTTTATAACGAACCAAAACAATTACAAGAAATATTATTAAATGATGGGATATTCACATTATGATACAAGCAATTTTTAAATATACATTTATGCAAAATGCTTTATTAGCAGCCTTACTAGCTAGCGTAGTAGCAGGGGTTATTGGTACTATTGTTATGGAAAAAAAATTAGTCAGTATGTCTGGTGGTATAGCCCATGCATCTTTTGGTGGCATAGGGTTTGGTTACTTACTTAATTTTGAACCTATTTGGGGAGGATTGTTTTTTGCAATTGGATCATCGTTACTAATTTCTAGAATCACTAAAAACGGGAAAATAAAAGCAGATACACTAACAGGGATTTTATGGTCCTTTGGTATGGCTTTGGGAATATTGTTTATTTCATTAACTCCAGGATATATGCCTGATATGACTAGTTATCTTTTTGGAGATATTTTATCTGTATCTAATAGCTCAATTTTTTATATGAGTATATTTACAATTATTATAGTTGTATTATTTGTGGTTTACTTTCATTCGTTTATGATGTACCTATTTGATGAAGATTATGCAAGGTCAACTGGAATGAATGTTACATTATTAGAGTACCTAGTATATATAATGATTCCTCTTGGTATTATTGTATTAATTAAAATAGTTGGAATCATTTTAACAATAGCTTTAATGACTATTCCTGTTTCAATTGCTAAGATGCTTTTTAACTCACTTAAACAGGTGGTTATTTCATCTGTAATCATTAGTACATTTTTATGCATAGTTGGGATTGCCATTTCATATTATATAAATATTCCATCAGGAGCATGTATTATAATATTTAGTACATTTATTTATTTTATTACTTGGTTATATACAATAGCTCTTAAGAAAAGCCGCCATACCCATAAGAAACATCACCATAGCGAATAAAGAAAGAAGGCAATATGGCAACTGTTTTTGTTAGTAACTATAAAGGATTTACATCTACCTATTTTACTAAGGCTATTACTAAGTTGTCCCTTATAAAAAAACTACAAACAACTAAAAATATTTATATTAAGCCTAACCTAACTTCCCATGTTCATGATGATAAATCAGGTGTTATTACAGCGGATAAAGTGCTTATTAAAGTATTAAAAGCCATAAGAGAAATTAATAAAGATGCAACAATTTCTATTATTGAATCAGATGGAATATTAGATAATTATGTAAGGGATAAATTTTCTAACAGAAACTATGAAAAATTAATAAAACCATTTAAACCAATTAAATTAGTTGATTTAACAAGAAGTGAACAAACTAGTATTCCATGTTTTGGTTCCCTTTTTAAAAACGACATTCAACTACCTATGCTTTTTACTAATGATTATTTCTATATTTCACTATCTAAAATAAAAACCCATTCAAAATCAACATTATCTGGAGCACTAAAAAACCAATTTGGTTGTTTACCTATGCGTGATAAAAGTGTATACCATCCATATTTATCAAAAGTAATAGCTGATCTAAATAGCGTTATTAATGTTGATTTATGTATTGCAGAGGGATGTCCCGCATTAGAAGGAGATGGACCCATTAATGGGTCCATAAAAGATATTGATAGTATATTAATAGGAGATGATCCAGTTGCCATTGATACTATTACAGCAAAAATAATGGGTATTAATCCTAAGAGAGTTGCTCATATTAAATATTGTCATAATAAAAACATTGGAACTATGAATTTAAATGATATTAATATCATTGGAAAATTACCTGTTTGTACAAAGTTTATGCAAATTAAAACAATAAAGAAACTATCAATTAGGTTTGGAGCTTTTATTCAAAAAACAGGACAGTTAATAGCAAAAGTGGGGAAAGTAGTACAAAGCCAATCTCTATTAGCAAGTATTAGTAAAAACATAAAAAGATGAAAAGAGGTAATAATGAAATTTAGTAAATGGTTATTTAGGCGCCCAATAATTTTTCTGTTTCCGCCTAAATTTTATCTTAAGATGATGTTTAAGCTTAGAATGAAAAAAAAGTTAAACTTAAAAGACCCTCATACATTTAATGAAAAAATTAATTGGTTAAAATTATATGGTAGACGTAAAGAGTATACAAAGATGGCTGATAAGTATGAAGCTAGAGAATTTATAAAAAAAACCATTGGCGAGCAATATTTAGTTCCAATATTTGGAGTATATGATAATGCAAATGATATTCCATATGAAAAATTACCTGATAAGTTTATATTAAAATGTAATCATGATTCAAATAGTTCAGTTATATGTTGGGATAAAAGTACATTTGATTATCAAAAAGGAATTGATTATGTTAATAAAAAACTAGTAAGGAACTATTATTACTACTTTAGGGAATGGGTTTATAAAGATATTAATAGAAAAATTGTTGTTGAGCATTTATTAGATGATGGTGATGAAAAATTAATGGACTATCGTATTTTTTGCTTTAATGGGAAACCTGTAATGATATCTGTTGATTATAATAAAATCAGTGATTTTACACGGCATCTATATACACCTGAATGGAAATATATTAAAGCTGGGATAAAGTACCAATATACACAAACAAGAATTATAAAAAGACCAAAAGAAATGGATAAAATGCTAGAGTTAGCTAGTAAACTATCAACAGGCATCCCATTTTTACGAGTAGATATGTATTTAGTATATGGGAAAATATATGCAGGAGAATTAACCTTTTATCCAGCAGGTGGATATAGTCAGTTTTCTCCTAAAAGCTTTGATTTAGAATTCGGGGAAAAACTAAAATTACCAGAAAAGAGAAAGAAAATAAATGAGTAAAATTAGTGTCATTCTTCCAGTCTACAATGCTGAAAAATATTTAGTTAAATGCCTTGATTCAGTAATTAATCAAACACTAAAAGATATTGAAATTATTATCCTAAATGATGGCTCAACTGATAAAAGCGAAGCTATTATAAAGAACTACCAAAAAAAAGATAAGCGAATTATTTATTTATTCCATGAAAATATAGGAGTTGGTCTTACTAGGGATAAGGGGTTAAATAAAGCAACAGGTGAATATGTTTCTTTTATTGATAATGATGATTATCTTGAATTAGACATGTTAGAGATATTATATAAAAAAGCTAAGGAAAATGATTTAGATATTTTATGTTGTGAGCATATTGTGGAAATGCCAAATAAAAGTAGTTTAAGAAAAAAATTACCAGATATAAAAGCAATTAATATAACTAAAGATAATGTATCTACATTTTTTAGGGATTATTATTTCACATATGTTTTTCACGCACCATTATGGAATAAACTATATAAAAGAGAATTTGTTATTAAACACAATGCACATTTTGTTTCAATAAAGTTAGTTTTTTCAGATGATCATTATTTTCAAATCCAATTATTAGCTAATGAACCATCCATAGGGTTTCACCCTCAACCACTTTATCATCATCTTGTTAGACAAGGCTCAATGATGCAAAGCAAAAAAGAAAACTTTTTAAAACGTGAAATATATTTAAGCCAATTAATAAGGGAACTACCATATAAAAATGAAAAATTAGCTAATATGATTGCAGATGGATATTTATATAGTAGGTTACTTAATCAAGCAAATAAAAAAATGAAAAAGAATTCATCATTTAAAACAATTAAACAATTATTAAACGAATTAAGTCAATTTAGTGGTTATCATATATTTTTAAAATCATCTAGAGTTAATAGTAGTCATAAATTGTTTATAAAGAAAAAAAGAAGAATATTCTTTTATATATTCATATTGCTAAAGAATAGTAAAATACCTTACTTAGGTACATTATTACTTTATTTAAAAATGAAATTACTTAAGTAATGAAGATGTTAATTCCATTAATTGTGTAACTCCTTCATCTCCTAGTACTCTCATGGATGTTTTAACTCCATACCAATCGTGTTTATCAAAATTGCTTTTATCTGGCACATATAATAAATCAAATGTGTTTAGAGTTGTTAATATAATATCTTTTTCAGGGTAAAGTTTACAAAGAGCAAAATAGTTTTCCACATACCATTCACCTGGTACAAAAACTAAATTAAGTGAACCAAATGATAATCGTTGAACACCAATTTTAATTTCACTACCATTAGATAATAGTGAAACATCTAATTGTTTTAAAGCCAATCTCCAATGCCACACATCATCTTCAAAGGGGAGATTATTTTCAATTTTTTCTTTAATTGCCATACTTTTTTTATGGAATTTTTCTTTAGCTGTTGTAATGTCGTTTATAAATGATCCTACAGGTAGGGATTTATTAAGATAACTATATGAAAAAGTTTTAGTTACTTTTTTCATATTAGATAAAGCACTATTAATAGCTATGGCATATTGATGACCAATAGTATTGGCTTCTTCATCACTACCGAATTTATTAAACTTTCCACTATTAGAGTTACCAGCACTACCTTCTAAGTATATTAAAAACTCAAAATCAAAAGCTTCTTTTAATTCACGTTCTGCTAAATATGGAAAATCAGGTGAAACACGTAGTGTTGTACCACCACCATATGCTGTAGTGTGACATGATAGATTACTTAAAATAACAGAACCTGTTTCATTTACTACCTTTATAATCCTAACAGTATCATCTACAAGTCCTATAGGTGCATTACGTAGAGCATCATCTTCACAAACAGACCATCTAGTTACAGGGTAAACTCTATTTGATACAATTTTAGTTGTTGGTGCAGACCCTGAATACATGGTACAAGTTGATAAACTATTTATAGCTTTTACACCCGCTTTTATTCCACCGTTAATAACCTTTTGTAACCAAGGTTCATCTAATATATGAAATCCATATTCACTAGCTTGTTTAGCTTGTAAATCCCATACAAAGGGACTTGAATGGGTATGGGTACCTAAAAGTATAATATTATTTTTATCAATATTAGTTTGTTTATTAATACCATTTTTAATAGAGGTAATTAGTCCACGAGTTAATCCTACAATTTCAAAAGATATTATTAATACAATTTCATTATTGTTTTTAAAAGCAATAGCCTTAGCAAATATATCGTGGTATGGCTCAATCATATGAGCTAAGCCTAATCGTCCAGGGATAGGATAAACTGGTGAAATATTTTCTTTATAAAATCCTGCTTTCATTACTTTACCTTCGCTTTCATATATTAGTATAAACATATTTCTTTGTGAAACATAGATATATATAATGAAAATTAATGTTTTTATTCTTAGAAAATATTAATCAAGCAATTTTGATAGCAAAACAAAATAATATTGAGATTGCATACTTAAAAGAAGCAGTTATCGAGAAAGTACAGCAGGGTGTTAAAAATATTAACATATACCGTTATAACAGTAATCTTTAAGTTTTATTAGTTTGACAAGAAATTTTCACAAGTATATACTCTGTGTACGGGAAATTGAATTTACATTATAAAATAACTGTATAAAGGCAAACTTGTTGTAAAGCAAGGACGCAAAGCTTGGAATCCTTAAAAGGATAGTTCGGCTACTACGAAAACTTCTAGTAGCTTTTTTTGTTTCCAATAAATTTAGCATCTTCTTAACCATTACAAAAGATAAACAATTAATAAAATATGTGTAATTATGATTATGTGGAAAATCCGATTATTACTAAGAAAAGAGTATTAATCGTTTATATATATTACTACAAAAGAAAATATTTAACATAAAATTATTTAATAAAACATTTGAAAGGAAAAGTATTATGAAAAAATTATTTGCAATCCTCTTAGTAATTACACTTCTAATGGGAGTAATGTCAGGAGTAGTATTAGCAGAGGAAGTAGAAGATTGTGCAGCTGCACCAGCTGTAGCTAATCAGATTTTAAAAAGTTTTGATATTGAAAGTAGATATGCCAATGGAGATTATAAAAAAGATAGACCACTCTATAGTAATTATATATCAGAAGTAGCCCACGAGATGGGGGATGAAGAGGTGTTTCCAGCTTACGAATGTGATGGTACATGGGATGGTATTACATATGTAGAAAAGTGTGATGTAGAAGCTTATTATAGAGCAGTATATAATTATTTGAGATTTTTAGGAGCTAACATTCCTATTAACCCTTCAATGCTTGGTAGCTGGGTTTGGAGTTATGCCAATCTATTAATGGTAATTGATACTCAAAGGGATGGAGAGTTTTCTGGTCTAGTTGGAAGGGATGAAAATAACTTCGCTGGATATGTTGAAGGTACGGTTGATGGAAATTCAATTACTTTCACTTATACTAGAGGTGACTATGCTAGTAACGATGATTATTATCTAATCTTTACAGGAGTATTTGAAGATTGTAATACAATTACAGGTACATGGATTCACGG
>JAGLDS010000007.1 GCA_023145435.1 Clostridiales bacterium
AGAGCAGCTGATTTGTAATCAGCAGGTCGGGGGTTCGATTCCGTCCATCAGCTCCATAAAAAGCATTAAGAAAAATCTTAGTGCTTTTTTTTACATTGTGATACAATTAATAAATGGATAATGCAAGCCAAGTTAAACTTTTGAATATGTGTATGATTTATGATGAAAAAAAGGATATGGTTATTACTCAGCATAGAGTAAAAAAAACATGGCCAGGTTTCACCTTCCCTGGGGGGAAAGTAGAACATAATGAAAGTTTAGTTCAATCTACTATAAGAGAAGTAAAAGAAGAAACAGGTTTGGATATTAATAATCTTTCATTATGTGGAATTGTTCATTGGTATAATATTAAAAATCATGACAGATGGATGGTGTTTTTGTATAAGACTAAATCTTTTAAAGGACAATTATTAATAAATCCTATTGAAGGTGATATTTCTTGGGTTTCACTTGATGAACTCAAAAAGTTACCTTTATCCATTGGTATGAGTGACTACTTATCACTATTTCTAAAAGAGGAGTTTTCTGAACTATATAACACATGGGATGAAGAGATATGTAATGAATTTCAATTATTCTAACAAAGGTAAAAAAATTAAAAAAAACATTAATGAAGAAATAAAATGGCTAAGTGCAATTTTAATAGGGTACTTAATTATTAGCCAACTTATTCTTTTCAATGGGCACATTCCTAGTTCTTCTATGGTAGATACATTACAAGTCAAAGATAGAGTATTATCAAATCGTTTAGCATATATAGTTAATCAACCAAAAAGAAGCGATGTTGTAGTGTTTTTTCATCCTGATCAACCTAATAAACACCTAATAAAAAGAATTATAGGATTACCAGGTGAAGTAATCAGAGGTAATAATGGAATTGTCTATATTAATAATCAACCGTTAGATGAACCTTATTTATTAGGATCAATGATAGGTAGTTTTGGGCCTATTAAAATTCCTATTAATAGTTATTTTATGATGGGAGATAATCGTAACTTTTCAGCAGATGCTAGAGTATGGAAACAGCCATTTGTTTATAAAGATAACCTGATTGCAAAAGCTATGTTTGTATATTATCCAATATTTAAGAAATTACCGTGAAGATAAACAACCTATGCTATAATTATTAATATAAATTATAGGAGGATTAAATATGGTTAAGCATATAGTGACTTGGAATTTTTTAGATAAAGCGGCAGGAAATAATAAAGAAATAAACATGAAAATAGCCAAAGAACTCTTAGAAGACTTAAAGGGGAAAGTGCCTTCTATTAAACACATTGAAGTTGGGCTCAACTTTAATACTCTTAAAGAAGCAAAAGATGTTGCTCTATATTGTGAATTTGAAGATAAAAAAGGACTAGATGCATATCAAGTACATGATGAACATCAAAAGGTAGCAGCTTTTATTAGAAGCATTACAAAAGATAGAGCTATCACAGATTATGAATACTAAAAAAATTTAAAGTGAGAAAAGTTATGAAAATTGGTGGAACAATATATAATGTGATGATGCTACCCCTTGAGGCAGCAAAATTACATAGTCTTCGAAAAAAGTTAGTTACACAAGCTAGGGGAGTGGTTCTTGAAATTGGTGCAGGAACTGGAATAAATTTATCTTATTATAGATTTAATCAGATAAAAAAATTAATTGTAACTGATTTATCACTTGCCCAACATAAAGCTTGTGTAAAAAAAACTAAAGAAAAAATAATATGCATGGAAGAGAGTGTAGAAAAATTATCATTAGCAGATAAAAGTGTGGATACGGTAATGTTCACTTTAGTTTTTTGTTCAGTTGATAACCCTTTAAAAGGACTAAGTGAAGTACGTCGAGTACTAAAAGACAATGGTAAAATTATTTTTATAGAACATGTTCTTCCAAAAAAGAAAACAACAAAAAAAATATTTTATTTTGTTAATAAAGGATGGATGAAGATATCTAGAGGTTGTAATTTAACAAGAGAGACAATAGATGTAATCTCACAAGCTGGATTTAATGTCACATTAGTTGCAGATGGTGTTTTTTCAGCAGGATGGGCAACAAAAAAAGAAGGATAGAATGAAAAATTTACAAAGCCATATATTGCATGCAAATAAAAAACCTGCTTTATATGAGGCATATACTAATGAAATTCTGTGGAATGATAATCACATTTCTAAAAGAATGCTACAGTCCCATTTATCATGTTCTAGTGAAGCAGCATCAAAAAAAGTTAGAAATATAGTATAATATAGTTATCTAGATTAATGGGAGGAATATATGTTTATTAGAAGTGATTTAAAAAATCGTGCAAAGGTTATATTAAAAACCTCATATTGGTATGCATTGCTTGTAAGTTTTATACTTTCGCTATTTGGGTCAAGCAGTGGATGGGGTTCTGGTTTCTCAAATTCAACAAAAGATCAATTAGGTAATATTGATTTACGAATATTAGGAATTATTGCAGGGCTTGTAACAATTGCAAGTCTATTTGCACTTGCCATTAGAATATTCATAGGATATCCATTGGAAGTATCAGGAAGGAAGTTTTTTGTAGAAAATGCTCGTGGCGTTACTGATCTTAATTATTTAGGATATTCTTTTAGGGATAATAAGTATTTATCAATTGTTAAGGTTATGTTCTTTAAAAATTTATTTGTTTTTCTTTGGACATTATTATTTATTATTCCAGGAATAATAAAAAGCTATGCTTATATGATGGTGCCATATTTACTTGCAGACAATCCTAATTTAGGCTATAAAGAAGCGCTTAGATTAAGTGATGAAATGACTAAAGGATACAAACTAGATATCTTTATTCTTGATTTATCATTTATTGGATGGTATTTATTAGGACTAATAACTTGTGGTGTTGGGGTGTTGTTTGTTAAGCCTTATCATGATGCAACTCATGCTGAATTATACATTGAATTACTTGGAGAACCAAAAGATAAAGTAATTATTGAAGATGATCAGGTTCTAGATGATCAGACTTTTTAATGGAGATATATAAATGAATAAGAGAACAGTTATATGTCTTTTCCCCAATGAGCGAATAAGACGAATTGAAGGCTTTAGACAAAAATATATTAATCATCCTGGAAAAGATGTTCCTTTTCATATAACTTTGCTTAATGAATTTTATCACCGAGAGGAAATAACAGATAACATTATTTCTTCTCTTTATAAAATAGCTAGTAAAACAAAACAGTTTGCTTTTGAAGCAGTTCCTATTTCCACGTTTCCAACATCAAATGTTATTTATCTAAATCCTATACCGGTATCACCAATCGAAAAACTTGTAAAAAATTTATGTAATGAATTTCCTGAGTTTTCATATAATGAAAAATTTCCTGTTTTTCATATGACTATTGCGTATAATTATCCTGATAATCTTAAAGATAGAATTATAAGTAAATTCTTAGATAAATTTGGAAGCAAGAGAATTCCATTAACTGCAGGTAGAATTGGAATTTGCATACAAGAAGAAAGTGGATGGAAGGAATATTTATCATTTAAGCTAGGAGAATATGATGACAGTAGTAGTACATAAAACACCAATTGAACAATTTACATTAAAACAAGCAAAAATAAAAGATATTCCCTTAATACTATCTTTTATAAAAAAATTAGCAGCTTATGAAAATTTATCACATGAGGTTAGCGTAACTGAAGATGTTTTAAAAGATTCACTATTTGTGAGGAAAAGTGCAGAAGTATATATTGCTAATTATGAGGATAAGCCAGTAGGGTTTATGCTCTTTTATTATAATTTTTCTACTTTTAATGGAAAACCTGGAATCTATTTAGAAGATTTATATATTGATGAACCAATGAGGCATAGAGGATTTGGTAAAGCAATGTTAGGTTTTTTAGCTAACTTAACAATAAAAAGGGATTGTTTGCGATTAGAATGGGCGTGTCTTGATTGGAATCATCCTTCTATAGATTTTTATAAGAAATTGAAAAGTTCGCCATTAAATGACTGGACAGTTTATAGACTGTCAGGTGAAAATCTTAATTTTTTGGCTCAATCATATTTAAAAGGTGAAAAAAATAAACAAACTAAATATAGTACTAGAATTAATACATAAATATGATAAGATAATTACATTATATTAACAAGGAGTAAAGCATGTATCAAGTAGATTATAAGAAGGCTAGAGACGAAGCTGGATTTTCATATTATATAAGCAATGGTGTATCTTCATTATCTGCAATTGCTGGTTTGTCAGATTATGATATTTATACAGATTACAAAGCAGGTATTAAACTTTATAGTAATGAAACAGTTAAAAAGCTTGACGATATGTTTGAAAATAAGTTACGACATATTTCACCTGCAACAGGCCATATTTCATATGGTCACATAAGTTGTTTGGGAATGGAACTTAAATTTCCAAAAGAAGGTGATGTAAACTATGTACATGAAAAGAAGAGCCTTGATGAATGGATAGCTATTCTTAAAAAAGATATCGAATTATCAGATTTGGCTAAAAAACAGATAGAATACCAGAAAAAGCTTCAAGAAGCTTTTCCAGAAAAAACAGTTTCATGGACTTTTGGGTTTGAAGGACCGCTGACCACAGCATATGAATTAAGGGATATGGACGTGTTTTACGATATATATGATCAACCTGAAAAATTAAAAGAATTCTTACATGTGCTAACAGATAATATAAATAGTTATAAAGATATTTATTCCAAAATGAACAATAGCACTACTTTTTCTCATGATGGAGCGGGAATGTGCGATGATATTTCTTCTATGTTTTCACCTGAACTATGGGATGATTTTGTTTTACCGTTTTGGGATAAGTATTATAGTTATTCAACAGATGGGAAACGTTATTTACATTGCGAAGATTTAAATTACAAGCATGTTAGAAATCTTGAAAAAGTAAATATTTACAGATATGACCCTTCAGTATCTCCAAAACTTAATCCTGAATTAATACGTGACAATTCAAAAGTTCCTTATAAGTGGAGAATGAATGGATATTATTACAATGATTTAACTGTGGATGAAGTGAGAGATTGGGTATTTAAAGCAGTTGCAGACGGTGCAAGTGAGGTTTTTTCAATAGTTACTTATCAGCAATTAGATGAAAAAGGTAGAAAGAAAGTTCTAGCGTTAGAAGATGCATGTAGAATTAGTAAGGAAATATTAGATAAAGGTGCTAGTAGAGATGAAGTTGCAAAACTAGTTTCAAAAGCTGGTAATAAAAAATTCTGGGATGAATGGCAAGCATAAAAAAGGAACAAGGAGAAATATTTTGTATAAAGTAAATTATGAAACCGCAAGAGAAGAAAGAAAATTTAATTATTTCATATCAAATGGTGTAGACGCATTGGCTAAAATGGCGGGATTGTCCCATCATGATATTTTTACAGATTATAAAGCGGGAATAAAGATTTACAGTGATGAAAACACAAATAAAGTAAATGATATGTTTAATAATAAACTAAGGTCTGTACAACCATCAACAGGACATATTGCTTATGGTCATGTAAGTTGTTTGGGGATGGAACTTCTTTTTCCAAAAGATGGCGAAGTAAATTATGTTCGTGAGAAAAAAAGTCTTGATGAGTGGATGGTAATATTAAAAAAGGATATTGAATTGTCAGATTTGGCAAAAAAACAAATTGTGTACAAAGAAAAACTTCAAGAAGCTTTTCCAGGTAAAAAGATTGCATGGACATTTAGCTATGAAGGTCCAATGACTACGGCTTATGAACTAAGAGACATGGATGTGTTTTACGATATATATGATCAGCCTGAAAAGTTAAAAGATTTTTTAGGTATCTTAACTGATAGTATAGGAAGATATGCAAAGATATATAAAAAGATGAATGGACCAGGAGAAGTATTTGATAATGGTTGGGGAATGTGTGACGATGTAGCTTCTATGTTTTCACATGAACTTTGGGATGAATATGTTATACCTCATTGGGACCAGTTTTTTAGTAGCATGACAAGTGGAACTCGTTATTTGCATTGCGAAGACATGGATTACAAACATGTAAAACACCTTGAAAGAGCTAATATTTTCACATTTGATCCTGCTGTTTCTCCAAAACTTAATCCACAGTTGATACGTGACAATACAAGAGTTCCTTTTAAATGGAAATTAAATGGTTTTTACTATAATAATATGAGTGAACAAGATGTAACAGACTGGGTATATAAAGCAGTTGAAGATGGTGCTAGTGAATTGTTTTCAAATGTTACTTACCAGTTGTTAGACAATGAAGGTGTAAAAAAGGTACTAGCCTTTGATGAAGCTTGCAGGGCAAGTAAAGAAATGCTTGATAAAGGTATTAGTAGAGAAGAAATTGGTAAAAGGGTTTCAAAAGAAGGAAAAGAAAAGTTTTGGGGTAATTGGCATGGGTAGAAATTACTATAAAACAGCATTTAATTGGGTGGCACCAGTTGTAGTTGTTGTCATCATTTTAACAGGAGAGTTATTTGAAGGATTAACAGTGTTGTTAGCTTATATTATTTTTAGATTTTTTGATGAAAAAGATAAAATAAGTGCATATTATGGTAAAAAAGCATATTTAAAAGGGCACTACAAAAAAGCTGTAAAATTATATAAAAGAGCATTTAAAACAAACAAAGCAGAACCAAAAGTATGCATTTCTTATTGTTACAGTTTGTTAATAACTGGGCAAACCAATAAAGCTGATGAAATACTTTCATTAATTAAGAATATGAAAAACATTGAAGAAATTAGTTCTCAGATACTAATTTGTGAAAAATTAATCTTATACAAAGGGGAGAATAGATTAATTAAAGCAATAATGGATTTAGAACGTGTAGAGCAAGATTTGAAAAATACTTCCTATCATAATATTTTAGAAAAATTATATATTGAAAATAGCGACTTTAAAAAAGCGAAAATATTTGGAGAACAGGCCTATAAATATAATAAAGAAGACGTTCATATAATTGAAAATTTATTAAGAGCCTACTGTTTATTAGAAGATTATGAGAGAGCGGTTAAAGTCATTCCTATTTTACTTAAAAAGAAACCATTTACTGATAATGCTTTCTATTATATGGGTCTGGCTTATGAAAAGAATAACAAACTAGAAAAAGCAGAAAAAATGTACAAAAAAGCAAAAGAAAAAGAAAAAACTATATTTTCCTATTCAAATAAATAAGTTGGTGTAAAATGAAAAAAGTGCTTAAATTTTTAGCAAAATATGCAACTATTGTTTTAGGATGTCTTGTAGGTGCTGCTGGAGTTAATATTTTTATGATTCCATATAATATTGCACCAGGTGGGGTTACTGGTCTTGGTACAATCATCTATTTTTTAATTAAGCAAATAATTCCACTGGGAGTAATAATCTTAGCAATTAATGTTCCGCTATTTATAGCTGGATTAATTGTACTAGGTAAAAAAGCTATAGTTAGAGTTTTATTTGCTACAGTTGCTTTTTCTGTATTAATTGATTTTACAGAACATTTTCTAATGGATGTGGCTAAAAATCATGTTGAAGTAGGTGGGGAAATTGATTTACTTTTGTTTTCACTTTTTGGAGGTGCAATAGCAGGAGTGGGCCTTGGTATTGTTTATCGATATAATACAAATACTGGAGGAGTAGATTTGTTAGCAGATATTTTACGTAAAAAAGGTGTTTCATTAAGCATGGGACAAACCATGTTGATTTTTGACACAATTATTGTTATAACAGCGGGTATTGTTTTTAATAGTATTTTACTTGCAATGTATGCTTTAATTTCTATACTGGTATTTTCTAAGGTTGTAGACTTACTATTAGATGGAGTAGGATTTGCAAAAGGTTTGTATATTATTTCTGACAAGGCTCCATTAATAGCACAAGCTATATTGCATGATATGGATCGAGGAGTAACTGGAATAAAAAGTATTGGTAAGTATACTAATACTGAACGAGAAATGCTATTTTGTATTACTAGACCTAAACAAGTAGCAGAGATAAAGAAGATTATTAAAGATATTGATAAAGATGCTTTTGTAGTATTAACAGATGTTAGAGAAGTATTGGGAGAAGGCTTTCAAGGCTTTGACATCACTTAGGCATAACTGTATACTATATAAGAAAATAATTGAATATAAACAAGGAGAGAAAAATGGATAAAAAGACACTGTTAAAACTCCAAATAACAGCGACTAAAATAAGGAAAAACATAGTTGAGCAAGTATTTAGTGCCAATAGTGGCCACCCTGGTGGTTCTCTATCAAGCGCAGAGGTGTTTACTGCTTTGTATTTTAATGAAATGAACATTGATCCTACTAATCCTAAAAAAAGTGACAGAGACCGTTTTGTGTTATCAAAAGGTCATTGTGCACCTGGGTTATATGCTGCATTAGCAGAAAGAGGATATTTTCCAGTAAGTGACTTAAAAGGATTTAGAGATATTAATAGCTATTTACAAGGTCATCCTAGCATGAAAGATGTTCCAGGAGTTGATATGTCAACTGGTTCATTAGGTCAAGGAATTTCAGCAGCAGTTGGAATGGCAATATCTGGGAAATTATACAATGAAGACTATCGTGTATATTCTTTATTAGGAGATGGAGAATTAGAAGAAGGACAAGTATGGGAAGCTATGATGTCAGCTGCACACTATAAACTTGATAATTTAATGGCATTTGTCGATAATAATGGATTGCAAATTGACGGGAAAATAAGTGATGTTATGAACCCTGATAATATTGAGAGTAAATTTAAAGCTTTTAATTGGAATGTAATTGTTTTAGAAGATGGCAATGATATGGCTGCAGTTATAGAAACTTTTGAACAGGCTAAGGCGTGTAAAGGAAAACCAACTATGGTTATTCTTCATACAATCAAAGGAAAAGGTGTTTCATATATGGAAGATGACTATGGATGGCATGGTAAAGCACCTAATCAAGAAGAACGAGATTTGGCTATAAAAGAGCTAGATGAAAAATTAGTAGAATTGGAGGGCGCGCAACATGGCTAAAAAGATTGCAACAAGACAAGCATATGGAGATGCATTAGCTGAATTTGGTATAGATAAAAATATAGTTGTATTAGATGCTGACCTTTCAAAATCAACAAAAACAGATAATTTTAAACAAGTATATCCTGAGCGATTTGTTAATATGGGTATAGCAGAAGCGAATATGATGTCAGTTGCTGCAGGAATTGCTACAACTGGAAAAACAGTTTTCGCCAGTACCTTTGCTATATTTGCAGCAGGTAGAGCATGTGAGCAAGTAAGAAACTCTATTTGTTATCCAAAACTTAATGTAAAAATTGGAGCAACTCATGCTGGAATATCTGTTGGTGAAGATGGTGCAAGTCATCAAATGATAGAAGATATTGCCAATATGAAAACAATTCCAAATATGACCGTTATATCACCTGCAGATGCAGTTGAGACTAGAGCAGCCGTAAAAGCTGCTATTGATTATAATGGACCTGTATATCTTCGTTTAGGTAGACTGGGTGTTCCTGTTATTTTTGATAAAGATACCTATACCTTTGAATGGGGTAAAGGGGTTATGCTTAGTGATGGGACTGATGTAACATTAATTGCAACTGGACTAATGGTTCATTTAGCCATGGAAGCTGCAGAACTTTTAAAAGAAGAAGGAATAAGCGCTAGAGTGATAAACATTCATACTATTAAACCAATTGACAAAGATATTATAATAAAAGCTTGTAAGGATACAGGAGCAATTGTAACAGCAGAAGAACATAATGTTGTTAATGGTCTAGGTAGTTCTGTTACTGATGTAACAAGTCAATATTATCCTATTCCAGTAAAAATGGTTGGAGTAGAAGATAAGTTTGGTAAAAGTGGAAAACCTGAATTACTTCTAGAGGAATATGGTTTGACCGCTATAAATATTGCAGATAAAGCAAAGCAAGCCATTGCTATGAAAAAATAAACTAAAAGAGCGCATATGCGCTCTTTTTTTTGGAGAAAAAATGATAATAGATTCTCATTGTCATTTAGATGACAAACGATTTGACGAAGATAGAGATCAAGTAATAGAGAAAATACAACAAGCTAATATTGATTTAGTTATAAATATTGGTGCAAATTTGTCATCAAGTAAAGCTTCTGTTGAACTGGCTAAACAATATGACTTTATCTATGCTGCAGTCGGGGTACATCCTCATGATTCGTCATCTTATACTGAAAAAGTAGAAAAAGAAATTACATCATTGGCAGCACATAAAAAAGTCGTAGCAATTGGAGAAGTTGGTCTTGATTTTCATTATGATTTTTCACCAAGAGACATCCAGTTACAAGTTTTTATTAAACAAATTAAACTGGCAAATCAATTAGATATGCCTCTAATCATTCACGATAGAGAAGCTCATCAACCTGTTTTAGAAGCTTTAAGGAAATATAAAGATGAAAAGACAATAGGAGTATTTCATAGTTATTCAGGTAGCAGTGAGATGATTAGAGATGTATTAGAGCTTGGTTTTTATTTATCTTTTAATGGGATTTCAACTTTTAAAAATGCTAAAAAGGTACATGATGCTATATTCCATACTCCATTAGATAAGTTGTTAATTGAAACAGATAGTCCTTATTTAACACCAGAACCATTTAGAGGAAAGAGAAACGATTCTTCTAATGTTATTTATGTAGCAAAAGCTATAGCTAAGATTAAAGGTATAACTATAGAAGAAGTTTATGAAAAAACCACAGAAAACACAAAAAAACTATTTAAACTGTCCAAATGAACTTTTTAAAGATCAATTTTGCTATTTTTTATAGGTATGGTAAAATGGACAAGAGGTAATCGGAGGTAACTTAATGAAAAAAGCAGCACTGCTAACCATTGGAATAGTATTATTTACCATATTAGTTGGGTTCAATTTTTTATTATGGGACAATATGGTAAAAAAAGAAAACCTTCAACGGTCAGAAGAAATATCCATTGAAAAGCAAGATTCTATTGATTCGTTACTATCTGTTATTAATGAACAAAAAAGAGTAGCTAATGAGTTAAGGGATGTTAGGGATGAGTTACAAGCAGAAGTTAATATATTTGATGAAACAGAGTCAACTTATCAACTTGAAATTTCTGATTTAACAGATGACAACCAAGAACTTCATTCTGAAATCTATTTTAGAGGTGTAATAATTAAATTGCTAAAAGAAGCGGTTGATAATGATTATTTTACTGCATTTATATCTGATAATTGGGCAACATATATTAATAACAAAGATTTTTATTCCGCTTATCTGTTTCAAAACAGCAAATTAGTTTTAGGAGAAAGTAATATTGAATCTTTTTCAGATTTTCAAAATCAATATGTGAATGTAGAGAACATTGAAGTAGTGTCAGCAAAAAGAGTGGAAATTGAACAAGGGGATGACCAACTTATAGATTTATTACATTTTTCAGTTAATTTACAAATAACACTTAAAAAAGATAGTGAGGGTATTTCTAGAGAAGATGAATATTTTGTAGAGGGAGAAAACTTTTTTACTTTTACTTTTGACTATGAAGAAAGTAATCTAGAGACATGGATTATTACCTCCATGAAATAAACAAACATTTCATAAATTTGACATTTTCCTGTTTAACGCGTATAATTTGCGAGAATTTATGAAGTGGAGCGTGTTTAATGGTAGTACACCATGATAAAAAAGCTAAATATAGAGTTTTAAAACATTCAATCGCAGGGATTTTCTCCCTGTTATTAATAGTTCTTGTTACCCTTTATCTATTTGAAACTAACTTAAAAGATGTTACATTAGTGTTTAATGGGCATGTTTATGCAGCTAGAACACTTGAAACTACTATAAGTGGTTTTATTGAAGAAAATAATATTCCATTCAACGATGAACATGACTATATAAGTGTAGAAATTGATAATGAGTTACAAGAAGATAGCAATAAAATCTCTATTAAAACAGCTATTCCTGTCACAATTATAAGTGATGGGGTTACTAGAGAAGAAATGACCTATTTAGATAGTGTTAGTGAATTACTTGATTCTCTAAAGATACCTGTATATGAACAAGATATATTAGTGGATGTTACTATGGAAACAAAGTTAATACCTGAACTTAGCATTGAGATTATAAGAGTAACTAAAGGAGTTTTCGTTCAAGTTGTTGTTTTACAGAGTTATGTTGATATTGTTGAGAATAACACTATGGAATATAATGAAACTAATATTCTAATACAAGGTGAATTTGGCGAAAAAAAATATGTTTATGAAATAACATATGAAAATAAAAAAGAAGTAAAACGTGAATTAACTTTAGAAGAAGTAACTATAAAACCAGTTAACCAATTGATAGAATATGGAACAATACCTTTTAAAATTGATCCAATAACAGGGAAAAAGTTCAAATATCTTATATCTGAAAATTTTGTGGCTACAGCTTATACATTAGATCCTGATGAATGTGGTGGGAAAGTACCAGGGGATCCAGCATATGGTATTACTGCATCTGGAATGACAGCTGATGTAGGGGTTATTGCTGTTGATACAAGTGTGATTCCTTTTGGAACAAAAGTATATATTGAAACATTAACTGGAGAATTTGTGAATTATGGATTTGCAGTTGCTGGTGATACAGGAAGTGGCATTAAAGGAAATAGAATTGATTTATTTATGCATGATAAACAGGATGCACTTGAATGGGGAATAAGAGAAGTCAAGGTATATTTTATATATGAAAATTAATGAAGATAACATGTTTTTCATGATGTCAAAACATCAGATAAAAACCGTGCAATCATTAGGACAGAATTTTTTAAGAGATAAAAATACTGCTTTAAAAATTATTGAAGCTGCAAATCTGACAAAAGATGACTTGGTCATTGAAGTTGGTATGGGTGCTGGCAGTCTATCAAAACTAATAGCTCCACAATGCAAACAACTTGTTGGGATTGAAATCGATAAAAGACTCTTACCTCTACTTAATGAAACTTTAAGTGACTTTACAAATGTTGATATTATTCATGATGATGTATTAAAGCTTGATATAATAAATGATATCTTAGCAAAATATCCTGAATTTAGTTCTTATAAAGTAATCGCAAACTTACCTTACTATATTACAACAGCAGTTATTATGAAATTTATACAATGTGATAAACCACCAGATATATCTGTTTTAATGATGCAAAAAGAAGTAGCAGATAGGATTGTTGCAGGTCCTGGTAGTAAAACGTATGGGGGATTAAGTGTAATTGTTAACTATTACTGTAATACTAAGAGGGTAATGAATGTTAGTCCCAACTGTTTTGTTCCAAAACCTGCTGTAAATAGTACAGTATTACAATTTACTAAACACGAAAATCATATAGTAACGATAGCTGATAGACAATTATTCTTTAAAGTAATTAAATCAGCTTTTGCGCAACGTCGTAAAAAGCTATCTAATTCTGTTGCTAATACGCTGGATGTGGGTATATTAAAGAGTGAAATTGAGAGTATATTAATGGAGATGGGACTTGATATTGCAATAAGAGGTGAAAAGTTAAGTATTGAACAGTTTGCAACATTGTCAGATGCCATTTATGAAAAATCCATAAATAAAGAAATTTAGTTCTTTTATTTGATTAAATAATACAGTATAATAACTACGTTAAAAAGACCATAAGCCGTAAGGCTATACGATATTTAAGGAGGAAAAAATGTTAAGCATTATTGACAAATCCAACATGGAAAAGCTAGAAGCTCTTAATAACAAAAAAGTTATGGCTTATGTTGAAGAAGCAATTGCCTTATGTAAACCTGCAAAAGTAACTGTAATTACAGATGCCGATGAGGATATTAAATACATAAGAAATTTAGCGATTAAAAATGGTGAAGAGGAAACCTTGAACACTGATGGGCACACTATTCACTTTGATGGGATTAATGACCAGGCAAGAGATAAAGCTCACACCAAATATCTTCTATCTAAAGAAGTTGATTGGGGTATGGACATTAACTATATTATGAAGGATACTGGATTACCAGAAGTAATAGGGTTTTTAGATGGTAGTATGGTAGGTAAAGAAATGATTATTGCATTTTTCTGCTTAGGACCAACCAACTCAGACTTTTCTATTAGTGCCTTACAGATTACAGATTCATCTTATGTAGTTCATTCAGAAACTATTCTATATAGAGCTGGCTATGAACAATTTAAAAGATTAAATGGATCAGATGATTTCTTTTTCTTCTTACATTCAGCTGGTGAATTGGCTGAAAACAATACAACAAAAAGTGTTGAAAATAGAAGAATCTATATGGATTTAGAAGAAAACAGAGTATACACAGTTAATAATCAATACGCTGGTAACAGTGTTGGCCTTAAAAAATTAGCATTCAGATTAGCAATTCAAAAAGCACAAAATGAAGGCTGGTTAGCTGAGCACATGTTCGTAATGGGTGTTCATGGTAAAAAAGACAGAATTACTTATTTTGCTGGCGCTTTCCCAAGTGCTTGTGGTAAAACTTCAACTGCTATGATTCCAGGACAAACTATTGTTGGTGATGATATTGCATACTTGAAAAAAGTTGATGGAAAAATTAAATCTGTTAATGTTGAACAAGGTGTATTTGGAATTATCAGAGATGTTAATGCCAATGATGATCCTGTAATCTACAATGCAATTACTACTCCAAGAGAAGTTATTTTCTCAAACATTCTAATTAATGATGGAAAAACATATTGGTTAGGTATGGGAGAAGAGACACCTTCAACTGGTGTTAACTTTGCAGGAGAATGGACAGAAGCAAGTGGAAAAACATTAGCTCATAAAAATGCTAGATATACAGTTAGAATTTCTGAACTAGAAAATGCCGATGTAATGGCTGATGCTCCAGAAGGAGTAACTGTTCAAGGTCTTGTATATGGTGGTAGAGACTCAGATACAACTGTTCCAGTTGTTGAAGCTCTTGACTGGGTACATGGTGTTGTAATGGGTGCTACAATTGAATCTGAAACAACTGCTGCTACTTTAGGAGCAGAAGGTGTTAGAAAACATAACCCAATGGCAAATCTAGACTTTATATCTGTTCCATTAAGAAAGTATATCCAGAGTCATATTGATTTTGATAAAGATTTAGACATAAAAGCTAAAGTATATAGCACAAACTATTTCCTTAGAAATGCCAAAGGCGAGTTTAGTAACTCTAAATTAGATAAGAAAATTTGGATGTTATGGGCTGAAGGTAGAGTTAATGGAGAATTTGAAGTTTATGAAACACCAGTTGGTTTTATTCCTAAGTATGAAGATTTAAAAGTATTATTCAAAGAAAGTTTACAATTTGATTATCTAGAAACTGATTATGTTGATCAGTTCTCAATTAGAATTGATAAATACATTGAAAAAATGGATAGAATGAATAAAGTATTTGAAAAAGTTGACTTACCAAAAGAATTTGAAGCTAAATTATTAGAGCTGTCTACTAAATTAGTAGAAGCTAAAAAAGTATATGGTTCAATTGCCACACCTACTTCATTCGCATAAAAACAAATAATAACTAAAGGCTCTTAAGAAATTAAGGGCCTTTTTTTTATATGAAAGTATTAGTACATTTATTGTATTCATAAGCATTTTTCTATATAATGGTACTAGGAATAGATTTGGAGTGATTTGATGAATAAAGTTCGTGTAACAATATTAGGTAAACAATATTTAATAATGGGTGCTGAGTCAGATGAATATATTCAAAAAGTGGGACTATATGTGGATAAAAAACTAAGACAAGTTGAAGAACTTGGAGACAGTAAATTAAGCACATTAATGGTAGCTGTATTAGGTGCAACTAATATTTCAGATGACTATTTTAAAGAACGAGATAGAGCAACAAATTTAAAAGGTAAAACACTTGCCTTAGAAAAACAATTGCGTGAATTTAATCAAAAGATTAGTAACCTTGAAATTAAAATGGAGAAGTTAACAGAAGAAAAATCAAACTTAAAAATGCAATTAGTTAGAAGCGAAACAGAATTAGGACAAGCGAGAAACCCACAACGATAAATAATAGCGCCTATGGCGTTATTTTTTTAGGAGTACATATGGAAAAAGTAACTGTATATATTGAAATCGTTAGAGAGGGAATTAAAATTCCTGAATACTCAAATATATTTGATGCAGGAATGGATGTACGAGCTGCAAAAGATGTATTGATTTTACCAATGGAAACAATAATTATTCCCACTGGATTTAAAGTTGCTATACCTAAAGGTTATGAAATACAAGTTCGTCCAAGAAGTGGATTATCATATAATACACCACTTCGTTTATCTAATTCACCAGGTACAATAGATAGTGGTTATCGTGATGAGGTTGGGATAATTTTAACAAATACTTCGGATTTAAAAGATCAAGACAGCCACTATTCAATAACTACAAAAAAAAACAAAAGTGGAACTTATGAAATTAAAAAAGGTGAAAGAATTGCTCAAATTGTGTTAGGTAGAGTTCCACAAATTAAATTTGAGATAGTAGATGATGTGAAAAAAATCGGACATAATCGTGGTGGTGGATTTGGATCTACTGGAGTATAATGTTACGAGAATATATCACAGTAAATGAAGAATCTGTTTGTGAGATTATTGTTAAAAAATCTAGGTTTATTGCGACAATAAAAAAAGTCAAAACGGTTTCACAAGCAACAAATGTAATAAAAAAGATTAGAGAAATTTATAAAGATGCAACTCATAATACTTATGCTTATATTGTCAATGATGGTAGTGTTTATCAAAAGTATAGTGATGATGGTGAACCCAAAGGAACAGCAGGTATACCAATAGTAGCTATTTTATCACATCATAAACTTGAAAATGTTGTTGTTGTTGTTACAAGATATTTCGGTGGGACAAAGCTTGGGGTAGGTGGATTAACAAGAGCTTATTCAAAAGCTACTACTAATGTTTTAGAACAAGTGACAATTGTTAAAATTAGCAAGTGCGTAAAAGTAGCTTTGAGTTGTAGTTATCAATTAGTTGGTAAAATACAAAATAGTTTGAAAGAAAATAATATAAATATTAATAATTCACAATTTTTAGAAAAGGTTACTTTTTTCATAACAGTTAAAGCTAGTAAAGCTAATCAAATAGAAAAAGAGTTAATTGATTTGACAAGTAATCATTGTGAATTTAAAATAATTGAAGAAGTATACATAGAAATGGAGTGATAACTATGTCCGGTCATTCAAAATGGGCAAATATAAAACACAAAAAAGAGCGTAGTGATGCAAAGCGCGGAAAAATATTTACAAAAATAGGTAGAGAAATTGTTGTTGCAGTTAAACAAGGTGGTCCAGTTCCTGAGAATAATTCAAAATTGAGAGATGTTATTGCAAAAGCTAAAGCAAATAATATGCCAAATGATAATATTAAGCGAAGTATTACAAAAGCGTCTGGTGCTGGAAGCCAAGATGATTATGAAGAGTTTATATATGAAGGATATGGTCCTGGTGGGATTGCATGTATTGTAGAAATAATGACTGACAATAGAAATAGAACAGCTGCAGATATAAGACATGCTTTTGACAAGTATGGTGGTAATCTTGGAACAACAGGATGTGTAGCGTTTATGTTTGATAGTTTAGGTGTTTTACTAATTGAGAAGAAAGACACCATTGATGAAGATACATTGTTAATGGAAGCATTAGAAGCAGGTGCTTTAGATATAGTTGTGGAAGAAGAAATTTATGATATAACTACAGAAGTACATGATTTTTCATCAGTAAGGGAAGTTTTGGAAAAAGCAAATTATGAATTTGTTGAAGCATCTATATTAAGGATTCCACAGAATACTATTAAGTTGTCAGAAAAACACACAGAATCTATGGAAAAATTAATTGATTTATTAGAAGATTCAGATGACGTACAAAACGTTTATCATAACTGGGAGAAATAAATGGAAACTAAAATTACAGTAAGGTATGCAGAAACTGATCAAATGGGAATTGCACATCATTCAAATTATGCTATTTGGTTTGAAGCGGCAAGAACTGAGTTCATTAAAGAATTAGGAATATCATATTCAGATTGTGAAAAAAGAGGATTAATGTTACCCCTTATATCGCTAGAATGCCAATTTAAAAAACCTGCATTATATGATGAAGTGCTAGTAATACTTTCTAAATTAGATAAATTGACACCTGTTCGTATGGTTATTAAATATGAAGTTAGAAAAGAAGGATTTGACGAGATTATTGCAACAGGTAAAACGGGTCATGTGTGGACTGATTTATCACTACGACCAATTAATTTAAAAAAGAAAGATTCACATGTGTTTTTGATTTTACAAAAGGGAATAGGCTAAAGGGGCTGTTCTTTTTTTTTGTATATCATAGCCATAGCAATGGCAACAATCATCCAATAAAAAACAATCATTCCAGGGACTTCAAATATATTTTCAAAGAAACAATGAATAGAAACGCCAAGTAACCCTGAAAATATTCCTAAAAGAATATTAAATTCTTTTTTATCTTTTGCTAATTTAGTGTGTTTGAAAATACTACTAAGTGTAACAGTGATTAAAGTAAAAAATGATAAGAATCCTAAGATACCTGATTCAACAGCTATTTTTAAAAAGTAGTTATCCATATAAAAAGCTTCTGGAAAGTGATATGGGTAGTGCATGGCAACGGCTCCACCAAAGTGACCTAATCCAACACCAAGCAACCAATTATCTTGAAAAAGTGCGAATCCATTAATCCATCTCATTGCACGACCACCAGTTAAACTTGAAAATAAATATTCAGGTGAAATCATGTATAAGACTCTAGATGAAATTGCTGGAATAAATAATATGACAATTATCCCTAAAGCTGCAATTGGTAATATAAAGCGTTTATCTTTTATGATTACGAAAACTAAAATTGCTAAAGCAAAACCAATCCATGCACCTCTTGATAATGTAAATACTAAACATGCAACCATTATCAAAAAACTTAAAGCATAGAAAAATTTGTTAATAATTTTTTCTTCATAAAAGAATAGACCAAGAGAAATCATTGAAGCAAGAGTCATAATAGCTCCCAACACATTAGGACTTTGAACTACAGAAAAAGCTCTTGTTCTAACTCCTAGTTCAGCTGAATCTACCCAACTAGCTGGCATTTCTACACCAGCAACATATTGATATACTCCAAATAAGGCAATTATTACAGTAGCACTTATAATAAAGGGTAGAACCTTCTTTGCACCTTTATCATCTTTTATTAATGAGAATACTAAAAAGAACCATAATAAGTTTGTTGTAACAGCTCTGAAGCCCTCTAAACCAACTTCAATGTAGGTAGTGTTGGCTAAAAGTACAAATAAGTTAACTACTATAAAAAGAAGCATTGGAATATCAATTGGAGTAAGTGAGTGTTTTTTTTGTTTTATTTCATAAATATATTTGATTATAAATAATACTAGAGCTCCTAAAAGAAAAACTTCATCCCATACAGATGAAAGTAAAGGAAGATTAACAAAATTTCTAACTACATAATCAATAATAAAGAAAAAAGATAACAAATATATTATACGCTGATAATCAGTGATAAAAATAATAACTGCTAATAAAAAGAGTATACCAGCTATGGCGATAATGGGATTGATAAATGCTCCAAAAATACCAACAACTAATGATATAGATGCAATTACTATTTGTACTGATCTTTTCATGATTCCTCCCCTAAGTGAAATATGGTTGTAAAGAAACGAGAACTTAATGAATGAGGAATGTATTTTTCGATTTTTTGGTACACAATGAATAAGATAATAGAAAAGATAAATAAGGTCATTAACCAAATACTATTTTCTCCTTTAAGAAAATACATTAAATTAATTCCAAAAGTGGAGGCTGTTAACACGAGGAGAATAGTATAGATTAAATTATTATTAACTTGTTTTTTAAAAGAAACAAAAAGTCTTTTGTTAATTGATGAATTAGCTTGTGTTGATAACCATCTAAATGGTGTAGCAATGAATGAAATAATAGCCAAAGTCATTATTGCAAAGTTGCTAGAATCTTCTTTTCTAAACATATTATTTATTTTTTTTATAGAAATACTATTAACTGATACATTATGAAAGAATAATCCTAATTTGTGATAGTTAGAATGAGTATAAGCTTTACAAATAAGTGTCCAAATTTTATAAATTATACTGTTCTTAAATATATTCATTATTTTTTATAAACCTGTAAGTCTATTACAATGCCGTCGACTTCAACTCTAGAAGTTTTAACAACAAGATCTTTTCCAATGTTTACATGGTATTTACCAAGTAAGATAAAATTAGCACCTTGATCTACTTCAATAACAATATCAACTGTCATATCAAGTAGTATAGGATGTTCAACTAAGATTAGTTGATTATCACTATTTATAAATTCAATCTGTGCTGGAACAACTTCATTATATAATATGTAACCATTAACAAATGTATTGTTGTATACCATTTTATCATCTAAATTTAAATTATCAGCTACAGATTGTGTAACTTTTTCACATTTTACAGTTGCTACATAATATTCTTTTGGGGAAACTGTGATAGCTCCACTATTAGATAATACATAAAATACGCCACCGATTACTAGTATAATGGCTATAATAACCAGCAAATCAACAATGTTAATTAGTTTAAATAATCTTCCTTTTTTATCAATTATTTTCATTTGTTTCCTCCATACTCTATCACTTATAGTTTATCATAATATACTATCAAAAATTAATACTAATTGCTTTGTTAATTGACTTCTTTGGTATTTAGCAATCTCTATTGTATTTCTATCAATTTGCAAATCACCTTGTTGCCACTTTTTATAAAAGGAAGTAATGGCTAGATTTATCCCTTGTTTATCCTTAAGATCACAAACCACACCACTTCTAGTTTGTTTAATTAACTGGGAAGCTGCACCATTTTTGGGAATGACTGCGAGTATGGGATTACTTAGATACATATATTCGAATACCTTACCAGTATAAAAAGGAAGATTTCCTTCTCCTTCAATTAATAAAGAGATATCTCCTTCATATAGTTTTTTTATACTATCTTTATGTGGAAGATATGATACAAAACTAACATGGTTATTTATTTTTAAATCATTAATGATTGGCATTATCTGTTTTTTAATAATTTGTCCCACAAAGGTTACGTGCATATTAGGGCATGTAACAAGGCAACTTGCAAAAGATTGTAAAAAAGCATCTGGTTTTCGATTTCCATATAAAGAACCTGTATAAGTAATCATCATCTTTTCATTTTTTTGTTTGTTTTTAACTAGATTAACATAATCATCAGGATCATAGCCATTGGGAATGATGTGCATTTTATCTTTTATAAAAGGGTAACTTTTAATAAAATTATCTCCCATAAAAGGTGTATTAGTAATAAGGGAATCACATTTGGTAAGAATAGTTTTTTCTTGGGTTTTTTCAATAAGTCTTCTAATAATATTGTAATGAAAATATGGATTGTTAGTCCATTCATCTCTAAAATCTGCTACCCAAGGCAGATGAGGTATTTTTTTCTTTATATACCTAGCTAGTAAATGGTCTGAATAGGGAAAAGAAGTTGAATAAATTAAATCAGGTTGATGTTTGCTAATAGCCTTAAGAAGTTTTTTTCTAGAAAAAACCTGCCACAACCAACGACCATCAGGAATTAGTACTTTATAATAAAGAATCTTTTTAAGTAGCTTATTTTGGTAAAGCAAATCATAAGGTTTTGTTCTTATTACAACTACATCTTTTGGTATTTCTTTAATCAGTGTGTCGTCACGTAATAATATGTGAGTATCGCCTCTAGTAAAAACAATTGGTTCGTAACCATATTCTCTAAGATATTTTACAAACTTGATTGTACGTTGAACACCAGCTCCACCAACTGGAGGGAATTCATCAGCGATTAACAATACTTTTTTCATTTAATCTCCCTATTATAATATTGTTAAGTGTAGTACACATTTGATGTTTATGCAAAAAAAAGTGTATAATTGAGTATCTTTATTTTACATTTTATTAAACTTCATTATAATAGAGAAGTAAAGGAGAAAGTGTATGAATAGATTAGAATTACTAGAAAAACTTGAATTACCAGAAGATGCTAATAGAGAGGCTATTGAAGAGCAATATTTTATGTTAATAAAAAGAGCAAGAAGTGAGCCTAATCTTGATGTAGATGCTATTTCTGATGCTTATCGTTTGCTTACAAGTCAGCAAATACGAACAAAAGATCAAATTAAAAAGGGGAAAAGAAAAGTAAATATGAAACTAGCTATGATTGGGTTAGCTGTCATAGCCGTAGTTGTTTTGTTTTTTATAATTATGAAACTAATTCCTGCAAATGAAGATGTGAACATTAATTATCTTGGTAACTTTATAAAAGGTGACTATAATACATTAGGTGTTCATGTTAAGGAAGAAACAAGTGTTAATTCAGTCTATATTGGAACGATTTATATTGATGGACGCAATTCTGAAATGCTTCAAAAAAATATGAATGGCGATATATTATTTTATGATGATTTTAATAGAAATAGCTATGATATATTTGTAATGGATGAAATGACTTATCAAATATTTAAAAATGATTATTTATTTTTAGATTTATCAGAATATACTGATGAACTAGGAATAGAAGAAACTACCCTTAATAGCACCTATACTATAAAATTATTGGAAGATGAATTGTTATTATCACCTTTTTATATAACGGTAGATGAAAAAATGGTCTTGCGACCTGGTACACCTAAAACAATGTATATTGCCATTGGAAAGAACTATAAAGATTTGGATAAATGTTTGGAAGTTATAAAGTTACTTATTAACTGAACCATCACCAATTAGATAATAAGCAAAGCCATTTTTAATGGCTTTTTCTTTTTCTATAAAGTTTTTACAATCTAAAATTATACTGTTTTTCATGGTAGTAGCTAGTTTAAAATAATCAATATTCGAAAATTGTTGATGATTAACTAATAAAACCATAACATCACAATCTTTACAGGCATCATATATAGAACCGTTTGAATAATTCGAAACATTTGGATCATATAAAACAACTTGATTATCTTTACTTAGCGCGTCTTTAATAACAAATGTAGGACTTTCTCTAATATCATCTGTATTAGCTTTATAGGTACAACCTAGTAAGCAAACTTTTAATCCTTTTGAACTATTGGCAATGTTATATATTTTTGACACCACATTATTAGGAACTAATTCATTTTGTTCTAATGCTTGTTTGATTAATGTAGCTTGTTTTGGAGTTTTTTCTACAATAAACCAAGGATCTACAGGGATGCAGTGTCCACCAACTCCTGGACCTGGCTGTAAAATATTCACCCTTGGGTGTTTATTGGCTAATTCTATTACTTCCCAAGCATTAATTTTAAGTTGCTCACAAATAGATGCTACCTCATTTGCTAAAGCAATATTAACATTTCTAAAGGTATTTTCCATTAGTTTAGCAGTTTCTGCCGTAGTGGCAGTAGTAGTATATATCTTACCTTTAACAAAACATTTATATAATTCTTTTGCAACAATTGCTCCCTTAGGAGAAATACCACCCATGATTCGATCATTATTTGCTAATTCAAAAAGCATATTACCAGGGATAACTCGCTCTGGAGAATGAACTAGATAAAAATCCTTACCAGCTTTTAATCCACTTTGTTCTACTATGGGTAACACAATATCTTTAGTGGTTCCAGGTGGAATAGTTGATTCAATTATTACCAGTGTATCTTTTTTAATATATGGAATAATACTATTACTTGCAGATTTTACAGCTGACAAGTTAACATTTTTATTTTGATTTGTTGGGGTACCAACGCAAATAATATATACATCAGCTATAACCGGTTGTAGTTTGGCTGTGAAAGGGTGCTTTAAAAAAAGTGTATCTAATCCTTTTTCTTCTATGGGTAATTTTAAATTATTTAAACTATCAACTACATTTTTTCTTATGTCAGTACCAATAACTTCATAACCTTTAGATGCAAACATAACCGCTGTTGGTATTCCAATATATCCAAGTCCTACTACGCAGATTTTTTTCATAAATATACCCTTTCGTTAATGTGTTAATTTTATAGTTATCACCTTGATATGTCAATTTATATATATTATAATTTATAGATGAATACAATATCGTTTTCAAAAATAAAACATAAATGTTTTGTTAAATCAGGAATTTATGTAAGAGGCTCTGCATTTCTAAATAAGAGACTATTAAACGAAGAAATAATTGCCAATGAATTGATGCAATTTAAGACTCCTGATGAAATAGTTTTATATGTAAAACTATTAAATGGTTGCTTTTCTATTACCGTAGATAATGATGATTTTACATTAGTTATACAAGATCGTTTTAAAACTTATCATTTAAGTTATTCAGTATATAAAGATAAACTATATGTAAGTGATGATACTTACTTTATTGTAGAGAAAACAAATCAACAGACTATTAATGAAAACAATTATAAAGAATTAATCTATGCTGGATATTCTGGTTTTAATGAAACCATTGTTAAAAACATATATCAAGTTATGCCAGGAGAATATGTTCTTTTTAATAAATTGACAAAAAAGCTTATTAGAGATAGATATTATTTATTTTCATATAAAAAAGAACATATGATTAGTGCAGATAAATCTCTTGAAAAACTTGACTTAGTAACCATGAATGTTGGTAAAAGGTTGGTAAAACAATTAAACAATAGACAATGTGTAGTTTTATTAAGTGGTGGAGTTGATTCTAGATATTGTGCTTTATTACTTAAGAAAATGAATTATAAAAACACGATTTTAGTAACTTATGGTAGTAGATTAACAGAAGAATATAAACCAGCGGTTGCCATAGCAAAAAAATTAGGGTATTTACATTATTTTATTCCATATAAGCGAAGTGAGTGGAGAAAAACATATAAAGATATTGAAAGTTTAAACTATATTCAATATTCATCTAATCTAAGTAATATTTCTCATTTGAGAGAACACTTTGTTATAAATGAATTATTAAAGAGAAATATTGTAACTAAAGAATCTGTTATTGTACCAGGACATCTTGGTAATGTGGCAGGTCGCTCATACTATAGAAACGACATGAAACCAAAAGATCTTGTAATTCCTTTATATGAAGCTAGAATGTTTCACTATAATCATAAGGATTTAAAGTCAAAACATATGAAGTTTTTAAGAGACCGTGTTAGCACCATAGTAAATCACATTTTATCATTAACTGATATCTATGAAGTTTGCCAAGTGGCAGAGAGATATTCGCTTGATTCATATACTGTTGTGTATTTAGTAAATTCAATAAGAGCTTATGATTTTTATTCGCTAAATTGGATGCTACCTTTATTAGATCACGAATTAGTTGATTTTTTTCAAAAAGTACCTATTGAAAAAAAGTGTTCTAAAAAATTATTATATGAATATGTTGATAATCAATTAGGGAAAATTCCATACTCAAATGCAGGAAAATCATTTTTTAAAAAACTTATAAGAAATATATTAGATAAAAGGTATTCATTGTTATCGTTTCCTAAATCGCTTTTCTTACACTGTGAAGCTAATTCTCATATACCGTTCTATAAACGAGTATATAGATATTATCGTAATTTCTCTAGTTACTGTGCAGTTATCGAAATTCAATTAATGAAAAATCAATTGAATAAGTAAATATTTCACTGTATAATAGAATAAGAACATATGTTTGTGGAGATTAAATGAATAAAAAAATCATTAAAGTTTCAGTTAAAGATTTAGTTAGTTTTTCTGATAGCAAGGGAAATATTGAGCGTAAAGGTTCCTTTACTATGATGGATGCTGCTTATGAAGGAACTGTTATTCATCAAATATTTCAAAAAAAAATGCTAAAAATTCATGGGAAAGGAAAATTTACTAAAGAACAGTATTTGTCATACACCTTAGAAAATGATCAAGTTTCATTAGAAATATCAGGTAGAATTGATGGTGTTCTATTAGGTGATACAGTTATTATTTATGAGGTAAAAACAACATTACGTGAGGTTGATGATATTTTACAAGAAGAATATATTAGCCATTGGGGCCAAGCTTTTTGTTATGGATACATATATGCACTACAAAACAAACTTAATCAAGTTACAATTGAATTGCTGTATATTAATAGAGAAACAGATCAAGAAAAGTCTTTTACTATAAATTATAAGATTGAGCAGTTAAAAAAAGTTTTTAATAACTATGCTTATAAATATCTAAATTGGATGACAAAACAGATTGCATGGCGAAAAATTAGAAATATAAGTGCAAAAAGTATGGAGTTTCCTTTTTTAACCTATCGATTTGGGCAAAGAGAGATGGCTTCTAAAGTATATCGTTCAATTAGAGATGAAGAACGTTTGTATGTTACAGCACCAACAGGAATCGGAAAAACAATGGCTGCAATTTTTCCTGCAGTAAAAGCGCTAGGAGAAGGATTAGTAGATCGTATTTTTTATTTAACAGCTAAAACAGTTACTTCAAAAGTAGCTACTCAGGCTTATAAGATTCTTAACCAAAAAGGCTTAAATTTACGAGCACTTATTATTACTGCTAAAGATAAAGTGTGTCCATTTGAAGTTAGAAATTGTGATCCTGAAGTATGTGATAAAGCAAATGGCTATTATGATAGAATGCCAGAAGCGAGAAGACAAATCCTTAAAGAACAATTTTTTGATAGAGAGACAATTAATAAATATGCAAGCATGTACAATATTTGTCCTTTCGAATTATCATTAGATATTGCTACTTATAGCGACTTAATTATTTGTGATTATAATTACTTATTTGACCCACGAATTAAGTTGCAGAGGTTTTTTACTGAAATAAAAGAAAATTACTGTTTTTTAGTAGATGAAGCACACAATTTGGTTAGTAGGGGAAGGGATATGTACTCTTCAGAAATCAATAAGAAAGATTTAATGACTTTAAGGCGAAAAACAAATCCAGAATGGGTTGATTTAAAAAAGAGAATAAGTAAAGTTAATAAAATAATAAATGAATTGAAGAAAACTTACTTTGATAATATTGATGAAGGATACTATCAAAATAATGAGATTCCAGGAAAACTAGTTGTAGAAATTAAAAAAATGGCCACTATTATGGAGAAATACTTTGATTACGAATTAAAAAGCGAATATGAGGAATTATTTCTTGAAGTATATTTTACTGCTTATTATTTTTCTAAAGTAGCAGAATTCTATGATGAGAGATATAAAACATTTTATAAATATAACAAACATAATTTTACTATTAAATTAATGTGTATTGATCCTTCCTTTTTATTATCAAAAGCTATGGATAAAGGAATTAACACTACATTGTTTTCTGCCACACTAGAACCAAAACGTTACTATATGAACCTATTAGGGTGTAGAGAATTTGATAAAAGTTTATCTCTTTATTCACCATTTCCAGCTAAAAATCTTAAAGTAATTGTAGAAGGACGTATTAGTACTAAGTATAAAGATCGTGATATGTCATATGATGATATTTCCAAATTACTTAAGCAAGCTTTTGAACATAAAAGAGGAAATTATATGGTATTTTTCCCATCATATAAGTATATGCAAAGTGTACTAGAATACTATGAAGAGATTTCAGGTGATGTGGATATAATGGTTCAAAAACAGAGGATGGATGAAGTTGAACGAGAAATCTTTTTAGAGAGATTTGATAATCATGGAAAGACTACATTAGTTGCGTTTGCTGTAATGGGAGGTATTTTTGCTGAAGGTATAGATTTAGAAGGAGAAAAACTTAATGGAGTAGTTATTGTGGGAACAGGACTACCAATGATTTGTCCTGAAAATGAAATGATTAAAGATTATTATGATCAAATAATGGGAAGAGGCTTTGATTATGCCTATGTTTATCCTGGCATGAATAGGGTGTTACAGGCAGCAGGACGAGTAATAAGAACAGAAAACGACAGAGGGTTTGTAATATTAGTAGATACACGATTTGCAGGTGCTAGGTATAGGCGATTATTTCCAACTTGGTGGGAAGCAGAGTTTTTCACTTATTCTGATAAAAATATTAAACAAGCAATTACTTCATTTTACATGTTATGATATAATTTATCTATGGATTTGATTTCTACTAGTAATATGAAAAAAGCAGAAAAAATTGCTTACGAAAAATATGGGATTAGCCCTATGTCTTTAATGGAAAATGCTGCGTTGTCCGTTTTTTCATATGCAAATAAAAATATACCTAATTTCAATAGCAAAGAAATAATTGTTTTTTGTGGATCTGGTAATAATGGAGGAGATGGATATGCTATTGCTAAGAAATGTAAGTTAAATGGTAATAGTGTAGTTGTTTATTCTAGTTGCCAAGTTGAAAAATTATCAAAAAATGCTCATGCAAATTATCATAAGTGTAAAGACCTTAATATTCCAATTAATTTAAAAAAAGAAAAGATAGTAATTCCAAATGATGTAATTATTATTGACTGCTTATTAGGAACAGGTTTAAAAAGAGAAGTTAGTGGAATAATACTAGAGTACATTAAACTTATTAACGATAGCCAAGCCTTGACCATATCAGTTGATGTTCCATCTGGGCTTTTAGCTGACACAGGAACACCAATGAATTATGCTATTAAAGCAGATATTTGTATTTGCCTTGGTAAAGGGAAAATTGGCTTATTTACACAACCTGGTTGTGAGTATGCAAAGAATGTAATTATAAAGAAAATTGGTATACCTATAAAAGTCTATGAACGAATAGCAAAGGAATATAAAGTATATGATAGGTTAGAAGCCTTAAATGATTATTCAATAAGAAAAAATATTTCATCTAAAGGTGATTATGGCAAAGTATATGTACTAGCAGGCAGTAGAGGTATGACAGGTGCGTATGCGCTTTGTACAAAAGCTGTATTAAGTGGAGGGGCAGGTTATGCATACGGCCTTGTTCCTAAAAGCAGAATATATGAATATAATGCTCTTGTAAATGAAGCTATATGTATTGAGATAGAAGATAATAAAAAAGAGTACTTATCATATGAAAACAAAACTCAAATTATAAAAAACATAAAAAATGCAAATTCATTAATTATTGGACCTGGTTTATCTAAATATGCTAATTTGCCTCCTTTAATAAGTGAAATAATCATAACAGTTTCTATTCCAGTTATTATAGATGCAACAGGTTTAAGAGCTTTAGCAGAAGATCTATCTATACTAAATAATAAAAAGGCTACAATTATTATTACACCTCATCCAGGAGAGTTTGCCAAATTAGTACGATTGCCAATTGAAGAAGTTCAAAAAAACAGAATAACTCTTGCAAAAAGTTTTGCAAAAAAATATGGTATTATTGTATTATTAAAAGGACATAAAAGCTTAGTTACTGATGGAAATACTGTTTATTTAAATAAAACGGGCAATCCTGGAATGGCAACAGCTGGTAGTGGTGATGTGTTAGCAGGTATTATTGGTGCTAATGTAGCAAATACAAAAGATACTATTAAACAAGTTGCTTACAGTATGTATATTCACGGACTAGCAGGAGATTATGCTAAAGAAAATGAAGGAGAAAAAGGGGTAATAGCCTCTTTAATAATTCATTATATAAAACAAGTTGAGAGGAAGTTATATGAAGAGAAGACCAGATAGAGTATGGGTAGAGATTAATCTTGATCACATTATTCATAATTATCATCAAATTGCTAACTTTGTGGGAGAGAAAGTTAAAATAAATGCTATTATCAAAGCAGATGGATATGGACATGGTGCAGTAGAAACAGCTAAAACATTATGCGAAGAAGGTGTAGACATGTTATCAACTGCTACACTAGATGAAGCTATTTTGCTTAGAAGAAAAAAAATAACTCAGCCTATTTTAGTGTTAGGATATGTGGACTGCAGACGTATTAATGAAATTATTGAAAATGATATAACTATTTCATTATTTAGTTATGAGTTAGCAAAAAAAATATCTACTGAAGCTAGTAAACATAATAAGCATATAAAAGTGCATGTGAAAGTGGATACAGGTATGAATCGTATAGGTCTTCATTACTCACAACCTGAAAAGATAATTAAAGCATTATCTTTTAATAATTTAATTTATGAAGGAATTTTTACGCACTTTTCAATGGCAGACAACCATGATACTTCATATACCAAAACACAATATAAAAGATTTCTAAAAATAATTAATATACTTGAAGAAAAAGGGATAAATATTCCCATAAAACACACATGTAATAGTAGTGGTGTGTTATTACATAAAGATAAGCATATGAATATGGTGAGACCTGGAATAATAATATTTGGATTTTACCCATCAACTTATGCTAAACAGGAATCTTCGTTGAATTTAAAAGAAGCTATGGTTTTTAAATCAAGGATTATTGAAATAAAAGAAGTTAAAAAAAATCAACCAGTTAGTTATGGTGGTAATTATATTACTACTAAAGATACAAAAATTGCTACTATTGCATGTGGATATGCTGATGGATTTTCCAGGGTGTTATCTTCAAAAGCAAATATAAAAATAAATGGACAATTGGCTCCAATCATTGGTAATATTTGTATGGATATGTGTATGGTTGATATAACAAAAATATCCGCGAATGAAAGTGATGAAGTTATTTTATTTGATGAACAATTAACTGTTGAAGAAATGGCTTCTTTATGTAATACCCTTAACTATGAAATAATATGTAAAATAGGGATGAGAGTCCCAAGGGTATATTTAAAAAATGGAAAAATAGTAAAAATTCAAAACTATTTACAGTAAATATTTTAATTTGAAAAGTTATTAGTAAAACTATATAATTTAGGAGTAATTATACAAAAGATAGTAGGAGGAAACAAAAGATGAAAAAAAACATGCAGACACTGCTAAGTATTTTATTAGCGGTGGTAATCCTATTTTCAGGATATAACCATTATGCCCAAAGTGAAGATGTTTTATTAGCTAGTGTAGATTATGTTGATTATAAATTTAATGAATTAAATAATAGAATTAACCAATTAGCTACAACTGGTGGAACAACAGGGGGAACAACTACAACAGACCCTAATGTTACATTAAGAGTAGATAACGTAGAAAAACAAGTTGGAGCTATTGAAACTAATCTTGATGGTATGCAAGGGAAAATTGATTTTTTAGATCAGGTGACTCGTGATTTGTCTGACGGAAGTGTATGGCAGGTTATTGAATTGAGTGCAGGATTAACCATCTATGCATCAGACACATCAGAAGTAGTGTTGCGAAGTGGAACTGCAAAAGCTATCGGCAATAAATATGATGAAGGACTATCAGATATTACAAGTGGTAATGATTTAAAAGATGGTGAATATATTACAAAAGATCACTTATTAATAATTCCAAGAGGAGATGGACGAGGAGTTGTTGCGATTACTACTTGTTTTATACTATATAAAGGATTGTACTATACTCAATAGGAGCAACAATGAAATTTACATTATACATGCCAACAAAAGTATTTTATGGGAAAAATTGTGTTAAAGAACAAGCTAAGGAATTTAGTGCTTTTGGTAACAAAGCTTTAATTGTTACTGGAAAAAGTTCTGGAAAAAAAAGTGGCGCTTTAAAAGATGTGACTGATATACTAATCTCATTATCCATAGAGTACTGGGTTTTTGATAAAGTTGAAAATAATCCTTCTCTTGAAACTGTTAAGAAAGGATCAATTATTGCAAAAGCAAATCAAGTATCAGTAATTATTGCAATTGGAGGAGGATCTCCAATAGATGCAGCAAAAGCAATTGCAGCATTAAGCGTAAATAATATAGAACCTATAGAATTACTTACTACTTCAATAAAAATACCTTCGTTACCTATTATTGTAATTCCAACAACCGCAGGGACAGGGAGCGAAGTAACACCTTATTCAATTTTAACAGCCAAACAATTTAATACCAAAAAGAATTTTTATTCACCATACAGTTTCCCAACAATTACATTTTTGGATTATAAATACACTTGTTCACTGCCAGATAGGGTGACAATTGATACAGCATTTGATGCGTTTTCTCATTTGTTAGAAAGTTATTTATCAAACAAATGTACCAAACAATCTGCTATCTATGCTATTGAAGGATTGAAAGTTTTTGCTAATTGCTTACTAGCAATTGATGAAAGAAAATTTACAGATAATATTAGAGATCAATTATTATATGCATCTTACATGGGAGGATTAGCCATTACGCTTACTGGAACCACTATTATACATGCCATGGGTTATTCTCTAACATATTATAAGGCGTTGTCCCATGGGCATGCTAACACTTTATTTATTGGTGAGTATTTACGATTTAATAATCAAGCTGATAAAGAAAAAATAGAAAATGTTCTCAAAATATTAAAGTTTTCAGCAATTATTGATTTAGAAACTTATTTATTAAAAAACATTGGTAAAAAACCTACTATTAGTCAAGAAGAAATTAACAAATTTGCCACATTAGCAATGACACAAGGAAGCGTTAAAAACAATCCAAGAGTTATTAAAGAAAGTGACATAATAAAAATATATCAGAAAGTATTATTGAGGTAATAATATGTTAGACGCTAGAATATTAGTTATTAGGAGTTTAAATCATGCTCGTGCAGAAATTACAGCTATTGGAGCTGAGGATAATAAGGTTGATTGGCTTGCATCAAGAGTGGAAAATTTCACCATAAAACTTGAGAATATAGCTATTGAAGATGCCATAATTATTAAAAATGATATGCTAGAAATTGGTGGGAACGCAGCTTACAATCGAAAGGTGTATACTCATGATGTTAATGAAACAGATATGATTTTATCTGCAACTAGAAGAGGATATGATAGATTAACTAAGAGATTAATGTTTCGTACAAAAGGAGCTGCATCTGTTGCTGATATTATTAATTTTTTAATTGATAATCATTCTAGTAAGAGAAGCAGTTTTATATGTAAAGATAAACGGATTCCTGTTGGAAGGAAAAGTATTATAATGGGGGTGGTTAATGTAATGCCAGATGATAAATTACCAACATTAATTAAATACGCTGAAAAAGCAATAAGCGAAGGGGCGGACATTCTTGATATTTGTGGTTCTCAAGTTATTGAAAGTGAAGAAATGGTTAATAGTATAGTACCGTTAGTGAAAAAGCTCTCAAGAGATTATGAAATTCCTATTTGTGTTGATACCATTGATGCTACTGCTGCAGATAAGCTATTAGTAGCAGGTGCTCATATGATTAACGATTCATGGGGTGCGCAAAAAGATGAAAACATGGCAAAAGTTATTGCTAAAAATAAAGCTGGTATTATTTTAATGCATAATAGCAAAGAGGATCACTATAAAGATCTAATGGGTGAAATAGTAAACTATTTACGTAAAAGTATAACTATTTGTCAGTCTGCAGGGGTTGGAATAAATGCAATTGCAGTAGACCCTGGAATAGGTTTTGGTAAAAATACAAAAGATAATTTTAGAATCATTAGACGATTAAAAGAATTAAAATCTTTAGGTGTTCCATTAATGGTTGGGACTTCTAGAAAAGAAATGATTGGGAAAATATTAAATCTACCACCAAAAGAGAGAATAGAAGGAACAGCGGCAACCATTTCAGCATCCATTATGAATGGAGCAGATATTGTAAGGGTACATGATGTTCGTGAAATGAAACGTGTGGCTATGATCACAGATGAAATTGCTAAAAAGTAGTAGGAGAATGATATAATTGATTGCATATTTTTATATTAACAAAAATAAAACAAAAGAAACAAGTGAATGTGGATTAAAATTATCTATGTATTCTGACACAGAAATAATTATTGATATATTTAAGAAAAAAGCTATTATGGCACTATTGTCGCCAAAAGATGATTTGCCAAAACATAATGATAATCAATATGATTGTTTGAAATTAGAGTTACCTAATGATAAATTATATATTGCAGAAAAAGTTTATCTTGAACTTGATAATCAAGAACTGTTTTTACAATCAGTCATAAAAGCTACTGATTATATTGTTTCTATGTACCGTAAGCCTATATTTACCATAACCTTTACAGTTATTGGTGATTATATTTCTGTTCTTGATAGAAATAGAGATATACCAATATTGTTTGACAATTCAGAAGAAGCTTATCTTAAAGCCAACATGGCTAATTTGGAAAATCAAGATGATAATTTCAACGATAGAGCACTACTAGGTTATTTTAACAACCATCCAGATTATAAAAAAAATGACATTGGTAATAAAGCTGAAAACTATGAAGTTTTTACTGATGGAAAGAAAACTTATCTTATAAGGAAAGTTAAATGAAGTATGAAGTTTTAACTATGTTAAATCATGCAGACAAGTATCTTTCTGGTGAAACTATTTCAAAAAAATTAGGAGTTTCACGAACAGCAATTTGGAAACATATTACTTCACTAAGAAATGAAGGCTATGAAATTTTGTCAGTAACAAATAAAGGGTATTTATTAAAGAGAGATTCTATTCCCCTTACAAATTATCAAGTTTTACAAAATTATAATGGCGACACTAAATTGTATTTTTTTAATGAGCTAAATTCAACTAATACAAAAGCAAAAGAAATGGCGAATGAAATTATTGATGATAAAGCATTAATATATTCGCGAATACAAAAACAAGGAAGAGGAAGATTAGGACGAAACTTTCATTCAAATAATTTATCAGGATTATGGTTGTCCTTTGTTTATAAACCTGCTATGAATCCTGAAAAAGCCACAATATTTACTTTAGCAGCTTCAGTGGCTGTATGTAAATTACTAAAAAAAGAATGTCAAATGGATGCTAGAATAAAATGGCCAAATGATATAATTGTTAATGGGAAAAAGCTCTGTGGTATTTTAACTGAAATGTCATGTGAAATGGATAAAATTAATTATATAGTGGTAGGGATTGGACTTAATGTGGCTCAGTTAACATTTGATGATAGTATAAAAGATATTGCCACGTCTCTTTATTTGGAAACAGAACAAAAGTATGATAGAGGTTTATTAATCGGTAGATTATGCTATAATATGGATAATGTATATGAGCAGATAATTAATAATAAAATTCCTGATATTATCAGTGAATGGAAAAAATATGCACTACCTATGGGGCAAAAGATAGTCATTTATAAAGGTAAAGAAAAAATAAATGCAAAAACAATCACCATAAATGATAAAGGTCACCTAATTGTTAGAGAAGAAAATGGTGAAGTTAACGCTTATCAATCAGGTGAAATTTCCATAAGAGGAATCATGGGTTATTCTTGAAAGGAGAATAGATAATGGCCGAAGAGGTAAAAAAAAGCTATAATCAGCAAAACAATAGTAATCAGCAGAAAAAGAGTAGTTACCAAAAAAATAATAATTATAATAAAAACAGAACAAATAATAATTATAATAAAAGTTCGAATAGTAGCAATAAGCAGAATAGTACTACTCAAAATACAAACAATAATACATATAAAAGCAAGAACACTACTAGTAATACAAATAAAAACAAAAACGCTAATAACACGAATGCTAGTAAAAAGAAATATTATTCTAACAATAATAAATCTGGTAAGTATTATAAAAAGCCGTATAAAAAATATAAAAAATATAGTAAACCAGTTGTGGAAACAGTGGATGATATCAAAAAAGATATTTTACGTGTAGAAAAAGAAATAAGACTAGAAATTGAAGAAATAAAAGCAATGAGAATCTAGGAGGCATAGATGTTACTTGTTATTGATGTTGGTAATACAAATATAGTTACTGGAATTTATCAAAAGCAGAGATTAGAACATGTGTGGAGATTAACCACTAATAAAGAACGTACTTCTGATGAATTTGGTGTATTTTTTATTACAATGTTTCAAAATGAAAATATTAAAATTAGTGATATTAGCGATGTTATTATTTCATCTGTAGCACCAAATATTATGTACTCCTTGCTTCATTCTATTAGAAAGTTCTTTAACTTAGAACCATTACTTGTTGAACCTGGTATTAAAACAGGATTGAATATTAAAATTGATAATCCAAAAGAATTAGGAGCAGATATTATAGTTAATGCGGTTGGTGCAAAAGAAAAATACAAGACACCATTAATTATAGTAGACTTTGGAACTGCAACAACTCTATGTGCAATTAATTCAAAAAACGATGTACTAGGTGTAACAATTTGTCCTGGTGTCAGGGTTTCAGCTGATGCATTAACCGTAAAAACGGCAAAACTACCAAATGTTCAAATTGCAAAACCTAAAAATGTACTTGGGAAAAATACAGTGGACAGTATGCAAGCAGGTCTAATATATGGGTTTGTTGGAGAAATTGATTACCTTGTAAATAAAATTAAAGATGAAATGGTGCAACTTGGTGAGAAACGAGAAAAAATCAGTGTGATTGCAACAGGTGGATTATCACGATTAATTGCGACAGAATCAAAAGAAATTAATGAAATAGATAGCATGCTCACATTAGATGGTTTACGTATGATTCATGAAAAAAACAAAAAATAATTACCCAATTAACAATTACTTAAATAATCATGCTTTAAATAAAGCAATTTCTTTTCATATGCCTGGTCATACTAATGGAAGAGGATTTTTGTCAAGCCATAAAAAACAATTAGGGAAATATGATATTACTGAAATCATAGGAGCTGATAATTATCATGAAGCAACTGGAATTATAAAAGAATCACTAACTAAGATTGCCAAAAAAACAAGGTGTGATCAATCTCTTTATTTATTAAATGGTACATCTTCTGGGATACTTGCCCTAATGAAGTACGTATCTGTAAAAAAAGGTAAAATTTTAATTCCACGAGATGCTCATCAAAGTATAATTAATGGAAGTATTTTATTTGACACAGAAATTGTATTTGCATATAATGAAATCCATAAACAATATTTAATATCTAATCCAATATCTCTTATTCAAATTAAACAATCACTTTTAAAATATCCAGATATTTCACATGTTTTAATTACATCACCAACTTACTATGGATTTGTATCAGATATTAGAAAGATAAGTGAATATCTTCATGAAAAAGGAATTGCACTTTTTGTGGACCAAGCACATGGTAGCCATTTTATTCATAATAAACACTTTCCTATAAGTGCGATTAGACAAGGCGCTGATGTTGTTGTAGAAAGTTTACATAAAACACAAAATTGTTTAACACAAAGCGCTATTATTCACGGAAACAAAAAGTTGATTGATCTTACTCTTTTAATGAGTATTGTGAAATTTCTAACTACAACTTCACCTTCTTATTTACTAATGGCAAATATGGAGAAAGCTTTATTATCTGATCATAATAAAGCCTATAACAGGTTATTTAGTACAATTAATTTCTTTATTAAAAACTGTCCTTATCCAGTTTTAAAAACAAATGATATATCCCGTGTAGTTATTGACATAAGAGAAGCTAAATTAACTGGGAATGAAATAACTAAATTATTACATAAAGAGCGTATTGATATTGAAATGGCAACCTTAACTTATTTGGTTCTAATAACTACGCCAAATAACAGGAAAAAAGATTTTCTTTCGCTGCTTAAACAACTTAACCACTTAGAAAAAGGGGAGAAAAAAGAAAATATTAATTACCTTATTAACGAACCTGTTCAAGTCATAAATATTAGAAAAGCAAGAAATATGCCTACTAGGAGCATACAATTGAATAAGGCAATTGGTAAAATTTGTGGTACAATAATAGTACCTTATCCACCTGGTATTCCTTTACTTTATTATGGTGAAGAAATTAGTCAGTCTCATATTGACTATATTACTCTCATACGAAGAAGTGGACAGGCTGTGATGGGACTTGAAAATGATTACATAAAGATAATAGAGGTTTGATATGAAAAGAGGATTGTTTATTTCCATTGAAGGTTTAGACGGCTCAGGAAAAACAACAGGTATTTTAAAAATTAAAAAACATTTTGAAGATAATGGTCATCAAGTGGTAGTTCTAAGAGAACCAGGTGGAACAAAAATTGGTGAAAAAGTAAGAGATATTTTATTAGATGCAAAAAATACAGAAATGGATGACGTAGCTGAAATGCTTCTTTATGCATCTTCAAGGGCACAATTGTTTTCTCAAATTATCAAACCAACATTAGAAAGTGGTATAATAGTAATATGTGATAGGTTTATTGATTCTTCTGTAGCTTATCAAGGGTATGGACGAGGTATCGCAATTGATGATGTATTATCTGTAAATCTTACTGCAATACAAAACACATTGCCAGATATTACCATATTTATTGATATTGATCCTAAAACTTCGTTGAATCGTCGTTTCAGTGTTTCAGAAACCGATCGCTTGGAAAATGAAAAGATTCAGTTCCATCAACGAGTATATGAAGGTTATCTCGCTCTTTGTAAGCGGTTTGCTAAAAGAATAAAGAGAATTGATGGAAATGGTAGTATTGATCATATCTATGATTTAATGATGATAGAAATCAATCAATGTATAGAGAAGGAGTAAATAATGAAGCTCGTATTTGCAATTGTTCACGATGAAGATGAAATTGAAGTAATGAAGGCGCTTAATGCAAGTGGATTTAGTGTAACAAAACTATGTTCTACTGGTGGCTTTTTAAGAGCTGGCAATACTACATTATTGGTAGGAGTTCCAAAGGAAAAAGTAGACGAAGTTATTGATATTATTAAAGCTAAATCAAAAAGCAGAAAAAAATTAATCAATTCTGCTAATGTTCCTGCAATGGGAGTTGCCATGACGGCTGGATATCCAGTAGAGATTACACTTGGAGGCGCAACTATATTCGTTGTTGCTGTAGAGAGACATGAGAAAGCATAGAATTTATGATTTCATTCTCTGACATAAGAGGAAGACAGCTGCTCAAAAAAAAACTTATTAATGCAATAAATAATGATATTTTTCCACATGCCTGTATATTAGTTGGAGAAAAGGGAACAGGGAAAAAAATATTTGCTAAAGCAGTAGCAAATGCGTTGCTATGTGAAAACCCAATAGATGCAAAACCCTGTCAAAATTGTACTCACTGTTTAAGTGCATCTGTTAATGGGATTACTGAATTTTATCAATTAAAAGCAAATGGTAAATCTATAAAAGTAGATGAGATAAGAGAAATAATTAAATCAATGTCACTAAAACCAACTATTAGTCAAAGAAAAATTTATGCAATTTATGATGGCGAAAAAATGACGCCACAAGCACAGAATAGTTTGTTGAAAATATTTGAAGAACCTCCACCATATGGATATATTATTATAACGGTTAATAATCTAGAAGGTATTATACCAACTGTTTTATCACGAGCTACAACATACCAAATTGGTAACAATTCACAAAGCGAGATTTTAAAGTTTTTACAAATGCAATCATTGGATAAGGAGTTGCTAACATTAGCTAGTCATTATTCGGAAGGCTCTATTGGAAAAGCTTTAAAAATTTTATCATCAGAAGAATTTATTAAAACTAGAGAATTAGGAGTTAGTTATGTAGAGGCTATTATTAATCGTAAAGAGAGTGATAGCTTTGATAAAGTGAAGTTAGTAAATAAAGATAATATTGATGATTTTATGCAAGTTGTTATAAAACTATTTAAAGATATGGTTGTTTTTCTAGAAACACAAGATGAGTTGTTCTTGATAAATAAAGACAAAAAGTATATTATAAATAACGGTATCAATAAGTATAATAGTAGTATTTTACTTAAAGCAATATTTGTTTTGCAAGATACTGTATCCCAGCTTAAACAAAATGCTTCTAGAAAAATGACATTAGATGGGATGACTATAAGAATATTAGAGGAGTTAATTAATGATTAAGGTAGCAGGAATAAGATTCAAACAAGTTGGAAAAGTGTATTACTTTTCTCCTGGCAATCTTGATCTTCCGAAAGGTGAAAGCGTTATTGTCGAAACAAGTAAAGGAATTGAGTTTGGAAGTGTCGTATTAGAGCCTAAAGAAGTAGAAGATAAATTGGTGGTTTTACCACTAAAAGAAATAATAAGAATTGCAACGGATAAAGATAAAGATATTATCAAAAAAAATGAGATTAAAGAAAAAGATGCTTATGCTATTTGTTATGAAAAGATTAAAAAACATAAAATTGCAATGAAGTTAGTTAGTGTAAATTATGCTTTTGAAGGAAATAAAATCCTATTTCATTTTACTGCTGAAGGACGAGTTGATTTTCGAGAATTAGTTAAAGATTTAGCCGGGGTATTTAGAACCAGGATTGAACTACGACAAATTGGTATTAGAGATGAAGCTAAAATATTAGGAGGTGTTGGTATTTGCGGACGAACACTTTGTTGTAATTCATTTTTAGATGAGTTTCAACCTGTGTCAATTAAAATGGCAAAAGATCAAAATCTATCTCTAAATCCAACAAAGATATCAGGAATTTGTTCGCGGTTGATGTGTTGTCTTCGATATGAGCATGAAGCTTATCAAGATTTAATTAAGAATTCGCCAGGAATTGGGTCACTAGTTACTACTGTTGATGGTAAAGGTGAAGTTGTATCAGTTAGTCTTTTAAAAGGGAATGTAAGAGTTAAAGTTCAAAAAGGTGATAATATTGAGGTTAATGAGTATTCAATAAATGATTTAACAGTTCAAAAGTGGTCTAAGAAAAGACATAAAACTTAAAAATTAAATTAATAGGAAAATAAAGAAAAAGGCAATTGATTTTAATAATTGACTGCTATATAATATGATTAATAAAATCGGAGGTAGAACAAATGGCTTATAAAATTAACGATGCTTGTATTAGCTGTGGAGCTTGTGTAAGCGAATGTCCAGTTGATGCAATAACGGCTGGTGACAACATTTATATTATTGATGCTGATACATGCATAGACTGTGGAGCATGCTTAGATGTCTGTCCAGTAGAAGCACCACAACCAGAATAATTATTTATTAATTAACAATGTAAGCAGGCGAATGGTATTCGCCTGTTTTGTTTAGTAGGAAAAAATAATGGAACAATACTTTGAAAAACAACCAACTGTAGCAAGTGAAGAAAAAAAAATAACATGGCATTTAAACAAGATACCTTTTCAATTTTATACTGATCGTGGTGTGTTTTCTAGAAATGCTGTTGATTTTGGTTCTCTTACTTTAATTGAAGCTATAAAAAAAGATTGCTCAAATATTGACACATATCTTGATTTAGGGTGTGGATATGGACCAATTGGAATTATTTTATCAAATTTTATTTCTATTAAGCATGCAAGTTTTAGTGATCACAATCTAAGGGCTGTTGAATTAACTAAAAAAAACTTAGTTTTAAACAATATTTCATATCAGAAAGTAATTAATTCAGATGGTTTTTCTTCTATTTTTGATATTTTTCAGGTGATTTCATTAAACCCACCAATTAGAGCTGGAAAGGAAGTTGTTTTTAACTTATATGATGGATGCTATAAACATCTAAAACAAAATGGTATCTTATATATTGTGGTTCAGAAAAAGCAAGGTGCAAATAGTCATTTTGATGAATTATTTAAGTTATTTGGAAATTGTGAGATACTTTTTAAGGATAAAGGGTACCATGTCTTAAAATCTATAAAAAAAATATGATATACTATAAAAAGAAGTTATGAGAGTTTATGCATTAGTTGGTCCTCCAGGGACTGGCAAAAGTCATAAGTCTACCATGCTAGCCAGTGATATGGGAATTGACTATATCATAGATGATGGGTTATTAATTGGTAGCAATAAAGTGTTAGCTGGCACTAGTGCCAAAGCGGAACAAACAAAAATTGCCTCTGTAAAAAGGGCACTCTTTTTTGACGAAGCTCATAGAAGAGAGATGATAAAAGCTATAAAAGTAAATAAAGTTGAAAGAGTACTAGTACTTGGAACATCGGATAAAATGGTACGTGAAATTGCCAATAAACTTGATTTAGATGAAATACAACGTACTATTTATATTCATGATATTTCAGAAGAAGAAGAAATAAAAAAAGCCTTATTTAATCGAAAAAACAAAGGAAAGCATGTTATACCTGTTCCTACCTTTGAAATAAAGAAGGATTTTAGCGGTTACTTACTTGATCCCTTATATGTTTTTCGCAAAAAAGGTTTAAATAATTATGTGTCTGAAGGTAGTAAAACCATTGTTAGACCTACTTTTAGTTTTTTGGGAAATTATACCATATCAAATAATGCTCTATACCAAATTGCAAATTATGCTGCTAGTACTGTTCAAGGGTATGAAGGAATGACACGTTTTCGAATAATTAAAAAAGAAGGTGGGATTAGCATAGATATGTATATTACACTTAACTATCAATATTCTATTTTTGACACACTGAAGGAAATTCAGATTACAACTAAAAAAACATTAGAAAGGCTTACTGCACTTCATTTGCACAGTCTTGACATTACTGTTAGACACATTATAATTGATAATGAGATATATCCTTAATATTTATTTAAAATCACAATAAGAAATAAATTTTTCAATGGTTCTTGGTACAGCGTCTTCAGATGTTTTCCAAGAAGCTTTTTCATTTCTATGATCAAACTTTTGTGCAAACCACTGAACATCATTTAATATTCTTTCCATATTATGACTCATTAAAGTATTCATTTCAAGAGTGAAGGTTGTTAATTTTTTTCTAGATAAATTGTTTTTTGCAAATTGTAATAGTTGTTGATAATGGCGTAAACAAAACCCTTTTGATTCCACAACTTTTTTTCTAAATGATGGGTCTTTATCATACATCCAATAAAAAACATCAAAATATCGTTCCATAGTAGAGTTCATTTTATTACATACTTCACAAGAAGATTCGAGACTAAGAAAAAAATCAGATAGGTCATCAATCATTTTCCCTGAGTTTATTTTTGTTGTTTTTTTCACATCTTTAATATGCTTTTTTACTATTTCCTGATATAAGTCCATCTGGTGTTGAAGATGGGTATCTAGAACTAAAGATAACCCTAAAACATTTTGTCTTTTTAAGTATAATTGTTTCATATGACGACGACAAAACCCTATTTCATTTGTTGCTACACGTGTATCAGGTTCCATACTTGAAGGTCCTAAAATAAATGAAAGAGTTTTTTCTTCTAAGTCTTTTTCAAGTAGACAAATAGGACATTCACAGTCAGTGGCAAAAGCATCATTCACAGGAATAGTATAAATTGTTTCTTTCATAGTATATCTCCTCGATTCTAGTGATATAATTATAACATAAACGGAAAGGAAAATTGTTAATGAGTACAAGTACAATTATTATAAAGGACATATATAATTTTAATTTAGTTCAAACTATAGAAAGTGGTCAGTGCTTTAGATGGGAAAAAGTTGATGAAGCACGTTATCAAGGAACCGCGTATCATAGAACCATTACTATTGGACAAATAAATAATGATTTATATATTGATGGTACAACTCCTAAAGAGTTTCAGTACATCTGGTTACCATATTTTGATTTAGAAGGAAATTATGAACATATTATTGAATTTCTTTCTATAGATCCTTTACTAAAAAAAGCAATGAAAGGTGCAAGTGGATTACATGTTTTAAAACAAGAACCATTTGAAACGCTAATTAGTTATATTATTTCAGCAAATAATCATATACCAAGAATTAAAAAGATTATTAAAATATTAAGTGAAACTTTAGGTGATGAAATTATCTTAGATGAGCAAACAACTTATGCTTTTCCCACTGAAAAACAATTAGCACTTGCTAGTATTGATGATGTAAATAAGTGTAAAGCAGGATTTCGCAATAAGTATATTCATAAAACGGCTAAAAGCATATATGAAAAAAACTATGATTTTATAAAATTAAAAGATATGTCATATGAAAAAGCAAAAAACAATTTAAAGCAATTTCTAGGAGTTGGGGATAAAGTAGCTGATTGTGCTTTGTTATTTAGTGGAATTCGTCTTGATGCTTTTCCAGTAGATGTTTGGATTAAGCGGGTTATTGAAAGAGAATATGGAAAAAATGATATGTCGCTTACAGATATTGCTCAATTTGGAAGAGTGCAATTCGGTAAGTATGCAGGATATGCTAACAATTATTTATTTAATTATATTAGAAATACTGATTAGTTACTGACAGATTATACCTTTTACACAAGAATAGAAATAATGGAAGTGAAATATTAATTGTATACAAAAATACTCTAATAATAAACTTGAAATAACTTTTTGTTATAGTTATAATTAATATATAGAGTATGAAATTCATTCCTGAAATGTACGAATAAACATTGGTGTTTTGAACCTACAATGGACAATTGGGAGTTTGCGTTTAGATATGACGGTCAGGCCTTTTACAAAATCCGACATTATCCTTAAGGTTAATGCAACGGCAAAGGAAAACTACAGTTTCTAACAGAACACCCACCTAGTGTACACACTAGGAGTCAAAACCTAATGGACGGCATTTTGGGAATTTACTACTTACTCTTTTTTATTGCCTTTATAATGGTAGGGGCAATATTTGTTAAGATTGTATCAATTCCTCTATTAATAAATTCTTGTGCTTCTAATTCATCATCAGCATAAAACATGTTACATATGACACCGATTTTTTTTGCATCTCTAATTGTTTTATCTTTCACTGCTCTACCAAACTGTACTATTTGACATTCATATTTTTCAACATAATCAAGTTGATCATCTCTATTTTGAGCCGCAAGACACGCTCGTCTTAAATGTGGTGCGTGGAGTAGGGATAAGGATAGAACATCTTCAACCCCAGCTATGTAAATCATTTGTTCACAATCATATTTTTTTGCTAGCTTACTAACTTTTTTAATAACCCAACCATCAATACCAGGATCATAGACATGAATATTCATATTTATTAATCCACTACAAGCTATAAATACTTCTTCAAGAGTTGGCACTGTTATACCTTTCCAATATTCATTTAAATAAATACCGGCATCTTCGCTTCTTATTTGCTCTAAGGTCAAGTTATTTACAAAACCGCTACCTGTTGTTGTTCTATCAATGGTAGAATCGTGACAAATAACCACTTTTTTATCTTTAGTAATACGTAAATCAAATTCAATTTCATCAGCACCAACAGCAATAGCTGCTAAAAAGGCTGGTAATGTGTTTTCTGGACAACCGTGAGATAAACCTCTATGAGCACATACCCTGGGATAAGAATAAGTATCGCTCATTCTTATATGACTACCACCAGAACGGTACAATGTAGGACGTCTAAATTTATTAACGATATCTCTAGAGTTCATCTTATCTAATCCATGAGCAAGTGGGCGAGGTCGCTTTTTAAAAGGATTAATAGTGACACTAAATAACCCTTCTTCTTGTTTAGCTTGAAGTAACATTTCTCCTAAAGGAGAAGATATTTGTGAATATCCACCTGTTAAACTATTACTTCCCATAGAGTAAGAGGCTCTAATGACATAGGCTTCACTATCTAATGCCCTTGCATTAACTTGTGTCATTAATGCTTCAATGCGCTCACTTCGTTGATAAGAAGGTGCAAGGATAATATCTGGCTTTTTGTAAGCAACAGCTTCAAAAAACTCAGTGAAATACAATTCAAAACATGTTGCGAATGAATATTTTACTCCATCAACTTCTACTAATAACACTTCATTACCAGGTGTAATCCCATCAGTTATTTCGGGATAGGCTAAATGAGTCTTTTTATATATTGCTTCGATGATACCTTTTTTTGAAATGAGTATTGTTGCATTGTATAAAAGCTTATTTTCTTCGATTAACATATTAATTGAAATAGTGGTCTTTGTTTCTTTTGCTCTTTTTTTTAGTACATTTAAAAGTTTGGTATTGTACTTTCTTATATGAATAAGTTCCTTTTGCACATCATTCATTCCAGCACAATTAGAATATTCTGGAAATACTAGTAAATCTATATCTTCTAATGGTTGATTACATACATCAATAATCTTTTTTATTACATCAACAGTTTGTTCATAGTTTTTAGGATATTTTGGTTGATAAATGGAAATATTCATAAATTACCTCTTTATATGATTTTTAGTTTATAATCATCTTTAGTATCTTCAATAGTATAGCCTTTTTCTAACAATAAATCTCTTAGTTCATCAGATTTTTTATAATCTTTATTTTTCCTAGCTATCAAACGCTGATTAGCTAAAGCAATTACATCCGCGGGTATAGTGATTTCAATATCTCGTTGTAATATTCCAAGAATATCACCTAACTTTTGTAACATAGTAATGGCTAAATTAGCAGTTTTAACTGATGTAACGTTTGTTAGATTAACTTTTTTTACTAAATCAAACATGGAAGCAATACCATCCGCTGTGTTAAAATCATCATCCATATGAATTATAAATTGTTTTTCTGTTTCATCAATAAAAGTAAGTAATTCTGATTCGTTTTCCGTTACTTCTTTAATTTTTGAAGTTGTTTTTATATATGTAAGGTTTTTTAAACATTCATATTGTCTATCTAATCCGTTTTTTGCACTATCTAATAATTTATCTGAAAAATTTATGGGGCTTCTATAATGAGAAGAGAGAATAAAAAATCTCAATACTTCATAATCGAATTTTTTGATAATATCTTTAACTGTGAAAAAATTTCCAAGGGATTTAGACATTTTTTGATTATCAACATTAATAAATCCATTATGTAACCAGTAGTTAGCAAAGGGCTTACCAGTGGCAGCTTCACTTTGAGCAATTTCGTTTTCATGATGGGGAAACAATAAATCTTGGCCACCTGAGTGAATATCTATTGTTTCACCTAAATATTTCATAGACATGGCAGAACATTCTATATGCCAACCAGGACGACCTTGTCCCCATGGGCTACTCCAGAATGGTTCGTTTTCTTTTTTTGATTTCCATAGGGCAAAATCAGTTGGATTCTTTTTTCGTTTATCTAATTCTACTCTGCTACCAGATTCCAAGTCGTCAAAATTATGTTTAGATAATTTACCATAAGGTTTGTATGCTTTTGTATCAAAATATACATCACCATCTACCTCGTAGGCAAAACCTTTTTGTTGTAAGGTTTTTACTAACTTAATAATTGGACCAATATTTTCAGTAGCTTTTGGATGAAAATCTGCATGTTTAACACCTAATTTTTCGGAATCATTAAAGTATTCTTTAATATATCTATCAGCTAATTCCTTAATAGTAATGCCTTCTTCATTTGCTTTATTAATCATTTTATCATCAATATCTGTAAAATTCTGAACAAAGGTTACTTCATATCCTCTAAAAATTAAATATTTTCTTAGTGTATCAAAGATTATAAAATTCCGCCCATTACCAATATGAAAATAGTTATAAACTGTTGGACCACAGTTATACATTTTTACTTTATTTGCTTCAATTGGTATGAATTCTTCTTTACTTCTGCTTAAAGAGTTATATAATTTCATTGTTTTCTCCTATAAAAAAGCCTCTACTCCACTAAGGGATAGAGGCGTAATACGCGGTTCCACTCTACATTGTACTTAAATTAAGTATAACGGCTAATCCCCGTAACAAATTTCTTTGTTAGCTGCTCCAAGATGCACTTTCTGTTATTTATATGGTCTTGGCTTTCAGCATAAGTGCCAAGATTCTCTGTCATATATTTTTAACATACTCTTTCTTTTCATCGCAGAAAATATAACATGTATTATACTATACTAATCTTTATAGTCAAGCAAGTATGTTATAAATTAAATTAAGTGCTTGCTCGTAATCTTTGATATCAAGTGAGAATGGAACTTCTTTCGAATTCTCATCATATCCACTATTAGTAATTTCTAAAAGAGAGGTATTTCCCATAAGCAATTGTTTAATTTTTCCTTTAATTGTGACATCTTTAAAAGCTGCTCGCTCTAATAAATCATAACACTCTACCATTCTTTTCATGGCAAAATAACGAATAGTTAAAATTGGCCCACCAAAATTTCCGGGGTAAACAAAGTTCATATCTCCTGCCAGCCAACCATCGCTTCTAAAAGAAATTTTTTCTCTTGGTTTTTCAGGCCAAGCTGTATAGTTCCATCGCAAAAACCCATTTAGATTTAATAGGGATGTTAAATAGCCAATAAAACAACTTTCTAATAAATTTGATTTAATAAAGGTATTAGGAAAGTGAGGGCGGCAACAAACATACCAAGACAATCGCTTACTATTTTTTAAAGCTAATTGTTCAAAGAAGGTGACATCTTCATTTAAGCAACGAAGAGAAGGGACCAAATCACTAAGAACATCATCAAATTCTTTAGTAAATATAGCATGATTAATCGCTGCTTTAAATTTAAATTTAGGTGCAATAGATAAAATAGCATTTATGGTTTTTCTATATCTATCAATGTCATCTGGCTCGTCAGCTATTATCCTAACACGGTCAATAATTGATTTATCAATAAAATATTCATATAATAATTTTATATATCCTTTTATTTCAACACCTGTTTTCATGTATTTATATGTTTTATCAGTTTGATCATAATATCTTATTCTAATTCCATCTGGAAAATCATTAGCAACTTTTCCAAAGTTTTTTTGTTTATCCATCCATATTCCTGATAATCCAAACACTTCAATTTCTGCAGTAATTCCATATTGCTTACATAAATCAATATATCTATCTAGAACACTGTAATCACATATGAAATTACCGTAAGAATCTTTAATAACAGAAATATAGTTATATTCAAACAAATCAGTGGGTTCTTTTAAATCATTAAATGTTTTTTGCCCTGACCAAGGAATATCAGAAGCAATAACTGTTACAGCTTTTTGGCCAAGGTATGATAAGCTTTTTATGTAATTTTCAATTATAGTAAAGTGATCATCTGAAAAAAGTTTAACTTCATGTTTTCTTGCTATGTTTGATAAATGTTGCCAAAGGTTTAAATGAAGCATAGTATTTTTTGTTTGATTCATAATAATATTTTTTACTATAACTTCAAATGGAAGAGATATAATACAACTTTCGTCTTTAAACATTTCACGCTGATATATATTAACCATACCTTTATATTTCTTAGCTTTATCATATTTATCAATATCTAATTTAATAAATAGTGGAACTTCTTCAAACTTCTCTACATCAAAATACTCAATTGGATTTAAACTATCAGTATGAGAGACACCTAAATCATCTTCCATATAATCTTGCTTATAAATGGTGATATTAGAAAGGTTGTCACATATTACTTCAATTCTATAAGTTTTTTGTGAAGGGAAAATTGAAAAGACAGAATTATTTGTAAGTGCTAATTGCCAAGGTTCGCTATTTTCTAAGAATAATGAAAAAGCTACATAGCTATTTTTCACACCAATTAAAGAAATGGTTTGTTGCTCATATAGATTGTTTTTTTTACCTTTTATATGTTTATAGAATTCAGATTGAAATCCTATTTTTAAAGTCATAATATATCCTCCTTGAAAGTTAAAGCATATAGGTCACTATCAAGTAATTCAAATAGTAATCTAACAGGTTTATTGTAATAGTCTTTATAGTCATTGTCGAATTTCACTAAATCACTTATTTCATCACCGTACATTTCTAAGGAGGAAGCAATTTTATTTTTATTTTCATCAAGCAAATGAATAATAACATAACCAATAGCAGAGGTTGCGTAGTTAATATACAAGTTACCTTTAGATAATAAAAAAGGTTTGGTCATCATTTCACCTTTTTGGTAATTAGCGTGTATTGATGCAAAGCCGTGTTTTCTAATTGATAATCGTCTAATCCCAGCTGTGCTAGTTCTATAGTGTTCACTGATGTACATGGAAAATTCTTTATCATTATTGTTAATAATGCCTAAAGCCATCATATTATTTCGATTAACCCAATTCTCACGATCTAACCCTGGGCGAACATAAGCTTCCATAAAAGGGCGATGCCATAATATACCATCATGTGATGACATGAAAACCCCATCTGACACACCAGTATCACCAGCATTGAAAAAATCTCTTTCTCTATTTTTCACATATCGCTTTGGAAAAGATAAATAAGTATTGGTTTCTGGACAAATTGTAGTTGCGTTTGTATAAAACTCATCATGGTTATCAAAGTCATAGCTGTTTTTCACATTAGTTGACCAATGAATAAAATCATTAGATTCGCAAGATTGTATTGCTCTTATACCTTCATATTCTTTAGGATTATCTAGATGATTATTACTAAAGTACCGTGAGTAACATCGATACTTATCAATATTACAATCATAAAAGACAACATTTTGTGAGTCAAACATTCCATCGGTTAAAATAGGTTCTTCCTTTATTTTTGTAAAGTGAATACCATCAGATGAATAAAGGCCATATAATTTTGCTTTATTTATACCTATACGTTTATGTCCACCAACTGCTTTGAATTTTTGATGTTCTTTACAATTTGGATTATTATCAATAAAAGGTGTAAAATTATGGCAGATTTCTGAGTCTTTTAAAATAATGTTATTATCTTTGTTCCCATTAAATTCCACCATATTAAAAGATGGTTTATCAAAATGAATTCCATCATTTGAAATTGCTAGACAAGTAACCTCATAATCAGTTTTGCTATTATTTCTAACAGAAATTCCTCTATAATATAAGTAATACTGCTTACCAACAGGCAAAATGGTAACATAACCACTTGTAGAACATTCATATGGTAAATCAAAGGACAATACTCGTTCTTCTCTTTTTGGTTCGTGTAGTTTTAGGGAAGTACCCTTTTGATATTCAATCAGTGAATTATCTACAAACATAATTGTTTTAGAAAGTTTTTTCATAATATATCCTTACTTTTTGGTGAACCTATTATATCATGTTGTGCTATAATAGACATAGGTCAAGGAGAAAAATATGGGTCTAACTTCATTTATTATAGGAATTGTAAGTTTAATATTAGCTTTTCTTCCATTTACCCATTTTGCCAGTATTCTTCCTGCTATTATTGGGTTTATTTTGGGAATAACTGATTTAGCTTATTCTAGAAAAAAGGAAGAGTATAAAAGAGGGTTTGCCATAAGTGGGGTTGTTCTTTGTACCATAGCTTTGGCATTTAGTGTCATTTGGACGGTACTATTCGTTGTTGCTATCACATGAAAAAAATAAAAATAATTGCAATTAATTCAAAATTTATTCATAGTAATACAGCTGTTTGGTATTTACACTATTCGTTACTACGCAAACAACTTTTATCTACCATTGAAACATTAACAATTAATGATCCATATGACCAAATGATTAGAAAAGTCATTAGCGATTATCCAGATGTTATTTGTTTTTCTTGCTATATATGGAATATTGAATATGTAAAAAGGTTAAGTGTAGATATTAAAAAAATAAAACCAGAGATTAAAATTGTATTAGGAGGACCTGAGGTTTCTTTTGATTATGAAAAGTTGCTTAATAATTATCCAATTGATGTGATTATAAGAGGCGAAGGAGAGAATGTAATTAGTAACGTGATCAATGGTGATTATACTTTTGGTTGCGCTTACATAAAAGATGGCACTATACATGATACTGGATATGCAATACTTAATGACTTAGAAGATATACCTTTTATTTATACACCTGAATTTTTCATGAAAAATAGCAATAAAATTATATATTATGAAGCTTCAAGAGGCTGTCCTTATCAATGTGTATATTGTTTATCTTCAACATCAAAAGGTATTAGATACTTATCGTTAAATAGAGTACTTAATGAACTTACTTTATTAGCAAATTCATCTGTAAAACAAATAAAATTCGTAGATCGAACTTTTAATTTAGAAAAAGGACGAACTATAAAAATTTTACAACATATAAAAAACCTTGAATGTAAATGTAATTTCCATCTTGAAATTTATCCAGCATCTTTATCTAAAGAAGTTATTAGCTTTCTTGCTAGTATACCAAGTGGTCGTGTTCAAATTGAAGCAGGTATTCAATCAACTAATGAACTTACATTAACCTCATCTAAGAGATTTCAAAACAGTCAATTAGCACTAACTAATTCTTCTACAATTATTAATAATAGCAATATTCATGTTCATCTTGATTTAATTGCAGGGTTACCATTTGAAAACTTAGAAACTTTTAGAATCTCAGTTAATGAAACCATAATGGTTTTTCCACACATGTTGCAAGTTGGATTCTTAAAGGGGTTAAAAGGTACAGCAATTTTTAAATTTGAAGATTATCAGTTTATGGAAAAATCTCCATATGAAGTGTTAGTAACAAAATGGCTATCAACAGAACAACTTTTAGAAATAAAAGACATTGAAAATATAGTAGATGATTTTTACAACAGCCAAAAATTTAGACAAACATTTTTGTATTTATTTAAGCAAACAAATTCTCCTTATAATCTGTTATTAAGTATAGCTACTCATATAAAAGTAAATTTTGATGAAAATCACCATACGGGAGAAAATGAAAAATATGAAATATTGCTTACTCTATTTAACGATGTACCGCTGATTAAAGAATACTTATTGCTAGATTACTTAAGTACTCATAAAAGCAAATCAATACCATCATTTTTTAATTATAAATATCAACTCAAAGAAGCGGTTTTTACTTATTTTCAAAGTATAGGTAAAAATGCAAAAGTAGAATATAAGAATACTAACATTGCTAGTTTGAAATTTGATAAAAGACAAGTATATCTTTTTGATTATCGAATTAAAAATAGTGTAACAAATACATTTAAATATGAAATAATTGAATTATAGTTCATGGAACAATGACAAAAAATGTAATATAATATTCTTCTAGAAAGGATGTTATAGTCATGAAAAAAAACGGATATATAACTGTAGAAGCATTATTAGTGTTTCCTGTAGTTCTATTACTAATTGTAGCTTTTGTTTTTGTCATACTTAAATTAACAGAAAAAGATTTTGCTAAAAAGGAAATACCTTACATTGAAGAAATTTATCAAGTGGATTCTCTAATTAGAAAAACATTGTTGTTTGAAGATGTATTTTAAACCAAAAGGATCAATTACAATATTTTTATGTATCACCATGCCTATTATTATTATTTTATGTGCAGTGTTAGTAGATGTTTATTTATTAAAGAGTGGTAAAAGTATAATAACCAATCAGGTTGATATTGCTTGTTACTCAATTTTAGGTGAGTACTCTTCTTATTTAAAAAACCAGTATGACCTTTATGCTTATGAAATTGATGATTACTTATTGGAACCAATGGTTTTTGAATTAATGGAAAAGAATCTAGCCGATTTATCTATTTATGATTTTAAAATTGAAGATATATCAATAAAAAAAGAAAACCCTTTAATTAGAACAGATATATTAACTACACAAATCCAAAAAATCATGAGTGATTCAATTTATAAAACAATCATTAACGAAACTTATGCTCGATTATCTTCTGTAACCTCAATAGGAGAAACACTACAAGTAATAAAAGATAAATGGGAATTTGATGAAGTTGTAAAAGTAATTAATGATAATCTAAGGTACTTAAAAATTATTATAGAAGGGGAGGGACAAGAGGTCTTTGTAAATATGTTAGGTGAAAATAATGAATTTGATCAAGCGTTACAAGAATTTATGAGTATTTATCATAAGATTATAGATATTAATAATACTATTGCCATATTAGAAAACCAAGCAGATGAGGGTATATATCAAGTTGAATTATTGTTACAAGATAAAGGTTATCTTAAAGAACAATTAGTAACAGTATATCAATTATCAATTAATAAAATTTTAAGTGAACTTTTAGCAATCAATAACCAAGCAATTACTAAAATAACAGAGGTAGTACTTTCAATTGATAAGTTACATCTACTTTCAAGTATTATTGAAAGCAAAATTGAATCAATAGATCAATGCCCTGATTATTTAAAGGAAATTCTTATATATGTAAACACCATTCTTTATGATGTGGAAAGTGCTATTGTTATTGAAACTTTTGAAATAGTAAAAGAAAAAATAAACGAAAATATAATATCACTTACATCTACCATAGTTATTACAGAAAATATATATGAAAAAGTACTAAATGAGCAAACGATTTCAGATGATGAGCAAGTTTCCATGGATTTTTTATATCATAGTAATCTATCAATTAGTGTATATAGTTTATTAGAGGCTGGAAAGGAAGAAGATAAGAGAAACTTTTTTGAAAAAATTGGAGAACAGGTAATAACATTACAAGTTGGAGAGGATGCTATAATACCTGAAGGGACATACCTTCCATCAAACCAAATATATTCTGATGAACAACTATTTGATATTGATGTAAGTGGAGATAGTACTGCTGATGCAGAAAATAAACTTGAACAAGCAAAGGGTTTGTTTTCAAAGCTAATTACTAATGTTAAAGAAGAAACCTATCTAAATGAATACATTTTACAGTATTTTATATATCAAACTTCTAAAGAAAAAATAATGTTTTCTCACTTTTTTAATAACGAAGTTGAATATATTTTATATGGAAGACATTCACAACATATGAATATGACTCTAACAAAAGGTACATTGCTACTAGCTAGATTTGCCTTGAATACTATCCATGTTTATTCTGATTTAGAAAAACAAACTAAAGCAAATACCATTGCTACTATGGTTGCTGGATGGTGGACCTTTGGTGCAGGAATTCCAGTTATGGCAAATTTAATACTTTGTGCTTGGGCAGTTGCGGAAGCTGGATTGGATGTTAAGGCTTTATCAAATGGAGAATATGTTCCTATTTATAAGCTAACAGGAGATTGGAAATTAGACATTGGATTTAATAAAATTGGTAGCCAAACTCCAGAAATACTACAAATAAACTATGAAGACTATCTTAGGATTTTATTATATGACAAGAATAAAGAAGATAAATTATTACGGGTTTTAGACATTATATCACTAAATAGTCCACCAACATTTGATTTAGGTCAAGCCTATACTACTATTTCCATAGAAGTTACGGTTTCTCAAAAAAGTTTATTAGGGAAAAGACATGTTTATATCATTAAAACAACACAATCATACTAAAGGGTCAATTACAGTTGAAGCACTAATGGTTTTACCCATTGTTATTATAATTTTTTCTTGCTTTTTATATCTTATAGCTTATATTTCTGTGATAACAACTATTAAAAATGACTTACATGAAAAAGTATTAGAAATGGCAGTTTATGATTATGCCATAGGTTTTTCTTTACCTACAATTGTTAGATTATATGATAAAGAACAAAAAGACACACGACATCTTACTTATGCTTTTTGTCATAGTGAAACCTTTGGTAACCAAATAACTCTTGTTTTTGATGGGGTCTTTAATGGATATGTAAGTACATCTAAAATTCATCTTTCGCAAACTATCTATAAATTTAACGGAGATCATTTAGATTATGATGATGAATTTATTTGGGAACTTGATAATTTCACAAGAGGAGAGAAAGTTGAAATACTCTTTGGAGGAAATTTACCAAGGTATTTTCCTACTATTGATTACTATGATGAATTAACAGGAAAGGTGCTATCAATTACAAGTGTTAATACAACATATGAAACTTATCAAAACTATATTGGATTATATGAGAGAATAGTAAAAGATATAAATAAATTAAATAGTTTTAAGGGAACAATATTTGAAGATATATCAATAGATTATAGAGATATTACACAAAAAGAACTATTAGTTGTACTCCCTACTAATTCGTTAAATAGAGAACAACTAGCTGCAATTGAGGAGTTAACGATAATATGTAAACAATTTAATATTTTATTTACTATTAAAAGATATCAAAAAGCGTTGATTGAATAGAACAATGAAAATAATATGGTGTATAATGCTATTAATGACAATAAAAGAGGTATGATATTATTATACAAAAAATTAAACAGCTATTAACAACATATAAGCGGCCTATTAGATTTGTAACAGTGGGTGTATTAAATACTATGGTAGATTTTCTTTTATTTATTATCTTCTATCAAGTTATAGGAATTTATTATACAATTTCACAAGTTATTGGTTATAGTGGGGGAGTCATAAATAGTTTTACATGGAATAAACTTTGGACATTTGAAAGCAAAAAAAGCAAAGGACAGACAGTTTTAGAGTTTTTGCGATTTATGGTTATTAACGGAATATCGTTAAGTGCTTCAGTCCTTTTGATTAAGTGGTTAGTAGAAGAGGGTTCCTGGAATGTATTGATTGCTAAAGTTCTTGTTACCTTAGTAGCTCAGTTAATTAACTATACAGGATATAAATTGTGGGTGTTTAAAAAATGAGTTTAAAAAATAAAATTTATAAAAGACTTTTAGAATATCAAAAAGATGTAGTATTTAATCATCGTTTTTCAAAATTAGTTGACAGTGAAATCGTTGAATGGACAGATGCTCTTTATAAAAATAATATTGTGTTTATAGCAGCTGATATGCAGTTTCATTTTGATGATTTTAAAAAAATGGATTTTACAGGGCCAGAAATAAACCATCAAGAATGGCAACAACAAATAAATCGTTTTTTCTGGCTAAAGTTTGCAACGATTGAATATCAAAAAAACAAGTCAGATCATATGGCTAATATTGTATTTGACACCGTAAATGCTTGGATGGATTTTTGGCCTAATTATGGAGAATTAACAGACATCTATCCCTTCAGACAACATGAATTTTGGGATCCAATGATAAATACATCCATAAGATTAGGATTTAATAATCTTAATGGATGGGTTGGATGTGTTCCACACTTTTTTTCTCATCCTTTATTTACAGAAGAGTTTGTAGAAAAAATGGTAGAGTGTATTTTATGGCAAATAAAGCCTATGGTGTATAATAATCGTTATCGAGGCGGTGAAAATAATTGGAGACCAAACGAATTAGATAGCATATTATTTATATCACAAGTAATTCCAGGAGCAGAAAAATATCAAGAATATGCAGTTAGTCACCTAAATGATGCATTTATATCACAATTTGAAAGTGATGGTTCACATATAGAACATACTGATGACTACCATAATTGGATGAGTGATGTTTTTGCTAATTTAGCTATGTTAGCAAAAAAACGACCATCTCTTGGCCTTAAGATTGATTTGGGAAAAATAATAAAAATTATGGATTACGGACTAATTTGTAAAGCACCTGATGGACGTTCATTTGGGATTCATGATTCACAAGCCTGGCATGAAAACAACCCAACGATTATTTATGATTATCTTGATAAGCGAGATAAAATCGCTTCGCTTATTAATCAACTAACCTTTAAAGAAAAATACAAAAATCAGTTTGATGTATCGTTTTTAAAAGCTAGACAGTTTTTCTTACGTACATCATGGGACTATGATGCTACCATGGTATATTTTGATGCAAGTAAATGGGGTGGCTGGCATACCCATATGTCAAGAAATTCAGTTAATATTTATCATGGAAATAAAATGATAATTACCGATCCTGGAACGCTAAATTATGGAAACAACTTGGATAGAGAGTATGGCAAATCAACTTGCGCACATAATACTATAACTATTGATAATATGACGCAAAACATATCTTCTAACCCAGAAATTGAACATTTTGAATCAACTAATCAATTAAGTCTTATTATTAGTGATTATACTGGAGGATACAAATCGTTTTATGATAATTCTAATGCAATTGTTGCTGAACATGAGAGAATATTCTTATGGGTAAAGAATCATTTTATGTTAGTTTTTGATAATATAAATATTCAAGGGAATACAACAAAAAAAGTTATAGCTAGTCATTGGCAATACAAGGCAAAGGATGTGTTTCATGATAGTAATAAACAATTAAGTCATTCGATTTTTAGCGATTATAATATATTAATTAAAAAAGTATATTCAAATGTAGAAACTAGTTCGACTATTTATAAAGGTCAAAAAGATCCTATGTTAGGGTATAATTCGAAAACTGGAAATAAATTAAGTGGCTCAACTCCTGCACCTATGTTTTCAATTGAAGCTGAAACTAATAAAGATGTTATTAAAATTGGACAGCTTATTATACCTTACAAAGGTGATATACCACCTAATGTTAGTGTGACTAGAAAGAAAACAAATTATGCTTTACTATTTAATATCTTAATAGATGATTATAAATTTGAAGTAGTATCTCACTATTTTGTTAGAGACTTCTTAAAATCTAACTCTGCAATTAGAGAAATTGAAGAGTTTAATAGTTTTGCACGATTCATTGTTAATGGATATAAAAATAACAAGCGTTTTTTGAAATGGAGTTATATGGGTTAATCATGAAAAAGAAGTTAATTATTGTTATTACCATATTGGTTGTTTTAGTCGTATTTTTCTATCCCCTTAGAAGTTATCTTGTAATGGGGGTTTATTCGACCATTCATAAAAAAGATAGTGTATTTGAAAAATATGATGTACCTTTACAAATAAAGGGAGGATTAGCTACTTTTAAAAGTGATTATTATCCATTCATTATGTATTTTAACGATTCAGAAGGATTTTCTAGATTTTCAGGTATAGATAGTGAGTTATCAATTATATATAATTTTGGTTCCTTTAATTTTCCGTATATTGCTTCTTCACTATTTAATGAAAAATCACCATATTATTCTACTTTTTATGGAGTTTATGCAGTTAAACCAAAAGACCAAAAACAATTATTTGGATTTGATAATGGGAAATTAATTGAAAGTCAATTAGTGTTAGTTCCTGAATATGACTTGACTCAGTTAGTGTTAAAAGGTTTAGGATGTGAAAATATTGAATTTTCATATGAGATTATGGATAGCTCTAAATCAGTTAATGATTTTGTTGTGGTTGATGCAATAATTACTACAAATTCGATGGCACATGAATATCAAGGATTTATTAGAAATTATTTGCAATATGGACGACCTTATTTGTGGTTACAGCCTAAAACGTCTTTTAAACAAGCAACTTACTATGGTAAAATATATGCTTCAGTAATAAGTGAAAGTAATATAACACTTTGTTATTATATTATAACTCAAAACATTGAAACATTAGAAGAATGTGAAGAAATTTTCTTAGGTGAATTCAGTAATAAATAATGATATAATCATCAAGAGGTTGTGTATGGAAATAATACAGAATAAAAAATTTAAAATTACTTTTATTATAGTTGTTAGTTTTCTAGCAATAGTTATTAGATATATGTTTAAAGATTATCAGTCACCTGATTTTTTCTGGTATTTAAATGTATGGTTTGAAGAGATAACTGCTAAAGGGGGATTTTTAGCTTTAAGTCAGCCTATTTCTAATTATTCACCTCTTTATATTTATTTCATGGCAATTATGACATATATTCCGGTTTTTTCTTTGTTTCAGATAAAAATATTTTCAATATTATTTGATTTTGTTGCAGCTTATTACGTTTTTAAAATTGTAGAATTAAAGTTTAAAGAGGGTTTTACACCTTATTTTGCTTATGCAATAACATTGTTTATACCAACTGTCATTTTAAATGGCGCATTTGCAGCGCAGTGTGATATGATTTTTACAGCCTTTTTAATTGGAATGATTTATTACTTAATGAAAGAGAAAAATATATTAGCAATGGTGTTTTTTGGTATTGCTGTTGCATTTAAATTACAAGCTATTTTTATAGCTCCATTATTATTAGTTCTCTTGTTACGAAAAAAATTAAAATTATGGCAATTGCTTCTTTCACCTACTATGTATGTTATAACACTTCTACCCGCATATTTTATTGGTCGCCCCTTTAAAGAACTAATTACTATTTACTTTACTCAAGTTGGGTATTATCCATACTTAACAATGAATTGTGCAAATATCTATCAGTTTTTTCCAGATGCAGATTTTATTTTATTTAATAAAATAGGATTAATTACTACTTTTATAATAGTTCTTGTAATAAGTTTATGGGTTGGATTAAATAAAAGTAAACTTACTACTGATTTGATTGTTGAAACTGCAATTCTTTTTTTATTAGTATTACCTTTTTTCTTACCACAGATGCATGAGAGATATTATTTTCCAGCAGAAGTACTTGTGGTTATTTATGCTTTTTATAATAAAAAGTTCTTTTATATATCAATTGCTTTAATTGCTACTGTATTTTTAAGTTATGGACCATTTGTGTTTAATACTCACCTGTTAGACATGAGAGTTCTTGCTGTCATGATATTTACTATTATCTTGTTTTTTATAACTGATATATATGGAAAACTAAAAGATGAAGTTCTAATTGAAGAAAAAACTGCTGTAGAAGATTGAAAACAATATACTTGTTATTTAGCAAACAAAAAGAGGATGGATTTTTTCCATCCTCTTTTATACTAAGGTTTTACTTCTCTATGGAGTTACTAACATTTGGCCAATATAGATCATATTAGGATCATCAATTGTTGCTTCGTTCATTTCATAAAGTTCCGCCCATGTTAATGCATATATTGCAGCAATACTTGATAGTGTATCACCAGCAACTACTTCATAGGTTCCATCTGTACCAACATAAGAACCTTCAATAACTGTTACTCTGTTTTCTGGTAGTGGAGCAATAACTCCTCTAGCCATAATGTAGTCAATTACAGCTTCGTCAAGAGCTTTATACTCATTAACTGTTTCTGTCATTAACATAGAATAACCATCACCACCTGCTGCCATGAAATCGTTAGTAGCTAGGATATAGGTAGCTTCTAAATTAATAGGTTCACCATTTACTAGTAAATTAACAATTCTTTCACCTACAGGTTTTGATAAGTCAATTGAAAATGACATACCACCAACATGTGGGAATTTACCTGATGCATCAGGATATGAACTTGTTCCATATTCTAATGCTTCTTTAATAATTGCACCTGTTACTTCTTTAGTGATAATGTAGTTACCAAAAGGTAGAACTGTAATAATATCTCCTTTTGTAATGTAACCTGCATCAATACTAGATCTAATACCACCACCATTAGTAATTGCAGCATCTGCACCAGATTCTTCTAACATTGCATTAGTTACAAGATTACCCATATTTGTTTCACCAGTTCTAACAAAGCCTCTTTCACCTTGTAATAGTAAAGTTGTTCTTCCAACTTCTTCTGATAAAATTACTTCTTGAGCTGCACTGATTGATTCAGCTAAAGCCAATACTTCTGCATTTGGAACTGTTTCAGCAGCATCGTCTTTGGTAATTAATGAAGCTACTTTTGCAGTAACCACATTACCTACAACGGTAATTTCAACTACACCTAAATTTTTGTCATATTCTCCAGTACTTGCAATTAAAGTTCCGTTTACAATTAAACCTTCTGGAAATATAGTATGACTGTGTCCATCAATAATAACATCAATACCATCAACATCTGTAGCCACTTTTTCACTGGTATAGAAACTATCCTTATCAGTTCCTAAATGAGCTAGGGCTATAATAACATCGCAACCTAATCCTTCTAATAGTGTTACCATTTCTTGTGCTTTCTCTGAAGGATCTGCGAAGGTCAACCCTGCAACATTGTCAGGATGTGTCTTATAGGTGGTTTCAGGAGTAGCTAATCCAAAAATACCAACTTTTACACCATCAAATGTCATAATTTCATATGGGTCTAATAAGGTTGTACCTGTACTGGTCATTACATTGGCAGAAATAATTGGAAAATCTGCCATATCAGCTAATTCTAATAATCGTTCATAACCATAATTAAAATCATGATTACCAGGGGTCAAAAGATCATAACCCATGAGGTTATAGATTTCTACAATACTAGCACCTTCTTCTAATGTGGCAATTGTTTGGCCATGGAAAGTGTCTCCTGCATCCATTAGTATTGTGTTAGGGTTTTCAGCACGAAGTTCTTCAACTAAAGTGGCGATTTTAGCTAATCCCATTCCAGCATATTTACCTTCAAATACTCTTGCGTGAGTGTCATTAGTATGAGCAATAACAATTGTGGTATCAGCAGCTAAAACATTTGAAGGTATCAAAACAGTTAGTAGTAATGATAAAACAAGTACTATCGTCATTAGTTTTCTTTTCATTTTATTTTCCTCCTATAATAATTTATATAAATACTATGATAGTATTTTATAAAACTAAAAAATCACCTAATAAAATATTAGGTTATTCTTTTGTAAATTGCTTAAAAATTTAAGATTATCTTATGTATTAAATTGTTGAATATATTTTAAGTCCTATTCTACTGTTTTTTAGAATACGCAATTAATGTCTCCTTAATTATAGTCTTTTTTACACCGGTTTTCAAGAGTACTAAGCATTAAAAAAACTTTTTAATTACATCATGCTATTTGCTAAAAGCCTTTTTATAATAGATTGATTCACTTATTAAATCATACCCATGTCCAACCCAATCGGCTGAATGTGCATCTGAACCAAATGAATAGTCTATATTATAATCATAGGATAAATTCATTATGTCTTTTGATGGATACACATCACTATTACTAACCTTATGAAGAAATGCAAGTGAGTTAATTTCTAGTTTCACACCTGTTTCTTCAAGAGCTATCATGATTTTTTTCAATATATCTATATTACTATTATGATCATACATACCTTTTTTCATAGGAAATCTTTTAGGTAGTGTGTAAACCCACCTTTGTAAATCTAGGTGGGCTATTATATCAAAATATCCTGATTTAATAGCTTTTAGAGAGTTTTCAAAAGAAATCCTAGCATATTCATTAGGATTTAAATTAGATGATAATATATTATATCCAGGTATATGAAAATGAGTTGCTCCTAAAACCAAATCAAATTCTCCTTGATTTAGGTTGTATTCAATTTCGTCAATAAAATCGGGATGATAATCAACCTCAATTCCTGTTTTAATAACAATTTTACTTTCATATTCTTTAGCTTTTTTCTTTACAGCTAAACAATATTTTTCGATATTACCTTTTTTTATTCTATCACCTGCATCAGAAATTGATAATGGCATATGATCTGTAAAGCAGATTTCATCAAATCCTTGGTTAATGGCGCTTTCTATAAAGGCATCTGCTCTATGTGGTTCGTTTGTAAGATTAGGGTGAGTGTGGTAATCACATTTTTTATTTAACATATTTTTTCTCCATAATATTTTTTTATTATTCTTCAAATGCTTTTAGCATTGCCATAACATTTTCACAAGGAATATCATATGGAAGTGCATGGGTAGGTGCTGCAATATACCCTCCATTTTCTCCTAAGATATTCATAATTCTTTTTGTTTCTTTATAGACGACTTGAGGACTTTCAAATGGAAGCAGTGCTTGAGTGCTAATAGCTCCCCAAAATGACAATTGTCCTCCAAATTGTTTCTTTATTTTCTTAATATCATATATTTCAGGTTGAAATGTATTATAGCAATTAAGACCGGCATCAAGTAAATCGGGGAAAATCTCTTCAATATCTCCACAGGAATGTTGCATAATATAAAATCCATGCTTTTGACATGCGGCGTACATTTTTTTAATGCGTGGTAATATAAATTCTCGCCATAGGGCAGGACCCATGATAAGACCATGTTGTTGTCCCCAATCGTCTCCAAAGTAGAAACCATCAATACCAGTAAATTGTCCATAAAGTTCAATAACACTAATATTGAAATCGCAAATCTGATCAAGTAATTGGTGAACAAAGTTTGGATTAAGAGCCATATCCATTAGTAAATTTTCAAACCCTCTCATTGACCAAGCTCGTTCAAATAGAGAAAATCCAATATCTCCTATAACAAAATTATCTTTTTTTTCTACTAGACTATTTTTTATATGATTAGAAGCAATCTCTATATTAAGAGTTGGGAAATCAACCATAGATATGTTAGCTTCTTTAAATAATGGGTCGTCAATTATTCCAATATCTTTATCAACACCACTTCTGTTCCAAACCACACCAAAGAAATCTCTAAAATTTCCTGGCTTTTCCTTTAGTTCTTCATTAATATCATTCCAATAAGCTCTATGAAGGTGATTGTTGAGTTTGCCAAGGAATTTTTCATCATCTAAAAAGGCAACCATTTTTTTATGTTCTTCCATAGTAAATTCAACATGGTAAGGAATACTATCAGATGACTTATGCGATAAACTATTTATAACTCGTTGCCTATTGTTCATAATTTCTCCTTTTGGTTTTTCTAAAAACATTATATAATAAATCAAATAGTAAATGAATAGTTAATGGGGAATACATGAGTTCAAAAATGACAAAAAAAGATTATATTATCGCAATTATCATGACAATGTTATATTTTGTGTTGGCTTTAGTTAATTTAGGTGATTTTAATGCTCCGCAAACAGGCTATGTTGCCAGGGGATCAAACAGAGAATTTATAATTGAATTTGATGAACCAAAACAGTTAGAGAAAATCATGTATTATTGTGGATTAGGAGAAGATTGGTATTCAGTTATTGCCTATGATGTTTTTTATCTTGATGAAAAAGGTGAATACAAAGAACTTATTACTTTAGAAAAATTAAGTAATGATATGTTTAAGTGGAAACAAGCAAATGCAAGTGTTTTAACATCATCTCTTCGTTTTATTTCAAAAAATTATACTAATGAAGATAAAAGTATTAGTGGAACTAAAGGAGAGTTGTTGGAAATTGCTATTTATGAACAGGGAAATGAACAACCAATTCCAATAATTAATCATAAAATTATTACTGAGTCAGCCAATGGCTCTGTTAACTTATTTGATGAGCAAGAGTTTGCGGTTTATAAATCAACCTTTATGAATACTACCTACTTTGACGAAGTATATTTTCCAAGAACAGCTTATGAGTATATAAATGGATTGCTTCCATACGAAAACACACACCCACCACTTGGAAAGATTATTATTACATGGGGAATCAGAATATTTGGATTTACACCTTTTGGATGGAGAATTATGGGTGTCCTATTTGGAGCATTAATGCTACCTATGATGTATGTGTTTGGAAAGCGAGTATTTAAGACAACTTTCTTGGCTTTTATTGTATCCTTTTTAATGATGTTTGATTTTATGCATTTTACACAGACAAGAATTGGGTCTGTTGATGGGTATTTAGCATTTTTTGTTCTTGTTATGTTTTATTATATGAATCAATATTTTATGAAAAAATCATATGAAATAAAATTTAGGGTTAATATTTATCCTCTAATTCTTAGTGGTATATTCTTTGGCTTGGCAGCATCAGTAAAATGGATTGGCTTATACGCAGGTGCAGGGATTGCAATAATGTTCTTTTTAAAACAATTTCTTGAAATTCGAGATTATAAAAAAGGATATATTTTAAAAAGTAATTTTTTCAGAAAAATAATGATACCAACCCTATTATTATGTTTAATATTTTTTATTGTAATACCTTTATCAATATACTTTGTTTCTTTTAAACCTATTTTTAATTATAGCGGTAATGAAAACATTATTACAGAATTTTTAAAAGCACAAACACATATGTATTCTTATCATTCAGGAGTTGTTACAACTCATCCATATGCATCTCCTTGGTGGCAATGGCCTGCTATGGTTAGACCTGTATATTTTTACCAATTAAAAAACCCTGCAGAGGGAATGTGGGGAGCGATTGCTTCATTTGGTAATCCATTAGTGTGGTGGACAGGATTTATTTGTATGTTAACAACAGCTGTATTAGCATGGAGTAAAAAAGATAAACGAGTTGTATTTATTTATGTAGCATATCTATCATTATTATTACCATGGGCAATTGCTCCAAGAAAAATAACATTTTTATATCACTACTTTTCATTAGTTCCTTTTATTATATTTGCTATAACTTATAATATTGAACATATTATAAAAAAGAACAAGAAGAACAAGAAAATTATTATTTTATATTTAGTATTAGTAGCAGTATTGTTTGCAGTGTTTTATCCGGCATTAACAGGGATTGAAGTACCACTTAAGTATATTGAATCACTTAGATGGTTACCTTCTTGGTTCTTTTAAAGGACAATTTGTATAATTGAATAAAACATAAAGACAACATCTATAATTTGTTTTTATATTTATTTTAAATTGTTATACTATTACTATCAGTTACTAAGGAAGAGAAAAGGCAGAATGATGAAGAAAGTAATTATCACAATATTATTAATTTGTTTACTAGTTAGTTGTACCGCTGCTCCTGAAGAAGAAAAAATTATCTATACACCACTTGAGCCTGCAGATTCCTTAAATATTCAATGTTTAGGTAGCACAAGTGATAAGTATTTTGAATATGAAACTTGGTCAGTTTATCTTAAAATTAAATACAATATTTCAATTAAATTAAATTATGATAGCGACACAGATGTGAATATTATTTATGTAAAAAAAGGTAACTATTTATATTCAAATGTAACTGGTGGATATGATAGATTTGCTAATAGTCAAAATGCCCTAGATCTTTCAAAATATTATAAACGTTACGAGTGGAATCAATATATTGATGAAAAGTATATAAATCATGTTACTAATAACGATGGGATTTATTCAATTCCAATTGTTAGCTCAGGATATGTGACACCTAGATTTTATAAAAAAGAATTACTAGAACAATTAGAGATGGACGTACCTACAACTGTAGGACAGTTCTATGATTTTTTACTTGAAGCAAAAAAGTTAAATAGTGATATTGAGACTTATACACCTATATATCTAAATTATAGGAATCTTGTGCCTGGATTATTTGATATTTTTAGAGGATATAATCTTTACTTAAATAATTCATGGGGATATAGTACAATTGGATACAATCCTAATACACAATCGTTTGAAGATGTTATGTTTTCACCAGCTATTTATGAAGTAGGAGATTATATTCACAATCTTCTTGAAAATGATTTACTATATATATATGGTCATAATGATATTATCATTAGTATCACAAGCGATAATCCGTCTAAACCTGTTGTCACAATCTATAATCCCTTTGAAACGGAATTATATCCATCGCAAGTACACTTTGCTACAGAATTATATAGAAACCCTGAGCAAGGAGATTTATTAGGTAATTACAATGCTAATATTCCTGACTACGATTATCTAAAAGGATATTATCTTTCTGGAAGTAATGAGCAGAATTTAGTTAAAGTACATAAAGATATTTCTTTTTATATATTCCCTAAAACTTTAAGTAATCCTGATGAAACAGTAGAGTTGTTTAATCAAATATTTACTAATAACAAATATTTCTATGACTTTAGTTATGGTATAGAAGGATCTAATTACACACGAGAAAATGAAGAAACAACATTAATTAAACCAATTGTTGGTAGTTACCCTAACTTGCAATTATTAACTAGTAAAGAAAAATACTTACCACAAACATTGGATAATATCTTTTTAGCAACAGCACCTTCTTTATTGTTTTATGAAGAAAACACCTTTGATATTAAAACAAGTTATTTTCTTGCAATAACTAAAGACGAAAATAATTTTGAACCTTTTATTTTACTATTCGATAAAGATGTAACAGTTGTTGATGCAGTTATGGAATACCGTAAGATATTTATGGAAAGTGGGATGAAAGATAAAGTAAAAGAGCGTAACGATATGATTGGCACAACTTCTCATTACACATATACTATAGGAGGAGAAGAATGAAGAAACTTAGTTTAATAATATTATTATTCATATTCATTGTAGGATGCTCTAAAACGGGAAATATTGCACCTAAAATAAGCCAAATGAATTCAGAAAATCCATTTCCCTCGACTAGCTACAAGAATCAAGATGAAGTCGATTCAATTGATATTCTATATCCTATATTTACTAGAGATTGGGAAAAATTAGAAAATTCAGATTGGGAAAAATACTTTTTTGATATTCATGGAATAAAATTACATATTGAATATGTTAATGGTTATGGACCTTCACATGTGTTTGATAATAATTTAGAAGGTGTAATGTATTTAACTAATGGTAATGGCTTTTTTTATAATCAACACATTAATTTAGTTCTTAATAAATATGAAGTTAATACACTTAATAAATACTATGAGGAATATAATTGGTATCAATACATTGATAGTAAATATATTTTACCAGTAACAAAAAATGGTGAAATTAAAGCAGTACCATGTATTTCAAATCAATTAACATTACCTAGATACTATAATAAAAAGTATTTGACAATGTTAGACATGGATGTGCCAGATACAATAAGTGGATTTAGTGAATATTTGTCATCAGTAAAACAAATAGATTCATCTTTTTATCCTATGTATATTAATGTTTTTAATATTTCACAAAGCACTTCAGATATTTTTAGAGCATTTGGTACATATATTGGGGTAATAGAAGAAAGTGCAATTACATATAATCCCATAACCTCATCAATAGAAGATGGTGTGTTTTCACCAAACTTTGAAAGTGGATTACAATATATTCGTATGCTAGAAGAGACTAAATTACTAAAAATATATAATTTTCAAACAGATGTAGAAGTAGGGAAAAAACCTAATGATTTTCAGTTTGCTACAGCAGAAAGAGGAACTGTGCTATATAATCCATTACTTCGTGAAGAAAAACCAGATTATGAATTTTTAAAAGGGTATTATTTAGTAGGAATAAATCACGAATATTTAGTACCTGCATATAGAAATATTAGTTACTATGTATTTCCAAAAACAATTAGTAATATGGATGGCACTGTTGCGTTATTTAATCAGTTAATTACTGATAGAAATTATTTTTACGATTTGCAATATGGTATTGAGGGAATTAATTATACTCTATTTAATAACCATATAGACAGAGATATGATATTACAATTAAATCAGATAATACCAAATGAAAACCCAACACAAACTGAAATTGATTCATTCAATATATTAAATAGTTTGCCAGAAGAACTCTATTATGAATTAAATTCCAATTTAGATATGTTTAATTTAATGGCGATACTATCTAGTGAAGACAGTAAGAATTTTAATGGAGGGTTCTTTAATATAATGGCTCCTTATAATTTAATGAACTTATTTAATGATGAAAATAGTGTGAGTGATAACATAGAAGTATATAAAAATGAATTTGCTAAATATCAAATTGGTAATATCATTAATCAGATGAATGATAACTTAGGTTTTAAAACTATCTATGATTATCAAAAGTAATTAATTATAAGCTTGTTAATTCATCAAATATTTTAATAGCATAATGATCTGACATAGAGGCAATAAAATCTATAATAGCTCTAATATAGTCTTTTTTATCAGAAAGCTTATATAACACAATGTTATTTAAGCTTTCTCTTCTTGGTTCTTTACCCCCAAGATCTGAATATTTTCGTAATTTTTCAATAAATGTTTTTGATAGTGATGGATAGATTTCTAAATATTCTTCTTCTATATATTTTATAGTATCAACACCGTCGTAAAACTTATATAATGTGTTAAAGATAGAGTTTAAAATCAACTTGGCATAATTTTGGAATATGGTTAATCGTTCATTGTAATAAATATATTTATAATTAAATCGTTTAATTTCTCTCATAAAATCTAAATGGCTTGGAGAGAACCCCATACCTTGTTCTGGTGTTGAGTTTTCACAAAGATTCCCAACAAATGTATGTATTAAAGCTGTGTTATTGGTTTTTTTAATATCTACATCTGAAAAATTATGAATTATCTTATCTAATTGATTAATATGTTCTTCATCTAATATTTTTAATCTTAGTGCATCTTCAATATCTCTTCCGATATATGCGATGTTATCTGATAATTTTACTATGCATCCTTCCCAGGTATATGGAGGATATTGATTGGCGCTTATAATCTCATCCAAATCAATAGCTTCATCTCGTGGGAATAAAGCTATATCTTCTACCTCGCCACAGTGACTTATGATTCCATCTCTTACTGCGTAAGTTAGATTTAAGTTTTGCTCGTAGCCATTTGAATCTTGTAGTATTTCATGTTTATCTACAAAGCGAAGTGAGTTCTTCTCATGCCAGAATTTAAAATTTAAATGTTTACTAGTTATTTCTGATAAGAATTTTTCTCCTGCATGCCCAAATGGCGCATGTCCTAAATCATGTCCAGTTGCAATTGCCAAAACCAATTCTTCATTTAAACCTAAATGTTTAGCAATAGTTACACCAATGGAAGATACATGATTAACATGCTCTATACGAGTACAAATATGATCATTTTGTGTTGCGAAAAATACTTGTGTTTTATGTTTTAAACGACTATATGCTCTAGAATGTAAAATCCTAGTATAGTCTCTAGAAAAAGGAGACCTAACATCATTTCCACGATTGTGTAATTCTTTTTTTCTTGTAATGCTTTGTTGATATTTAGAGCTGCCTTCAATGATTGCAACTTTAGAAAATTTACTCATCACTATTACCTAACCTTACCTCAATATTTCTGATATAATAATTATATATCTTTATAACAAATATGAAAAGGGAGTACAAAAAATGGCTGATAATACTTTTTTTGCTTTTATCCATCGAATGAAATACATTAACCGGTGGGGATTAATGAGAAATACTAGGTACGACAACTTAAAAGAACATAGCTTTGATGTGGCATCAATTGCCCTTGGTATTGCAAAAATCGGGAATTTATATTATAAAAAAGATTATGATTGTGAAAAAATAGTTGTAGCATCCTTATTTCATGATGCTAATGAAACAATTACAGGTGATATGCCAACTCCAATTAAATATGAGAATGAAGAAATAACTAAAGCATATAAGAAACTAGAGTATGAAGCAGAAAAACAAATACTTAACATGCTACCAGTTGATCTTAAAAAAGAATATGAACCATACTTTAAGGTAGATGATAAAAGTAAGGCTGTAATTAAAGCTGCTGATAAGATATCTGCATATATTAAATGCTTGGAAGAACAAGAAGCTGGGAATCATGACTTTTCATCTGCTAAAAATACATTAGAAAAATCATTACAAAAGATAGAATTACCTGAAGTAAAGCGCTTTATGAATGATTACTTACCACCATATACAATGACACTTGACCAATTAAAAAAATGAGATGGCACTCGAGTATGAGAGAGTATTAGGGAGAATAAAAGCGCAATCGTGAGTTATAGCATGTAATATTAAAAAAATGAGCAAACTACCTTGACATGGCTATTTTGATGTATTAAAATATGTCTTGCGCAAAAGAATAAGTTTGTTGCAAAAAGATTAGATACTATTAGGAGGTAACTATGAAAACAATGATGGCTAAAGAAAGCCAAATTGAAAGAAAATGGTATATTGTAGATGCAGAAGGTAAAATCTTAGGTAGATTAGCCACTGAAGTTGCGAGAATACTGAAGGGAAAACATAAACCAACATATACACCTCATGTTGATACAGGCGATTATGTAATTATTATAAATGCTGAAAAAATCAAAGTAACAGGTAAAAAAGAATCTCAGAAATTATATAGACATCATACAGGTTACGTTGGTGGGCTAAAAGAGATTAGCTATAAGACCATGATGGAAAAGCATCCTGAAAGAATTTTAAAACATGCAGTAAAAGGAATGCTTCCCAAAAACATTCTAGGAAGACAGATGATGAAAAAATTAAAAGTCAATGTTGGACCAGAACATAAGAACCACGCTCAACAGCCTGAAGTTCTTGAAATCAAGGCATAGGCTAGAAGGAGGAAATAATTCATGGCAAATCAAGTACAATACTACGGAACAGGTAGAAGAAAAAAATCAATTGCGAGAGTAAGACTTATACCAGGTACAGGAAAAGTTACCATTAATGGTAGAGATATCGATGACTTTTTTGGTCTAGAAACACTAAAAGTGATTTTAAGACAACCATTGGTACTAACAAAGACAGATGGAAGATTTGATATAATAGTTGGAGTTAAAGGTGGCGGATTTACAGGACAAGCGGGTGCCATTAGACACGGTATTTCACGTGCACTACTAGAAGTGGATCCAGCCCTAAGAGGCGAACTTAAAAAAGTTGGTTACTTAACTAGAGACCCAAGGATGAAAGAGCGAAAAAAACCAGGGCTCAAAAAAGCCAGAAAAGCACCTCAATTTTCAAAGAGATAAACTTGTATCTAAAGCATCACCATTTGAGGTGGTGCTTTTTTGTTTTAGGAAGGAGACATTTTTATGTTACTTATTAAAAACGGTAAAGTATTTACCATGGGGAAAAAGAATGATTTTGATGGTTTTGTTATTACAAAGAAAAGTAAAATATATATGGTAGGTGAAGCTAATCAATTAACTAGTGAGTTAGAAAACCAATGTAGTCAAGTTATTGACGCGAAAGGTGGATATATCTTACCTGGACTAATTGACTCACATTGTCATGTTGGTATGTGGGAAAGTGGTATTGGCTTTGAAGGATCTGATGGAAATGAAATGACAGATCCTGTTACTCCACATATGAGAGCTATAGATGGAATATATTACAAAGAACGTGCTTTTGGAGATGCCATGAGAGCAGGTATAACTACTCTATGCATAGGACCTGGTAGTGCTAATGTAATAGGTGGAATGTTTTCAGCATTAAAAACCAGTGGTAATTCAATTGAGGAAATGTGCTTAAAAGAAGAACTTGCCATGAAAATGGCTTTAGGAGAAAATCCTAAAAGAGTATATAATGGTCAGAAAAAAACACCTATGACAAGAATGGCTTCAGCTGCAATTATGAGACAAGCTCTTATTCAAGCCAAAGAATATACAAATAGAGAAGATAAAAGTAAAGTTGATTTAAAAATGGAAGCTCTAGCGAAAGTATTTGATGGATTAATTGTTAAAATTCACGCACACAGAGAAGATGATATTTTAACAGCTATTAGAATCGGAAAAGAGTTTGGATTGAATTTTACAATTGAACACTGTACTGAAGGTTACCTAATTAAAGATATTCTTAAAAAAGAAAAAGTGCCAGTAATTGTAGGGCCATTACTTTCATTTAGGTCAAAATATGAATTAACTAATTCAACAATTGACAATCCAGGAATATTATCAGAAACTGGAATTAAAATGGCTATTATGACTGATCACCATGTTATTCCAATTCAATATTTAACATTATGTGTTGCTGTAGCCGTAAAACATGGATTAGATGAATTAGAGGGATTAAAAGCAATTACAATAAACGCTGCTAAATTAACAGGACTTGATGATAAAATTGGATCTCTAAAAAAAGGTAAGCATGCTGATGTAGCAATTTTTGATGGTAATCCATTAGAAATAAAAACAAGTGTAGTAGCAACTATTATAAATGGGAAAGTGGTATATGAAGCTTAAGAAGTATGCTTTTTGCACTAAAAGTGAAAAGGAAACTTTTCACTTTGGTGTACAACTTGCAAAAAATCAATATAAAACTATTTGTTTAGTTGGTGACTTAGGTAGTGGCAAAACTGTACTATCAAAAGGATATGCCTCTGGAGTGGGAATTTTAGAACAAGTTACCAGTCCAACTTTTACTATTATTAATCAATATGAGAAAAATGAGTTTACATTTTATCATATGGATGCTTACCGTATCACAAACGAAGAGATGTTATATGATTTAGGATTTGAAGAGCTATTTGATAAGAATACATGTGTTGTTATTGAATGGGCAGATAATATTAAAAATGCTATTCCAAGCGATGCTTTATGGATTACAATTACAAAAGATATTGAAGATAAAACAATAAGATACTTTATTATTAAAGGAAATGAAAAACAAATTGAAAAGTTAGGAGAAAGTCGACTATGTTGATTTTTGCTTGTGATACTTCACTAGCTAGCGCATCTGTTTGTCTTATCAAAGACGATAAGGTGGTAAGTGAGTTATTTATTAATAATAACAAGAAGCATGCAAAAACTTTCATGCCTTTAGTTTTAGAACTTTTTAAGAAAGTACCATATGAAGTAACTGATGTGGACTATTTTGCAGTATCGTCTGGACCAGGTTCTTTTACTGGACTTAGAATTGGGTTATCATCTGTAAAAGCAATGGCATATGCTTTATCAAAGCCTATGGTCATGGTGCCAACTTTAGATGTTTTAGCTAAACAAAGCCAACAAGAAAAAGCAACTATGTGTCCTATGATTGATGCTAGAAATGACCAAGTGTATACCGCTATATATTCTCCTGAAAGACAAACTGATTATATGGGTATTCACATTGATAAGGTAATCACCTTATTACAAAATACAGACCAAAAAATTATCCTATCAGGTGATGGTGCGAAAATGCATTTTGATTATTTACAAAGCAAATTACCTAATCAAATAACCATTAAAGATGAGCATGAATTTCCTAGAGCATCAATATGTGGTTTCCTTTCTGTGAAATATGATAAAATAGAAGCCACAGAGGCTGTGCCATTTTATTTAAGACCGTCACAGGCAGAAAGGCTTTTTAATAAATAATGAGCAATTTCACATTTTTAATAGCGAACAAAGATCATGTGGATGACATGCATGTTATTGAAAAGCAGAGTTTTATCACCCCATGGTCTCATAAAAGTATTTATGATGATGTAGTAAATAATGAAATGGCAACATATATTGTTGTATTAAATTTAAATAAAGTAGTGGGATATTTAGGGTTTTGGACTATTATTGATGAAGCTCATATTACTACACTCGCCATAGAAAAAACATATAGAAGAAAGCATTTAGCATTAGAATTATTTTATGAAATGATGGATATGATTACAAATGATGGAGTAATGGCAATTACATTAGAAGTCAGGGAAAATAATATACCAGCTATTAGTTTGTATAAGAAGTTAGGATTTAAAAGAGAAGGTATTAGAAAAAACTATTATCAAGACACAAATGAAAATGCCCTTATTATGTGGAAGATTTTATGAGTAAATTTATTATTAAAGATGAACTTAAAAAACTACCTAAAACACCTGGTGTCTATTTAATGAAAAATAAACGAGACCAGATTATTTATGTGGGAAAAGCAATTAATTTGCAAAATAGAGTTTCACAATATTTTAATAGTATTCCTAAATACAAGAGGCAACAAAACTTAGTAGCTTTGATTACATCATTTGAATATATTGTAGCTAATTCAGAACGTGATGCTTTTATAATTGAATGTAATTTAATAAAAAGTCATATGCCAAAATATAATGTTTTATTAAAAGATGATAAAACATATCCATACTTAAAAATAAATATTAATGAGCAATTTCCTAGAATACAGATTGTTAGAAAAATAAAAAAAGATGGTGCGAAATATTTTGGCCCATATCCACAGAGAACACCTCTAAGAGAAATACTTAGTTTATTACAAAGTGTTTTTAAAATTCGTAACTGTAATAAAAAAGATTTTAATAAGAAAACAAGACCTTGTCTTAATTATCACATTAAGCGGTGTGTAGGGCCTTGTGCTTATATAGTTGATGAAGCATTATACATGGAAAATGTAAAAGCTTTAATTAATTTACTTGAAGGTAACAATGATACACTTTTAGAACAATACAAAGAAAAAATGGTTATTTCTTCAAAGAAACAAGAATTTGAAAAAGCAGCTCATTATAGAGATAGAATAGCTATACTACGAAAAATATCAGATGTATATATGATTAAACCAAATCTTAAGGATACAGATGTTTTAGCAGGGATTATAAAAGATGGATATGGGTTATGTGTTATTCTTAAAGTGCGAGAAAGTCAGATTATTGACAAAAAGCAATTTGAATTTACTAATGTAGAAGATTTGACATCATCGTTATTAACATCAGAGTTCATAAGACAATACTATCAAGATATATCAAAAGTACCAAAACAAATTATGGTATATAATGACATAAAAGATAGAGTATGGTTAACAGATTGGTTGTCTGTTTTGAAAAAAAGCAAAGTAACACTTTTAAACCCAAAAAGAGGGGGAAATAAAAAACTTACAGATACAGCTTTTAACACAGCTAAACAAGAACTAAATGCTTATGTTGAAAGACAAAATGAAACATATCTAAATTTAGTAGAATTGGCAAAATTACTTAAATTAGAAGAAGTACCTTTGAACATTGAAGCTTATGATATATCTAACTTTAGTGGCAAGGAGACAGTTGGTTCAATGGTTATTTTTAAAAACGGGAAACCAAAAAAATCAGGTTATCGTAAGTTTGAAATAAAAGAAAATGTAAAAAGCGATGATATTAAAGCATTAAAAGAAGTACTAAGTAGAAGGATTAAACGTTTTAATGATAAAAACTTTGCTAATGTTCCTAATTTAATTTTAATTGATGGAGGAACTAACCAGACCAATGCTATTAGCGAACTACTACTAGACAATGATATTGATATTCCAGTTTGCGGAATGGTAAAAGATAACAAACATCGTACTCGTGGTTTAATATATCATCGTAAAGAATATCCATTAGCAGATGATTTACAACTATTTAGATTTATTTCATTTATACAAGATGAAGCCCATCGATTTGCAATTGAATTTAATCGAAGCAAACGAAATAAAAAACAGATAACGTCAGCCATTGATGGAATAAAAGGAATTGGAGAAAAAAGAAAACAATTACTAATTAAAGAATTTGGATCAGTAAGAGAAATAAAAGGCGCAGGAATTGATCAAATAAAAAATGTTAAGGGAATAAGCGAAAATCTTGCGGTGAACGTGTTTACTTATTTTCATGGAAAGGACTAACATGGTAGTATACGCAATTGCTGATTTACATCTATCGTTTGGTGTTAATAAACCTATGGACATCTTTGGTGGAAAGTGGATTAACTATGAAGAAAAACTTAAAAAAAATTGGAATGAAAATGTAAAAGAAGATGATGTTGTTATTATACCTGGTGATATTTCTTGGGCGACTTATCTTGATCAAGCAGTAGAAGATTTTCAATATATTAATGAATTAGCTGGAAAAAAAATAATATTAAAAGGAAATCATGACTATTGGTGGGAAACAGTTAAGAAGATGAACGAATTTTTGGAAAAACATGAATTTTTTACTATTGAATTTTTATATAATAATTCAATAGAATTAGAACATTGTATTCTTTGTGGGACTAAAGGATATGGATTTGATGAAAAAGATAAAAAAATTATTAACAGAGAAATTGAGAGATTTAAATTGTCGTTACAAAGTATAAAAAATCATGATAAAGAGATTATTGCGATTTTTCATTATCCACCTACGCATAGTGAGGAGTTGCTTACGATTATAAAAGAACATAACATTAAGAAAGTAATTTATGGACATATTCACGGTGAACAAACTAAAACTATTAAAGATGATGAGATATTTTCCTTGGTGTCTGCTGATTATCTTCATTTTAAGCCAGTGAAAATATCTAAATAGTATACAGGAGGAATAAACTTATGAAGAAAAAAGTTATAGTGATAAGCATACTACTTATTATGATGGTGTTAATGCTAAGCGGGTGTGTGCCAGGAGATGGTAAAGCTAATACTGATAATCTAGCTGGCTTTATATGGGGTATATGGCATGGTTGGATTGCTCCTGTATCGTTAATTATTGGTATCTTTAATAAAAGCATACATATTTATGAATCACTAAATACAGGTTGGTGGTATGACTTTGGATTTTATATTGCCATTATTAGTGGATTTGGTGGATTATCTCTATTTAGAAGAAAAAATAGAAGAAGAAATGACAATGATTGAAATGATGAATAAATTATAAAAGCAATCAGTAACTTTATAAATATTTTTTAGTGTGTATAAACATATGTTTTTGGGTATAAATTATACTAGCTAAGAAAAATCAATAAATATTTTATATTTGATATAATTGTGGTATAATACCTTGGCTATACATAGAAAATGGAGGATTTTGCTTAATGGATGCAAAACTAATAAAACAAGAAGGATATGTCGTTGATTTAGAAATGACATTCACAAATGATGAATTTAAAGCTGGAATAGTAAAAGCATATAATAAAACAAAAGGGAAATATACTGTTCAAGGATTTAGAAAAGGTAAAGCCCCACAGGTTATGATCGAAAGAGCCTATGGTGAGGGAATCTTTTATGAAGAAGCTATTAATATTCTTTATTCCGAAAAGTATGAAGATGCTGTTAAACAACTTGATATTAACCCTGTAGATTATCCGTCAATTGATATAAAGAGTATTGGTAAAGACGAGCAATTAGTTATTACTGCTAAAGTAGACGTATATCCAGAAGTTGCTTTAGGAGAATACAAGGGCGTTGAAGTTGAAAAAGTTTCTGTTAGAATCTCTCAAAAAGATGTACAAGAAGTTTTAGATAAAGAAGCTGAAAAGAATTCAAGAATGGTTTCTATTGAAGATAGACCTGCTAAAAAAGGTGATATAACTATTATTGATTTTGATGGATTTGTTAACGATGTACCTTTTGAAGGTGGTAAAGGTGAAAACCATGAATTAACACTTGGATCTAACCAGTTTATTCCAGGATTTGAAGAACAGATCATTGGGAAAAATGTAGGTGATAAATTTGATGTTAATGTTTCTTTTCCAGAAGAGTACCATGCTGAAAATCTAAAAGGCCAAAAAGCCCTTTTTGTTGTAACACTTCATGAAATCAAAACAAAAGAATTACCAGAAATTGATGATGAATTTACAAAAGACATTAGTGAATTTGATACTTTAGAAGAATATAAAAAAGATATTAAAAAGAACTTAACTAAACAGCTTAAAGAAGATGCTAAAAATAAAGTTACAGATCAAGCAATACAAAAAGCAACAGATAATGCAAAAGTAGATGTTCCTAATGCGTTAGTAGAAAGAAGAGTTGATTCACTAATGCAAGAATTTGGTTCACGATTACAACAGCAAGGAATGGATATTAAGAAATATGCAGAATTAACTGGAATGACTGAAGAACAATTTAGAGAACAATATAAAGAAATTGGTAAATCTCAGGTAAAAACACAATTAGTTATTGAGGCCATTTCAAAAAAAGAAGACTTTTTAGTAACTGACGAAGAATATGATGCAAAAGTAGCAGAAACAGCAAAAACATACAATATGGAATTAGAAGAGTTTACAAAAACACTAAATGATGATTACAAAGAATACTTTAAAGAACAGATTGTTAGTGAAAAAACTGTAGAATATATTTATGATAATGCAAAACAAGTTGCGACACCTGCTAAAAAAGAAAGCAAAGATGCAAAATAATTGCCAATATACAAGGAGGTAACCTTATGAGTTTAGTACCATACGTCATTGAACAGACTAGCAGAGGAGAGAGATCTTATGATATTTTTTCTAGACTGCTAAAAGATAGAATTATTATGTTGTCAGAAGAAGTAAATGATGTGACAGCAAGTTTAATTGTGGCACAGATGTTATTTTTAGAACATGAAGATCCAGAAAAGGATATTAAGTTTTATATCAATAGCCCAGGTGGTTCAATCACTGCGGGTATGGCTATTTATGATACGATGAATTATGTTAAATGTGATGTATCTACTATTTGTATTGGATTAGCAGCTAGCATGGGAGCATTTTTACTGTCAGCTGGAGCTAAGGGAAAAAGACTTGCTTTACCAAATAGTGAAATTATGATTCATCAACCATTAGGTGGAACACAAGGTCAAGCAACTGATATTAAAATAAGAACAGAATGGTTATTAAAATTAAAAGATAAGTTAAATGGATATTTAGCTGATCATACTGGACAACCTCTTTCAACGATTGAACATGATGTAGAGAGAGACTTTTTCATGGATACCAAAGAAGCGGTAGCTTACGGTATAATTGATAAAGTTATGGAAAAATAGATAAGGTGAAAAATGGCGAACATAAAAGACGACAATAAAAAAGTGAAATGTTCTTTTTGCGGTAAGACTCAAGATCAGGTTGGTAGGTTAATAGCAGGACCTTCTGTATATATTTGTGATGAATGTATTGAGTTGTGTGCTGAAATTTTAGATGAAGAATTTGTTGATTCTGAAGATGATAATGAATTACAACCTTTTAAGAGTTATACACCAGCAGAAATAAAAGAAAAACTAGATGAATATGTCATTGGTCAAGATGCTGCAAAAAAAGCTATGGCTGTTGCGGTTTATAATCATTATAAGAGAATTAATCACAGTAGTGAAGATGATGAGGTTGAACTAGTAAAAAGCAATATCTTAATACTAGGACCAACTGGAACTGGTAAAACATATACAGCACAAATATTAGCAAAAATATTAAATGTTCCTTTTGCCATTGCAGATGCAACTTCATTAACAGAAGCTGGTTATGTAGGGGAAGATGTAGAAAATATTTTGCTTAGATTGATTCAATCAGCTGACTATGATGTTGACAAAGCAGAACGCGGTATTATATATATTGATGAAATTGATAAAATTTCTAAAAGAAGTGATAATCCTTCAATAACAAGAGATGTTTCAGGTGAAGGGGTGCAACAAGCATTATTAAAAATTTTAGAAGGTACTGTTGCAAGCGTTCCTCCTCAAGGTGGTAGAAAACACCCTAACCAAGAATATATTAAGATAGATACTACAAATATTTTATTCATATGTGGTGGAGCTTTCCAAGGTATGGAAGAAATAATCCAAAACCGTATTGGTAAAAGTGCCATTGGATTTGGTAGCGAAAATTTATCAAAAAAAACCAAGGAACGTTCCGAATTACTAAAATTAATTGAACCAGAAGATTTATTAAAATTTGGATTAATTCCTGAGTTTATTGGACGTGTTCCTGTTATTGTTTCACTAAGTGCTTTATCAGAAGAAGCACTGATTAGAATTTTAAGTGAACCAAAAAATGCTTTAGTAAAGCAATATAAGAAATTATTCCACTTAGACGATTGTCAATTAGAGTTTGATGATAAAGCTTTAGTAGCAATTGCAAATCAAGCAATTACTAAACAAACTGGAGCTAGAGGGCTACGTGGTATTATTGAGAAAGTCTTGATTGATACAATGTTTGAACTACCTTCTAATAAAGACATAAAAAAAGTTATAGTAGATGAAGCAACTGTGTTAAATGGAGCAAAACCAAAAATTATTCTCCATAAAAAGAAAAAACAAGAAAAAATATCTTAACAATTATCCCATCTGAAAAGGTGGGATTTTTATATTAATGAATAAACAAAAAACATTAAATGTGGTAAAATATTTTTAAAAGCAATTAAGGTGAGAATATTATGAATATCGTTCAATCAATCATATTAGGAATAATACAAGGGTTAACAGAGTTTTTACCAGTTAGCTCATCTGGTCATTTAGTGTTACTACAACGGCTATTTGGAATTTCTGAATCAACTTTACTATTTAATATTGCTGTTCATTTTGCAACATTAATTTCAGTAATTATTGTTTTTTGGAGTGAGATAGTCAAAATTATTAAAAAACCGATTTGTAAAATGTCAGGGTTAATATTTATTTCCATGGTTCCCGCTGTTATAGTTGGTATTTTATTTAAAGATTTTTTTGAAAATTTAAATAATTCAGGAATTTCACTTGGAATTGGGTTTTTTATTACAGGGATTGTTTTACTAATTACATCAAAAATAAAAATTGGGAAAAGCGATATTACAAACATGAAATGGTATGATGCATTATTGATTGGTTTAGCACAAGCTATTGCCATCATACCTGGAATTTCTCGTTCTGGTATGACCATGGCCACCTCATTAAGTAGAAAACTAAAAAAAGAATTAGCAATTAAATTTGCATTCTTAATGTCTATTCCGGTTATTGCAGGTGGGTTTATATTAGAGCTATATGATGTATATAAAGAGGGAATTGGTTCAATCGAAATATTACCTATTGTTATTGGTATGGTTTTTGCTGGTCTATTTGGATTTTTTGCGATTCAATTATTTGTTAAATTAGTTATGAAAGGGAAATTACATTACTTTGCTTATTATGTTTTTGCCTTATCGCTATTTGTATTTATTGACCAGTTATTTATTGGCCATTTCTTTGAAAGGATTTTTTAGATGAGTGTAAATATTCTTGCCATTGAAAGCAGTTGTGATGAAACAGCTTGCGCTATAATACAAGATGGCAGAAAAGAACTTGTAAATATTATTGCTTCACAAGCTGAGCTGTTTAGTAAGTATGGTGGAGTTGTTCCTGAGATTGCTTCTAGAAAACATGTGGAATTAATTATTCCTGTTATAAATGAAGCAATTACTAAAGCTAATTGTAATATTGATGCAATTGCTGTTACCAAAGGGCCAGGGTTAGTAGGCGCTTTACTAGTTGGTATCCAAGCTGCCAAAGGATTAGCTTATGCACTTAAGAAGCCACTTATTGGGGTAAATCATTTGCATGGTCATATCGCTGCTAACTTTATTGGAAACAAAACAATTAAACCACCATTTATTTGTTTATTAGTATCAGGAGGACATTCACATGTGCTTCATGTTTTGGATTATAATACAATTATTACTTTAGGTAGAACAAGAGATGATGCAGCAGGAGAAGCTTTTGATAAAATTGCTAGAGCTATTGGGCTTGGTTATCCTGGTGGACCTAAAGTTGATGAAATGGCTAAAAAGGGGAATCCATTGGCTATTAATTTTCCTAGAAGTAAATTTAAGGATAACCCATATGATTTTAGTTTTTCAGGATTAAAGACATCAGTGTTAAACTTTGTAAATCAACGAGTACAAAAAAACGAATCTATTGTAGTTGAGGATGTATGCGCTTCTTTTCAAAAGGCTGTAAGTGACGTGTTAATTAAAAATACTTTATTAGCAGCAAAGACCACAAATTTAGACACAATAGTCTTAGCAGGTGGTGTTGCTGCAAATACATATTTACGAAGTGAAATGAATAAAGCATGTGAAAAAGAAGGGTTAAATGTCCATTATCCACCGATTAAGTATTGTACTGATAATGCGGCAATGATTGGTTCTTTTGCTTATTACCAGTATATAAATAGTGATTTTTCAGACATGTCATTAAATGCACAACCTTCATTGAAACTGTAAAAGAGGTGAAAGATGATTGATTTACATGTTCATACTACGGCCAGTGATGGTAGTTTATCGCCTGCTTTGGTTGTTAAAGAAGCCGCTAGATTAGGAATCACACATTTAGGGATTGCAGATCATGATACAGTTAATGGTATTAAAGAAGCATTAGATGCTGGAAAACTATATGGCGTAAATATAATACCTGCTGTTGAATTAGGGACAGATTATGAGGGGATGGAAACCCATATTCTTGGTTATTTTAGACCTGATAATTATATGAATATTAATCACTATTTTAAATGGATTTTACAAAAACGATTTTATCGTAATGAACAGATGATTAAGAATTTACAAAATGCTGGATTTTCAATAACCATCGAAGAGGTTATGAAAAAAGCAAATAAAGGAACACCAGGGAGACCTCATATTGCTAAAATACTTATTGAAAAAGGGTATTGTAATGATATAAACGATGCTTTTAATAAAATCCTTTTAAGGGAGGATATTTATATAAAAAGAGAAAAAACTTCACCTAAAAGTGCCATTAAAGAAATACTAAAAGCAGGAGGAATTCCAGTGGTAGCCCATCCTGTTTATTTAGAAGAAAGTAATTTGTTTGAAAAAACTATATCGTTATTTTTGACATATGGTTTAAAAGGAATAGAAGTTTATCACTGTGATCATAAAGTTTACCATGAAAAGAAATATGCAAAAGTAGCTAAAAAATATAAATTATTAATGACTGGTGGGTCTGATTTTCATGGAGAAAACAAAGAAGGTGTAGAATTAGGTAGTGTAAATGTACCCGATGAATTAGTAATAGAACTATTAAAAGAATTAAAAGGACAATGAAATGATGAAAAAAACATTTTCCAAATTATGGTTAAATAGAGAAGCTAGATTATTTGACTCCCATTTGTATATACTAAAAGGGTTTTTAGGAGTACTCATAGGATATGTGCTTTTTGAAACCCATTCGTTCATTGGTAGAGATATGATTTCGCTACTTTTTGGTATGATGTTAGCATTAGAACCGGTTAATACAACAGGGATAAAAAGCGGAGTAACCCAGATAAAAGCATCATTAGTTGGAGGTGTTTGTACAGCATTAATTGTTGGAATTTTTGGGATTAATTTTATTACAGTACCAATTGCCATGGCATTAACGATGTATGTGTCACTACTAATTGATTGGAAAAGTATTTTACCAGTAGCTATGTTTACTTCAATTTACATGACACAGGTAATACAATATACAGCTATAGGTAGTCCAAGTATGTTAATTACATTACAACTTAGGTTTTTATCCCTAGGTGCAGGAGTTATTATTGCTATTGTTTTAAATTATATATTTTCACTACTGTTCTATAAATCTATGATAAGAAAGCGAATAATCTTTCTATTTGAACAAACCTCTTTATTAATAGGTCGATATATTATGCATATGAGAAATCATGATGTTGTACAATTAAAAATATTAAAAAGAGAGATGCCATTAATTTTTGGTGATATTGATTATGTTTTTGGGCATATTACAGATTTGAAAAGTGAAAAGAAAAAAAGACAAGATATTGCAGTCTTTTCAAATGTTATATTAGAAATAAGGGATTTAAATCATTATCATCTTGATTTAGTTATGAGTTCACTTGAAGAAAAAGATTTAAAAGTGGTTAATGATATGGTTATTGTTAAAGAAGAGGTAGATAGAATTTCAAAATTACTTGATAAAAAAGAAGTCTTTAATGAAAAAGATGTTTGTAAATTGATCAAGCATGAAACTGTTCATAAAATGGGTGATTCATTATCAAAAATATATTATCAGCTTTTGTTGTTAAAAAAATATTAAAGGGATAAAAAAATACTAAAAATTTACTTAAGTTTTTACAAATTACAGTAAAAAGCCAATAGTTTTCTACTTTAATTAAATTATATTAAAATTAAAAGGTTATTTCTTTATTTTTAGACAGAAAACAAGCAAAACGAGGGCATAGCCACAAGAAATATATGTTTTGTGGATAAGTTTATAGTTTTTGGATAAATTCAAAAAAATTATGATGTAAAGCACTTTTGAAAATGTCC
>JAGLDS010000008.1 GCA_023145435.1 Clostridiales bacterium
CTTTTATTGATGTACTATAACCTGTTTTATTTTTTTTGCCATGTGGTAAATTTAAATCTTCAAATAAAACTTTTCCTAGTTGTTTTGGCGAATTAAGATTAAATTCGCAACCAGCTATTTTGTAAATATCCTGTTCTATAATATTTAAATCTGACTCTAATTTTATATTAAAAGATTGTAAAAATTTTGTATCAGCTTTTACGCCTACAAATTCCATATAAGCTAACACTTCTATTAATGGTAATTCCATTTCATTTAATAAAGAAGTCATGTTTTCTTCGTCTATTTTTTTTAATAGTAACTTTTTAACATAAAATATTCTTATTGCCTCATGACAATTTTCTATCACATTAACTTCAGCGTATTGATTAAATATTTCGACTAAATCATAATATTCTTTTGTTGCATCTAATAAATATGCAGTTGTAGCCATATCACATAAAACATTGGGAATAGTAATTCCCATTTTCATAAGTTTTACAAATAATTCTTTTAAGTAATGACCAGAAATGTTTTTAATAGATGAAAAGATTGATGGTAGTAAAGAAAAATCGTTTACTATATATAATATTTTACCATCAAATGTAATTTGTAATTCTTCTTCTTTATAAAATACAGTAGCATCACTTTTTATATCCATTTCATTTAATTTAGTAATATTTTTTGTTTCATATGTTATTGACTTACTAATTATTTTAGATAAATTATATTTTTTTATAAAATAATTAAATTCTAACGTAATAAATAAATTGTATAAATTTTCCTTGTCATAACCGTTTATTACTAATTCATCTAGTTTTATAGGTGTCGGAGTATGCAAATTTATTGTTGAAAGTTCATAACTTAAAAATGCTTTCTCAGAATCTATTAATAATTTATTTTTTAAATTTTCACTTGAAATCTCGTCAATATTTTCATATAAATTTCTTAATGTGTGATATTTCTTTATAAGTTTAACTGCAGTTTTTTCGCCAACACCTGCTACACCTGGAATATTATCTGATTTATCCCCCATTAACGCTTTAACATGAATAAATTCCTTAGCTGTTATACCCATTTTTTCAAATAGACTGTTTTTTGTAAACTCATTAACAATTGCTTTTTTATTTAAAGTTGTAGGTATTTTAACAGTTGTATCATTAGAAACTAGTTGAATCATATCACGATCACCTGTAAGTACTGTAACCTTATATGATGAAAGTTCTGCTAATCGCTTATAAGTTCCAATTAAATCATCTGCCTCTTGGCCTACCATCTCAATTGTTTTAATATTCATAGCAGCTAGGACTTTCTTTATTAATGGAAACTGGCTTATTAATTCTTCAGGTGTTTCTTTTCTTCCAGCTTTATATTCACTAAATAAATCGTGACGGAAATTTTTCCCCTTAACATCAAAAGCCACCAAAATATGAGTTGGTTTTTCTGATTCAATAAATTTATCCATTGTATTTAAAAATCCAAAAATTGCGTTTGTAAAAACACCTTCTTTAGTAGACATCATACGCTGATGACTTAACCCATAGAAGGATCTAAACAAAATACTAGATCCATCAATTAGTAAAAGATTGTTCATTATTCTCCATTTATAATTATTTTTATTGTTACATTTTCACTATCTGTCTTATTTTCTTCAATAAGATTTAATTTAACTTCTTTAATTATTTTAAGATAGTTATCATAAGAAGTAGTAAAAACAATACAATCATCATCTATTAACATATTAGTTATATTATAGGTGTTTAATAATAAGTTTTCCATATCTTCTTTTGAAATTAGTTTATTGTTATATAGATAATCATATGACAGGTCATCATAATTTTCATTAAATTTTGCTTGATTTTTTGTGTTTTCCTCAGCCAAAGCATTATCAGTAGTGTACATACCATTTTCTGGAACGGTATCATCTAGACTAGCTACTTCTCTAGATCCTTCACCAAATTCAGCTGATTTCATCTCAATAAAATTACTATTTAAAAGTGAAAATCCAACTACAATAATAAGACAAGCTGCTACTGCACTTGCTGAATATTTTATAAATCGATTAAATTTAATAATTTTTTGTTTTTTTCTGTTATTTATTTCATTCATTACTTGATTTGAAAAATGTTTAGGAAGAGTAAGTGAAACTAATGATAATTCTTTTTTAAGAGTTATCATGTCTTTTTTGTACATTTGGCAATCAGGGCACGTTGATAAATGAATTTTAAGTTTTTGATTATCTTTATTAGATATCGTCCCATCAATTAACATATTTATTTGTTCTATGTGCAAAAGACACTGTTTGTTCACTTTTTTTATTTCCTTTCACTATTATAACGATTACTAATCTAAAATAGTTCCCTCTTCTCTAATTATTTCTGCTAATCGGCGTCTACCCCTTGAAATTCTAGATTTTACTGTACCTAAGCTGATTTTTAGTAATTCACTTATTTCTTGATAATCATATCCTTTTATATCTGATAAAACGATTACAGTTCTATGGTCATGTGATAATTTTTCTAGAGAAGAATTTATAAGTGAAATACTATCTTTTTTTTCAAAAATAGCATCCATGCTATTTTTTTTATCTTCAATTTGAAATGATAATTCATTATCATTATTATAATAGGTAGCATCATAAGATAAAGTTTTTTTCCTATTGTTTTTACGTAATTGATCAATACAAGTATTTTTAATTATTCTATAAAGCCAAGTATTAAAGGAACTATTAAAGTTAAATTTATTAAGATTATTATATACTTTAATAAAAGATTCTTGAACCATATCATAAGCATCATGTGTATTCCCCATTACACCAAAAGCTATGGCATATGCTTTGTCTTGAAATGCGACAATAAGCAATTCAAAACTATCATTATCACCTTTTTGGGCTTTTTTGATTATTGCATCTTCATTTAAATTCAACAATTTTCCTCCTAATGAAAAAATTATATATTACCTTTTATAAAAAAACAATCTTATGTTATAATTCATCTATGTATTTTAGAAAAAGTTTATCACTTATTATAGCCAAAACTTTAATTAAATTTCTTCGTACTATTGGACGTGGTGGGACTTCTTTACCAGGAAAATTAGCTTTAAAAATTTATCCCAATATACTTAAAGAATTATCTTCTGATATTAGTTCAATTGTTGTTACTGGTACTAATGGTAAAACTACAACAAGTAAAATTATATCAACAATATTAGAGCAATCTAATATGTCATTTATCAGTAATAAGTCAGGTGCAAATCTAATCAGTGGAATAGCAACAGTTTTTATAGAAAGCCACAAAAAAAATTATAAATATGCTTTATTAGAAATTGATGAAGCTGCTTTTAAAACAGTTTCAAAACATATTGATGTTAGATATTTATTGGTTACAAATCTTTTTAGAGACCAACTTGACCGTTTTGGTGAAATTACTCATACTCTAGCCAATATTGTAGAAGGAATTTCTAATTGCCCTTTAGCTACTATTTGTATAAATGCCGATTGTTCCTTGCTTTCCTCTATTGGTAAACAAGTTAATAATAAGATTATATTCTATGGCATCAACCAGCCCTTCCCATCCACTGATTATAGCCTTTCAGATGCGCCCTATTGCTTTTTTTGTAAAACAAAGTATGATTACTCTTATAGGACATTTGGCCATTTAGGAGGCTTTTCATGCCCAAACTGTGGATATAAACGTATTACACCTGATATTGCCGTAACAACCTTAAAGGTAATGAACGAAAAATATTCAAAAGTTGATTTGATAGTTGATAATAATAAAATTAGCATAAAGATAAATCTTCCTGGTGAATATAATATTTATAATGGAATTTCTGCTTTTTCAATTGGTTATGCATTAAATATTGATTATAAAATTTTAATAAGTTCATTGGCTACCTTTAAAAGTGGTTTTGGTAGGATGGAAAACATGTCTTTAAATGGAGTTGATACTAATATAATTTTAGTTAAAAATCCTGCTGGTTTAAATAGTGTTATTAACTATCTTTCTTCATTATCAAAACCATTTGTTTTAACACTTATACTAAATGATCAATTTGCCGACGGTACTGATGTATCTTGGATTTGGGATGTTCTTTTTGAAAATTTAATATCAAATATAAATATGATTTCTCATATATATATTTCAGGAATTAGAAAATATGATATGGCATTACGACTTAAATATGCTAATTTACCTGAAGAAAAAATAACAATATGTAAAACAACTAAACAATTAATTAATATCATTAGTGATCCTTTATTAGTTTCAAACACTTCATATATACTACCAACTTATACTGCTATGTTTGATTTAAGAAAATCACTTAAAAAACAATTTAAATTAAAAGAATTTTGGAAGTAAAAATATGAAATTAACTATTGCACATTTATATCCTGAACTACTAAACCTTTATGGAGATGGTGGAAATTTAATTGCCATGAAAAATAGGTTGAATTGGCGTAATATAGAATGTGAAATTGTAAAAATTCCTTTAGGGCATCCTTTTAACGCTAAACACTATGATATAGTTTTTATTGGTGGTGGTCAGGATTTTGAACAAGAAGTAATTTTAAAAGACTTAAAAGGTGATAAAACAAAACAAATTATTGATGCGATTAATAACGATGTTACATTTTTAGGTATTTGTGGTGGTTATCAATTACTTGGTAATTATTATAAAACCAAAGATGGTCAAACCTATGATTTTATTGGAGCGCTTGATCTTTACACAATAGGTCAAGAAAAAAGGATGATTGGAGATTTTATGTTTTCTTCTCCATATATCAACAATAAATTAATAGTTGGATTTGAAAATCATTCTGGTAAAACTTACTTAGGTGACACAGTAAAGCCATTAGGAATTGTAAAAAAAGGTTACGGTAACAATGGTGAAGATAAAACAGAAGGAGCTAGATTTAAAAATGTATTCTGTTCTTACTCACATGGATCACTATTACCTAAAAATCCTTTACTTTGTGATTATATTTTACAAACTACTTTACAAAAAAAATATAATATAACATTAAGTGACTTAGATGATACTTTAGAAAATAAAGCTCATGATTTTATAGTAAATAGGTTTTAATAGTTTTTTTCATAGACTCAATGGCTCTTTTTGAATACTTTTCTTTTTTTAGCGTTTTATTTCTTTCTCTTGTTTCTAAAGGCGCAATTATACCAAAATTACTATTCATTGGTTGAAATTTTTTTTGATATGCATTAGTAATATAATCTAATAATGCACCAGTCATTGTTTCAAGTGGAAATTTAATCATTTCATTATTATTAATTTTTCTTGCCATATTTATACCACAAACTAAACCTGATAATGCTGATTCCATATAACCTTCAACACCCGAAAGTTGTCCGGCAATAAATATATTGTCAAATTGATTTAATTGTGAAAATTCATTTAATAGCTTTGGTGAATTAAGATATGTGTTCCTATGCATGACTCCATTACGTTCAATAACAACATTTTCTAATCCTGGAATAAGTTTTAATAATTCTTTTTGAGCTTTAAACGTTAGATTTGTTTGAAAACCTACTAAATTATATAAAGTTCCACTTTCGTTATCTTGTCTAAGTTGTACTACAGCATAAGCATTATCATCTAACCCAACAGGTTTGAGTGGGCCAAATCGTAATGTATCTATCCCTCTTTTTGCCATAATTTCTATAGGCATACAACCTTCAAATATATGTTTTTTTTCAAAATCATGTAAAATTACAGTATCTGCACTTATTAGATAATTATAAAAGTTAAAATATTGTTCTCTATTCATAGAACAATTAAAATAATCAGCTTCTCCTTTATTATATCTCGCTTTTTTATAGACTATTGAATGATCTAATGAATCTTCTCTAATAATAGGAGCAGCGGCATCAAAAAAATACAACTGTTCTTTGCCAGTGATATTTCCTAAAGAATTAATAATATCTTCACTGCTTAAAGGACCTGTAGCAATTATTACAGGTTGATCACTTGGGATTTCTTTTATTTCTTCATTTATTACATTTATTAAAGGATTATCATTAATAATTGAAGTTATCTTTTTAGAAAAAGTATATCGATCTACAGCTAAAGCGTTTCCAGCTGGAACTTTACATTGTTTTGCAGTTTTTAAAATAAAGCTATCTAGCAAAGCCATTTCTTCTTTTAATACACCTGATGAAGTTGTTAATGTAATTGATTTTAATGAATTACTACACACAAGTTCTGCATATTCATCTAATTTATGCGCTTCACTTTTCTTGTTTGGTTTCATTTCATACAAAGTTACAGAAATATTTCTTTTTGCAAGTTGTAAACTTGCTTCACACCCTGCTAATCCAGCACCAATAACTATTACATTATTATTCATTATTATTCATTATTTTTCTTTATTTCTTCTAAATAATCACAAGTTTCATTACTACATTTTAAATGTTTTTTATAATTTATTCTCGTTTCAAGTAAAGTATTATTACATTTTGGACATTTTAAATCAGTAGGTAAATCCCAAGAACTAAAATCACAATTTGGATAATCTTCACACCCTATATATTTTTTATCTTTTTTAGTGAATTTTATTAGTACATTTTTGCTGCATTTTGGACATATCATATCAGTTGGTAATGTATATGGCTTAGTATTTTTACACTCAGGGTAACCCGGACAAGCTAAAAACTTACCATATCTACCACTTTTAATAATCATATTTTTACCACAATTTTCACATATAACATCTGTAATATCTTGTTGTAAGGTGATTTTTTCTATATTTTTATCAGCTGCAATCAATGTATCACTAAATCCTTTGTAAAAATCTTCAATAACTTGATTCCATAATACTTCACCATTTTCAATGTTATCTAGCGAATCTTCCATTTCAGTAGTAAACCCATAGTCAACAATTTTAGTAAAATGTTTCTTCATAATATTGTTAACAACTATACCAGTTTCAGTTGGGAACAATGTTCTTTTTTGTCTTTCTACATATCCTCTATTTACAATAGTAGAAATTGTTGGTGCATAAGTACTTGGTCGGCCAATACCCTTTTCTTCTAACATTTTTACTAAAGAAGCCTCAGAATATCTATATGGTGGTTGTGTAAACTTTTGTATATCGTTAATTTTTTGTAGATGTAATATTTCGTCTTTAATTAATGATGGCATATATTTGTTTTTTGCTTCTTCTTCAATTGTCACTTTTGATTTAATTTCAGTTACTTGATAAACTGCTTGATACCCATTAAAAATAACATTACTTCCACTTGCTTTAAATATATGTTCATCAGCTTTAATTGAAACTGATGTTGTTTCATATTTTACAGGAGACATTTGACTTGCTACAAATCTATCATAAATTAATTTGTATAATTTAATTTGCTCATCTTTAAGACTGTCTTTTATATTCTGTGGTAATATATCTAATTCTGTTGGTCTTATAGCTTCATGAGCATCTTGTGAGTTCTTTTTATTTTTGTAGGTTGGGATTGCTGTTGGTACATATTCACTACCAAACATTTTTTCAATCATTTTTCTAGTTTCTAATTGAATTTCTGGTGAAATTCTAGTTGAATCAGTTCTCATGTATGTAATTAAACCAACACTACCAAATCCTTCAATTGGCATTCCTTCATATAGGCTTTGCGCAACTTGCATTGTTCTCTTTGCTGTAAATCCTAATTTTGTAGAAGCTTCTTGTTGTAATGTACTAGTTATAAATGGAGGTGATGGTCTTCTAGATTTATTAGAAACCTTAATTTCCTTTACAGTTAATTGAGCATTTTTACAATCTTCTACTATTTTTTTAGCTTGCTCTTTATTTGTAATTTTAATTTTTTTACTTTGCCCAAAATATTTAGCTATAAATGTTTCTTTTTCGCCATCTTTATTTAGGTTAAGTGTTATTTCCCAGTACTCTTCCGGTACAAATGCATTAATTTCATCTTCTCTGTCACATATTAGTTTTACAGCAACAGATTGAACTCTTCCAGCACTTAACCCTTTTTTTATCTTTTTCCATAGAATTGGACTAATTTTATAGCCTACAATCCTATCAAGTACTCGTCTTGCTTGGTATGCATTAAACATATCAATATTAATTTTGCTAGGGTTTGAAACAGCTTGTTGTACTGCTTTTTTTGTAATTTCATTAAAAGTAATTCTAAATTGTTGTTCTTCTTTTAATTTTAGTGCTTTTGCAATATGCCAAGAAATTGCTTCTCCCTCTCTATCAGGGTCAGTAGCTAGAAAAACTTTTTCAACACCTTTTGCAGATTCTTTTAATTTATCAATTACTTTCTTCTTACCTTTAATTGTTTGATACTTAGGGGTAAAGCCATTATCAATATCAACACCTAAATTTTTGCTTGGTAAATCTCTAATATGTCCATAGCTAGCTTCGATTTTATAATCTTTTCCTAAATATTTTTTAATAGTTTTTGCTTTTGCTGGTGATTCGACAATCACTAAATTCTTTGCCATATAGTCCTCCATGATTTTCATCGCATATAATAATAACTTGTTTCTTAGTATATTTCAACTTTTTTTATTTGCTCTAAAAAAGTACTCTCATCAATTATGATTGAAGCACCGTCTCTTATTAGCTCATTACAACCTATTGAGTTGCTATTTAAGTTATGTGGTATAACAAATAATTCTCTATTATTTTCTATTGTATATTCAGCCGTAATAAGTGTTCCACTTCTTTTACCAGCTTGAACTATAATTGTTGCTATTGATAATCCACTTATAATTCTATTCCTAGCTGGAAAATGGTATTTGTTAGGTTTAATGTCTGGTGGATATTCACTAATCACTAAAGCATTTTTTTGAAGTTGATAATATAATTGCTTATTTTCATATGGGTAGCAGTAATCAAATCCAAAACCAAGAACAGCTATTGTTTTGTTTTGAGAATATTTATGACAACATGTATCAATACCAGTTGCCATACCACTAATTGTTATATAACCTTCATTAATAAGACATCTAGTAAACTTACGACACATTAATTGACCATACTCACTTGCTAATCTTGAACCTACTACTGCAACAATATTTTTTGATAATAAAGAAATATCGCCTTTTATAAACAAACATATAGGCGGATCATAAATTTGTAATAATTGTGAAGGGTATTTTTTATCTAAGTATGTAAGTAAACTAATATTTTCTGTTCTTAATTTTTCATCGATATTTTCTGTATATGATATTGAACGTATTTTATATAATTGATTATTAGTTAACAAACCTGTTTTTTTTATGTAATAATCATTATGTTCATAAAATTCATAAGGAGTTTTAAAATGATTAATTAACAACCATTTTTTATATGGTGTTATAAAATTTATTTTTGAAAATTCGTACCAATAATTATATTTCACAAATATATTATATTACATTATTTGTCAATCTTCAATATATTTTTCTAAAAACTTTTTAACCGTCTCAATATATTCTTCTGGTTGATAACTAAATGAACCTGCATGAAAACCTGTTTTAAACCAATGTATTTCTTTATTTTCTCCTATACAATTATTATATAATTCACTAGTCATTGCTGGATCTATGTAATCATCATCTTTTGCATTTAAAAATAAAATTGGATTTTTAACCTTAGAAATATTATTAACTATATTTATACCTTTTATATCAAATGAAAATAATAGTTTTAATATAACATTAGTTGTTTCCATTATTAGTGATGTAATGAATTCTAGAGTATTAATTTTTTTAGTGACATTATTTTTTATTTGTTTAGCAAAATCAGAATATGGACAATCAGCAATATAAAACTTGCAACCATCTTCTACCATTGAAGCATAAGCTAATAAAATAGATGCTCCCATTGATTCACCATGTAAACCAATTATACAATCGCTACCTTTTTGTTCTTTTAAATGTGTAATTATCTTTAATAAATCATATTTTTCATAATAACCATATGTAATTGTAGAGCCACCACTTTTACCATGACTTCTATGATCTAAAGCAATAATTGAATAATCTAGTTGTTTGTATAAATATGCAAATTTTTTAACAAATTCTTTATTTGTTGTTACACCGTGCAAAAGAACAACATATTTATTAGGATTATTAACAATTTCATAGCAATCAATCATATAACCATAATCTGATTTTACTGAATAGTATTTCTTTTCAACTTGCTCATACCAACTATTTATTTTTAATAGCCAATCAGATTGAAAAGTTTTTTTATTATAATCTTCTAAATCTTCATTTGATTTTTTCTTGTTATATACAATATTATTAACTAAGTAACAACTTAAATATAAAATTATTAGTATAAATATTCCAATTATTGAAAAGATAATTATAAGTAACATAGTTTTTTTCTCCTCTATTTAGTATACAAAAAAAAAGGCTACTATTAAAGTAGCTTTTTTATTGACTAATAGGATATTTTTCTCTATCAATATAATGAGTATGTAATAATTCATGGGACTTATGACCACCTGGTTCCCCTAAAAACTCTTTATATAGTTTTTGTACTAATTTATTCTCATGTGATTTTCTAACACTTAATTTTACATCTTCTGCATAAATTGCTTTTGCTCGTTCTTCTCGTAAGTCATATTTTGATCTAACTGCAGAAGATTGAATAGGTTGTCCTCCCCCATTAACACATCCACCAGGACATGCCATTATTTCAATAAAATGATAATCTTTTTCTCCACTTTTAACCATTTCTAAAAGCTTTCTAGCATTTCCAGTACCACTAGCTACTGCAGCTTTCAAAGTAAAATCACCAATTTGTACATTGGCCTCTTTAATTCCTTTTATTCCTCTTACAGATATAATATCTAAATTATCCAAAGGTTTTTTTGTAACTATTTCATAAACAGTTCTAATTGCAGCTTCCATTACGCCACCAGTTGCGCCAAAGATTACTCCTGCACCTGATGCATCACCCATAGGATCATCATAGTGATCTGATGATATTGTGTGAAAATCGATACCTGCTTCTTTAATCATTTTAGCTAGCTCTCTAGTTGTAATAACGTGATCTACATCAGCTAAGCCGTTAACTGACATTTCAGGTCGCTTACTTTCTGCTTTTTTTGCAATACATGGCATAACTGCCACCACTATTATATCTGCAGGATTGATATTAGTTTTTTTAGCATAATATGTTTTTAAGACCGCACCAAACATTTGCATTGGAGATTTACAAGTAGATAAATTGTCTAAAAATTCAGGAAAGTTATATTCACAAAACGTTACCCAGCCTGGGCTACATGATGTTATCATCGGTAATTTACCACCATTATTAAGACGGTGAAGCAACTCAGTACCTTCTTCCATAATTGTTAAATCAGCACCTGTATCTGTATCAAACACCTTGTCAAACCCTATCCTACGTAATGCTCCAACCATATTTTTTGTACATCGTGTTCCAATTGGTAATCCAAATTCTTCACCAATAGCTACTCTAGTTGCAGGTGCGGTTTGTACAACAACATGTTTGCTTTTATCATTTATCGCATCCCAAACTAGTTCTGTATCATCTTTTTCTCTAAGTGCATTAACTGGGCATACATTAATACATTGTCCACAGCTAATACACGGAACATCATTTAGACTTAAATCAAATGGAGATGAAATATTGGAATAAAAACCTCTCTCAGTTGTATCGATAACTGAAACTGTTTGAATATTTTTACACATTGAGATACAACGTCTACATAAAATACATTTATTGTTGTCTCTGACGATTGAATGAGATTTCAAATCTAATGGATAAAGGGTCTTCTCACCTTCATATCGTAATTCTCTAACATTTAATCTATCCGAAAGTGCTTGTAGCTCACAACTATTATTTCTATTACAAGTTAAACAACTACGATCGTGATTTGATAGAATAAGTTCTAGTGTGGCTTTTCTTGCTTTTCTAATTGATTCTGAATTAGTGATAATATCTAATCCTTCTGAAACTGGATAAACGCAAGATGCTTGCAATCCTCTTGCTTGTTTAATTTCTACTAGACACATACGACATGCACCTATTTCATTAATGTCTTTTAAATAGCATAAGGTTGGAATATCAACACCTACTTCTCTAGCTGCTTCTAATACTGAATAATCTTCAGGTACTTTCATATCTATTCCATCAATTGTAATATTTACTTTACCCATTAATATATCTCCTATTAACTTACTTTCTAATAATTGCCCCAAAAGGACAAGCTTCTAAACACGCTCCGCATTTAATACATTCTTCTTGATTTATTATGTGAGGTTCTTTAATCATTCCTGTAATTGCTTTTGTAGGACAAACTTTAATACATTTTGTACAACCTTTGCAATCACTAGGAATAATAATGTAGTCTAATAATTCTTTACAAACACCTGCACTACATCTTTTATTAATAATATGTTCTTCATATTCATGCCTAAAATATCGCAAAGTTGATAGTACAGGATTAGGTGAAGATTTACCTAATCCACACAAAGCCGCAGCTTGTATAGTTTCTGATAATTCCTCTAGTGTTTTAATATCACCTACTTCTCCTTTTCCTTCAGTAATCCTTTTTAATATTTCATACATTCTTTTTGTTCCTATTCTACAAGGTGGGCATTTTCCACATGATTCATCAACACTAAACTCTAAAAAGAATTTAGCTATATCAACCATACAGTTATCTTCATCCATAATAATTAATCCACCTGAACCCATCATTGAACCTAATTCAATTAATGTATCATATTCAATTGGAACATCAAGATGAGAAGCTGGGATACAACCACCTGAAGGGCCACCTGTTTGAGCTGCTTTAAATTTTTTCCCATTAGGTATTCCTCCACCTATGTCATATATGACTTCGCGTAGTGTTGTTCCCATTGGGATTTCAACTAATCCTGTATTATTTATCTTTCCACCAATTGCAAATACTTTTGTACCTGGGCTTTTTTTAGTTCCAATTGTTTTAAACCAATTTGCTCCTTTTAATATTATTACAGGAATATTAGCTAGCGTTTCTACATTGTTTAAAATAGTTGGTTTTTGAAATAATCCTTTATTAGCAGGAAAAGGTGGTCTAGGCCTTGGTTCGCCTCGCTTTCCTTCAATAGAAGTCATAAGAGCAGTTTCTTCTCCACATACAAAAGCTCCTGCTCCTAAACGTAATTCTAAATTAAATGAAAAATCTGTTTCAAAAATATTATCTCCTAATAAACCCATATCTTTTGCTTGTTTTATTGCAATATTTAAACGTTTTACAGCAATTGGATATTCAGCTCTAACATAAATATATCCTTGATCAGAACCTATTCCATAAGCTGCTATTGCCATAGCTTCTATTATTGAATGAGGATCACCTTCTAAAATACTTCTATCCATGAAAGCTCCTGGATCTCCTTCATCCGCATTACAACACACATATTTTTTATCGCCTTTAGCTTTAGCTGCAAATAACCATTTACGTCCTGTTGGGAAACCAGCTCCACCTCTACCTCTTAAACCTGAATCTAATACTTTATCAATTACTTGTTCTGGAGTCATATCTGTTAATACTTTTCCTAAAGCTTGATAACCATCATAAGCTATGTATTCTTCAATCATTTCAGGGTTAATTACTCCACAATTTCTAAGAGCAATTCGTTCTTGTTTCTTGAAGAAATCAGCTGTCTCATATGAATTATTTTCATTATTATCTCCAGATAATAATCTTTTTACTATTCTTCCATTTACAAGATGTTCATTAATAATTTCATCAATATCATTTAGAGTAACATTTGAATATATTGCACCTTCAGGATAAATAACTACAATTGGTCCTTTGGTACACAATCCAAAACAACTTGTAGTAATTACTTGTATTTTCTCATTTAATTTTTTTCTTTTAATACCATCTTTAAGTTTATCAATAATTAAAATAGATTGTTTTGATGAACAAGTTGTTCCAGAACAAACTAATACATGTGAACTATAAATATGCATTTACTAATCCTCCTAAAAAATTGCCTGAGTTGAATTAATCGTAAACTCAGATACAACTTGTCCATTAATGATATGATTTTGAACTATTTTTTCCACTTTATCAGGAGTTAACATAATATATGTAGTTTTATTTCCCATATCATCAATAATATCTGCCATAGGTTCAAGTCGACAAACGCCAACACAACCTGTTTTGGAAACGGGTACACTTATATTTCTTTTTTCTAATTGTTCAATAAACGCACTCATAATTGGTTTAGCTCCTGCAGCAATTCCACAAGTTGCCATTCCAATTACAATTTTATAACCTTGGTTTTCTTTTTTTACTTTCATATTATTTAGAGCTTTTTTTCTAATAGCATCTAATTCAGCAATTGATTTCATTTTAAAACACCTCCAAAACTTTAATCATTAAACTTGATATTTTTCTAAAATTCCTTTTACATCATCTGCAACTAATTTTCCATACACTTCTTCATTTATTGTAACAACTGGAGCCAATCCACAAGCGCCAACACACCTACATGCATTTATTGAAAATTTATTATCGCTTGTTGTTTGCCCAACATCTATTTTAAGTTGCTTTTTAAATTGTTCTAAAATATCATTAGCTCCTTTTACATAACAAGCAGTACCAAGGCAAACATTAATTTGGTACTCACCTTTTGGTTCTGTAGAAAATTCTGAATAAAAAGTAACAACTCCATAAATTTCTGCTAATGAAATATTCAATCCTTTTGATATTTGTTTTTGTACAGACATTGGTAGATACCCAAATATTTTTTGTGCTTCATGTAGTACAGGTATTAATGCACCAGCAATATTTTTATGTTCTTTTATGACATTATCCAATTGACAAACCTTATCTTCTCCACATTGACAATTTTTACTCATATCAATTAAAACTCCTTTTATCATGTTAATTATTTAACAATCTATTACATTGTATCAGAACATCAAACTAATTTCAACTACTTTGTTAAATATTTAACTTATAGATTTTATTAAAATATAAAAAGAAAATATATATAATTTTTAGTTAGATAATTAATTTCCCTTGAAAAATAACGTGTTTAATTTCTAATTGTTTTGTAAGAATTAAAATATTAGCTATATTTCCCTCTTTAATAACACCGATTTGATTCGTCATATTAAGTAGTTTAGCTTGATTATATGTTGCGAATTGTAAAGCATGTTCTAGCTTAATACCTATAGATACCATGTTTTTAACACCATCTAACATCGTAATTAAGCTACCTGCAAGATTTCCTTTTAAAGTTCTAGCGCAATTATCTTTAACTACAACTTTTTGATTGCTTAATTCATATTCTCCATCACCCAAGTGAGCTGCACTCATAGAGTCACTTATTATATATATAGTATCTAATGGTTTACATTTTATTATAATTTTTATCATTTCTTCGCTTACATGAAGTAAATCAGAAATAATTTCAACACCAACTGAATCATCTAAAAGTGCCATCCCAGTAATTGCTACATTCCTATGGTGTATTGATGGCATTGCATTCATAAGATGCGTAGCTAATTTATATCCATTTGAAAATGCTTTTTTCCCTTCTTTTGCATTACTGTTTGTATGCCCAAATGATAAAATAATTTGTTTATCTTTAAGAAAATGTGAAAGCTCGTAATTTTTATCCAATTCAGGAGCCATTGAAATAATTTTTATAGCAGATAAATATGACGAAAAATTCTTTTTAAAATTTGATACAGATGGAATTTCAATGTAGCTACTATTTTGAGCACCTAATTTATCTTTATTTAAATATGGTGCTTCTAAATGAACACCAATAAAAGCTTTATGACATTTAGGATTATTACAATAATCCAATAGATCAAATGTTTTCTGTATAGGTTGAGAAACTGTTGTTGGTAACAGTGATGTTGTTCCCTTTTTTATGTATGTCGTTGCTAATAAGTCCATATTAATTTCACTTGATATATTTACATCAAATCCACCTAGTCCATGTGTGTGAATATCTATTAATCCTGGTACTACATAACAACCATTAGCATCAATATCAAACATATTATTTTCTAAAGATTCAGTAATTTTGCTAATTTTTTGTTCTTCTATTATTAGATGTCTTTCATCTATAAAATTCTTTCCTGTGAAAATTTTTCCATTTTTAATAATCATTATTTCACCTTTAAATTTTTAAAATTAATTTTAAAACTGATTGTCAGAAACTCATATAAGTTCATAATATTTTTTTAACAATAACTTCACTCGTTTTTCCTGTTTAGTTCCTTTAGTTTTTAATTTTTCAATATATTCTTGATTATTATCAACAAAATCAAGTAAAAATTTATTTGTGTCTTTTAAATATTTTTCAATCATTTCTAATTGTTCTTTATTAATTTTACCACAGTCTTTAGCGTTTTCAAAAGTATCTTTGCTAAATGAAATTAAACTATGTAATTTTATATTTACTGATTTTAAAATATCTTTTCCACCTTGGTTCCTATCAACTACTGATACAGTTTCTTTAATAATTCCTTTATTTTTATTAATAATAGGTTTCCAATCTCTTGTATAACTAGAAGCTGAATTAATTAAATCACAAATGTGAAGAAGATTTTTACCATCTAAAATATGATTACTTATATGATGGTCTTTATAAATAAAAACATGAGGTAATAACAATAATTTTGCAACAGGAATGGAGAAAAACCAATCACGTCTTTCTCCACCTGATATCATATCAACTTCATTTAAATTTACTTTTTCTTTAATTAAGTTTACTAATTGATCAACGACATCATGAAAAATATCATTACTATAATATTGATTCATAATTTTCCTAGTTAATTGCTCTTCAAAATCATGTAATTCTTTATTTTCATTTATAAATTCCAATGTTTTTTCTGACATTTCTTTATCACCATAAAGATAATGGGTATTAATATAAAATGGTCCGACTTCACCTGACGTATAAAGAAATGGCGTTCCATCTGTTACTACTAAAGCTTTTGTGTTAAATAATTGTTCTACAATATCTTTCATTTTTCACTCCAATACAATTGATTGTAATTTTTTAATAATTATTTCTCTAATGAATTTATTTTCATTATTTAAAAGTTTGTCATCATCATTAATTACTAATAAAGCAGCTTCTTGTGCTTGTTTTAAAATATATCCATCTAAATATAAATTAGATATGTTTAATTCTGGTATGCCATGTTGTCTTGTTCCAAAGAATTCTCCTGGACCTCTTTGAATTAAGTCTTGTTCAGATAGATAAAACCCATCATTTGAATTTGCTAATTCTTTCAATCTATTAATCGCTTTTTTAGATTGTGATTGATTATATAATACACAATATGATTGTAAATCACTTCTACCTACTCTTCCTCTTAATTGATGTAATTGAGCAATTCCAAAACGATCAGCGTTTTCAACTACCATTAATGTAGCATTTTTAATATCAACTCCTACTTCAATTACTGTGGTAGATACAAGTATTTGTATCTTGTTATCAACAAATGCTTTCATAATTTCTTCTTTTTCAATATTTTTCATTTTTCCATGAATCATACCTACTTCATAATCAATAAAAAGTTTATAACTTTTTTCATAAACATCAGTAACATTAGCAATATCAAGTTTATCGCTTTCATCAATGGATGGACAAACTATGAATACTTGTTCATTATTCTTAACACGTTGTTTAATAAAATCATTGATTCTAAGCCGCTTACTCTCATCAACCATATATGTTTCAATAGCTAATCGGCCTTTTGGCATTTCATCTATAATTGAAATATCTAGATCGCCATATAATATTAGAGCTAATGTTCTTGGTATTGGTGTAGCAGTCATGACTAAAACATTAGGGTTTTCTCCCTTTTTTGTTAACAATGAGCGTTGTTCTACACCAAATCTATGTTGCTCATCTGTAATAACAAGCCCTAGATTTAAAAATGAAACTGTATCTTGAATTATTGCATGAGTACCAATTACCATATCAATTTGCCCAGATTTTATTGCTTCTAATATCCCCTTTTTTTCTTTAACTTTCATTTTGCCATGTAATAATACAATTGAAATATTAAAGTTTTCTAATATTTTACTAATATTTTGGTAATGCTGTATGGATAGAATTTCAGTAGGTACCATAAATGCACTTTGATATCCATTTTCAATTGTTAAAAGCATAGCTGCAATTGCGATAATAGTCTTACCAGATCCCACATCTCCTTGTACTAATCTATTCATAGCATGATTAGAAAATAGATCTTTTGTAACTTCATCTATTACTTTTTTTTGTGAATTTGTTAAAGTAAAAGAAAGATTCTTAATTAATTTTGAAAAATATTCATCTTTTGAATATGGTAACTTTTGAATTTTTTCTTTATGGTTTTGTTTTATAAATAATAAAAGTAATTGCAATAAGAATAATTCTTCAAAAACAAGTCTTTTTCTTGCTTCAAAAAACAAACTTGTAGATTCAGGATAATGTATATTAATAATGCTTTTATTGTATTCAAGTAATTGATATCTATCTTTAATTGATAATGGTAAAACATCTATAAATTTATCTTTTTTTATGATTAAAGCCTGATTTACTATTTTTCTTAAAAAATTTTGTGTCAATAAAGAATTTCTTCTATAAATTGGTACTAATTTCAAAAAGTTTTCTTTATCACTAGAAAATTCAGGTGAGTTAAATTCAAAAGCAAATTTATTTTTAATTACTTTTCCAAAAAAAAGATATTTAACATTTACTTTAAGCTTGTTTTTTAAATAGTCTTGATTAAACCATGTACAATACATTATAGATGTACCGTCTGTAATCTGAATTTTTATATATGATAGATTACGTCTAACTCGATGATTTGTAACTTTAGTTATAATTCCCTCTACAACTGCAAATTCATCAATTTCAAGTGTAGTAATCTTTTTAATAACAGTTCTATCATGATAATCTCTTGGATAATAGCATAAAAGGTCTTTTATATTGAAAATACCCATTGATTGAAATGCTTTTTCTTTTGCAGGTCCTACACCTTTGATTTCACTTATATTTATGGTATTTGAATTACTTTCCATGATTCAATCCTAATCTCTTAATTATTTCACTCATTATCTTACCACATGATTCATAAAAGCGATAAGTAGCTTGGTTATCATATGGTGTAGAACTTTTATTTATCAAAACAAATTGATTACCTTTGTAATATTGTAAAAGAGAAGCTGCAGGGTTTACCACTAATGAAGTTCCTATTACAAATAGCATATCCGCAAGTTTAATTGCATTAATAGCTTTATCAATAACTTTTTTATCTAATGCTTCTCCATAAAGAATTACATTAGGTCTAATAATCTCATTACAATAATTACAATAAGGTATCGGCTTTTTATAAAGTATTTCATTAATAGAAAATTCTCGCCCACAATTAATACAATAATTTTTATAGACCGAACCATGTAATTCAATTATATTTTTATTCCCTGCTAAGCTGTGTAATCCATCAATATTTTGTGTAATAACTATAACTTCATATCCCAAATTTGATAAACTCGTAATGCTATTATGCGCACTATTTGGAAACTTATCAATATGAATCATATTAGAAAAATAATAGTTATAAAAAAGCTTTGAACTGTTTTTAAAACAATTATAACTAAGTAAATACTCAGGTGTTAAATCATCTATTTTCTCATGATTATAAAGTCCATTTGAAGAACGAAAATCAGGTATATTACTTTCAGTAGAAATACCAGCACCAGTAAAGAATACAATTCTTTTACTATTTTCAAGTTGCTTAACAACTTTAGATAACATGAATTTTAAACACTACCTTTGTAATCTTTTTAGCAGTTTCTAATGTAACTCCTGGTTGATGTATATCGTAGGGATAAAATATTGCAAAAGTATCTTTTTTGCATATAATTTTCCAAGATGCTTCTCCTTTATAAAAAGCTACGTCTTTTTTATCATCATAAGAAGTTGTTTCTTTGTAATCATCAATATCTCCACCAAAAATAACTTCTTCACCTTCTAGAATAATTTGTAAGTCGATATATTTTCTATGTGCTTCACTCAATGCAATATTTTCTGATTTAGTTTCATAACTGCTTTTTACTGCAAACATTTGCTTATTGATTTCATGCTTACCCTCTGTAAGTTCATTTAAATTTGTTGATTCAATAAATTTAATAGCTTGATCTACTAAAGGATTTTCCCCTTTTAGTTCCTTTAAATAGGTTAATTTGTTAGTAATCATACTTCCTCCTTGTAAAATGACATTGTATATGTTAATACTTTTTTCTCTTTTGACTGTAAAAGGATAATATCTTGTTTATTTGTTAGTTGTTTGTCTAAATAATTTGCATCTGGTAATGATGACCAAGGTTCAATACAAACATAATTACTTCTCATATATTTAGTCCAAATACCTAAATATTTAAAATCTTCAAATGTTACCTTCACTACATAAGGGTTTTTTGTGTTTTTAAGTGTCACTTCTCTAACTTTTAAATTATCTATTATTAAAGCATCATTTTTAAATACTTCAGGAGACAAATAAAGTTTTTTATTATCTAAAGAAATTTTATTTTTTTTCTTTTCTATCATGACATTCTCATCAGCTGTATAAGTTAATAAATTATTTTGATCCATAAATTCTAAATAGTAATCTTCCATTTTCTCTCCAGTAAATAAAGATAAATTATAACCTTCATGACCACCTAATTCAAAATACATTTTATCTTTACTTAAATTTTCAATTGTATGTTGTTTTACAAGCTTATTCCCATTTAATATATAAGTAATTAATAAATTATATTTGAAAGGATACATACCCATTGTTTTATCATTGTTAGTTAATGAAAAAGTAATTTGATCTTTAAATTGTTCTTTAACTTTAAAGTTAGAAGTATATGCAAACCCATGAATTGGTATTTTATAAGTAATATCATTATATATATATTCTTCATCTTTTAATCTTCCAATTATAGGGAATAGTAAAGGGGCTTGTCTTTCCCAAATTTCTTTATTAAGTTGCCATAATAATTCAACAGAATCATTAATCATTTGAATGCTTTGTAATTCAGCTCCTAAATCACTTATTACTACTATAAGGTGGCTATTTTTTATGACATAATTCATTTAAAAACTCCTATTTTTTATATAATAATTATAGCATCATTATAGTTAATTTTATATTGTTTTTATTGACATTATTTAAGTTTTTCACTACACTACATATAGAAAGTTAAAGGAGATATTACGATGAAACACGAACTACAAGTAAAATTTGATTCAATTAGCGAAGTAAAAGATTTTGTTGATTCAATTGCCACATTCCCTTTTGATATTGATTTAGTATCCGGACGTTATGTAATTGATGCAAAATCTATTATGGGAATATTTAGCCTAGACCTTAATAAAGAAATTGTAATGGTTGCATACACAGATGACATTACTGAATTAAAAGAAGTAATTAAAGATTTTCTAGCATAAAAAAACCAACAGTTAAAAACTGTTGGTTTTTATTTCTCTTTAATATATTACTTTAATAAAACATATAACATAATTGATGTTATTAAGAAACCAATTGCAATATAACCAGTATATTTTTCTAACATAGAGTCCATTGTTCTTCCTTTGTTTTTCCCAAAGAATGTCTCAGCTCCACCTGCAATACTTCCAGATAAACCAGCGGCTTTACCAGATTGTAATAAAACAATTACGATTATTGCTAATGCTGCAATGATTTGTAAAATTCCTACTATAATTTGTAACGCATTCATTTTTAAGTACCTCCGTAACTTTTTATTCTTGAAAAAGTATACCATATGTTTTTGAGATAAACAAGTTGTATTGGAATTTTTACATGTTTTTATTATTATTACTAAAAGTTTGTATATGTTTCATTTTATTTAGATTAAATTCTCTTTAGTAATAATTGTAGTAATTGATGAAAAAATAATTTTATACAAAAAAAAGAAGAGTATTACTCTTCTTTTAAAATTTTTTTTATATTTATTTTAAGTTAAAAAATGTATCTATTCCAGCATACTCAGCTACTTCACCTAATTCTTCTTCAATTCTAAGTAGTTGGTTATATTTTGCAACTCTATCAGTTCTTGAAGGAGCACCGGTTTTTATTTGACCTGAATTTGTAGCAACTGCAATATCTGCAATAGTAGTATCTTCAGTTTCACCAGATCGATGTGAAGTAACAGCGGTAAACCCTGCTCTATTAGCCATTTCAATGGCTTCTAATGTTTCTGTTAAAGTACCAATCTGATTAACTTTAATTAAAATTGAATTAGCTACACCTAAATCGATTCCTTTTTTTAATCGTACTGTGTTTGTAACAAATAAATCATCACCAACGATTTGAACTTTATCACCAATTCTATCATTTAATAATTTCCAGCCTTCCCAATCTTCTTCTGATAATCCATCCTCAATAGAAATAATTGGATATTTTTCTGCTAGTCCAACCCAAAATTCAACCATTTCTTCTCTTGTAAACATCTGATCAGTTTTCCAGAAATAGTAATTACCTTCATGGCCAGCTTTAATTGCTTCTTCATACATTTCAGTAGCTGCAGGATCTAGTGCAATTCTAAAGTCATCATAAGGTTTAAATCCTGCTTTTTCTATAGCTTCGACAATAACTTGTAATGCTTCTTCATCAGATTTAAGATTAGGAGCAAATCCACCTTCATCACCAACTGCTGTACTATAACCTTTTTCTTTTAATACACCTTTAAGTGTATGGAATACTTCAGCACACCATTGTAAAGCTTGTTTAAAACTATCAGCTCCTACTGGCATAATCATAAATTCTTGAGAATTAATTGAGTTATCTGCATGTTTACCACCATTAATAATGTTCATCATAGGTACTGGTAGTTTTTTCGCATTTACTCCACCAATATATTGATATAATGACATTCCTATGGTATTAGCAGCAGCTTTTGCTACAGCTAATGAAACACCTAATAAGGCATTGGCACCTAATTTAGCTTTATTTGGTGTACCATCTAATTCAAGCATTAATTTATCAATAGCGGTTTGATCAATAACGTTCATTCCTTCTATTTCAGGAGCTATTACATCATTAATGTTGCTAACAGCTTTCGAAACACCTTTACCAAGGTATCTATTGCTATCGCCATCTCTTAGTTCAACAGCTTCAAATGCGCCTGTTGAAGCACCTGATGGAACAGCAGCCCTACCCATAAAGCCACCTTCTACAATAACTTCTACTTCAAGTGTTGGGTTTCCTCGTGAATCAAGAATTTCTCTTGAATATACACTTTCAATTTCGAAATAATATTTCATATTTTTCCTCCTAGTTATTTCACTATTAATGACTGGCCTGTCATTTCTTTAGGCTGGTCAATGTTCATTATATCAAGCATTGTTGGTGTTAAATCAGCCAACTTGCCTTCTTTTAAAGTAATACCTGAAGTATTATTATTAATATAAATTAATGGTACAGGAAATGTGGAGTGTGCAGTCATAGGATTACCTAAGTCATCAATCATCATTTCTGCATTCCCATGATCAGCTGTAATAAGAGCTGTTCCATCTACTTCTAATATTTTCTCTATAACTTGTCCCACACAATCATCAACTACTTCTACCGCTTTAATTGTAGCTGGAATTATACCTGTGTGCCCTACCATATCACAATTGGCAAAGTTTAAAATAATAACATCATACTTTTTAGATTCTATTCGCTTAATTGCTTCATCTTTTACTTCATAAGCACTCATCTCAGGTTGTAAATCGAAAGTTTCTATCTTCGGAGAATCTATAAGTGCCCTATCTTCATTTAAATAAGGTTTTTCAACTCCACCATTAAAAAAGAATGTTACATGAGCATACTTTTGTGTTTCAGCAATTCTCAATTGGGTTAACCCTAAATCAGAAATATATTCACCAAAAGTATTTTTTAGTTTTTCTTTATAAAAAGCTATATGAACATTTTTAAATGTTTCATCATATGGTGTCAAACAAACATAATAATTTTTAAAGTATCCTTTTTGTCTAACAAATTCTTTAAATTTTTCATCAACAAAAGTTCTTGTAATTTGTCTAGCTCGATCTGGTCTGAAATTAAAGAAAATTATTGAGTCAAATTCATTTATAGTTGCTATTGGTTCATCATTTTTTGTAATAACTGTAGGAATAACAAATTCATCAAAAACCTTATTTTCATAAGATTCCCTAACAGCTTTTTCTGCATCATTAGCTTTTAGGCCTTGACCCATGACTATTGCATTATAAGATTTTTCTATACGATCCCAGATGTTATCTCTGTCCATTGCATAAAAGCGACCCATTATTGTGGCAATTTTTCCAACACCAATAGTATTTAATCTTTTCTCTAATTCTATAATATATTTTAGTGAACTATCAGGCTTAACATCTCGTCCATCAAAAAAACAATGAACATATACTTTTGTTAAACCATTATTTTTAGCCATTTCTAATAATGCATATAAATGCGTATTATGAGAGTGTACTCCTCCATCACTTAGAAGTCCCATTAAATGAAGAGCACTATTGTTTTCTTTTGCATTATTAATTGCACCTAGCAATGCTTCATTATTAAATAGCGATTCATCTTCAATAGCTTTCGTGATTTTAACTAAATCTTGATATACAACTCGTCCAGCACCAATATTAGTATGCCCTACTTCAGAATTACCCATTTGTCCTTTTGGTAATCCAACATCATTTCCGCTAGTACTTAGCTTTGTATTTGGATAAGTTGCTATTAATGAATCAATATTAGGTTTATTTGCTAAATAAATTGCATTGCCTTTTTTGTTTTCATTAATTCCATAACCATCTAAAATAATTAAAGCTGTAACTTTTTTATTCATTTAAGTTTCCTTTTATTCCTCATAATTGATGATTGCTTCAAAGTCTACAACTTTTAAACTAGCACCACCAACTAAGCCTCCATCTATATCTGACATATTAAATAGTTCATACGCATTAGCTGGTTTAACAGAACCACCATACTGAATACGAATAGCTTTCCCAGCTTGCTTACCATATAAATCAACTACAACATTTCTAATAACTGCACACACATTGTTTGCCTGCTCACTTGTTGCAGTTTTTCCCGTCCCAATTGCCCATATAGGTTCGTAAGCAATAATAGTATTTTTAACTTGTTCTTCAGTTAATCCCTTTAATGCGAATTTAACTTGGTAACTCACTAAATCATTTGTTACACCTTTATCACGTTGAAATAGTGATTCTCCTACACATATAATTGGAATAATTCCATATTTAAATGCAGCATGAGCCTTTTTATTAACACTCTCATCTGTTTCATTAAAATACTGTCGTCTCTCTGAATGACCAACTATTACATATTTTATGCCAAGATCACTTAACATTGCTGCACTAACTTCTCCAGTGTATGCACCAGATTTTTCATAATGTAAATTTTGAGAAGCGATTTCGATATTAGTTCCTTTAGCAGCACGAAGTGCTTCACAAAGACAAACAGATGGTACTGCGCAAATAACATCATCATATGTGTTTTTTACTTTCCCTTTTAAATCTGTAATAAAATCATAAGTTTCAGTTGGAGTTTTATTCATTTTCCAATTACCAGCAATAACCATTTTTTTAGGTACTTTATCAAGTAAACACTCAATACCTGGTAATGTTTTTCCTTCTAAAAATTCTAAAGCTGCGCCACCACCAGTTGATATATGTGTTACTTTATCAGCATATCCTAATAATTCTATTGCTGCTGCAGAATCTCCACCACCAATAATTGAAATAGCATCAGCTTGTGAAACTGCTTTTGCAATTTCGCTTGTTCCTTTAGCAAAATTAGGAAATTCAAATACACCCATTGGACCATTCCATATAATTGTTTTTGCTTTTCTAATTTCATTAGAAAATTTTTCAATGGTTAATGAACCAATATCTACGCCCATCCAACCATCTGGCATAGCATCTGAAGGTACATACTTATAATCAGTATCATTTTTAAATTCTTTAGCCACTATACTACCTATAGGGAGCATAATTTCAACATTTTTTGCTTCAGCTTTTGCCATTAATTCTTTTGCTAGTTTAATTTTATCTTCTTCGCATAAAGAAGCTCCAATTTTATAACCTTTAGCTTTTAAGAAAGTATAAGCCATTCCTCCACCAATAATAAGTGAATCAACTTTATCTAATAAATTTTCAATAACACCAATTTTATCAGAAACTTTTGCTCCACCTAAAATCGCAACAAATGGTCTTATTGGTTTTTTTAATGCTTTTCCCATAATTTCAATTTCTTTTTTTATTAAGAAACCACAAACAGCTGGTAAATAATCTGCTATACCTGCAGTTGAAGCATGTGCTCTATGTGAAGTACCAAAAGCATCATTTACAAATATATCAGCCATATTTGCTAATTTTTTAGCAAATGCTTTGTCATTTTTTTTCTCTTCTTTATGAAAACGCACATTTTCTAGTAAAAGAATTTCTCCTTCTTTTAAAGAAATAGCTTTTTTTACTGCATCTTCTCCAATTACATCACTTGCCATAATGACTGATTGATCTAATAATTTGCTTAGTCTTTTTGCAACAGGTTGTAAACTAAACTTCGCCTCAAACCCATCTTTTGGTCTACCTAAATGTGATACTAATATTACTTTACACTGATTTTCAAGTAAATATTTGATAGTTGGTAATGCACCTTTAATTCTCTTATCATCAGTTATTTTACCGTCGTTATTTAGTGGTACATTAAAATCCACCCTAACAATCACCTTTTTATTAGATAAATCAATATCTTCTATTGTTTTTTTGTTTAAGATACTCATTTTAGATTATTTCCCCCATTCTTAAATATATAAGTATAAAGGCCCAGGAATTTTCCCGAGCCTTTTTTATAAAATTTGTGTCTTACTTTGCGTCTACTGTTGCCATATATGAAATTAAATCAATAACTTTACTTGAATAACCCCACTCATTATCATACCATGAAACAACTTTTACAAAGTGATCTGTTAATGATAGTCCAGCTTTAGCATCAAAGATTGATGTTCTTGAATCGTGAATAAAGTCACTTGAAACAACATCTTCTTCTGTATAACCTAAGATCCCTTTAAGTTCATTTTCACTTGCTTTTTTCATAGCAGCTTTAATATCTTCATATGAAGCAGCTTTTTCTAGATTACAAACTAAATCAACAACTGATGAATCAGGTGTTGGTACTCTAAATGCCATTCCTGTTAATTTACCATTTAATTCTGGTAACACAACGCCAACTGCAATAGCTGCACCTGTTGTTGATGGAATAATATTTTGTGCACAAGCTCTTCCCATTCTCCAGTTTTTAGAAGATGGTCCATCAACAGTTTTCTGTGTTGATGTATATGAGTGAATTGTAGTCATTAATCCTTCTTTAATTCCAAAATTATCATTTAAAACTTTTGCAATTGGTGCTAAACAGTTAGTAGTACAAGATGCATTAGATACTATATCCATATCTGTTGTATAAGTTTTATTATTAACACCCATAACAAACATTGGAGTTACTTTATCTTTTGCAGGTGCACTTATGATGACTTTTTTAGCTCCACCTTTTAAATGAGCAGAAGCTTTTTCAGTGGTTAAGAAAACACCAGTTGCTTCAACAACATAATCAGCTCCACATTCAGACCATGGAATTTCTGCAGGATTCATTTTTGCATATACAGCGATTTCTTCGCCATTAACAATTAATTTATCTTCTTTATATTCAACTTCTCCATTAAATCTGCCATGTACTGTGTCATATTTCACCATATAAGCCATATAGTCAGTTGTCATGAAAGGATCATTAACTCCAACTACTGTTACATTAGGATTTTCAGAAGCTGCTCTAAACACTAATCTTCCAATTCTACCAAAACCATTAATTCCAACTTTTACAGTCATTTTATATATCCTCCTAAGATATTTATTTATTTTCTTTTAATCACAAGTATTTTACATTACTAACAGGTAATTTTCAATCATTAATTATCTTTTTTATTAAGGTGTTTCACTTTATTTTATCCATTTATTAGGTAAGTGAAACAATATTTTTAAGTAAATAGGCTATTTTATGTAAATCATCAATTTTTATTCGTTCATTAACACTATGTACTTTATCCATCCCTGTACTTATATTAAGGGCTTTTATTCCTTTTGTACATACAATATTAGTATCACTACCACCACCACCATGCTCAGTAGAAAATGGCATTTTTGCAACTTCACAAGCTTTTTTAAATTTTAATAAAACATCTGCATCTTCTTCAATTAAAAATGAAGAATATTCTCTTATCATTTTGATTTCTATTGTTGCTTGGTTTTCTTTTACAGTATCTTTTAAAATTTTTACGATTTTTTCATATACGTTTTCTAATTTCTTTTCATCTCGACTTCTTACTTCACCTTCAATAAATACACTTTCACAAACAATATTTTTAGCTAAACCACCTTTAATAATTCCAATATTACAGGTTGTTTCTTCATCAATTCTTCCTATATCCATTTGTGCTATCGCTTTTGAAGCAACGACTATAGCATTAATCCCTTTTTCAGGTTCCATTCCAGCATGTGCTGCTTTTCCTGTTATAGTTGTATTAAACGAAATATGAGATGGGGCTGATATACTAGCTGTTCCAATTTCTCCACCGCTATCAAGCACATATGCATAATCCACATCAATTTTTGATAAATCTAATTCCTTCGCTCCTAATAAACCAATTTCTTCTGCAACAGTGAATACTAAATATATATCTCCAGCATTTAATTCACCATTAGCTCTTGTTGTTGCTATTTCTAGCATTGCAGCTACACCTGAGAGATCATCAGATCCTAAAATTGTAGTTTTATCACTTTCAATATATACATCACCAATAACAGGTTTAATTCCATCACAAGGTAAAACGCAGTCCATATGCGCCATTAACATAATTTTATCTTTTGATGAATCACCTTTTATTTTACAAATAATATTACCAGTATTACCATCAATCGCTTGTCCTGCATTATCTTCATAAGGCTTATAACCTAAGGATATTAATTTACTAGTTACATAGTCAGCCACCTTACGTTCATTCTTGCTAGGTGCAGCTAATTTTACTAAATTTATAAATTCATTAATTATTCTATCTTTCATTTGGGAAAACTCCTTCTTTTAATAAGTTTGCAAACTGCTGTTGTCTAAGTGCTTCATATAATATAATATTCACAGAATTTGACAAATTTAAACTTCTAATTTTATTTGCCATTGGAATTCTAATGCATTTATCATAATTTTCTTTTAATAATTTTTCATCTAACCCTTTTGTTTCTTTACCAAAAAGGATATATGAGTCTTTACCATAAGCTACATCACAATATGTATGTTTAGATTTTGTAGAAGCAAAAAATAATGATTTATTACCATGGATTTTAAAAAACTCATCTAAGCAATCATAATAATGTATATCAACATACTTCCAATAATCTAATCCTGCACGCTTTAAATATTTATCATCAGTACTAAATCCTAGTGGTCTTACTAAATGTAATGATGTATTTGTAGCTGCACAAGTTCTAGCGATAGTTCCTGTGTTTTGTGGAATTTCTGGTTCGACTAATACGATATTCATTTATCTTCCTCCTGATAACAATTTATGTATAAATGGTTTTTTTGCAATAATTGCAGATTTAGGACATAATTCCTGACAACAAAAACACCTTATACATGCATCATAATCAAAAACTGGTTTTTTATCAACCATAACAATACACTCAGCAGGACAATTGTTCTTACATATTTCACAACCAACGCACTTATCTTTAATTACTACTGGTTTTGATTTAGAATTACTTGTGATTTTCCAAAATAAATTTTTTGTTAATCCTTTTTTTAGTTGGTACGGAATATTAAAATCATTTATTATAACTTCATCTAATTTACTTCCAATTAAATCGTAATCTATTGATATACCTCTTAGTTTTGCATTTTTTAATATATATGACTGTTCTTTGTCAATTAACAATATATCATGAGCAACACTGTCTAAAGAAAACCCATTTGTTGATGCAAGGATAACTCCTACTTGTTTAGGATTACCTGCGGCTGGCCCTTCTCCTTCCATTCCAATAATTCCGTCCATTACATTAAGAGTTGGAACTACTGTTTGAAAAATATCAATTAACTCATTTGCAAATTTATCATAATCTGAAGCATTGATATGATAAGTTGCTTTTTCTGTTCCTGCAATTGCACCAAACATGTTTTTTATGGCTCCTGTAAAAATCATCATAGCATGTGTCTTCATTTTACTAGCATTTATAATCAAATCACAATCTAAAAGTGGTTTTAAAACAGTTATTTTTCTAGTATTACGCTCTGTTTTTATAATTTTTGGTATTGTCGATAAATCAGTATTTAATGGGATATTATACTTTTTAGACATGGCAGTCATCCCACACGCTTTATACGTTGCTTTTAAATATGTCACAAAATATGGTCCACCTGGACTCTCAACAACTAATGGTGTACCACCACATTCTATAATTAATCGCCCTATAGCTGCAATAATACTTGGATGTGTCGTTGCATGACCATCTGGAGATTTTGCCATTAAAAGATTAGGTTTTATTGCAACCTTCATTCCTTTTTTTACAAACTTATTTAAACCACCTAACAAATCAAAACATTCTTTTACTGTTTTATATACTTTATCATCTTGATAATCATTGCATTTTACTATTGCAACTTTACTCATAATCACCTCGTTAACCATATCATTATATAGCAACTAGGTATGAATGTTAATTGCTTTTCACTTTTTTATATCTATCATAGAGAATCCATGGAATATATGTTATAAACCAAAAACCAATTACAGCACCTAGTAATGCCAAGGCATACCATGGTTGATTTATATTTATGTTTACATGTTCAGGTATATAATTGATATATAAATAATTAGAATCAAATACAAAATTAGCAATTAAAGCAGCGAAAGCTATAGAAAAAAGAAGTATTATACATTTTGGTAAATACTTATAATCTGGTTTAAATCCATCTCCAATAATCCACATAATAGGAACAGCTATTATGAGTAAATGGACTATTGTATACCTTAAAAAGTTATAATGTAAAATTGGATAAGCATTAATATTAGGAGCTATAAATGCTGTTAGGCTAAATAATCCACATGCATAAGAAAATTCTTTTAAATATCTTTTATTAGTAAATATAGCAATTGCTTCTATAAACAATATAATTCTACTTAATTGCAATGGTAAAGCCTTATCTAAACTATATTCACCAATATATATATACCAAACATTTCTCGATAATTCACATAAAATCATTATGAAAGCAATTATAAATAACATTATCTTTTTATTTTTCTCTTGAAGTGTTCTATATATTAGAACTAAAAGAACTATAATCAATAAAGTTATGATTATCCATAATAAATGTGTAATTCCAAACAGTGTAAATCCTAGATTAGATGGTAATTTATTTTCATAAGTAAAAAAATATTTAAGCGTTTCCATAAAACATCCTCTTTAAAAATGAACCATAATATATGTTATTAGTTATATTATAGTTCATTTTTAGAGTTTTATTCTCCTTTTATTTTAATATCATACCTATAAAGTATTTATAAATAGCATCATGAAATTTTACCATCATTTATCCGAATTACTTTTTTACACATTCCACTCATTTCTTGATCGTGAGTAACCATAATTATCGTACTACCCTTTTCGTTCAATTCACGAAACAATGTCATTAAGCTTTTTGCTGTTTCAGTATCTAAAGCTCCTGTAGGTTCATCTGCTAATATCAATGGCGGTTCCATTACTAAAGCCCTAGCAATTGCTACCCGTTGGCATTGCCCTCTTGAAAGTTGATTGATTTTTCGATTATACAGATGATCTATTTGCAGTGATTTCAATACTTGCATCGCCAGTTTTTCTAGTTTGTTCCACTTAATATCGGAAAATAACATTGGTATACAAACATTCTCTAAGGCTGACCTTTCTCCTAACAAGCCAAAATCTTGTAAAACAAATCCTATATTTTTATTGCGAAAAGATGCCAATTGTTTATTATTAAATAGAGTTATTTCTTTTGTCCGAAATGCATATTCTCCTTCTGTAGGTCTCAGCATACCACCCATAATATGCATCAATGTAGACTTTCCGGATCCCGAAGGTCCCACAATTGCTGTAAAATCTCTTTCTGAAACTTTCATAGAGACATCTAATAGGGCATGAACCTCATTTGGTTTTCCTGGATTGTATACCATGTTTATTCCCGATAAACTCATTAAATTTTTACTCATGCTTTTATCCCTTTCGAAATTGTATTGATGATTGATATCATGTCTCTAATCTCCTTTCCTAAGAAGTGCCATAGAATCAAGGTTCTTATATCTAGTTACAGCAACTATAATACTTAACATATATAGAAATACAATAAGCAACGAGGAATATAGTAAACCCCTAAATTCTATACGCTCCCAGATGAATGGTAAAATACCTATAGCTACAAGGAAAGCTAAGAAAAGAAGCACCGTCAATGAAACAAGCGTTATGAAAAGTGACTTGCGCCAACTCATTCCGCATATGTAATAGATGCTAAACTTTTTCCGCATATTTACAACGCTTAAGAATGCATACGAGCTTGTTCCTGTCATACATAGCAACAGCAGCATAACTGCAGAAACAATTAACAAGGGATTTTCTAAAATAATTCTATTTATGGAATTTTTTCGCATTTCATCAATAGATACCGCACTACCGAGTCCTGTTAGTTCCTCATCAATTGCTTCAATAGTCGATGCTTTCATATCTTCTGTGAACAGCATACATGACGGTAGAATATCCTTAGCAGGAACAACTTCAAAATTTGTTGTTGCTATCATTATGTACTCATTAGAGCTCGGTTTACCTCCAATACTTTCTAGCTGAATATGACTGGCTCCACCTCGCATTGTATAGTAATAACTATTATCCTTGATAATCCCTGCTACAATAAACTCCAACTTTTTGAATTGGGATGCAACAGGGAAACGAACTTTATCAATTGAAAATGTGTCTCCAACGTTAAAAACTTCTGCCAATATTTCATTAATTAACACAGATATTTGATTACTGGATGCATCTTTGCTTATAATTTGTCCTTCTTTTATATCAAGACGAATATTTTGTACTAAGACATCATTGTAGAAAAAAACAGTCGTTCCTATTCCATTTATAGAAAAACCGCCATGTGACACATATCCCGTATCATTTACCACTGAGCATTCTTCTATTTGTGTAAGCCTGTTTATATGGTCTTGTTCTGATATGCGATCAGGAATCTGATATGGAGAACTTGCTTGAAAATAAACTGCTGGTGCAGTAAACTGTTTCGCTAACTTGTCCACCGAAAAAAGATGCAACATCTCTGTAACTGTGGGTGTAAACAAAGCAACCAATAGAGTAATCTGTATTATTATAATCAACTCTCTTATGAAAAATCTGGAGTATTGCCTTCGCAATAAAAATAATAATTTCATGATACATCTCCCCTTAGATCAAACTTATTCATTGTGTTACTCACCTTAAGTACCGTTTTGAGCGAAAACATAAAAGAAAGAATATATCCTACCACTAATAAAAGTGCATTTTCAAGTACAAACAGTTTAATGGTGATCCCAAGATAAGCTAAAGGAGATTGAACCGCCAAAACCAACACAAGTCCCAACCCAAATGAAACTAGATTAATACCAAACCACTCTGATGCTATTAGTATAAATGTTGTGGTATTAGATGCCCCACAAAAAGCATAAATAAAATATTGTTTCCTATTATGCTTAACCCAATAATTAAACAGGGAAAATATATTAATCAAAGCTAAGATACACATACCAATAAAAATAAAACGGATTAATGCCACCCTTTTGGTCTCGGTTTCATCTTGATAAACACTGTCACTAAAATATATTTCTTGACCTTCAAAGTAACTCTGAATTTTTTCCATATTGGATCCTTTATCAACATGAATAGATTGCTTTAAGTCAAGTCTTAAAATATCTGTTTTAAATCCATTATTAATGAATGTTTTATATGGTATAATAATTGTATCGCTACAACCTGATTCATCTTTAAAGTAGATAACTTCATAAGGTAATTCCCGAATAAACATAAACATTATAAGTTGACTTTGTTTAATAATACGGTATTCTACATTTTCAAAGGTAAATGTATTTTCTCCTAACATGTCCAAGTATTCACTAATAAAGACAATATTATCATCACTCTCACTCTGATCCAACGTGAAAAAAGCACTATCCTGATCCATTGCGTGCCATCTGGTGAAGCTTGTTCCTTTCCACCCTATAACATTTGCACCTTCTTCTCCAACATCAATTAGTAATGCGTTATACAATTCCCCTAATGGTTCTTCATCTAGAAATTTCATTATATCAGCTTCAATGTTTTCATTACTGTTTAAAAATATACTTACACTGTTATAACCGCTGGAATCTCCTTTTACTTCAAACTGTGAATTTAATACACCACTAATGATTATAAACGTCATATATCCGACAGTCATACCGAGTATAATTAGTGTAAGCACGGCTTTTTCACTCCTTATAAAGTGATAAAAACTATTTTTCAACAAAAGAAGTTTTTTCTTCATACTTCTTCCTTCCCATACTATTTCAATTATCTATTAATACTTCAAATTAATACTTGTATTAAATTTGTTATTTATATTTGTAATAATATTTTCTATCCCAGCTTTTCTAGCTTCTCCTTTATATTCTTCAATAAACTCATCAATATTTAATTCGCCTTCAGAATCAATAAAGTTTTTAAACATATTTCCAAATAACTGATTAACACTATTTTCTTGATCATCATTAAACATGTTATATGTGTATGGGAATAATTTATCTACATCAAGCAACTCTTGAACCTTTGTTGAAACACCTGCAAATCCTTGATATACCTCTTCTCCTGTATCATATAAGTAATTCGTTGTACCATTTGCTAAGTGAATTGAACTCATATGTGTTAAACCAATTCTATCTTCACCTGAGATTCTTACTACATCAGAATTGTTATTTAACATATATGTTTTATTTTCTAATCCAAGGTATGATGATAAATAACCTTCTTTATCAACTATAAATGTATTTATAAAGTTATTGGTTGTTTTTAGTGGATCATTTGTATTACTTGCCATAACAAATGCATAATAACTTGATAGTGAAGGATTTAAATATTTATCATTGTTCCCTGTTAGTCCCCAAACATAACTATAATTTTCTTCATAACTACTTGAAAATAGTTCTTGGTAGAATGTTCCATATGAACTATCTTTAACAAAATCATCAAATCTAGTAACATCGCTTTTATATATCAATTCATTTTGTAATAAAAGGTTTATATAATTTAGTGATTCAACTACATTATCTGAAAACATAAAATCTTCATATGAATTGTTATTTGGGTTATAACTAATACTTGATTTACCATCATATGATATATAGTTTCCATTTGCATAAAAAATATCTTTAACATAATATGAGTAAGGATTATTAGTACTTGTTCCAATAATCAATGGCTGCTTATCGGCCATTTTAAAATTCATTAATGTAACATATAGTTCGTCAAGTGTACTTGGTACCTTTGACTCTGTTTCTTCTAATATTGAATTGCTAATCAACCTTAATGATGGTAAGTTATAATACCCACCTGGAAGTGCCCATATTTGGTCATCAATAGAATAACCTTGTAACATCTCATCAGGAAGCGAATTTATATTTTTATTATCTTTAATATAGTCATTAAAAGGTAAAATATATCCTCCCTCTTTTAATTCAGTTATTTTATTAATCTGTTCATCACCTAATCTAATTAATCCACTAATTGTATTATCACTAATTGATTCTGCAATATAGTTTCCATATGTAAAGGCAAAGTAATCTGTTATTGGTATATAGTTTACTTTTACATCTATATCATATGTTTCTTTAATAAAAGTAGTCCATTCATCATAATGTGAATACTTTTTATAATACTTACTTGATGGAACATTAATAACTAAATCTGATGATTCATTATTGATTGCTTCAGTATTAACTGGAGTCTCTTTAACTTCTGATATACTTTTATTACATGATACTAATCCTATTTGGAATGCAAAAACTATAATGAATATTATTAAAAATGATTTTTTCATAATTTAATATTTCCTTTCCTTACTATATATAAAATATCTAATCTTAAGAAATGCTGTATTATGTTAAAAGAACAATAATGATATCCACGATTATCTTTTTAAATATTATCTATAATAATACATATTCTCAATTTTTTTCGCTTTCATTACAAACCTTTTTTTTAGACGCCTAATTTCTTTCATTTCGTAGATTTTCATTTTCAAGCCAGCAATTTAACTTATGCATAAATTTACCATTTATCATTGATTTAGATATACCTTCCCTATCTCCAAATTTACTTTTCAATATTCAATTTTTAAGGAACCCTATGTTGTAATATTATCATCCCATCCTTCTTTTTTGTCAAGCATTTCAAAAAAAAAATGACTAAACCATTAAAATACAACTTACTGACCTAATTGTTCTTTAAGTTCAGCTGGCAGCAGATTTCTTGGTATATAGCGAGTTATAACATAAAACTCACCTTTAAGCTTTGCATATACCATGTATCCTCCATCACTAATATGATAGATTCCACGAGTTAGATCATAAAGTTCTTTAATTTTTTCAGGATTATCTATCTTTATGAATCCTTCTGGTAATGTAGATAATGCATCTGATATTATCATAATATTTGTTTTATAAAATGGAGAAACTTCATCATAGTTTTTATTAGCTAAACTATTGTTATAATTATCAACAATATATAAGCTTTCTATTTCAATGCTTTCTGATTTGTAGTATTTTTCAATTACTTCAATAGTATTTGTATAGGTTGAATTAACTACAAATGTAACTTTTCCATGAGGATATAGTTGATGAGAATTTGAAGGAATAATGTCTTTAGGTAATTCATCATTATAATCTTTGAAAAAATACAATTGATATTTTTCAATTTCAGTTGGAAAGTATTTTTCATTTAAACTGCTATTTAAAAAATCAACTTTTAGAGCTTGTCTAATTTCATTAGCAATTTCTTCATTTTCTCCTATTAAGTGTAATTTTGTAGATAATATATCTTTAACATATATTTTCCCAGATGCAAGAGTAAACTGATTAACACTGATTAAACTGAATTCTTTTTCAGGTATTATACTTTTAAATGTTTCCTCATCGACATCCATAATACTACTAAATAATTGATTAAAAGCAGTAGTTTCATCTAAAACTAACATTTCGTCAAATAAGCTTAAAGTCTCTATTGGGTATAAACGTTTTATTCTTTTTCCATTTTTAAGGTTATAGTAAACTAAAGTCATACTTCTTATAGCAAAGTCTTTAGGATTTTCATTATCTAATTTTGAATCTATCCATCCTTGTTTAATTAATTTTTCATGTAATGAAATTGCCAATTCAATATCTTCTGAATCAGTAAGCATAAAAACTCCGTTATTTTCAAATAAGTAAGTAGCAACACCACCAGATTGTCCCATTGATAATACCAAATCAGGTTGACCTCTATATGATATTTCCATACTCTCAATATTATCTATATCAGGTATATAATTAGTATATCCTAACCCTCCTAAATTCATAATTCCTAAAATTAAAAAGAAAACAATTAGATTGATAGGAAATAATATTAACCCTTTTAAATTCTTTTTACCTACTACTCTTAAGGGAAATACAAAAGAAGCATAGATAATTGTAGTTAGTAGAATGCCTAATAATGTTGCAGTTTTAACTAACATTGGATTGCTTCCTGTACGAGTAAAATACATAAAAACTGAAAATCCTGCAAACATTACAGTTCCAATAAGTATATTTGCTAGTACTTTATTTGAACCCATAATACTTGTATTTTCTATATGTCTTTTAATAAATATTTTTCTCGTAATTGTAATAATTAAAATAGCTATAAAAAGCATTATAATTGGAAGAAACAATAATTCAGCTCTAAATAAGTTTTCCATTGACATCCATTCTCTATAACTTGAATAATTACTAAAATATTTATTAAAAAATAACAATGGATTTAGTTTTGTATAATGTGTAATTAATCCCCCATGGAAATCATAATTAAAGGAATTATTAATACCATATGTATTCCCCCATAAAAAGGATGACATAAGTCCATTTAACCCTGACAAAATTAATGTTGGAAAAAGATTTGCTAATATTGAATAAGTTACACTTTCAGCTTTTGTATATGTTAAACTGCATATTAGTGTTGTAATTGCATAAGCTACTATGGCTGTAACAAACATACCTATGAATAAAAATCCTGCATATGATAACACTAATCCTATAGAAGATGAAAAAACAAGATTTATTAAAACAAGTATTATAAACGGTACTAATACCGAAATAAATGTACTAAGAGTTCCTGCTAGAACACGAGTTTTGTAGAGCATTGAACGATTAACACCAATACTAAAATATGTATTTACAGCACTTCTCTTATATAAAAATTTAAAGGTTATTAAAGCTTGTATCATCCCAATTAAAGCTACTATTAGTATATAAACTACAGAAAATCTTGTATCGCTAAATTCACATACTTTAACGTCCTTACCTATATATTGTTTAAGATACGTAATCGCAGGAATAGCCATTGCTAATGTTAATGTTAGTATTGATAAAACAGTTGCTACTATATTTCTCTTAAATGCTATTTTAAAGCTATGGTTGGTTATATTTTTTTTAGTTAAAGAGTCCTTTAAAGTCATAATCTTCTACCTCCATTTCTTCAAGTAATACTTCCTCTAGTGATAATGGAATTTTTTCAACCAAAACAGGGTTAATTAAAGCTAGTTTTTTATCAAGAATTTCTTCGCTTTCGCTTGCAATAAAAGTTGCTATTTTCCCTGAAATTTTTAGTTTTCTTAGATTAATTGATGAATAATCTTCTAATTTAGATTTGTTTTCTAATATAACTTTACATCTAAATTTATTGTTTCCTATTTCATCAATGGAATTATCATATATAATATTTTTATTATTAATTATTCCTATATGATCACATAAATTTTCTAATTCTCTCAAATTATGTGTAGATACCATTACAGTAGTTTTTGTTTCAGAAATAACCTCTATAAGTAATTCTCTTACTACTCTACGTATTACTGGATCTAATCCATCAAATAATTCATCAAGTAATAAATACTTTGGTTTACTTGATAATGCTAATATTATCGCTGTTTGCCTTTGCATTCCTTTTGAAAACTTAGCTATATGTTCTTTTTCATCAAGTCTAAATACCTCTGTTAGTTTTTTTCTTATATTATCATTCCACTTAGGATAAAATCCTTTATAAAATTTTGACATATCTAATATATTTGCTTGTGGTAAAAAGTATATTTCATCAGGTACAAAAAACATTGATTTTCTAATCTCTTCATTGTCATATACATTTTCACCATCTACCAGTACCTTACCATTGTTTGCTTTAAACATACCTATAGCAGTTTTTAATAATGTGGTTTTACCAGCACCGTTATAACCTACTAATCCATAAATTGATGATTCTTCAATTTTAAGTGATAGATTCTCAATCGCTATAAAGTCACCATATTTTTTGGTTACATTTTTGATTTCAATCATTTAATCCCCTTCCTTATTAAAGCTGATATATAAATCTTCAACTATTTTATCTATTTGTTCTTTTTTTAATCCATTTGCTCTAGCTGACTTAATCGATATTTTTAACTCTTTGATAGCTCGATTGTATATTTCTTTGTTATCCATAGCATTAACTGCTACAAAAGTTCCTTTACCAACTATAGAATATATAACTTTATCATTCTCTAACTCAGCATAAGCTCTTTTGACTGTATTAAAATTTAATGACAAATCTCTTGCAAGGTTTCTTATTGATGGTATTTGATCATGAGGTTTAAGTACATCAAGAACTATAAGTTCCATAATTTGATTTTTTATTTGTATATATACTGGTACTCTTCCCCTAGAATCAATAACTATCATTAGTAACCCTTTCGCAGTGTGCTATCTCCACTATCACACTTCTAGAATAAAACTTTTTTTTACTCTTGTCAATTATTGTTTAAAAATATGTTATTATTTACTCAAACGAAAGGATAATTATGAAATTTAATGGTAGAAAGAGACTTGAATATGCATTAAACTTTAAAGAAGCAGATAGAGTTCCAATAGAACTGTACTTGCCTGAAAATCTTAAAGATTATCCTAATGCACAAAATCTAATTAAATTAATTGATGAAAATTGCGATACTTTAAAAGGGATTGATATAATAGATCGTGGCTTTTTTGGAGTCGAAGCTAGTTATGAATCAAAACTTATTGGTGAAGATGAAACATATACTTATACAGAAAATAAATATCACACAAAAAACACAGAATTTTCTCAGATTGTTCAGCGTGATAAATTAAATGTTCAATATTGTCATTATAAAAAGCAATTTTTTTCTAATGTATCGGATTTGAAAAAATTTGCACAATGTGATTTCCCTAATTTAGTTGTTCCTAGTAACTATAATGATCTTTTAGAAGATGCTTGTGGGCAAAGACATATGCCAATAATAGGTAACATTCATCCTTTTGGTATGTTAGCACGTAACTCCCCTCCTGAAAAATTCTATATGTGGCTTTACACTGAACGAGAAACTATTCATAAAATCATGAATAAAATGTATAAACAAATTAATAATTATATAGAACAATTAAAATCCTCTTCTGTTTTTTATTTTTGTTCTCTTGAAATGGCAATTGAACCTTGGTTAAGTAGTGAAATGTTTGATGAATATATTTATCAATATGATGTTATTATGAACAAAAATATTCATAAATATGGTGGATTAATAAGGCATCATGCCCATGGGCCTGTTTTTAATCATCTTAAACATTGGTCAAAAATGGGTATTGATTCCCTTGAGCCCATGGAAATCGCACCATTAGGTGATACAATTTTAAAGCAAGCAAAAGCTCTTATGGGCGATACAATGTCATTTGGTGGTAATATACCTTCACAACTATTTGTAAATATTTCAAAAGATGAAATAAAAAAATATGTTATAAATGCAATTGAATCTTGTGCTAAAGGTGGGGGGTTTATTTTAAAGGGTGCTTCAACGGTATGTGGACTTAATAGTTTCAAAACATATGAGCAACTTGATAAAATTATTGATGCTACAGAATATTTTGTGCAATGCGGTTTAAAATATGGTAAATATTAAGTTGTGTTCACATTGCTTTTTTAAAATTTTTCACGTATTATGTCATTCATGGATATTAAGTTCTTAGATAAAAATAAATCTACATATAACATCGTCATTTTTGGTGATTCAATAAGTCGTGGAGTCATTTACGATGAGGTAGCTAAAAAATATATTATTAGTAAGCAAAATTATACATCTTTACTTCAAGATTACTTAAAAGCAGGTGTTGATAATACTGCACGTTTTGGAAATACAATTTTACGAGGTTTAAAAAAAGTTATAAATATTGTTGATAAAAAAAATCACGATATTGCATTAATTGAATTTGGAGGAAATGATTGCGATTTTAATTGGGATGAAGTTGCTAGTAATCCAAAAGCGCTTCACAAACCCAAAACTGATTTTCATCAATTTGAAGAACAATTACTTTCACTTGTAACATACATTTATAAAAAAGATATGTTTCCTGTGCTATTTAGCCTTCCTCCTTTAGAATGTGAAAGATATTTTAATTGGTTTACTCAAAATGATTCATTTAAAAAAGAAAATGTTTTAGAATTTTTAGGATCTGTAAGTAAAATATACTGGTGGCAAGAACGATATAACTCTTCAATACTAACAATTGCCGCAAAAACTAACACACCAATTATTGATATTCGTTCAGCATTCTTACGCCAAGATGATTATAGGGATTTTATCTGTCTTGATGGTATTCACCCTAATATTAAAGGACATCAATTAATGGCAGCTACAATTTATAAGTATATTCAACAAAAGTATTCTTTTTTATTAGAAAGTGATAAAGTTTTTACTCCATAAAAAAACTGACTCCCGTAAAATACAGAAATCAGTATAATTTATTATCTTTGCTTTTTTATTTGTTAAAATATTTATTTAAGTCAACAATCAATTTATCAGGGTCAATACCATGAACTGCACTTGCATCTTCAACACTCTCTCCTGAAGCTGATGGACAACCTACACAATGTAACCCATGTTTATAAAATACCTCTGCACAATTAGGATCCATTCTAATAATATCAATAATAACCATATCCTTATCTACTTTTTCCATAAAATTCTCCTTCCTACATAACCTCTTTTAATTTATTCCCAATAGCATCTAAAAATTCTTCTGTATTAACTACTGAAACATCTTTGCTCTCACATAATAAAGCAAGGTCTTTAGTCATTGTACCCTCTTCAATAGTTTCTAAGCATATTTTATCTAGTATATCTGTAAATTTAATTAATTCATCAATCTTATCAAGTTGCCCTCTTTTTCTTAAAGCTCCTGTCCAAGCAAATATTGTTGCAACTGAGTTAGTTGATGTTTTTTCACCTTTTAAATGACGATAATAATGTCGTTGTACTGTGCCGTGAGCAGCTTCATATTCATAATAGCCATCAGGCGATACCAATACCGAAGTCATCATCGCAAGCGAACCAAAGGCATTGGCTACCATATCAGACATAACATCACCATCATAATTTTTACAAGCCCATAAGACTCCACCTTCGCCTCTTATAATCCTTGCAACAACATCATCTATTAAAGTGTAGAAAAATTCTATATTTTCTTTTTCAAATAATTCTTTATATTCATTTTCATATATATCTAAAAAGATATCTTTAAAACGATGATCATATGTTTTTGAAATAGTATCTTTGGTAGCAAACCATAAATCCATTTCTACATCTAATGCATAATTAAAACATGATCTTGCAAAACTAGAAATTGATTTATCAGTATTATGCATTGCCTGTAAAACACCAGGTCCTTCAAATTCCTTTACAACAATGCTTTCATCTTGAGATTTTCCTTTAAATGATAATGTTCCAGTTCCTGCTTCATTTGCTTGTATTTCAACTGCTGAATAAACATCTCCATATGCATGTCTTGCAATAATTATAGGTTTCTTCCAAGTCTTAACAAATGGAGTAATATTATTAACAATAACAGGTTCTCTAAAAACTGTACCATCTAAAATTGCTCTAATTGTTCCATTAGGACTTTTCCACATAGTCTTTAAATCATATTCTTTTACTCTATCAGCATTAGGTGTAATGGTAGCACATTTAACTCCAACACCATATTTCTTTATGGCATTTGCAGCTTGTATAGTTATTTCATCATTAGTTTGTTCTCGTTTTTTTAACCCTAAATCATAATATTTTGTTTTTAAATCAATATATGGTAATAAAAGTTTTTCTTTAATCATCTCCCAGATGACTCTTGTCATTTCATCTCCATCCATTTCAACTAAGGGTGTAATCATTGTAATTTTCGCCATTATTTCTCCTTTTATATATACAAATTGTTACCTTTAGCATCTATTATAACAATACCTGGAAAATCTTCAACAACTATTTCTAGTAATGCTTCAGCTTGTAAATCTTTATAAAGAATAATCTTCTTAGATATGATTTTTTTTGATATTAATGCACCTACTCCACCAGTTACTCCAATATAGATTGCTTTATTAGCAATCATACTGTCAATAACAGTTTGGCTTCTTTTCCCTTTTCCAATCATTACTTTTAATCCTTGTTCTAAAAGTAAAGGTGTAAACTTATCCATTCTGCTACTAGTAGTTGGACCAATTGATCCAATTATTTCATCTGGTTTAGTGGGACTTGGTCCCGCATAATATATAGCTGCATCTTTTACTGACACAGGTAATTTATTGTGTGTTTGAAAATAATTATACATTCTTAAATGAGCTTGATCTCTACCAACTAATATTTTACCAGAAACTAGTACTTTATCACCACTTGATAAATTACTAACATCACTAAATGGAGACAATAATTTAATCATAAGGTAATTCCTTTATGTCTATATGAATGACAACCTATAGTTATTGCCATTGGGAACCCAGCAATGTGAGTTGGATAAGCTTCAATAAAAACATTAAATGCTGTTGTTTTTCCCTTAAACCCTGCAGGACCAAAAGAAATTTTATTTACTTCTTCTAATAAATCACTTTCAAGTTTCTGATAGAATTTATTTTCATGAATAGAATTTGCTTTTCGTAAAAGTGCTTTTTTTGATAATACCGCTGCTTTATCCATGGTTCCACCTAACCCGATTCCAATAAAAAATGGCGGACACGCATTAGGTCCTGCCATTTTAACAGTATTAATTAAAAAATCTTTAACAGCTTGTATCCCTTCTGTAGGTTTTAGCATTTTAATAGCACTCATATTCTCGCTACCAAATCCTTTAGGTAATACATCAATTGTTAATACATCACCTAAAACCATATTATAATAAATAATTGCAGGTGTATTATCATTGGTATTTTCTCTAATTAAAGGGTCTTTTACCACAGATTTACGTAAAAAACCTTTTTCATAGCCTTTAGCTACACCATGATTTATTGCATCTGTAATTGACATTCCTTGTATTTGTACTTGATTTCCCATTGTAACAAACACAATAACCATTCCTGTATCTTGACATACAGGAATCATCTCTTTCTTACCTAATGAAGCATTATCTATTAATTGATCTAATACTTCAATTGCAATACTATTTATTTCAATATTTTTAGCTTTTTCATAAGACTTAACAACATCCACAGGTAATACGCAACATGCTTGTATACATAAATCTTGTACACTTTTTATGATTTTAGTCGATTTAATAATTTTCATAGTAATTCCTGATTATGAAGTTTAGATAAAAAAAACGAGTCTAACGACTCGCTCTTCTCACTTATGGTTAACCATAGCTTTTAGTGCTTTACCAGCTTTAAAAGCGGGTGCTTTTGAAGCAGCTATCTGGATTTTTTCCTTAGTTGCAGGATTTAACCCTATTCTAGCAGCTCTATCTCTTACTTCAAACGTTCCAAAGCCTATTAATGATACTTTTTCTCCGTCTACTAATGTGTCTGTAATAACTTGAAAAACAGCCGCACATGCTGCATCCGCATCTTTTTTTGTAAGACCTGCTAAATCCGCAACAGCTTTTACTAATTCAGTTTTATTCATTACTTCTCCTCCTGAAATTTGATGATTTTATTCTATATCAATTACTTGTTAACCGTCAAGGGTTTCGGCCCAAAATATTGATAATAGGTACAATTAATCTTTCCATTAAATATTTTTCTTCTCTTATTTGCTCTAGAACCATATACTCCTTCAAAGTTGTGATAAGCAGTATAAATATATTTTGACCAAGTATCAAAAGTTTTAAAAGAGCTAGATATATCACGATATAATAAACCAGTTTCTTGTTCTGTTAACATTCTTTCACCATAAGGTGGATTACAAATAATAATACCATATTCATTACTATTTGTAACATTTTTAACATCACTAACTTTAAAATTAATAAATTGATTTACATTAGCTCTCTTTGCATGAAATTTACTCATTTCAATTGCATTCTTATTAATATCTGAGCCATAAATTGTAATACCTTCATAATTGTTTTCTAAATCATAGGCTTCTTCGTAAGCTTGTTTCCAAACTGAAGATTCTATAAAAGAAAAATGTTTTGCATCAAATGATCTATTACCTCCTGGAGCAATATTTTTCGCAATCATAGCAGCTTCTATAGGTATAGTACCAGATCCACAAAAAGGATCTAGTAGTACCCTTCCACTTCTAAAATATGATAACAATATTAAAGAAGCTGCAATTGTTTCACTAAGTGGTGCAATATAATTTCTTATTCTATATCCTCTTTTATGAAGACTAGTTCCAGTTGTATCGATAAATACGGTTGCCATATTGCTTAAAATATAAACAGATACAATTAACCTCTCTCCATCTTCTGGTAAATGATCATATTTTTTCAATAAACTCGTAATAATACTTTTTTTAATAATTGATTGACATGCAGGTACAGAAGTTAATGTGGATTTTAATGATGATACCTTAACTACAATTCTATGGTTCTTTTCGATATATGAACCCCAGTTAATCTTTTGGACATAATCATATAATTCATCAAACGTATTAGTTTCATAAGTCCCTAAATTTATAAATATTCGACCAGCAGTCCTAAGATGAATATTACACCTAGCAATTGCTACTTGATCACCAATAAAAGATACACGCCCATTATCAACTTTATGGATTTCATATCCAAGTTTTTTTATTTCTGATGATAAGATAGACTCTACTCCAAATATACACGAAGCTGTTAAAATCATAATTTCCTCTTCTTTCAATTGCCATTATATTATGATTTCATACAATATAATAGATGAACTTGCTATTTATGTTAATTCTATGTTATATTTTACAATAGATTTTTATTGAAATGGAGTGCTTATAAAATGCTTGGAATCGAATTTCTTCTTGATCTTGCAATAATTATAGTATCAACAAAGTTACTAGGTGTAATTACCAAAAAATTTCACCTACCACAAGTAGTTGGTGCCTTATTAGCTGGCTTGTTTTTAGGACCAGCCTTTTTAGGAGTTATTGGTGATTCGGATTTCATTAAAACATTAGCCGAATTAGGTGTCATTATCATAATGTTTTCAGCAGGTGTTGAAGTTGATATTAATGAACTTAAAAGCGCAGGTAAAGCTGCAATAATAATTGCAATTTTAGGAGTAACCTTTCCTTTATTAGGTGGATTTTTAGTAGCATCTGCCTTTAATATGTCCTTTCAACCATTATTACAAAATATATTTATTGGTGTTATATTAACAGCAACTAGTGTTAGTATTACCGTTGAAACATTAAAAGAAATGGGAAAACTTAGGGGTAAAGTAGGAACTATTATTCTAGGTGCTGCAATTTTAGATGATATTCTAGGAATTATTATTCTAACAGTTATTACAGGTTTTGCAGGTTCTGGCTCTGAAGGAACAATTGGATCTGTTGTTTTGAAAATTATTGCTTTCTTCTTTGTTGCCTTAATAGTTGGTATACCTTTTAATAAGATGTTTAACAACTATTCTAGAATGCATAAGAAAAAAAGACGTTTTCCTCTATTTGCATTTGGATTTTGTCTATTTTTAGCATATATTGGTGAAAAATTCTTTGGAGTAGCTGATATTGCTGGAGCATTTATTGCAGGTTTAATAGTTTCTAAAACTGTTCATAGTAGCTATATACATAGACGTTTTGAAATTTTATCATATATGATGTTAAGTCCACTATTCTTTGCAAGTATTGGTTTAAGTATTGAAATTGAGTCTTTTAACTTACAGATGTTATGGTTCACTTTAGTACTTCTAGGTGTTGCAATTATGACAAAAATTATTGGTGGTGGTCTTGGCGCAAGACTAAGTGGATTAAATAACAAAGAATCATTACAAGTTGGTATAGGTATGATTGCTAGAAGTGAAGTTGCATTAATTGTTACTAATAAAGGTGTCTCTTCAGGGATTCTTCCATCATCCTTTTTTGCTCCTATTGCAATAATGGTTATTTTTACATCAATTTTAACTCCAATCCTTTTAAAATTTTCATTTACTGATACAATTAAAAATATTAAACAGAAGAAAGGTATTTAAACGTGAAATCAAAAAAAATATTTTCAATGAAAAAAATCTACATAGGACTAAGCTTATTCGCCTTAGTTGTATTATTGCTTTATGGTGGTGCTTTATTAATTAATAATAACAGTAGTCAAACATCTTTTGATAATGAGGTTAAAGTATTAATTAAATCTATTGAAAACTACCAAGGAACAGAATCAACATTAACATATTTAACAATTAAAGATCAATTAAATGAAAATCCTAAAAAATTAAAAAATATTGAAGATACAATTAATAAAAAATTCTTAAGTTTTATTACAGAAACAATAAAAAATGGTAATAACAATGAAGAAGCACTTATATTATTTAGAGAATTCTATCATATGATATCAAACGACTCTTTAGTAAAATGTTTTTCACTAATTGAAGATACATATATTTTGGAAAAATGTACTAAAGATAATGCTTTGTTTTCATTTTCAGTCATTGAAGCCATTAGTCAATTTGACTTAAGCACAAGTAGCAAACAAGAAATTATTCTCAAGTTATATGACGGTAGGCAATCATATAAAAATGCTATGCTCTATTATGAATCCAAAGAGTATCAACAAGCTATTGACTTATTCTCTCTTGTGCAGCCTAAAGATAAAACTTATTACGAACAAGCATTACAGTACATCGATGAGTGTATCATCTTGCTAAAAGAGATGATTATAAATGAATCAAGCACCCTGGCCAAACAGGGTTTTTATTTAGATGCAGCAAATTATTTGTCAGATTTTTTATCATACTTTTCTAACGATCAAGATATCACTTCGTTAATTTCATATTACAATATATTAGAACCAGAGTTGGTCTCTTATGACGGTCCTGTTTATCATGTTTTTTTTCACAGTTTGATTGTTTATCCAAAACTTGCTTATGATGGTGATTATGAAGACAAAGGTTATTATCAATATATGACAACTGTTCTAGAGTTTAATAGAATGCTTGATGCTTTTTATGCTAATGATTTTATTCTTATTGATATAAATTCATTAATAAATGTTTCAAAAGTTAACAAAACTTATGAGATTAGTCAAAGGCAATTATTATTACCTAAGGATAAAAAGCCATTAATAATTTCAATAGATGATGTATCATATTATAATTATATGAGTGGTGATGGTTACGCTGAAAAACTTGTATTTGATGAGTTTAACGAAGTTGCTAATCTTGTACAGACTCCTAATAAAGATATGATAATTAATAGAACAAGTGATGTTGTTCCCATACTTGATGATTTTGTAAAATTACATCCTGATTTTTCATTTAATGGAGCTAAAGGAATTATTGCATTAACGGGTTATGAAGGTGTATTCGGTTACGAAACTCACCTTACAGAGTCACCTAATTATGAACAAGAATATAACGATGCAAAAGCAATTGCTGATAAGTTATTAGATACTGGTTGGCAGTTTGCTAATCATAGTTATACTCATAATGATTATTTTAGGGATATGACTGTTACAATGGAAAACTTAGAGTATGATACTAACAAGTGGGAATTACAAGTAGAACCAATTATTGGTGAAACTCATATATATATATCACCTTTTGGATATATTTTTCCTAACGATGATAAACGATATAAATATATTACAAATGAAAAAGAATACTATATTTACTGTTCTGTTGGTGGAAATGGAACCACCTACTATAATAGCCATTCATTTGTAATGTATCGTATTAACTTAGATGGAAAAACTTTGAAAATAAACAGTCATCTTACAGCTCCATTCTTTAATGCAGAAGATATTATTGATGACAGACGTCCTTTATATATCTGGTAATATTATTTATTATTTTTAAATGTTAATAAAATATTGTTTTTTTCACTTAACAATGTTCCACTTAAAATTAATATAACTCCTATAACTTTTATAATTGTCATGAATTCTAAGTTTCCTTGATTATCTGGAATAATTAATGCAAATAGTAATCCAAATACAGGTTCTACTGAGAATATTAGCGCTGTGTGTGATGGGGTTGTATTCTTTTGAACAATTATTTGAACCATAAAAGCAAAAGCAGTTCCCAGTATTCCTGTAATTACAAGTATTACTATTGTTTCTAAATTTAATATGATTATAGATTTGTCAAAAAACAACCATATTATATTAAATAGAATTGCAGCTAACCAAATTTGAATAATCCCAAGTTTTATAGCATCTAATTTTTTTGTAAATTTATCTATATAGATTATTTGAAATGCGAAAGCTATTGCACATAACAAAGTTAGAAAATCACCATAATTTAATGTTAAATTAATTGCTCCTGTTATTAAGAATAATCCAACAAATGCAATAGAAATTCCAATTAAAGTATATTTTTCTGTTTTTCTTTTAAAAAACAACGTTATAAATATTGGAACTAATACAACATTTAGTCCTGTTATTAATGCTGAATTTGAAGCTGTTGTATGATACAACCCATATACTTGTAACAACATTCCTATAGAAAGAAATAAACCAATAGTAGAACCTTTTAAAATATATTCTTTAGAAACAGTATGTTTTTTAAAGAAAAATATTGATAAAATAATAGCTGCAATAGTAAATCTAAGTGCTAAATATGGAATTGCAGGAATACTTCCTAATACATTTCTCATCAAAGGAAATGATATCCCCCAAATTGCAGTTACTAATAATAATGTTAAGTCTGCTTTTAATTGTTTTTTCATGAGTCGTCCTTTATTTTGCTTTTTTCATAATATGAAACTAACAAGATAAAGTCAACATTTTTTTACTAATGTTTCAAAAAAACGTACACAATTTATTATATTTTCTTCACTTATTCTCTCGTTTGTTCCATGAATTCTTTTCATATCCTCTAGAGGGATATGAAAAGGAGTAAAACGATATACATTTTTTGAAATACATTCATATTTACGACAGTCTGTCCCTGCTACCATTAAGTATGGAACAACAGCTGTATTGTCATGGAGTCCTTTAATAACTCCAGATAACATCTTATAAAATTCACTATTTGGATCACTTACTTTTGATGGCTCATCCATTCTTAATATATTAATTTTGTAGTCCATCCCTTTACATTGATTACTTATATACTTAATAAGTTTGTTTCCATTATCCCCATGTAAAATTCTACAATTTACAGTAAATGATGCACATTGAGGTAAAACATTTGGTTCCATTGAAGCTTTTGCCATGGTAGGTGCAATAGTGGTTCGTAATAATGCTTCTCCATTAGTTCCAGGTTTTGCAAATGCTTTCATAAATAATGGCTTTGTAATCCAAAGATTTGCTATGATAAATTGGTTTATAAAATTCATTTCTTTACCTAATGCCAAAATCATATTTCTTGTAACTAATGGAAAACGTTTTTTCATTTTTCTTTTTTCTATTTTACATATTGCTTTAGAAACTAATCCAAGCGATGTATTTGTAGGTGGTGTAGAAGCATGTCCCCCTTCAGCTTTAATTTTAACTTCTAAATTGCTATATCCTTTTTCTGCTATACCAACAAAAGCAACTGCTTTTTTTACAGAAGAAATTGCTCCTGTATTAATGGCTCCTCCTTCATCAAGTACAAATTCAAATGTGATTTTTTCTTTTTTAAGATATTCAACAATTTTCAAAGCACCTTCTTGACCACCAATTTCTTCGTCATGTCCAAATGATAAATAAATATCTCTTTCTGGTACTACTCCTTGTTTAATAAGATTCTCACATGCCTGCATAGCTGTAATTATTTGTATTTTAATATCCATAGTTCCACGTCCATAGACAAACCCATCTTTTATTTTTCCTTCAAATGGAGGAACATCCCAATCGTTTTCTGTACCCTCTTCAATTGGAACCACATCAATATGAGCCATAATTAGTCCAGGTTTTTTTAACTGATCTTTTCCCTTCCAATGATATAGTAAACTGTATTTATTAATAATAGATAAGTTCATATGTTTATGAATTAATGGAAATGCATTTTTAAGATAAATTATAAATTTTTCGAATTCTTGATAATTTGTTTTTGAAGTATCACTATTAGATATAGTCTTTATTTTAATAGCTTCTTGTAGTTTCTTAACTACTTCGTCCTTATTAATAATACTATTACTTTGAATAATTTCTATATATTGTTCATTATTACTAAAAAGAATAGTTCTGATTACCATGACTACAATAATTACTATTAATACACCAATCCCAATAAATAAATAAACCATCTGTATCCCCCTTTAACCTATATTATTTTAACAAATTTTTTAAGAAATATCTATATAATTGGTAATCTATGATATAATGCAAAAAAAACTGGAGAAAACAAATGAAATTGTTATTCAGTGGAGTAACTACTCCCAAAGGGTTTAAAGCTGCAGGTATTAACTGTGGTATTAAAAAAGATAATAAACTTGATTTAGCATTATTATATTCAACTAATCTATGTCAGTGTGCTGGGGTATATACAAAAAATATAGTAAAAGGACATTCTTTAGTTTTAGCAAGTGAATATGCTAAAAAAGGTCAAGCACAAGTAGTTTTTATTAATAGTGGAAATGCTAATGCTTGTGTAGGTCCTAAAGGAATTGATGATGCTAAAACTATTACTAAATTAATATCAAACGAGTTAAACATTTTACCAGAGCATGTATTAACTGGTTCAACTGGTGTTATTGGTTATAGGCTTCCAATGGCAAAAATAAAAAAAGGAATTATTAAAGCTTCAAAGGATTTATCTTTTAAAGGCGGTGCTAATGCAGCTAGTGCAATTATGACAACAGATACCTATACTAAAGAATTTGCTGTTAAGTTAATGATTGACGATATTGAAGTATTTATTGGTGGAATGGCAAAAGGTTCTGGAATGATTATGCCTAATATGGCTACTATGATTGCGACTTTAACAACCGATGCTAATATTTCACACAATCTATTACAAAAAGCTTTATTAACTGCAACTAATCAATCATTTAATAAAATATCTGTAGATGGTGATACTTCAGTTTGCGATATGACTGTTATTTTGGCAAACGGCCAATCTAAATGTCAATTAATTAAAGATAACACCAAAGAATATAACGAGTTTTTTAATGGCTTATTAGAAGTGTGCCAACAATTATCCAAAATGATTGCAAGAGATGGAGAAGGTGCCACAAAACTTATTGAAATAAATATAAAAAATGCTTTCACCTTGAATGATGCTGAATTGGCTGCTAAAGCCATAGCTAACTCACCATTAGTTAAGACAGCATTCTTTGGCGAAGATGCAAACTGGGGACGTCTACTAACAGCTGCGGGTTATTCTGGAGCTAATTTCAACCCAAACGAAACTACAATTAAAATTGGTAGCTTAATACTTTTTGACAAAGGAGTTGCAATTCCTTTTAGCGAAATAGAAGCTAGTGAAATATTAAAAAGAAAAGATATTTTTGTTACTATTGATTTTGGAGAAGGTAATTATGAAGATACTGTATGGACATGTGATTTTTCATATGACTATGTAAAAATAAATGCTCACTATAGAACTTAAGATATTATAATAATAGACAGAAAAAAAGACCACTTAATTTTATAAAATGGTCTTTTTCATGTCTTATTTTTCATTGTTTTCTATGTTGTATATAAACTTATCATCTATATAATCAACAATAACTTTATTAAAATCACGTAATTCGCGTTTAATATACATTTCAGATAATACATCTTCAATGGTTTTTTGGACGCCTCTTCTTAGTGGTCTAGCACCATATTTTTCATCATAATTCTGTTTTAATAATGCTTTAATAGCGTTTAATGTTACTTCCAAATCAATGTTTTTTTCAATTAATTCAACCTTAAATTGTGAAATCATAAGATTAATAATTTTCATTAATTCTTCATCATTCAATCTTGTAAATACAACTACTTCATCTACTCTATTTAAAAACTCAGGTCTGAAAGTCTCTTTAAGAGAATCTTTAATGGAATCTTCTATCCTATTGTAATCATCTTCACCAAATCCAAAAGAGTAACTTTTAAAAGAATTACCAACATTTGATGTCATAACAATAATCGCATTTTCAAACCCTACTACTCGGCCATGAGAATCTGTCAGACGACCATCTTCTAATATTTGTAGCAGCATATTAAATACATCTTGATGGGCTTTTTCAATTTCGTCAAAGAGAATAATACTATATGGTTGACGACGAATTTTTTCAGTTAATTGTCCCCCATCATCATATCCTACATAACCAGGAGGTGATCCAATTAATTTTGAAACTGTGTGTTTTTCCATATATTCACTCATATCTAAACGAATAATTGCTTCTTCTGATTCAAATAATTCTAAAGCAAGCGATTTAACAAGTTCTGTTTTACCTACTCCTGTTGGCCCGACAAATATAAATGAAGCAGGACGTTTTCTAGGTCTTATACCAGATCTATTTCGTCTAATTGCTTTTGATACAGATGAAATGGCATTTACTTGGCCAATTAGTCGTTTTGCTAAACGATTTTCTAAATCTAGTAGTTTTTTTGCTTCTACTTCTGTTATTCTTTGTATAGGTATTTTTGTCCAAGCTTCAATAACTGATGCAATATCTTCAAATGTAACTGCAACATTTGTATTCTCAGCTTCATAATCCTTTATATCATCTATTAATTTACATTCTCTTTGTTTTAATTCAGCAGCTTTTTGATAGTCTTGCATAGAATCGGCTGAAACCGCACTATTTTTATCATTTTGTACATTGAATAATTCATTTCGTAAAATTTGTAATTTTACTAATGCTTTGTTATTTAAGTTAACTCGTGATGCTGCTTCATCAATAACATCAATGGCCTTATCTGGTAAAAAACGATCATTAATATATCTCTCAGATAATATAGCGGCTGTTTCTAAAATATAGTCACTAAAAGTTACATTATGATAATCTTCATAATAATCTTTTATTCCTTTTAAAATTTCCACTGTTTCTTCAATAGATGGTTCTTCAACAAGTATGGGTTGAAATCGTCTTTCTAATGCAGAATCTTTTTCAATAAATCGACGATATTCTTTGATAGTTGTTGCACCAATAATTTGTACATCACCTTTTGCTAAAGCAGGTTTTAAAATATTAGCAGCATTCATTGCACCTTCAGCTTCTCCTGCTCCAACAATATTATGTACTTCATCAATGACTAAAATAATGTTACCAAGTGTAGTAGCTTCTTTAATGATTCCTTTCATACGGCTTTCAAATTGCCCTCTAAATTGAGTACCTGCAACAATACCTGTCATATCTAATTGATAAATTTCTGAATTCAGTAATTTAACTGGTACCTGTTTATTTGAAATTCTAACTGCTAGCCCTTCTGCGATTGCAGTTTTTCCAACACCAGGTTCTCCAATTAAACATGGATTATTCTTAGTACGTCTATTTAATATTTGAATAATTCTAGAAATTTCTTGATCTCTTCCAATAACTCTATCAATTTCGTTATTTTTAGCTTTAGTAGTCAAGTTTGTTCCAAAAGCATCTAAAAATTTTCGTTTTTTATCTTTTTTCTCACGGGTACGAATATTTTTTTTAGGAATGTCACCTTTTTCTTTATTGGTATTAAACATTTTATATAAAGGGTTAGATTCTTTATCAATGTCTTCACCTTCACTATTTGGTAATGCCAGATCATCAATATTCATATTCCCTATCATATCAGACATTTGTTTATTAAGATTTTCCATATCATCATCAGACATTCCTGACTGTTTCATCATATGTGAAAGTGGCTCAATCCCATGTTTCTTAGCACATTCAATGCAAAGACCTTGATTAATCCTTTTACCTTCTTCTATCTTTGAAACAAAGATAACAGCTACATTTTTTTTGCATATATCACATAATGCCATAAAATTCATCTCCTATTGTTTTCTATAATAATTATACCCTTAATTATACCATTTTAAAATAATTTTTGTAAAAATTGACCAGTATATGATAAATCAAATTTAGCAACTTCTTCTGGTGTACCTGCAATGAGTAATTGTCCTCCATCATCTCCACCTTCAGGACCTAAATCGATTATATAATCAGCACACTTTATTACATCAAGATTATGTTCAATAATTATGACAGTATTCCCACCTTCTACTAATTTTTGTAGAATCTTCATAAGTTTATGAACATCCGCCATATGAAGTCCTGTTGTAGGTTCATCTAAAATATATAAAGTTCGTCCAGTACTTCGTTTCGATAGTTCAGTTGCTAATTTAATTCGCTGTGCTTCTCCACCTGATAAAGTAGTAGAAGGCTGTCCAACTTTTATGTATCCTAAACCAACATCATATAATAATTGCATTTTTCTTTTTATTTTTGGAATATTTTTGAAAAATTCTAAAGCATCTTCTACTGTCATGTTTAGTACATCTGAAATATTTTTACCTTTATACTTAACTTCTAATGTTTCTCTAGAATAACGTTTACTTTTACATACTTCACAAGGAACATATACATCAGGTAAAAAATGCATTGCAATCTTTATAATTCCATCACCTTTACACGCTTCACATCTACCACCTGGTACATTAAAACTAAAACGTCCTTTTTTATAACCTCTTGCTCTAGCTTCTTGTGTCATTGCAAACATATCTCTTATAGCATCAAAAACTCCTGTATAAGTAGCAGGATTAGATCTAGGGGTACGTCCTATTGGAGATTGGTCTATATCAATTACCTTATCTAAATATTCAATACCTTCAATATGTTTATGTTTTCCACTTTTTACATGTGCTCTGTTTAATGTGGAAGCAAGTTCCTTATATAGAATTTCATTAATTAATGAACTCTTACCAGAACCTGAAACTCCGGTAACACAAGTCATTAACCCTAATGGAATTGCAACATCAATTTCCTTTAAATTATTTTGTTTAGCACCCACAATTTTTAAGTACTTTCCATTTGGTTTTCTTCTACTTTCTGGTATTGGAATTTGTTTTTTCCCAGTTAGGTATTGACCTGTAATTGATTTTTTTGTTTCTAATACTTTTTTTAAATTACCTTGAACAACTACTTCGCCACCATGAACTCCAGCTCCTGGCCCCATATCAATTATATGATCAGCTCTCTCAATAGTTTCAACATCATGTTCAACCACTAATAAAGTATTTCCTAAGTTTTTCATTTTGATTAAGGTGTCTAAAAGTTTTGCATTATCTCGTTGATGAAGTCCAATACTTGGTTCATCTAGAATATACAAAACACCAACTAATCCTGAACCAATCTGTGTTGCCAATCTAATTCGTTGTGCTTCTCCACCTGATAATGTTGCAGCTTGCCTTGATAATGTTAAATAATTTAGACCAACGTTAATTAAAAAATTTAAACGCTCACTAATTTCTTTTATTATTTGATTTGCAATAATAGTTTCTTTTTCATTTAAATTAATATTTTCAAAAAATAACTGGCAATCTTTAATAGACATACAAGTTACATCATGTATGTTTTTGTTGTTTATTTTAATAGCTAATACTTCAGGTTTCAATCGTTTACCGTGACAACTAGGACATGGGTTAGGAGTCATAAAACTTTCATAATACCGCCTCATATGATTAGAATTTGTTTCTTTATATCTACGTTGTACAGTATTTATAACACCACTATATGTACTTGAGTAAGTATATGTTCTATCACTATCTTTTGATTGATAATCAACATCAATTTTTTCTTTTCCAATTCCAAACAGAATAACTTTTTTTGCTTCCTCATCTAATTTTTCATATGGAGCATCTAAATTAATATGATATTTTCCACTCAAAGACTGTAACATTGATATATAGTAAGTTGAATTCTTTTGTACATTGAATCCTGATACTTTAATAGCTCCTTGATTTAAACTTAACGATTTATCAGGAACAATTAAATTTTCATCTATTTCAAGTAATCTACCTAATCCTTTGCAATGATCACAAGCGCCATATGGTGTATTAAAAGAAAACATACGAGGTGCAATATCAGTTATATTTACTCCACATGCCTCACAAGATAAATTCTTTGAGAATAATATTTCTTCTTTACTATCTTTTTCAATAATAACAAGACCTTTACCTCTTTCAAGTGCCATTTCTACTGAATCAGTTAATCGTTTATTTATACCTTTTTTAATAATTAATCTATCAATTACAATTCCAATAGTATGTTTTTTTTGTTTTTCTAAATTAATATCATCAGTTGTAACATCATAAATAACACCATCAATTTTAACTCTTACAAATCCTTCTTTTCTAATTAATTCTAATTCTTTTTTATACTCACCTTTTCGCCCTCTAATTATAGGTGCAATCACTAATATTTTTGTTCTATCTTCATATGTTAATATTTGGTCAACAATTTGATCAATATTTTGAGATGTTATTTTTTTTCCACACTTAGGACAATAAGGTATGCCAATATTAGCATATAGTAGCCTAAGATAATCATATATTTCTGTAACTGTTCCAACTGTTGACCTTGGATTTCTACTAGTAGTCTTCTGGTCAATTGAGATAGCCGGAGACAGCCCATCTATAAACTCTACATCTGGTTTCTTCATTTGCCCTAAAAACTGTCTAGCGTAAGCTGACAGGCTCTCGACATATCTTCTTTGACCTTCTGCATAAATCGTATCAAAAGCCAGGGATGATTTCCCTGACCCACTTAGTCCTGTTATTACAACAAACTTATTTCTTGGTATTTTAATATCTAAATCTTTAAGATTGTGTTCTTTTGCTCCTTTAACATGTATGTATTGATTGATCATTGGTTTTTCCTTATTTTACTTATATTTTATCATACAATCACACGCTAAGCAAACATATGTTCTTTTTCTTAGAAGTCTGATTTTTCTTTTAATATGACGTCATGTGCGCCACCTTCAATAATACTTGTAGATGACACCAAAGTAATTCTAGCAAACTTTTGTAACTGTGATATATTAATTGAACCACAACTACACATGGTAGATTTAATTTTTGTAAGTGTCTTATCAAGGTTATCTTTTAATTTTCCTGCATATGGTACATAGGAGTCTACACCTTCTTCAAATTTCATACCTTGTTTTTCAGATTCGCTACCATCATATCGCTGCCAATTTCTAGCACGATTCGAACCTTCACCCCAGTACTCTTTTACATAATTATTCCCTAGTTTAATAACTTTAGTCGGACTTTCATCAAATCTGGCAAAATATCTTCCCATCATAACAAAATCAGCACCCATTGCTAATGCTAAAACAATATGATAATCATGAACTATGCCACCATCTGAACAAATTGGTATATATATTCCGGTTTGCTCATAATATTCATCTCGCGCTTGTACAACTTCTCTTACTGCTGTAGCTTGTCCTCTACCAATTCCTTTTTGTTCACGAGTAATACAAATGGATCCTCCACCAATTCCTACTTTCACAAAATCTGCACCACAGTCAACTAAAAATTTAAATCCTTCTTTATCAACAACATTACCAGCGCCAATTTTTACGTTTTCTCCATAAGTATCTTTGACATATTTTATTGTTTGCTCTTGCCAAGTTGAATACCCATCAGATGAATCAATACAAAGAATATCAACACCAGCTTCAACTAGTGCTGGAACACGCTTTTCATAATCTCTAGTGTTAATACCAGCACCAACAATTAAACGTTTTTCATCATCAAGTAATTCATATGGGTTATCTTTATGTTCATCATAATCTTTTCTAAATACTAAATATTTTAAATTGCCTTTTTTATTTAGTATTGGTAAACAATTTAATTTATGTTCCCAAACAACATCATTTGCTTCTTTTAAAGATAAAGACACATCTCCAACAACCATTTTTTTTATAGGTGTCATAAATTCGCTAACTCTTTTAGTTAAGTCATCTCTTGATAATCGATAGTCTCTACCTGTAACTATTCCTAATAATTTTCCTGTACCCAAACCATTATCTGTAACTGGAATTGTAGAATGACCAGTAGAATTCTTCAACTTAATAACATCATCTAATGTGTGATTAGGTGTTATATTTGAATCGCTAGTAACAAATCCTGCTTTACATTTTTTAACCTTTTTCACCATATCTACTTGTGTATCAATTTCTTGCGAACCAAATACAAAGGATAATCCACCGCTTCTTGCCAAAGCAATGGCTAAACTGTCATTAGATACTGATTGCATAATTGCTGATACAAAAGGCACATTTAGTGATAAAGCAGGTTTTTCACCTTTTCTATATTTTACTAATGGCGTAGTTAATGTAACATTATCTACATAACATTCTGTGGTCGTTTTATTAGGAATTAATAAGTACTCATTAAAAGTTCGTGAAACAGAATCGTAAAAGTGGGCCATACAATAAACCTCCATCTATTTATTAGTATTATATTTCAAAGTATCATAATATATCAAGTAAGTTCTGTCAATAGTAGGTATATATATATTACTACCATTCTAAGAGAATTTTCCAGCCTTATTAATAATATTATTATTAAGGTATTCTTTCTCTCCATTAATATAGTTATTAATATACTTATTTGTTTCAAATACACCAATTATTCCAGTGTAGTGATAATACAATGGGCAAGCCACATTTAAGATAACATTATCTTTAACGGTAAACCCACCGCTTCCTTCATCTAAATATATTCCACCTGGAAAAGAATTTCGCTCTGTAATTGCTTTGCGTTCTGGAATTTGCATATCTGTCTTTATTCTAAAATAAAATAATTTTTCATAAGGAATACCTTTAAACGTGCCATTATCATGGACATAGTTACCAATAATTGTTGAATTTTGATTCATTGATAATGTATATATACCCGCTCCATCATGCATTTTACTCATCACATTATAGATATGATTATAGTCAATATGATTATCTTCCATTATAGGATAAGTATCAAAAGTTCCAAACCGTATTCTGTCATGTAAAATATCGCAATATTTATAATTTGGATCATCAAAACCCCATCCCCATCCTAGTGATATTCCTGTATATGCTACATCGTGTATCTCATTATGAGAAATTGTTGTATGTCTTACATAACCTGCAATAATAGCAACACCACTTCTATAAACATTTCCAATATCATTAAATTCACAATTTGTTACTTTTATTTTTTCTGTTATTAAAGTTTCATCTTTCTCATGACCACATTTAAAATTAAATTGTCCTATCATTAATCCATTAGCAGCGATTTCATGAAAATCACAATTTTTAATTGTAACATTTTTTACTCCTTCATCAATATCAATACCACAACATCCAAGTTTAGTAAATTTACAGTTTTCAAATATGATATTAGTAGAATGTAATAAAGTTATTGCTGAGGCTGGTTTATTATATTCAACCATTGTATCTAATGATATATCAAAATTTTTACATAAGTTAGCTTGACCATCTGGCAATCCTTTTATTGATGGTTCATTCCATGATGAATGTGAAAATTTAATATTTTTTATAGTAATATTATGACAATTATTAATATCAATTAACGTATCTAATGTTGGTAAAATAAATTCTACATTATTAATATCTTCACCAACTAGTGGCATATATAGTATCTGTTGTAAATTACTATCATAATACCATTGTCCTGGCTGTAATTTTTCTTTTATATTAACAATTTGATTAGGTGCATTGATTTGCATTCCCTCTTTAATCTGACAATCTCTAAAAGAAGGTTGAACCATTTTTATATATACATATTCATCATTATACAAAGAGATATTTTCAACAGGACAAATACAATGAGTCCATCCCACATCATATATAAATTCAATTGCTGCTGTGTTTTTGTAATCCAAAAGTTCTTTATACTTACATAGGTATCCTTCATAATACACTTTGTTTTGATGTTCTTTTTGATTATAAAAAATGTAGTTGCTATCTTCATTCATGTCCCATGATCCAGAATTCACATAAGCAGTAGAAGGTCTATTAATTAATTCACCGTTTTTTAGTAATTGATTTGAATAAGGGTAATCTGTTGCATTATGATAATATATTCCCTCTACTAGTTTCCAATCATCTAATAATTGTCCACTACTAATAGTTGCTCCTTGTCCATCAATTATAATATTTTCAAATTGATTCTTTAGCTTAATTGTATTTGTAATTGTGTATGTTTTTGGTTCTAGGAATATAGTACCATTTTTATTTTTATCTACCCCTAAAATTTTCATATATTCTCCAATCAAATGAATGTGTTATGTTTCTTCTCATATCCAATTGTACTTTGTTTTCCATGACCTGGATAAATTATTGTTTCATCAGGTAAAGTTAATAATTTTTCAGTAATTGATTTTTCTAATGCTTGCTGATCACCCATTCCTAAATCTGTTCGCCCAATGGATAAATAAAACAAAGTATCACCTGTAAAAACATGATTATCTACTTTTAAACAAATACTACCAGGAGTATGGCCAGGTGTAGTAATCACAACTAATTTTTTATTACCAAATGAAATATAGTCATCACTTTGTAATAAGATATCACCTTTATTAAATTTATTTGTCAACCCAAAAAGATACGCTCCATTTTTATAACTATCAGTTAATATTTCATTATCCAAAAAATGTACAGCAACTTTAGCATTTGTAGCTTTTTTTAGTTCTTCCACATGTAATATATGGTCAATATGTCCATGTGTAAAAACAATAGTATTAATCATTAATTGTTCTTCGTTAATATAGTCTAAAATATATTGTTCACTAACTCCTGGATCTATAACAATAGCTTCATTTTTACTAGATATTACATAGCAATTTGACGAAACCATTCCTTTATCAAATTTTTTTATTTTCATTTTACTCCACTTCTCGCTACCTTTGAATCAATTATTAAAGTAACTGGACCATCATTAATAATCATAACCTCCATATGTGCTTGAAAGGTGCCACTTTTTATTGTTAGTTTACTATTTTTATTTAAATAACTAATCATATCGTTATACAATTTAATAGCTTTTTCTGGTTTTGCAGCTTTTGAAAAACTAGGACGATTACCTTTTCTTGTATTCCCATATAAAGTAAACTGACTAATAAGAAGAATTTCTCCATTTATATCTTTTATTGAAAAGTTCATTTTCCCTATATCATCTTCAAAAATACGCAAATTTAATAATTTATTAGCAATATAATCAAGCTCTTTTTCGGTATCGTCTTCTCCTACACCCAAAAAAACTGTCATACCTTTATTTATTTCTCCAATTATCTTATTATCTACTGATACATTGCTTTTTAAAACCCGTTGAATAATCGCTCTCATATTATTTCCTTTTATTTTTTCTGGTTATTTCAAAGACACCACTTAGGCGCCTAACTTTTTTAGTAATTTTACTTAATTCATCTTTACCAGTTATTTCTATCATTACTTTAATAATTGCAACACCGTCACTTGTAGCATTTGCTTCTACTTTTCTCATTGTTACATTCATATCATTAATTAAATTAGTAATTTCACCTAATAAGTTATTTCTATCATAAGCTTTAATCGTTATTTCAGCATTATAATTACTATCTGTATTTTTAGCCCATGAAACTTCAATTTGACGCTCTTCAAATCCTTTATCGTTAATTATATTTATACAATCCTTTCGATGTATAGTAACACCTCTACCTCTTGTAATATATCCTACAATGTCATCACCTGGTACAGGTGTACAGCACTGGCTTATCTTTACTAGGCAGTTATTAATTCCTTTAACGATAATTCCTTGTTCATTTCCAATTGGAACATGCTCTTTTTTAGGAACAATTAACTCTTCAATTGGTATATCACCAAGGTGATCTTTTCTATATTCTTCTTTTAAACGTGAGATTATTTTATTTGCAGTAATGCCTGCATATCCAATTGCACAAAAGGCATCATCTAACGTTTTAAAATTATATTTTCTAATTGTCTCATCATAATATTTTGGGTTAAAAATTTCGCTATAAACTAGTCGCTGTCTTTTTAATTCCCGTTCTACCATTTCCTTACCTTTTTCAATGTTTTCTTCTCTATTTTCCTTTTTAAAGAATTGACGAATTTTATTTTTTGCAGATGGACTAGCTGCAATTTTCAACCAATCCCTAGATGGACCTTTTGAAGAAGCTGAAGTAATGATTTCAACAATATCTCCATTTTCTAATATTGTACTTAATGGTTCCATTTTATTATTAATTTTAGCACCAGTCATTTTATTCCCTACAGCTGAATGAATATAATATGCAAAGTCAATTGAGGTGGAACCTGCTGGTAGGCTCTTTACATCACCTTTAGGTGTAAAAACAAAAACTTCATCATTAAACAAGTCCACTTTTAAAGTATCATAGAATTCATCTGCATCAGATGTATCACTTTGCCATTCAACTAATTGCCGTAGCCATGCTAATTTAGATTCCATATCTTCTTTAGATTTCACACCTTGTTTATATTTCCAGTGAGCTGCAATTCCTAACTCAGCAATATGATGCATTTCTTTACTTCTAATTTGTACTTCAAAAGGTTGTCCTTTTGAACCAATTACTGTTGTATGTAACGATTGATACCGATTATTTTTAGGCATAGATATGTAGTCTTTAAATCTACCAGGCATAGGCTTATACATATCATGAATAAACCCTAAAACAGCATAACAGTCATTTACACTATCAACAATAATACGTAATGCAAATAAATCATAAATTTGATCAATACTTTTTTCTTGTTTGTTCATCTTATTATATATGCTAAATAAATGCTTTACTCGACCTTCAACAGTAGCTTTAATGTTTTTTTTATCTAGATTATTAGAAATAGCTTCTTTTATGGAATCAATATATGCTTCTCGTTCTTTTCTTTTTGAAGATATTTGTTTTACTAATTTATAATATTCATCCGGATGTAAATAGTGAAAAGAAATATCTTCTAATTCCCATTTAAAAGATGACATTCCTAATCTATGTGCTATAGGTGCATAAATTTCTAAAGTTTCTGTAGCTTTAAAAATTTGTTTTTCTCGTGTTACATACTCTAATGTACGCATATTATGTAGTCTATCTGATAGTTTTATAATTATTACACGAATATCTTTTGTCATAGCTAATAGCATTTTTCGTATATTTTCTACTTGTTGTTCTTTTTTTGTATCTAAATTAATCAAAGATAATTTACTAACACCATCAACCATTGTAGCAATTTCACTACCAAATTTTTCTTTTACTTGGTCATACGTAGCCTCGGTGTCTTCTATAACATCATGCAAAATTCCAGCTGCTATAGTTTTTGAGTTTAATTCTAAATTTGCTAGAATTTTTGCAACATTTACAGGGTGAGATATAAAAGGTTCATTTGAAGCCCTCATTTGTCCCTCATGAGCTTTTTTAGCAAATAAATAAGCCTCAGTAATCAATTCAATATTACTATTAGGATTATATGATTTAATGGTTTCTATAAGTTCGTTAAATTGTTTGCTCATTTTATTGCTCACTTTTAAATATATTGTATAAAACAGAATCTTCTAGTGGTTGTTTTTTATCTTTAATAATTATATTAGTAAATCTGATTAAACCTTTTTTTGTAAAAGCAATCAGTGATAATTCATGTAATATTTCCATTCCAAGATACACTTGATAAGGTTTTAAATTTGCGATTTTATCTATTGCACTAAGAGTATCTACCTTTTTTGCAACCTTATAAACTTTAATAATATCCTTTCTTGTAATAGAAAATTTATTATCTTTAGAAATTAATTCAGCATAATGTAATAAGTTATTCTTTTTTAAACTATTTTGCAAAAAGGTATATAAATCTTTTTTATAATCTGATTTATTATAAACTGCCAAAATACAAGTAATAAGCGAAATATCATGACCTGATGATAATTGATAATCATAAACTATTAATTGAATTGACTTTTTATTATTCCAAATATTAATATTTGGATAGCACACAATATCGTAAGATTGATCACTAGTTAATAATGACATTTGTTTTTCACAATTAAAGGTTAGACAATCAAAATTCCACTGCCCTTTAAAATGATTTTTCCCTTTACCAATAATTCTTGTATTTGAAAACGAAACATTACGAATAAGAAAAGTTGGTCGTTTATTTGATTCTCCATAAGGTTGTAGTTTATTTAATTCGTTAATCATTTTTTCTGTAATATCGCAACTTGATATTTCTAAATCAATTATTATGTCATGTTTTTTAGACAAATTAAGTTGGTTATAATATTCATTAATAGATTTACGAAAATTATCAATATTATCTATGTTTAATGTAACACCTGCAGCTTTTTCATGACCACCATATTTAATTAAATAGTCACTACAGTAATTTAATGCTTTTACTAGGTTAAAACCTTTTATACTTCGCCCAGAACCTTTAGCTATCCCATCTTTAATATCTAATAATATAACTGGACGATTAGTAAATTCTTGTACTTTTGAAGCAACAATACCAATTATTCCATGATGCCAATTTTCTTTTCCTAAAATAATTACTCCATGTTCATCATCAATTTCATGTAATTCATCTATTACTTCATCATAAATTCGTTTTTGTTCCATTTGACGTTGTATGTTTAATTGATCAAATTTACTAGCTAATAAAGTGGCTTTTCGTTGTGAATTTTCTAATAATAATGATACTGCTGTTTTAGCATGATCCATTCTTCCAGTGGCATTAATCCTTGGGCATACCATATATCCTAAATGATAAGTGGTAATTGGTTCATTTTTATTAATACCAGCGATATCAAATAATGCTTTTATCCCCTCAACTCTAGTTTCTCTTAGTGATTTTAATCCTAAAGATACCATAGCTCTATTTTCCCCAACTAGTGGAACTACATCAGCTACTAATCCTAAAGTGGCAAGTTGTAGATATTCATCTAAATTTTTTGTAAGTGATAATCGTGTATCAAGCGCTTGAAGTAATTTATATGTAAGTCCAGAACTTGATAAATAAGGATTTTCATAGGTATTATCAGCTCTTGTATTACATAAAATTGCATACGCATCTGGTAATTGTTCTTTTGGTTGATGATGGTCTGTAATAATAACATCCACACCTTTATTTTTTAATAATGTTACTTCATCAAAAGACACCACTCCACAATCAACTGTTATTAATAAGTCGGGTTTTAATAAAACAACTTCATTCACTCCTTGTATTGACAAGCCATACCCTTGTTCTAATCTGTTTGGTATGAAAAAATCAATATTATCAGATAACTCACGTATGAATTTTACTAACATAGTTGTTGATGTTATTCCATCAACATCATAATCACCATAAATAACTATTTTCTCCATAGCATATATTGCAGATATAATTCGCTCTACTACTTTATCCATTTCATTTATGGTAAATGGGTCATGAAATTGTTCATAAGTTGGGTTTAAAAAAGCATCAATATCAGAAATATTTCTTGATGACAATAAGCAATCGTTTACAGATTGCTTTGAATCTTTGTTTTTTGTTATAATCCATTGATTATCAAACATATACTATTTCCTTAATATTATATTTCCAATAGCAGCATAGCCATTACTAAAATCTGAACAAGAGGCAAATTCACCACCGATTATTAATTTCCCACTTAAATCAATATATCCCCAGCCATCATAATCAGCAACAATTCTTTTCACAGCTGCCTTTTCTTCATAAAATGGAAAAGCATCATAAAATTGTGCATCAATTATTGTATTTCCTAATATATCAATATATCTAAACAGCTCTTTTGAAGGATCTCCAATAATAACTGGAGCTAATCCATTTTTAAATGACCGTGCATAACCATATATAAAATCAAGAACTACCTCTCCTTTTGTATTTATATATCCCCAATCAGCAGTATCTGTATTAAATGTTTTTTTAACAGGAGCCAATCCTTGTGAAAATATTCCACAATATGCATATTTGGGTTCTATAATAATTTCTCCCTGTTTATCAATGTAGCCAGCAATTCCACTTTCACCTGCACCGATTCTAACAGAAGCAATTCCTTCATTAAATGTTCCAGCTTCTCCAAATTGAGGCTCTATAACATATTCTCCACTTGTGTTTATATATCCCCATTTACCATAAGTATCACTTTCAGAGCTTCTAACAGCAGCTAATCCTTCACTAAATATATTAGCTTCATAAAAATATTTTCCACCAAAAGCATGATTTCCTTGTTTGTCAATATAGTACCAATCTTTATTATCAGCTTCTTTGTATACAGGAGCAAATCCTTCGAAAAATGGCAGCACCTGATCATATTCAAAATCAATAATAAATTGATTGTTTAAATCAACATATCCCCACTTTCCATAAACACTACCACCTAAATTAACAGCAAATACACCATCACTATAAGGTTGAGCACCATAAAACACTGGTTCGCTAATTACTTGCCCATCACTATTTATAAAACTAATAGTATGTACAGGTACAGCACAACTAGTTAGTTGTAAAATACATATCAATAAAATAATTATGCTAAATTTTTTCATTTTTCTCTCCGTTATATTAAATTTTTAGGTCTTACCCCATGACAATATGAATCCATATGGTTTCTCTTTTACTCTTAATCTTTCTAGATAAGATAATATATTAAGTAGCAATTCGCTACTTTCTAACATACTTTTCTCCTTTGTTAACTTATTATAACATATGAGATAAGAAAAAAGGCCAGTTAGCACTGGCCTAAAAGTAATCAATATTTCTTAATCATCAATAACAGCAATTCCCAACTCACGAAGCTGTTTTGCATCTACTTTTGATGGTGCTTCAGTCAATGGGCATGAAGCATTTTGGATCTTAGGAAAGGCAATAACATCTTTAATATTATCTGTACCTGCCAAAGACATTACAATTCTATCAAGACCATATGCAATTCCTCCATGTGGTGGTGTGCCATATTTTAACGCCTCAATTAGAAAACCAAAACGATCATTTGTATCTTCTTCAGAAAAGCCAAGTAAAGAAAACATTTTTTTCTGTACTTCTGGATCGTAAATTCTTATACTTCCTCCACCTAATTCTTCTCCATTTAATACTAAATCATATGCTTTTGCACGAACTTTATCAGGTTGTGTATCCATCTTACTTAAATCTTCATCCATAGGACTTGTAAATGGATGGTGTGTGGCAATATAACGTTTATTTTCTTCATCATAATCCAATAATGGAAATTCAGTAATCCATAATAATTCAAATCCTTTTTTATCATTAAGTAGCTTTGTTCGTTTTGCAATCTCTAAACGAAGATTTCCTAAGATACTAAAGACTTTATTATTGCTATCAGCAATAAAGCATATTAAGTCACCAGTTTTTGCTTCCATTGTTTTTAAGATATTATCTATTTCCTCTTCGCTTAAAAACTTTGTAATGGCTGATTTTAATCCATTTTCTTCAACCTTAATCCAAGCCATTCCTTTTGAACCAATCCCTTTTGCATATTCTCCAAGTGAGTCTATATCTCTTCTACTAAACATTTCACCACAGCCTTTAGCGTTAATAGCTCGTACAGAACCACCATTTTTAATAGTTCCAGAGAAAACCTTAAATTTACTATCTTTTAATACATTTGATAAGTCAACTAATTCTAATCCAAAACGAGTATCAGGTTTATCTGACCCAAAACGTTCCATAGCTTCTTTATATGTCATACGATTAATTGGTAATGTAATTTCATAATCCGCAATTTTTTTAAACAAATCTTTAATATATCGTTCATTTACTTCAATTACATCATCAACATCAACAAATGACATTTCTAAGTCAATTTGTGTAAACTCAGGTTGTCTATTTGCTCTTAAATCTTCATCTCTAAAGCATCTAACTATTTGCATATATTTATCCATTCCTGAAAGCATCAATAGTTGTTTAAAAATCTGAGGTGATTGTGGTAATGCATAAAAAGACCCTTGATTCACACGGCTTGGAACCAAATAATCTCTAGCACCTTCTGGAGTACTTTTTGTCATCATAGGTGTTTCAATTTCATAAAATTCATTTTTATTAAAAAACTCTCTAGTAATCATGCATACCTTATGACGTAATTTTAAAATATCTTGCATAGGTTCTCTACGTAAATCAAGATATCTGTGTTTTAAACGTAATAATTCATTTGTTTTAGAATCATTAGACATATCAATTGGGGATGTTTTTGCAGCAGATAAAACTCGCAATTCTGAAGCAACTACTTCAATATATCCTGTTTTTAGATTAGGATTAATAGTTTCCTCATCTCTCTTTTCAACTAATCCTTTTATAGCTATAACATATTCATTTCGTAATGTCTCAGCTTTTTTAAACAAATCACTATCTATTTCAACTTTAAAAACAACTTGTAAAATTCCACTAACATCTCTTACATCAATAAAAATAACGCCACCTAAGTCTCGTCTTTTATTTACCCAACCCATAATAGTTATTTCTTTTCCAACATCTTCTTTATTAAACGATGTGACTCTACCTGTTCGTTTCAGGCCTTTCATTAACTCTGACATTCTTATCTCTCCTACGCTTTATTTTCTATAATTATTTCACTGATTGCATCCACATTGATTTGCTTTTCAACACCAGTTTCCATTATTTTAATTTTACATTTATTAGAAGCAATTTCATTTTCACCAATAACAACCACATATTTTACATTCTTTTTATTAGCATATTTCATTTGTGCTTTTAATCCTCTTCCAGAAACATCAATATCAACATAGATATTTTGTTTTCTGAGTTCATAAGCTATCTTACTTGCAATTGAATATGCTTTTTCACCTAAAGTAGCAATATATAATACAGGATATACTTCATTTGTCATATTTATTTCTCTTGATTCTAATTCCATTAATAATCGTTCTACTCCCATTGCAAAACCAATTCCAGGAGTTTGCTTACCTCCTAGTAATTCAACTAAATCATCATATCGTCCACCAGCACAGATTGTTCCCTGTGTTCCAACGTTGTCTGAAATAAATTCAAATACTGTTTTAGTATAATAATCTAATCCTCTTACTAATGTCTTATTAATAGTGAAATCAATTTCTAAATTATCTAAACCTTGTTTTACAGTTGAAAAATCATTTAGACATTCACCACACAAGTTATCCATAAATAATGGAGCATTTTTAGCAACTTTTTGACAGTTTTCTACTTTACAATCTAATAATCTAAGCGGATTCTTTGTATATCTTATTTTACAGTCAGAACATAAACCACTTATATATTCTTCATAATAGTTTTTAAGTTTTTTATTGTATTCTAATCTACATGTTTTACAACCGATGCTATTAATCATCAATTGTAAATCACTAATTCCTAATTTTTCAAAGAACATATTAACTAAGCTAATTATTTCAACATCAATTGACGCTTTACTCGAGCCAAAAGCTTCTAACCCAATTTGTGTGAACTCACGATATCTCCCTTTTTGTACATTTTCATAACGATACATTTTACCCATATAATATAGTTTTACTGGTTGGACTAGCGAAGTCATACCATTATTAATGTAACTTCTTACTACTCCTGCTGTACCTTCTGGTCGTAATGTTAGCGAACGGTTCCCCTTATCTAAAAACGTATACATTTCTTTGGATACCACATCAGTTGTCTCACCTACACCTCTTTTAAATAGTTCTGTAAATTCAAAAACCGGTGTTGTAATCTCACCATATCCATAATTTTTACAAACATTAGAAAATATATTTTCAATTTGTCTATATTTTTCCATCTCTATGCTTAATACATCTTTTGTGCCTTTTGGTACTGCCAATTTCATGATTAATCACTCCTAAATATATAAAAAACCGCCTCTTACAGAATTTTTTCTGCAAGGGACGGGTACTAATTCCCGCGGTGCCACCCTTCTTGATCAAAGTGATCCACTTAATTTTAATTACTTAGCTCCAGAGTGTCACGATTTACCAATAATTGTTTTAAGTACTTACAGCGAAAGGTACTTTTCTCTTTAAAACGTTAGTGATTCGCTCTCTTTCATAGCTTTTCTATATTAAAATACAAATACTCCTTTTTGTCAAGTAATTGCTTATTAAGATAGTGTAAAATGGTTTTGGGAT
>JAGLDS010000009.1 GCA_023145435.1 Clostridiales bacterium
AAATAATCAAAACCAAATTCATTATTTGTTCCATAGCAAATATCTTTTTGATAAGCTTTTTTACGCTCGATCGGATCTATGTCATGAATAACTAGACCTATACTCATCCCTAAATATTGATAGACTTTACCCATCCATTCACTGTCTCTTTTTGCTAGATAATCATTTACTGTTACAACATGTACACCCTCACCTGATAGGGCATTTAAGTAAACAGGTAAAGTAGCTACTAAGGTTTTACCTTCCCCTGTTTTCATTTCTGCAATTCGTCCTTGATGTAATACTATACCACCAATTAATTGAACACGATAAGGGGTCATATTAAGAACACGCGTGGCAGCTTCTCTTACAGTTGCAAAAGCTCTTGGTAAAATTTCATCTAAAGTCTTTCCTTGTTTTAATTGCTCTTTGTATAAATTAGTATGTTCTTTTAACTGAGCATCACTAAGAAGACTAAATTCTTCTTGGTAACTTTCTATTTCATTAACTATTGGCATTAATCGTTTGATTTCTCTATCACTATATGAGCCAATAATTTTTCTTATTAGTTTTTTCATGTACTATTTTCCTTCTTTTTCTATTTTATCTAATATTAATTTATATCCATCCGCGCCATATTGTAAGCACCTATTAACTCGGCTAATAGTCGCTGTACTAGCACCTGTTTCATTGATTATTTGTGAATATTTCTTACCTTTTTGTAGCATCGCAGCTACCTCAAGTCGTTGTGCTATTGTATTTAATTCTTTCACTGTACAAATATCTTCAAAGAACATATAGCACTCTTTTACTGAATCAATCGTTAAGAAGGCTTCAAACAATTTGTCAATATGTTCATTTTTTATCTTATTATTCATCTTATCCTCCATTTGTACAATGTAAATTATATCATATCCCAGTAATTTTGTTGATAACATAACCACTAATTAATAACCCTGCAACAGAAGGTACAAACGAGATACTAGCTGGGACAGTTATATCATTTAATTCTCTATGAGGTATTTCTGTTGAAAACAAAACATCTACTTTTTTTATATTTAATTTTCTAAGCTCAGTTCTAACTTTTCTAGCTAAAGGGCAAACTGTAGTTTTGAAAATATCTTTTATATCAAATAATATTGGATTCACCTTATTACCTGTCCCCATAGATGAAATAATTGGAATGTTTTTTTCTTTAGAATATTTAATAATCGCTATTTTTGATGAAACGCTATCAATAGCATCAACAATATAATCTATATTCTCGTTTTTTAACAAATCTTCAATGTTTTTTTCATCTATAAAAACTTTAATACCTTTAATGTTAACTAGCTTATTAATATCCATTGCTCTATTACAAATGGCATCTATTTTTGCTTGTCCAACTGTGCTATTTAAGGCAATAATTTGTCGATTAAGATTTGATTTAGTTATATTTTCACAATCAATTACAATCAATTTACCAATACCTGCTCTAACTAATCCTTCTACAACATAAGAACCAACTCCACCTAATCCAATTACACATATGCAACTAGACTGTAGCTTTTGATAAGCTTTAGGACCAATTAATTGAATTGTTCGCGAAGCAAAATCACTCATATAATTCAAGCCCTTGTAATATTGATTGAAATTCTTTAGGTATGTCAGCTGTAAATTCTATATATTTTTTTGTAATGGGGTGTATAAATCCAAGTTTATTTGCATGAAGCATTTGTCCCTTAACTCCAAAACTATCTTTCTTATTTGTGTATAGTTCATCGCCCACAAGTGGATGTTTAATATATTTCATATGCACTCTTATCTGATGTGTTCTACCTGTTTCTAAAGTAGCTCTAATTAATGTATATCCTCGATATCTTATAAGCACTTCAAACGTAGTAAAGGCACGTTTTCCATTTGCTAAATTAACTGCCATTTTCTTTCTAAACTTAGGATCTCTTCCAATAGGAGCGTTAATGGTTCCACCTTTTTCGTTTATCATTCCATATGATAATGCAGTATATTCCCTAATAATATCATGAGTTTTAAATAGTTTTGCTAAAAAATTATGAGCACTATTTGTTTTGGCAACCACTAGTAATCCTGTGGTATCTTTATCAATTCTATGAACAATTCCAGGTCTAATTAGTCCATTGATGTCTGATAGTTGTTCATTACAATAATGCATCAACCCATTTACTAATGTATGAGAATAATGACCAGGAGCTGGATGAACAACTAATCCTTTTTGTTTGTTAATAATTAAGATTGCATCATCTTCATAAACGATATTAAGTGGTATTTTTTCAGCTCTTATATTAGTATCTTGCACATTTTCTTGTATAACAATAATTTCATCATTTAATTGAACTATGTATTTGGGTTTAACCGATTTACCATTTACTAGTACTTTTTGCTCTATGATACTTTTCTTAATAGCACTTCTGGAAAAATCAGATAACTCTCGCGCCAAATAAGCATCAATTCGCATCTTTTCATCTTTTACTATTAATGTAATTTTATTATTCATCCTTTTTTGGTTCCTCCTTGAATATGAAAAGGACATAGATACTAAGCAGTATGGTTCCAATAACAACACACATATCTGCTACATTAAAAATTGGAAAATCATATGAAAATATATAAAAATCCAAGAAATCAGTAACTTCCATAAACATAGCTCGGTCTATAAGATTTCCTATGGCTCCTGCTATAATTACACCTAGTGAAATAACTGCCATTTTATGTTCCATACTTAACATGAAAACGATTAATACAATTGTGACAATGCCACTTAAAATTGCTAAAGCAATTGTTGCATCTTGAAACATTCCCCATGCAGCTCCTGAATTTTTATGATGAGTAATATAGAAAAAATCTGAAATAATTTCACTTTTTTCAAAGTATAAATAATTTGCTTTAATATACCATTTCGACAATTGGTCAATCCCAATTAAAATAACGGATAATAGTAACCAACCTATATTTTTTTTATATATTTTCAATTTCATAAATTCTCTCTATTCTAGTACATTTCCCATTTTCTTCATCTATTTGTACAAAAACACCATTAAGTTGATTAGCTCCTTTTTGTGGTTTGAAGTAATCAGAAATTCCAGTTGTAAATTTATTTATAACAATTTCACGATCACTTCCTATAATCCCTTCAAAAGGTCCTGTCATACCTGCATCAGTAATAAATCCAGTTCCATAAGGTAAAATTCTCTCATCCGCTGTCTGAACATGTGTGTGTGTTCCTAAAACAGCACTTACTCGTCCATCAAAATAATACCCAAAGGCAATTTTTTCACTCGTTGCTTCTCCATGGAAATCAACTAGCACACACTTAGTTTCCTCTTTAATTTTAGGTAAAGCTTCGTCCAAGGTAATAAATGGATTATTACACGGAATCATCCCTACTTGCCCAGACATATTAATTACAGCTAATTTCTTTTTATTTTTTTCAATAATCACTGCTCCTTTACCTGGAGCAAGAGAAGAATAGTTCATTGGTCTAAGAACTGTATCTACAGATTCAATGAAATTTAGTACTTCTTTTTTAGACCATATGTGATTACCAGAAGTTATTATGTCACAACCATATGAGAAAATTTCATTTGCTACAGCATAATTAATACCTTTCCCACCGGCCATGTTTTCTCCATTACACACAACAAAATCAACTTCATATTTTTCTATCAAGTTTTTACTATGTTTCTTAAAAAACAATCTTCCCGCTTTAAAGCAGATATCTCCAATAAATAGAATATTCATATAGGTACTTTCTTACTAGAAAAAACGCGGGTTTCCCCGCGTCTTCTTATTTTGCATAATCAACTGCTCTTAATTCTCTTATTACATTTACTTTTATCTGTCCTGGATATTCCATTTCATCTTCAATCTTTTCAACAATCTCACGACACTTCAATGTGATATTTTCATCAGTAACTTCAGTTGGTTTGACCATTACTCTTATTTCTCTACCAGCTTGTACTGCATAAGACTTTTCAACACCATCAAATGAACTTGCAATTTTTTCTAATTTTTCAATTCTCTTTACATAAGTTTCTAATGTTTCTCTTCTAGCACCTGGTCTAGCTGCTGAAATAGCATCAGCTGCTTGAACTAATACAGAATATACATTATCCGCTTCTTCATCTCCATGATGAGATAACACAGCATTTAGAATAACATCATTTTCTTTATACTTTTTAATAATATCCGCTCCAAGATATACATGAGAGCCTTCCATTTCAAAGTCAATTGACTTTCCAATATCATGAAGCATTCCTGCTCTTTTAGCTAATTTAGGGTCTAATCCTAACTCACTTGCCATTACTCCTGCTAAATGAGCTACTTCGATTGAATGTTTTAAAATATTTTGCCCATAACTTGTACGATATTTTAAACGTCCAATTAATCTAACTAATTCAGGGTGTAATCCATGAACACCCATTTCAAAGGTAACTCTGTCGCCTTCTTTCTTAATGGTATTTTCAATGTCTTTTTTAGCTTTATTCACCATTTCTTCTATTCTAGCTGGATGGATTCTACCATCAACAATTAGTTTTTCAAGAGCGATTCTTGCGATTTCTCTTCTAATCGGGTCAAATCCTGATAGCACTACGGCTTCTGGTGTATCATCAATAATTAAATCTATTCCAGTTAATGTTTCAAGTGTTCTAATATTTCGTCCTTCGCGGCCAATAATTCTTCCCTTCATATCATCATTTGGTAGTGCTACTACAGACACAGTCGATTCAGCAACATACTCAGGTGCACAACTTTGAATAGCCGTTGCAATAATATCTTGGGATATTTGTTCAGAAGCTTCTTTTACTTGTGTTTCATGGTTTCGTAAAATAGCTACCTTTTCCATTTTTAGTTTATCTTCAAGTAGACTTAACAGATATTTTTTTGCTTCTTCTTTCGAAAGATTCGCAACTGTTTCTAGTTTTAGCATCTGCTTTTCAAGTACTTTATCAACTTCTTTTTCTTTATTTTCAACTTCGTTCACTTTACTTTTTAATGATTCTTCTTTTTGTTCAAAATGATCATTTTTTTTGTCAAGATTTTCTTCCTTTTGAAGAACTCTTCTTTCAAGTCTTGAAACTTCTGTTCTTCTTTCTTTAATGTCTCTTTCCAGGTTCACTTTCGTCTTGTGGATTTCTTCTTTGGCATCTATCATTATTTCTCTTTTTCTAGCCTCGGCTTTTTTTTCACCTTCTGCTAAAATTCTATCTGCCTCAGCTTTCGCCCCACCTATTTGCTTTTCAGCTTTTCTTTTTCTAAACGTTATACCAAGTAGGAACATCATGATTCCTACTAATAATACAAAAGCTACACCGGAGATAAGAAACATAGTTGTTAGTTTGGTTAATCCGATTGTCATTACTATACCTCCTTATTAATTTATCAATGTTCAATATAATATAAAATGTATTAAATTATTTTCACATTTACTTTATAATTCTATAGGTCAAAAGGGTTACTGTCAAGATAATTGAGTACTATTATAAAGTTTATAATTCGCGTTTATTTCTTTTTTAGATCTTAAGTTCTTGTACTCGCTTTAACATATATAAATAAATTTATTTTATAAAATACTCACTCAATCTTCATGATTTTTCTGTATGCTGATTTACATATTAATTGATACAATCCATAATTAACAAGTGCAAATCCCACAATGAAAATTATTATTGATAAACCTATGGAAAATTGAAACATAAATGTCCCAACTGCTGCTAATGCTGCTATAACCATACTAAGTAACATATTAAACATTAAATTCATATTTTGTTTAGCAGCTTTCACCTCATTATCCCAGTTAAGTTTAGGGTGAGATAAATCAATTAGTAAACCTGTTAATCTTGTAAGTAAAACACTATTAGCTCCAGCAATTAACAATAAAATTAAGATGAGTATATTTATTTGTAATATTACAGTAATTACTAGAAGAGTAATAATCATTCCAAGTAGCGATACTATTAATCCAGATAGTAATTTTGCTTTAATTTGATTATCAATTGTCATTGGTAAGTACTTCATTATATAGAGTTGTTCACCTTCTCTAGAAATACATGTAGCAGTAATACCATTCATACCACTAATAAAAGCAAAAAAAGCAAAAGAAATACCAATCAATAATCCAGCTGATGATAATTGTGAAGTATATTTAATAGCTGCATTAACTAATGTATCCAAATCTCCAGTACTGACAAAGGCAATTATAAAGATAAGGGGCATTAAATAGTCCATTAATGCTAAATTCATAAAATATATTGGCGTTCTAAAAATTAATTTAAGTTCTTTAATAGTATAAGCTAAAATATTATTTTCACTTTTTTTAAAACTAGCACTTGATAGTTTATAATCTCTTTTTGCTACTTGTTGACTGATTCCAAGAACACCTCTAAAATACAAAATTTTTGCCACAATCATAAACAATAAAAATGCAACAATAGCAATAACAATAAAAATCAATAATTGAAAGAATTGGCCATTAGTAATGGCCAATGTGGCATTTTTAATACCAGGAAAATATGAAGCAATCTGATTTACAAGATTTAATGAACCGTCTGACATCATTTGTTCTATGGCTTCTTTTGATTCTAATCTTACAAAAAAAGATTGTAAGTAAAAATTTAAACCAAGCCCAATTCCCAATCCTAATAAACCAGATATCAATGTAAATCTATCTTTATTAATTGCTTTTTTTGAAAAGCTCATTATCGAAACAATAACAATTGAAGAAATTGATAATGGTAATATTGGTAAAAATATAAATACAAGAAGTGAAGCTAAATAATAAACAACTCCAAACCCACCTGCAATACCACATCCAATAATCACTGGACCTACAAATATAATTAAGGTCAAATACTCATATAATAATGTTGTTAAGAAACGTGATGCAATAATTTCTTCAGGTTTTAAAGGTAGTGCTAAATAATGTGGAATATCTTTTGCTAGATAATATGATGATATTGTGTAAAACATTCCAAATAATAATACAACTAAACTTCCACCTGCTAAACTTAAAGCAATAACTACATTCCCTTGGCCAATCAGCTCTAATGCTGTGTATAACTCTTTTGATAACAAGACAAATGTACTAACCATAGGAAGAAATGCAATTAAAATAAACAAACCAATTAAAGGTTTCTTGAATTTTTGTTTCTTTTTTGTAACATCACCTCTAAAAGCCATAATGAGAGCCACTTTTAAAAGTTTTACAGTATTATTCATTTTCTGTCATCTCCAAGAACATTTTTTCAAGACTTGACTCTAAAGAAACTTGCTTCTTCATTTCCTCTAAAGTCCCAACAAATAATATTTTACCATTATTGATAACAGCAATTCGATCACATACTTTCTCAGCTACTTCCAATACATGAGTAGAAAACATAACCGTTTTATTATTTTTTGCATGTTTTTTCATCATCTCTTTTAAAACAAATGATGATTTTGGATCTAATCCTGTTAGTGGTTCATCAAGTATCCATACATCAGGATTATGTAGTAAGACTCCCATGACAACAATTTTTTGTCTCATTCCATGAGAATAACTCTGGATTTTATCATCAAGGGCTTGAATCATTTCAAATTGTTCACCTAACTCTTCAATTTTAGTTTTTCGTTGTTCCTTTGATACTTGATAAATATCTGCCATAAAATTTAAATATTCAATTCCTTTTAGTCTCTCAAAAATATTAGGATTATCAGAAACATACCCCATTACTCTTTTTGCTTCAATTGGTTTTTTTGCAATATCTAAATCATTAATAACAATTGTTCCTTCATCAATTGGTAATATCCCTGTTATCATTTTTATAGTTGTTGTCTTTCCAGCACCATTCGGTCCTAAAAATCCAAATATTTCTCCGTCTTTAATAGAAAGTGTAATGTCGTCAACAGCCTTTATATCATTTCCATAAACTTTTGTTACATTGCTTATTTGAATCATTTAATTACCCTCCTAGTATCTATTCTATCAAAAAACACCTTATTGGTGTACTTGTTTTACCAGAAAAATAGTGCTATGATAAAAATAGGAAAAAGCTTAAAATCTGGAGGTAATATTTTGAAAAATGTTGGAATCGTAAGAAAGGTTGACGAACTTGGTAGAATTGTTGTTCCAATTGAACTACGAAGATCATTAGGTATTGGTGACAGAGCTGAAGTAGAAATCTATCTTGATGATGATAATAAGCGAATCATCTTACGTAAACATCAGCCAATGTGTGCATTTTGTCAAAGTGAAGAAAATATCATTTCTTACAAAAATCAACTAATCTGTAAAACTTGTGTTAATGAAATTGGAGAAGATAAATAATTATTATTTATTAATAATTGAATAAACATCACGTCTTGACATGTTTTTTTCTTTTGTAATTATTCTCATTGCATCTTTTCTTGAATAATTTTGTTCTAACAACTGTTGATATCTTATATCAACTGGTATATTGCTATTTACATTCACAACATTAGAAATACCACCTTTGATTATTATAACAAATTCTCCCTTAGGTGTTTTGCTCTCATAATTATCAATCATACTTTTTAGTGTTCCCCTAATAACCTCTTCATATATTTTTGTTATTTCTCTAACAATTGAAATTTCACGCTCTTCTTCAATATATTCTGCTAGGTAATTTAATGTTTTTAGCAATCTATGAGGAGCTTCATATAAAATTATTGTTTTTTCTTCATTTGCTAATTTTTCTAATTCGCTTTTTCTCTTTTTATTATCTATAGGTAAAAATCCATAAAAAGCAAATTGACTAGTTGGCAATCCTGAAATCATTAATGCAGAAATCGCAGCTGATGGTCCTGGAATAACGCTAACAGTTAATAAAGCTTCATAAAATCCCTTCACAAGTTCTTCCCCTGGGTCAGAAATACCTGGACACCCTGCATCAGATACAAGGGCAATAATCTTGCCTTCTTTTGCAAAATTAATTAGTTCTTCACCGCGACTTATTTTATTGTGTTCATGGTAACTTATCATTTTCTTTTTAATTTTAAAATGATGTAACAACTTACCAGTTTGTCTTGTATCTTCACATGCAACGATATCACAACTTTCTAGTATTTCTAATGCTCTACTTGAAATATCGCCTAGATTACCAATAGGTGTAGCTATTAAATATAACATTATTTTATCGCTCATTTATACATCTCCAATAACTCTTTTGTGTATTCACCATTCTTCTCTCTTATAACCAGATTTTTTTCAACTGATAAAAAAGGTTTTCCATGTTTTCTACCAGTTATTAGAAAAAGATTAGGTTTTTGATCATGATAAGGAAGTACAAATGTAATTTTTTTAGGTTCAATCTGATATTGTCTCATTAGCATAACTGTATCAACTAATCTCTCTGGTCTATTAATCATATGCACTTGTCCATTATCATTCAATATATAAGAAGCGGCTTTAATAAAATCTTCTAATGCCCCATTCAATTCGTGTTTAGCAATAGCTTTTTCAGCTTGTTCATTAATCATTCCAGATTTAGCTTTTTTATATGGAGGATTACAAATTACAATTTGAGCTGATTGTGGCTTTAAAAAACTTTTTATGTCTCTAACATCCCCTTCTATAATACTAATCTGTTTTTCTAGGTTATTTAATGTAACATTACGATTGGCTAATGAAGCGCTTTTTACTTGTAATTCAATTCCAACAACTTGTTTAGGTTGATATTTTCCACATAAAAGCACAGGTATTATTCCATTACCTGTACCTAAATCAACAACTTTTACACCTTTTTTGATTTTTGCATACGATGCTAACAATACAGCATCCATCCCAAAACAAAATAGTGATGGATTTTGTATCAATTGCAGTCCTTTTATCTGTAAATCATCAATTCTCTCATGCTCATAAATCATGCCAAAATTATACCACATAAAGTATTTACTTGTTAATTTTTATAAACTCATATGTAGCCACTTGCTGGAGAAAACTAATAATCCTATCAATAGGTTCTGTTGTTTTTATACTAACAAATTGTGCCGACTGATTAACTTTATCAATGTATGCTAATTGTATATTTTCAATTAATATTCCCACATCTTTTTCTAATTGAAAAGATATTTCTTCTTCATCTAATAAGTTTTGTAACCAATCTAATTGATATTTTTCAAATTTACCTAAATCAAGAATGAAATATAAATTTGCATAATCATTTACTGAAAAATCATTTGCATTGAAATTATCACCTGTAATCTTTAAAGACAAAAACGTAAAATCCTTACTTGATGATTCTTTTGTTACATCATTTCTTGTTAACATTTCACCTTGTTCTATTTCGGTTATACTTATTGAACCAATAAGTTCATCTTTTGTTAACACAGTTACTGGTTCTTTAGAGTAAATTGTTTTTTCAATAAAACTGTTATTTGTAATAACTGATTGTCTCGCAATATTTGTTGATGCAATATAAATAATTTGCATTTCTTCTTTATTCCTACTATTTATTAAAAGACTTTGAAAAACAGTAATGACTAAAGATATTACTATGGCTAAGATTAAATAGATTTTTTTATTCATATAATTACCTGTCTATGGGTACTTCCACATCTAAATGGATATGGATAGTACTAACTTGTTGGCTGTTGGCAATACGTTTGTATTGAATTGTAAAATATAGATGGAAGTATACATAAGGTGAAGAAAATTGATAAGGACAAATCTCACCATTTTTATAAAAGTTAAAACTATAATTATCTAACGAATAAGAACTATCACAATTTTCATTCAACCTATTGTATACAAAATTGTTCACCTGATTTATGTCTTCAATACTAAGATTTCCCTCAGCCAGACTTAAAGTATCCAATTGGGATACGGCTGATAATACAGCCATATCCCCAACTTCTTCAAAATCATGTATTAGCATTTTAACATGAACTTTTTCGATCATCACCGTGAAAATTGGAATCAATATAAATAACAACACAGCTGTAAGTAAAATTACTTGATTAACTCCTGTTCCCTTATTTGCTAATTTTTTCACTAGTGAATCACCTTTCTGGCCACAGCGCTTTTAATGAATTCCATTTCAAATCCTTTTTCTTCACGAGAGAATAATCTTTGAATCGAGTTAAAGGAAAATACAGCAGTAATATGCAATTCCATCTCACTACCAAATTTAGCAGAGGATGGAGCACTAATCGAAATATCATGAAATCCTATAGATGTCAGCCTTTCTGTTAATAGAGCATAATCGCTACTATTAAAACCTGACTGTATTTCCATTTTCATTAGAAAATTTCTACAAACATCCTTGAATTCCATATTCGCAGATATCGGAACAAACATTTCGACCATAAATACTACCAAAAAAAGGGTTATCACTAAAATAATTGCTGTAACCACCATTCGTTCTCCCATTTTATGCTACAGGGAAAATACTGGTAGAAATAGTTGTATCAAACCAGCTTTGCAAATCTGCTAATATCCCTTCAGAAAAACTTCTAAATCCTGGGATAACAACAAAAGCTGCTACCAATAATACTGCAACAATTCCAATAACTTCATATAACCCGAAGCCACGATCGTTTGCTAGGTAACCTTTTACCTTTTTAATTATCTTTTTCATTTTATACCTCCTTCTATGAAAAAATACTTTGAAGTGCATCTTGCACATCCATGTACATGGGAACTAATATCATAACGACAATGATGGCACATAAAATTATAGTTATAATCATGCTTTTTGTTTTTACACCATCTGTCTCGCGTTGTAAATAAGAGAAATATCTGTTAAACATCATTTTTTCAAGACGTCTAGTCATTGATTTATCACGGCTTTCAAATACAATAGTTTCAATAAACATAGCAAAGTTACTAGCTTCTTGACTATGGATATACTTTTTCATTACAGAAGCTGCCATAGTTGGATTTAGCGATAATTGATATGCTCCACACACCATTACTAATACCTTTTTTAATTCTTTATCTGAAACTACATCATATAAATTTATTAACGCATCCCTTGGTAGAACTCCAGCATCTGTTTGATTTACCATATATTTATATAATTTATATGAATTCTTACTGAATTGTTTTTCTAAAGTTTTTTTCTTAAGTAAAATAACTATAATTAATAATGTATATAATATACTTAATATAAAGAAGCCTTTAAATATCCCTTGTGCAAAAGCAACGTATAAGCAACCTATTGGAATCAAAGTAATCATCACAGAATAAGTGAAAATATCTTCCTTTGTTACACAACCAAGTTTAGTAAGCAAATGTTCAAAGCGAAGTAACTGCCCAAATGATTGTTGCTGTACTATCTGATATTTAAAGCAAGCTAAGCGTTTTATAATGACATAATCTATTAGCCACATGGCAATGAAGATATTAAATAAAAAGCGAACCATATATTTACCTACTTTCTTACCACAAGTAATGTTGCTAAAGCGTACATTAAACAAAATAGTCCAATAAAATTTTGTCCCATACCTGTTTCTAAATAAAATGTCATTACTCGTTTATCATTACTAATAAACCAAATTGCTAAAACGATAACAAATAACATTAAACAATAAATCGTAATTTGATCTCTGAATGAAGAAATTTTTCTTTTAAACAGCTCTTCATCAATGGCAAAGTATTGTTCTTCTGCACTTTTAAATAATGCTGATAAGTCGCCTCCCTTTTTTGCAGAAAATCGAATATTTTTAACTAAATACTTTAAATTATCTCCAAATGCTTCATCTTCCAATAGATTTAACGCTTTATCAATTGTCATTCCTGTATTAATTCTAAGATAAGCTGTCTTAATTTTTCCTTTTACTGGATTTTTCAAGTCACTGAAACTAGCTTTTTTTAAACAATATATTAAGTCATTTTTTAACAAACTCCATTTTGATAACACCATAACTAATGAAGTTACTTGTTGTTGTTCTTTGTTAGTTTGATATTTCTTATAAATATCAAAAATAATAAAAGGGAAAAGAGATGGTAATACACTAATCATTAACGAAGCTAATAAATTCTGTAATAACCAAGTAATAGTCACTACACTAATACCATAAACGGTTATACAAATAATACTCAATTGTCTTATTGATGGTATTTTTTTCTTCAGCTTTATGTATGGTATCCAATACTTTGCTAATTCTTTCCTGAAACTTAACCCATAAAAAACAAAAAACACTGTAGCACTAATTAGAAAATTAACTATACTAATTTTTAGCATATAACACCTCTAAAGGTTGATCATATGTTTTTGCGACTTGACAAATTTGCTTAACTTGAAAATCTTTTAAAAAAACAATAACATCAATTCCTTGCGCCACCATCTTATAAAGAGATTGTTCACTTTCAATGGTATAATGTGAAGCTGCAAGAGAAACTAGTCGTTGCAAGCAGTCTTCTGCTTTATCGCTGTGGATTGTAGCAAGAACTCGATGCCCTGTACAAGAAGCTTTAATAAAATCATATGCCTCTGATCCAGTTATTTCTCCGATACAGTAAGTATCTAAAGACATGGTTAATCCATCTTTAATTAGCATTTCTAATGTAATACTATTTCCTCCTTCTGAATCCCTTTTTACTCTTTGTTCAATGCAGAATTTTTTGTCAGGATATATTTCTGCATCTGACTCTACAATTAGAACACGCTCCATATCATCAATTTGATTTATTAATGCTCGCATTAAAGTAGTTTTACCAGAGGCACCTTTACCACAAAATACAACTGACTTATTCGTTTTAATAGCATGAGTTAGGATTTCTAAAGCTTCTTTTGTTATCATATTTTCTTCAACTAATTGTTCCATGGTATAACTTGTTTTTCGATGTTTTCTAATACTAATAGCTGGACCATTAATATTTCTAGGAGGGATTGACACATTTATTCGTAATCTCATTTTTAAATCTGCTACTCTACAATGAGAATCATTTTCATTTAGAATTCCTCCATTTCGAATAGCGATTAACTTACAATATGCTAGTAATGCTTCTTTGTGGTGAAAATTAATATTTATTGGTGTCCTAAGTCCTTTTTTCTTTATTGAAAACTCGTTAAAGGCTGTTCCATCAATATCTGATATATCCTCATCCTCAATGTATGGTTGTAGTAAGCCATAACCAAACATAGCATCGAAAATTTGTCTTACTAATTTTTCGCGACCAATAGATACAAAAATCATATCTCTATCTATTAGTCTAATAATCTCATTCCTAAGTATGCTACTTTTCTCATCATCATGATTAGCATTAATAACAATATCTGGTTTCTCAGATAAAATTTCATTAGTAATAGCTACAATCATTTGGCTTACATTTGCACTACCTAATTGATATTCACTAGCTCTGTCATAAAATGATAATGGATTTTTAAGTGTTGAAACTACAGACATATATTTATATTGCCAATTGTTTGATCAGCTTGACATATTTCCTCCTTACATTTTTTTCAATCTTTTTAGCATAGTTATTAGCAGTTGCTGTGAGCATACTTCTTTTCTTGCTAAAGGGAATAACTCCTAACCAGGTACCTTCTACAGCCTTGCTAGTAAGTGATTTTCTAATATGTGAATGATAACTATTAAATTGCACTACAAAAAAACGATTACGAGATAATTGCTGTCTTCTACATAAAAAATCAATAATAGCATTGTTTTTTCTAATGTCATTTATTCCATATTGTATAGAAAAAATAACATAATCAGCTAGATATATAGATTTGATATTCATACTGTCATAAATATAATCTGTACAACTAATAATAATTACTTCATAATCACCTAAATGTTTTGAAATCAATGTATCAAGAAATGACTGATTAAAATTTTCATAACCATCAATATCCACACGACATGGTAATATACTTAAATTTCCCTTTGGGTACGGTTTATACAGTTGCTCATTATAATCAAACAAATAATCTTGTAAATATAGTTTGCAATTTTTATGATTAACTAAGTTACCTAATTCACCTGAAAATATATTAGTATCAATTAGTAAAGTTTTCTTTTTAAAATGTTTTGCTAAAACATAAGCCAACTCACTTGCTAACATGGCATTTCCTTGTATTGAAATAATTTTATTTGAATGCCTTGATATATTTTCTTGTTTTCTAGAAGTTAATTTATCTAACTCACTAATAATTTGATTAGTTTCAGAATATCTCTCTAGTATGTTTTTTTTACTACATTTTTCAATAATTGAAAGAAGGTCACGGTACTCATGCGAAATTTGCATTTTCTCAAATACTTTTTTTATTTTTCCTGTCAACATATAATATGCTACTAATCCAATAGAATAAATATCAGACTGAATATTTTTTTTACTACCTAATAATCTTTCTGGAGCAATAAAACTACTAGTTCCTTTTTGATTTGTTACAGAAGCAAAGTCTATTAAATATACTCCATTATCATTAACAATGATATTTTCAGGTTTCACATCTCCATGTATAACAGCATTAGGTTGTATTGTGTGAAGATATTGTAATATATAAAGAATTTTTTTTAATAATGCAGTTGCTTCTTCTACTGTAAAAATATAATTAGATTCAACAAGCTCCTTTATAGTTTTTCCTTCAATTAATTCAAGTACAATATAGTGACTTTCCATATCTTCAAAAACATCATATACATGAGGTAAACCTGGGTGTTGTAAATTTTTAAGTACTTCAAATTCTCCTAAATCTTTATTTTTATTTTTTTTAATTTCTTTTATTACTTTATGATTACCAATTACTTGATCATGGCATAGAGAAACTACACTGTTAGTTGTTGCTTTTAAAATGCTAATAATCTTGTATCTTTCATTAATAATTTTGATAATATCACCTCACAAAACAATATTAACATTTATTGTCATATTTATCAAGCAATATTTACATTTTATGTAATTTTTGTCATACAAATACTATTACACCTAAAAAAAGTGGAAAAATCTTGTTATCTATATTAAAAAAATTATATTAATTATCGTAAGTAATTTCACTATTACCAGTGATTGGAATTTGCTCTCCTAGATAAGTTGGATCTGGTTTTAAGATATGTATATAGATATAGTCCTTTACACGGGCTAAATATTCCCTTAATTGTAATCGCATCATTTCACTTTGTGGATATCGTCTTATATCTGCTTTTATGCCATATGCATTAATTCCCATTTTTCTTGCGATGTAGACAGAACGAGCTAAGTGAAATTCTTGAGTAACAATAACAGCACTTTTAACTTGGTATATTTCATTCGCACGAAACATGGATTCATAAGTAGAAAATCCTGCATGATCTAAAAATACAACTGATTTATCCACTCCCTTATTTAGTACATAATCTTTCATTCCGTTTACTTCATCATACTCATTTTGTCCATGGTCCCCTGTTAATAGCAAAGTATCTACACACTTATTTTCAAATAGTAATATACCTACATCTAATCTATCCTGTAACATAGGACATGGTTTTGAATTTTCATAAACAGCGGCACCTAAGATAATTGTTGTTTGAAAAATACCATTTAATTCATCTTTTTCAATTATATATTGTTTTGTATATGCTAATATACTAACATTAGCATATACGCTAAAAGAAATTAGCAATAAAAATATTATCATTAAGATAGAAAAAAGCCGGATTAACCAGCTTTTATAATTATAATATTGTTCCATGTTCTAATAAATAATCTTCCGCTTCTTTACTCCATAGACCATGATATTTATCACAAATATCTGCTAATTCGCCATAACCTTTTTCTCTAAAATCTGAAATAGCAATCAATGGCATTTTTATACCTGTATATATTAATTTTTTCCCCCCTGGAATATTTGGTAAGTTAATTGTAGTTTCTGCTGCTGAATCTAATCCTCCAACATGTGTTACCATAGTTGCTGGATTTAATTTATCTACTGCAACCATATCTAAACATTCTTTCATATCATCCGTGTTTCCACCTGATGTTCCAACAATATGATGAGCTGCATAATGTACATCATAAAAATTAAACATAGCTTGAAATTGTTTATCAGTTGGTCCTGCAAAGAAATTTAAACAACCGTCTTGTCCTAATATTTTATCTCCTTGTTCTACTACAGGTTTAACAGGAACAAAAACAAATACATCGTCATAACCTAAACCATCTGTTAAATCTAATAACGTTTTAACAGGATTTTCTACATTCCCTGTATTAACATAAATAAGCTCTACACCTTTTTCACTAGCCCATTCTTTAGATAGTAATTGCTCAGCTCTATTTAATCTATCTTGATTAATATCAGTAACAACTAATTTACTTGGTTTAATTGGCTGATTAACTGCATAATCAATTGCACCTAATCCCATTGGTCCAACACCTGCTAAAATAGCCATGTTTCCACCTTGCTTTATTTCCATTGTATGTTTATAACTACCCAAAGTTGTATGATACATGGCATGAAAAGCTCCAATAATACAAGAAACTGGCTCAGCTAATGAACCTTGAAAAAATGAATCCCCTTTATATATTAATAAACAGTCCATTTCTAATACTTCTTTTGGAATAATAATATATTGAGCAGCTCCACCTGTGTATGCAAATGAATAACCAGGTGCTGCATAAGGATTGCTTGGATAATTTAAATTTGTCTGCATAGTGAATTTATCTCCCACTTGGAATTTATCTTTATAATCACTACCTATTTCTATTAGTTCTCCACACATTTCGTGGCCAATAATAATTGGATTTTTAGCAACATCGTCAGGAACTCTTTTATGGTTCGGTCCTAAAGAAGCTGCTTTATATGATGACATACAAACTGAATCAGTTACTACTTTAGCTAAAATTTCATTATCCTTAATAGCTGGTAATTCAAATTCTTCTAATCGTAAATCTTTTACTCCATACATTCTAAGTGCTTTTGTTTTCATTTTGTTCTCCTTAATTTTTTCAAGTTAATTATATCTTACTTAATATATTAGTCAACCATAATTAGAAATCCTCCTGCTAGAGGTCTCTCTTCTTGCTTATATGACAAACTGTTGACAATTTTTTCATTAACAATCATTTCAGCTGATGCTCCTCCATCTAACATGGCAACATTAATTAATCCTAAATCTATACAAATATCTGCTAATTCTTTTCCAGTTACTCCAGATGAGTATTCTCCTTGTCGTCCGTCTACCACAACAAACATCAATTGTCCCTTTTTATCAACACCCACACAAGTTCGCGGGTCATATTGATTTAATGTACCAATCCATGGATCATAATCGGTTGCAATATTTAGCCCATCTTCCACAATCATTAATGAACATTCATAACCACTTGTAATATTACTAAATTTAGGTTCAATAGTAAGTGTTAACTGATCATATTTATTAATCATTGAATATGCAGGTAAGTTTCTAAAACAAAGAATTACACCTTCATCTGGTATATCATATGGACTGTCTGTTTTTGTAATAGACATAATTGTATTATCAAGTAAATGAACTACTGTGTGTGAAAAGTCAAGTCTGTCAGTTTTCCCATAATACTGATTGTATAGAGCAGACTGGATAGCACCTTCTATTGGTGCATTTACGGTATCGATTGATAACACTTCATTTGTTGTTGTTTTTGCATAAATAACAGTATTTATAGTTTCAAAGTGAGCTTCATCTTTGTTGATAATAAGACTTTTAAATCTACCTGTCCCAGAAGATAACAATAATCCATTATTAACAACTAACCCAGACGGTCTGCCATAAAGGTAGAAAAACCCTGCTGTGATTCCAGCATAAGCATTGTTTTTTTTAACCATTTCACTTAATGTTTCAAATCCATATATTCTATCAAAAGATAAATAAGTGGTGACTTTAATATTTTCATACGATAAATCAATAATTAATTTATGTATTTGATTATTTCTACCATTAACTTTAATTTCTTCGTTAGAATAAGTAATTCCTTTAACTTCATTATTAGGTTTTTCTGTAACAACTGGTAATGGGGTAATTGTAATCAAAGGCATTATAGTATTTATTGTTCTAGGCACCTTATTTTCTTGACAAGAAACAAGTAAACTTAAAAGCACTAAAAAAATAATGAAAAAAAAACGAGAATTTCTTCCCGTCAATTTGCTATTTCTTTCGTCGTTCTTCAACCTTAACAATCTTTGCCTTAATAATTTTATCAATATCATTTATGGCTTCTCCTGTACCAAGTGCTACACATGATATGGCATCGTCAGCCACCATAACATCTAATCCAGTTCTTTCAGATAGTAGTTTGTCTAATCCATCAATTAAACTACCACCTCCGGTTAATACAACCCCTCTATCACCTATGTCCGCTGCTAATTCTGGTGGGGTTTTTTCTAATACATTTCTTATGGCATCTTCAATTGTTAAAGCTGCTTCTTCAAAAGCTTCCATTAATTCAGTTGAAGTGATTTCTATGGTTCTTGGTAAACCTAATACTAAGTTTCGTCCACGGACTTTCATGGAATTCTCTTCATCTTTTGGATATACACAACCAATTCTCATTTTCATTTCTTCTGCCATACGCTCACCAATAAGCATACTATGTTTTTTTCTCATGAAACGAATAATTGCTTCATCAAGTTTATCTCCAGCAGTCTTTATCGATTTACTAGTAACAACTCCACCTAGTGACATAACAGCGATATCTGCTGTTCCACCACCTATATCAACAATCATGCTACCATAGGGTTTAGAAATATCTAATCCTGCACCAATTGCAGCAGCAATTGGTTCTTCTATAATATATACTTCTTTTGCTCCAATATTATCAGCTGCATCTTTTACTGCCATTCTCTCAACTTCAGTAATCCCACTTGGAACACAAATCATTACTCTTGGTTTAAAAAAGATATTACGTTTACCACACACTTTATTAATAAAGTGCTTAAGCATTTTTTCTGTTGTTTCATAATCAGATATAACACCATCCCTAAGAGGTCTGATTGCTGTAATATTACTAGGAGTTCGTCCTAGCATCATTCTAGCATCTTCGCCAACTGCTAATACTTTTCCCTCTTCATCTAATGCTACAACTGAAGGTTCATTTAAAACAATTCCCTTACCCTTTATATATAACAGGACAGTTGAAGTCCCTAAATCAATTCCAATATCTAGACCAAAACCCATTAATTATTCTCCTTAAAATTAATTATTGTTTATCTTTTTTTATTATATCAAATGGAACTTAAATAGTCACACAATTATTTTAGTTCTCAAAATGTACAATAGTAATTTGGTTATAGTGACATTTAGAAGAATTTTTTTCTCTCAGCCCACAAACCAAGTGCAGGATTTGAAATATAAAATATTTCTTCTCCATCATCCATAATATTAATACCATCAACTAGTGTTTTAGGGTTATATCGCTTAATAGTTTCAAAGTAATTTGCATATTTATACCCTACACCTTCGATTTCTTCTCTTGTCATTTTATCAACAGCATAAGTTATGGTAAATCTTCCATCAGAAGATCCATGAATTAAATGAGCTGCCACAGATAAATTTTCTTTTATGTCTTTTTTAGTATCAACTAACTCAAGAGCTTTTTCTCTTCCAATATAGCCATATTTTCTAATTAATCTATCAATTTCTAAGTCTTCACCAAACTTTTTAACAGAAGGAGCTAAAATAATAAGCTCACCTTCATCTGCAATTGCCATTCGCGTTCTATATACCGCTTTATTTCCAAGCCAAGTGCTTTTAAATTCCTTTTCATCTAAGTAAACCACTACTTTTTTTGGAGCTTTATCTAGATATGTAAGATTTTTCTCTTGTGATAATCTAACAGCCTTTGAAAACGCTTCCCTAGTATTACCAATATATAGTCCATGAATATCTGCACTGTCTTGATTCTGTGTAGTTACAGTTAACACATAAAACAACGGCATATTACCTAAAAAATGAGTCTGTGCATAATCAAATACTTTTCTAACTGGAGTATAATCTTTTCCCATCATTCGCTCCATACCATATAAAGCTCCTAACATGTGGGACTGATTAATCATATTGCTTCCACCGCACCCTACTATAATATTTTTAGAGTAGTTTGCCATACCAACAACTTCATGGGGAACAACCTGTCCAATAGAAATGATTAAATCATAACTTTTATCAATTAATAATTTATTTATTTCCACATCAAATGCTTTATTTACCAGACCTTTTGAAACTTCAAATACATAATCTGCAGGTACTTCTCCAATTTTAACTACATCATTTTTCCAATCATGAACAATAAATTTTTCATATGGAATGTCACCAAACATTATTGTACATTCTTCTTTTGTCATTTTTTCATGTGTTCCTAATGCTGGTAGTATATCAACAACACAATCATTTATTAATAAATCATAATATATTTTGGTTATTTTCCCAGCCATTGAATAAAATCTAGTTAAATCAGGAGGAACTAGTAATACTTTTTTAAGCGTTAATTTACTAATACTTTTTTGAATTGCCTGTTCTAATTGCTCATCTGTTATAGGTGTTTTGTTTTTATTAACTATTTCTATAGTATGCATTATCTATACTCCTGAAAAGGCCGAAAAGCCTCCATCAACAGGGATAACAGTTCCATTAACAAATCCTGATGCCCCTTCATCTATTAACCACAATAGTGTGCCAATTAATTCGCTTGGTTCACCAAAACGATTCATAGGTGTTTGTGCTAAAATTTTTCCTGCTCTTTCAGTATAAGAACCATCTTCATTTGTTAACAAACTTCTATTTTGGTCTGTTAAGAAAAATCCTGGAGCAATTGCATTTACTCTAATATTTACTTTTGACATATGAACAGCTAACCATTTAGTAAAATTGGATACAGCAGCTTTAGCTCCACTATATGCTGGAATTTTTGTTAGTGGTGTAAATGCATTCATAGATGAAACATTAATAATACTTGTTCCTTTTTTACCAATCATATCTTTTGAAAAAACTTGTGAAGGCAGCAATGTACCAATAAAATTTAAGTTAAAAACAAATTCTATACCTTTAGGATCTAGATCGAAAAATGTAATTAAATCGCTATTATCAATATCTTCTTTAAATAGATATTCTTTAGTAGTAGTTCCTTTTGGATGATTCCCTCCCGCACCATTTAATAAAATATCACAAGTGCCAAATGTATCTAAAATTTCTTTTCTAGCATTTTCTAAGCTCTCCTTAATAAGTACATTAGCTTCAACCCCAATTGCTTGACCTCCAGCTTTAGTGATTTCATTGGCTACTTTTTTAGCATTTTCTACTCGTAAATCTAAAATAGCAACTTTGGCTCCACATTCTGCTAATGCTTTAGCAAAAGCTGAACACAGTACTCCTCCACCTCCAGTTACTACACATACTTTATTTTGTAAATTAATTTTTATTGGAACGCTCATAAAATTTTTCCTTTCTTTTATACATTATAGGTAGAAGCAGCTGTATCGCCACCTCGGCCTGTCCAATTAGTATGATGAAAATTTCCTCTTTCATCATCTAAGCGCTCGTAAGTATGAGCGCCAAAATAGTCTCGTTGTGCCTGCAATAGATTAGCAGGTAATCTCTCTGTACGATACCCATCATAATATGCTAATGCAGCTGATAATGATGGAATTGATATCCCATTCATAACTGCATATGAAACAACTTTTCTAAGACTCATTTGGCACTTGTCAGCTTTCTCTTTAAAGAATGAGTCTAATAGTAAATTATTTAATGATGGGTTATTATCAAATGCTTCTTTTATTTTTCCTAAGAAACGTGATCTGATAATACATCCTCCACGCCACATTAAGGCAATCTCTCCATATTGTAAATTCCAATCATATGTTGTAGCTGCAGCTTTTAGTAATGTATAACCTTGAGCATAAGAAACAACTTTAGCTAAATATAAGGCGTTTTCTAAATCATTTATAAACTCTTTTTCATCTAAGTCAAATGAAACAACTGGACCTGTTAATATTTTAGAAGCTATAACTCTCTCGTCTTTTACACTACTTAAACATCTAGCAAATACAGCTTCTGCAATTAATGTTAAAGGAATTCCCTCATTTAAAGCAGAAATACCAGTCCATTTACCTGTTCCTTTTTGACCAGCTGTATCCAAAATCTTTTCAACTAATGGACTTCCATCCTCATCTTTATATGCTAAAATATCTCTAGTAATCTCAATTAAATATGAATCTAATTCTCCTTCATTCCAAGTAGAAAACGTCTCATGCATCTTATCATGATTTAATCCAACAAGTACTTTCATTAATTGATATGTTTCACTAATTAATTGCATATCACCATATTCGATTCCATTATGAACCATTTTCACATAATGACCTGCACCATTTTTACCAACCCAGTCACAACAAGGAGTTCCATCTTCAACTTTTGCACTTATTGCTTGAAATATATCTTTTACATATGGCCAAGCTTTATTTGAACCACCAGGCATTATTGAAGGTCCTTTTAGTGCACCTTCTTCACCACCTGATACTCCTGTACCAATGTATAACAATCCTTTATCTTCAACTTTTGCACATCGTCTAATAGTATCATTATAATTTGAGTTACCACCATCAATTATAATATCCCCTTTATCTAATAAAGTAATTAAACTATCAATAATAGAATCAACAGGTTTACCCGCTTTAACCATTATCATAACTTTTCTAGGTTTTTGTAATTTACTAACTAGTTCTTGTAATGAACTTGATCCAGTAATATTCTTTCCATTAGCTCTACCCTCTATAAACTTTATTACTTTTTCTGTAGTTCTATTATATACCGCTACATGAAAACCTTTGCTTTCCATATTAAGCACTAAATTCTCACCCATTACGGCTAGTCCAATTAATCCAATGTCTGATTTTTTCATCATTTTCTCCTTTATTTGTTCCAAGGTGGTGTGCTTGGTAAGTATGTATCAAACTCAGCAATTAGAGCTTTTTCATATTTTCCCTTATAAGTATTATTAATAAATTTATCATAAGCCTCATTTACAAAACGCTTCCAAGAATTTTCTTCATCTCCTGGATTAATTGGATAAAATAAGCAACCAGCTTCTCTTGCAGCACGTAAATCTCCAGGTGCATCACCAATCATTAACATTTTATCACTGTCATATCCTTTTAAAGCACATGTAACTAAACTTTCCTTTTTTGTTCCTATTTCCTGACCTGCTATTACTTTGGCATATTTTGCAATATCATGTTCAACCCATTCCCTATTTAAAGCTTCATTTGGAGTAGCCGAAACACAAACAATATCACATTCACTGTTCATTTTTTCCAATGATTCACGAAAATATGGAAATGGTGGGACATTTCTAACAATTTTAGTTACTGTTTCATTCACAGCAAGTGACCATTCAAGTGCTTTTTTCATTAAAGGTGTTGGTTTTTCATCAACTCTCTTAATTAATGCAGGGTTTCCTAATTTAGTTTCTGTAACTACCCATTCTCTTAATTCATCTAAATTTGGAGGTTTATATCCTCTTTCAATACACTCTTCTCTAACTGTTAATAAATCAATCACTTCAATTAATGCTGGGAAACGATTAACACCTCTATTTTTTGAATAAAGATTAACAAATTCTGCAGCTTCCCTTGCATATTTCGATATTGGTTGTAAATCCCAATAATTAATGGTGTTTGGACAAAAACATTCTTTGTGTTTTATCTCCATTGAATCAAAGGCACAGCCATCGCTGTCAATCCCAACAAAATAATCATTCTCTTTACTCATATCAAGTAATATTTGGTCTGCTCTCATTTAAAGTCTCCTTGTATATTAATATGCACACGGTATGTATGCTGGTAATTTTTTTGTTGCAAATATTGGTGCAAATTTTGTAAATCTCATAATCCCATTTTCCATGGGAATACTTACAAAGTCACCACCAATTAATGGTTTTGCATATTCTACAAATTCATCTGTTACATCAATCTTATTTTTACTTAACCAAGCTTGTGGAAAAGTTCTCTCAGAATTAGCCACTAAGTCTAGTGAAACTTTATCATAATACACTTCATATCCACTACCTGCCTTACGTTTAATAGTAGACATATATCCACTTCCCTCTTCTAAGGCAATAATAGCAGCTTTTTTACCTAATTCATAAGCTTCCTTTAAATCAACTAATGAAACAAAATTAATGGAACCTCTTTGATCTGTTCCTGGCACCTGACATCTAGCTTTTCCTCTTACAGCTAATCCTTGTTCATTTAAATAATTAGTAACAATCTGTGCAACTGTGGTTTGACTGGCTGAAAAATTCGTGTGTCCAAAGGAGTCTTTTGCTTGTCCAATGTCTCCAACATCAATTCCTTCACCTACTGCTACAATTGCTCGCCCATGTTTTCTTAAACTGTTATTCACATTCTCATGGAGTTGTTCCAATGATAGTTTAGCTTCTGTCATATATATTTGTAGTGGCATTTCTCTAAATGGATCTGCTAAACGACAAGCAGCTGGTATAAATCCAATCTTACGACCCATAGCTTGTAGAACCAATACAGGGTCAGAAGGACTTGAACCACTATTTTCTTCATTGGCATTTTGGATGTATGAAGTCCAATATTTAGCCACAGATCCATATCCTGGAGTATGGTCTATTAACTTAAACTGCTGGTCTCCCACATCGTTATCAATGGTTTTAGGAACACCTGTTGCAATTAAATTCAATCCCTTTTCTTTAGCCATTATAGCAATCTTATTAGCTGTGTCCATGGAATCATTTCCACCTATATAGAATAAGTATCCAATATCGTGTGCTTTAAACACTTCAATGATACGTAAGAAGTCTTCTTGTTGGTTGTTTTTTAGCTTATAACGACAAGATCCAATAGACCCTGCAGTTGGAGTAGTTCTAAGTAAAGAAATTTCTTCATCCTTTTGGGCACTTATATTAAGTAATTCTTCTTTTAAAATCCCTTCAATACCATGAAAACCTGCATAAATAGTTCCAATTTTATCCCCATAACTTTTTAATTTATCAATAACTCCTCTTAATGAATTATTAATAACAGGTGTAGGGCCTCCTGATTGGGATATGATTACATTTTTCAACAATTGTTTGACTCCTTTTATATGTTAAAATATATCGTGTTATATTCTACCATATAACATCAACTATTCTTAACATATTTGCTTATTTTTTATCCATTTTTGTTTGTTAATTACATTTCGAACTTAACAGCTGTACCATAAACCATTACTTCAGCTGCACCTTGTGCAATATTACTTGTAGCATAACGGATATTTATGACTGCATCTGCACCTAAAGAAGTGGCTTCATCTACCATTCTTTTAGTAGCAATAGCTCTAGCTTCATTTAACATTTCAGAATATGATGTTAACTCTCCTCCAACTATTGTTTTTAATCCTGCCATAAGATCTTTACCTATGTGTTTTGAACGAATTGTTGAGCCTTTTACTATTGATAAGGTTTTTAATTTCTTACCTGTAATAAAATCAGTATTTACTAAGATCATCTTTTTCTTCCTCCTTAAATTCTTTCACTCTTTGAACAAAAATATACACCATTGTTATTGCAATTATACCGATTAGAATTCCAAAACTTATTTTGATAAACAACGTTACTGGTGCAATTAAAATCGTAATAGCATACATCACTGTTATTGCAATAAATAGCAATGCAAAAATTAAAGGTACAATTAATTTTTTCATTTTTTCCACCTCACATTTTTTCTAAGATTATTATACATCATTTCACAATAAAATTTTCAATAAAATTTTGTTGTGAAATGCAATGCTACCGTGTCAGCATAGGGTATATATGTTTCATTACAACATTCTCTTAAATTCATCTAATAGTTCATTAAACATTTTCATACCAGCTTCAATAGGCGCTTTTTTACTTAAATCTACACCTGCATCTTTTAGTAACTCTAGAGGATATTTGCTACCACCGCTCTTAAGAAAAACAAGATATCTATCAACCGCTACTTGACCTTCTTTTTCAATCATATCCACAATGGCTACAGCTGATAGAAAACCAGTAGCATATTTATATACATAAAAATTCATATAAAAATGAGGAATTCTAGCCCACTCTAATTCAATTAATTTATCAGGATCACATGCCTCACCATAATAACGTTTATTTATTTCATAATACATATTACATAAATCATCACATGAAAGTGGTTTATTATTATTAAAACTTTCATTTGTGTCACGTTCATATTCTGCAAACATGGTTTGTCTAAATACTGTTCCTCTAAAACTTTCAAGGAAGTGATTTAATAAGTATGCTCGTTTATTACTATCAGTGGCTTCTTTTAACATATGTTTTAGTAATAATATTTCATTAACAGTTGATGCAACTTCTGCAACAAAAATTTTGTAATGAGAATTAATATATGTTTGATTAGCATTTGAATAATATGAATGCATAGAATGTCCTAATTCATGAGCAAGTGTATACATTGCATCCATAGTTCCATTAAAGTTTAATAATATATATGGATGGGATAAGTATGTTCCCCAAGAATAAGCTCCTGATGTTTTACCTTCATTTTCATAAACATCAATCCACTTAGATGTCATTGCTTTATCAAGTAATGAAACATATTCTTCACCCAATACAGCTAATCCAGATTTAACTGTTTCACATGCTAATTCATATGTATATTTAGTATCATCTTGTTTAACTATAGGTACATATATGTCATGCATGCCAACTTTATCAAGACCTAACGCTTTTGCCCTTACTTGCACATATTTATGCATTAAAGGTAAATTTTCATTGATAGTTTTTATTAGATTATTTAAAACTTCTTTTGGCACATTATCTTGGTCTAATGAAGATTCTAATGCTGACTCATAATTTCTAGCTTTAGCATAAAATTTTAATTTCTTTATTTGTGAAGTATATGCAGTTGCTAAGGTATTTTTAACTTTCTTGTATTCTTTGTACATAGTTTCAAAAGCATCTTTTCTTACACGTCTATCTTCGCTTTCCATAAAAGCAATATAGCGTCCTTTTGTTAATTCAACTTCTTCACCTTTTTCGTTAATAATAGAGGGAAACTTAATATCTGCATTGTTAAATATTGAAAATATATCGCCTGCTGCTGATGTAGCTTCTTGACTCATGGCAAGTAATCGTTCTTCTTTGTCTGTTAAAGTATGTTCAATTTGTCTGACTATTTCGTATATAAACACTTTGTATTCACTTAATTTTTCATCAAATAAAACTTTTTCATCAATAGTTACTAGTTCAGGTTCTAGAAATGATGCAGTAGTTTCAGTCGCTACCATTAACTGTTGTGTTTTACCAACATCAACTTGTGATTTAGAATTCCCATTATCTTCATCATTTTTCATTAACGAGTATACAACTATATTTTCCATTTTACTCATTGTAATCACATATAAATCTAGACAAGCTTTAATTGTATCAACACCTTTTGATAACGTCCCTTTATATTCTCCTAATGATTTGGCTAATTTCTCTACTTCTTTATAAACAAGCTCAAACTGTTCATCATTACTTATCATTGTTGATAAATCCCATATATAATTAGTATCTACTTCATTACGTTTTTTAAGTTTTTCCATTATTTTTCCTCTTTCTCTTAATTGATAATTGTAGTGATATTTGTTTTTTATTTCCATAAATTTTAAAACTTCTATATTGTCCACTTCTATTAAATAATTTATTATCCTCTAACATAAATTCATATTTTTTTGACCATTTAGAATGATACTCAAAATCACTTAATGAGTGAATAAATCCTTTTTTTGTAATTGATATAGCCATTTTATCTTTCCCATTATTAATTAATATTGGAAGATGATAAAATATATTAGTAAAATCACTCTCACATGTAATATGTATACCCTTTTTGTTTAATATATATGTTTCAATAATTATTCCTTTTTTAATATAATATGTAACTGAAAAACATACGTTTTTTTTACTTTCAGATATTATATGAAGAGAAGCTGGTTTTAACATTTTTTGTTCGGCTAAATATACTTCTTTTTCATCTTCATTCCATCCTGCTCCCAAAGCCCTTGCAAGGGTTTGTTCATGATTCCCTAATAAAAACTTTGGATGAGATGAAAATGGCATTGACAATATTAGCTCAGAAGGAGCTTTGGTTTTATGAACTCGCCCTAATCCTGTACTGTCATAATGATTATCAGCATTAGTATCAATTTCAATTGAATATCCATTGCTATTTGCAAATATTTTGTGAAAATCATCACTTGTTGCAAAGATATAACCACCAAATTCCAAAGGTGTTTTATATTCACAAATCTTATTATTTGAAAATAATATTCCTGGCATTATAAAACAACCAGTAGTTACCATATATCCTTCATAGGTACCATATGAGTCACAACCATACATTGAATGATTATCATAGTAATTCTTTATATGTGTATTTGGCCAGCTATTTAAAGCTGCCATACTTTTCCTACCTAATTGTTTAAAAGCACCTGCAATTTTAATTTGCTTTTTTTTATAAAAACATTGTGCATAATATTCACTTAATGAAGCAAGTAATGCTTCATTCATATGATAACCATTACTACGACCTCCATATGGGAATATATAATTTGAAGAAGAATAAAATAACGTAGTCATAGCTGATTTTGATAATATATAACGTATATCTTTTGCTATTTTCCCTTGATAACCAGTTTGTAACATTAAAGCTAAATGCATTCTTACTGTTAAATCATATAATATAGGGTTGTTAGGATCACGATATAAACCATTAATATCAAACTTTTCTTTTTGAACTATCCAGTTTTCTTCAATATATATAGAAGTATCTACACCTGTTAAAACTTGTCTTAAATGTTCACCAACAATATTGTAAATAACGAAATTATTCTGTTCTTCTACAGGTTTACTTTTGCTATTCACTTTATAATGCTTCCATGGGTCAAGAGTAGCTAATAAGTTAACACATTCAAGGTAAACTTTAGTATCTAAGAATGATTTACTATTAGTTAGAGCAAAATACAAATCAATTACCATAAAATCTGAACCATATGATTCATTATCGCTTACTAAATCTTTAATTAATACTAATAATAATTTTTCAAGTAATGGTAGATATTGCTTTTTTTTATCTTTACTAATTTGATATGATAAAACATTACTTATCCTTACTAGTACAATTCTTCTCATCTCATCTAGATAAGTAATACAACCTTCTTTACTTATGTTTTTTTCAATTTCATATAAATTATAACCATCTAATGAAGACATTAGATAATTTTCATAAACTTTATGATATTTATTCTTTTTAAAGTATATTCTTTTTGTTTCTCTGTCTACCAGATCAGTTAAATATCCCATTAGTTAATGATACCATTAAATGATAAATAGATAAATAGGTTGTAATATTCTCTTCTACTAGTCCCTTTTTCCGAACAAATATATCTTTAAATCATTTGAATTCTTTAAAACACTTTATAACTGTCTTTTTTCTCTGATTTTTTTTATTTTTTGTAATAATTCGTTAGTTAATTTACTTTTGAATATTCTAAAACTTTTACTAGAGAAAGTCCTTCGTATCCAATTAGATTCTTATCTGTCCTAATGCAACTGCTTTTAAAAGATGCTTTCCTATTGAACATTAATAATGTCAATGCTATAATTTATTCCGTATCTGCGCCCATAGCTCAGTAGGATAGAGCAACAGTTTCCTAAATTGTAGGCCGGAGGTTCGAATCCTCTTGGGCGCACCATCTTTTTCTTAACTAGTAATTAAATATTAAAATATTATTGAAGGAAGAGCGCATAGAACATATAATAGTAATGAAAATCACAAGGAGGAACTATACATGAACAAGTATTTTTCAAACATTAATCATATCCCATTTGAAGGAAGTGACTCTACTAATCCACTAGCTTTTAAATATTATGATGAAAATAAAATAATTGCTGGTAAAAAAATGAAAGACCATCTTAGGTTTGCTATGAGTTATTGGCATACAATGACAGGACAGGGACAAGATCCATTTGGTAGTCCTACTATGGAACGACCATATAATGATTTAGATGGTATGGATTTATCTAAAGCTAGAGTAGAAGCAGCTTTTGAGTTAATGAGTAAATTAAGTATTGGATACTTTTGCTTCCATGATTTAGACATTTCTCCTGAAGGAAAATCACTACAAGAAAAATATGATAATTTAGATATTATTGTTGATTTAATTTTAGAAAAAATGAATGAAACTGGAATAAAATGTTTATGGGGAACTACTAATGCATTTTCGCATCCACGTTTTGTACATGGTGCTTCCACCTCTCCTAATGCAAATGTATTTGCATTCGCAGCTGCACAAGTAAAAAAAGCTATGGAAATCACTAAAAAATTAGGTGGTGAAAATTATGTATTCTGGGGAGGTCGTGAAGGATATGAAACCTTATTAAATACAGATATGGGTTTAGAACTTGATAATTTAGCTAGATTTTTAACAATGGCAAGAGACTATGCTAAAAAAATTGGGTTTACAGGTCAATTACTAATTGAACCAAAACCAATGGAACCTACTAAGCATCAATATGACTTTGATGCATCAACTGTATTAAGCTTTTTACGTAAATATAACCTACAAGATGATTTTAAATTAAATATTGAAGCTAATCATGCTACATTAGCTGGTCATACTTTTCATCATGAAATTTATACATCAAGAATAAATAATGCTTTGGGTTCAATCGATGCTAATCAAGGGGATTTATTATTAGGATGGGATACTGACCAGTTCCCTACTAATATTTATGACTCTACTCTTTGTATGTATGAAGTATTAAAAAAAGGTGGTATTGCACCAGGTGGATTAAACTTTGATTCTAAAGTTCGTCGTGGATCATTTCAATCAGATGACTTATTCATATCATATATTGTGGGAATGGATACATTTGCAAAGGGTTTATTAGTTGCAAACAACTTATTAGTTGATCGTGTACTAGAAGACTTTATTTCAAATAGATATTCATCATATAATAATGGAATTGGAAAAGAAATCATTGATGGTGTTACTGACTTTGAAAAACTAGCTGACTATGCTCTAGAACATGACCAAATAAAAAATGTATCAGGTAGACAAGAACTCCTAGAGGATATTGTTAATAGGTACATCTATAAATCGTAATAGTAAATTATATAAATATAAAGAGGGTTTAAAAATAAATAGCCCTCTTTTACTCTATAAATAAATATTGTATAATAACTATATCAATTTAAGGGAGTTAAATAATGAGTGAAAACAACCAAGAAGTATCTGTAGGTAATTGGATTATAACCATGATAGTATTATCAATTCCACTAGTAGGGTTTATTATGTTGTTTGTATGGGGATTTGGAGATGGCACACCTAAAAGCAAGTCAAACTTCTGTAAAGCATCATTGTTACTTGCTGTAATCGCTATTGGAATATCAATTGTTCTTGCAATAACAAGCGCAGCTTTTCTAGGTGATTTTATTAACAATTTTAATATAAATTAGTAGTTTAGAATTATGAAAGTATTAATCTCCCCTGATTCATATAAAGACAGTTTAAGTGCAATAAAAGTTGCAAACTGTATTGAACAGGGAATTTTACTTGCTAATAAATCAATTAATATTACAAAAGTTCCAATTGCAGATGGTGGTGAAGGAACAATAGATGCCTTTATTCTAGGTAGTGATGGTCATATAATAAAAACAAGAGCTCATGGTCCACTAATGAAATTATTGGATACTTCATATGGTGTTCTTGGAGATAATAAGACTGCAGTTATTGAAATGGCAAAAATATCAGGTTTGCAATTATTAGAACAAGTAAATAGAAACCCTTTATTTACCACCACTTATGGTGTGGGTGAGTTGATACTAGATGCCCTTAACAAAGGTTATCGTAAATTAATCATTGGTATTGGTGGAAGTGCCACTAACGATGGTGGTGTAGGTATGGCTCAAGCGTTAGGTGCGACCTTTTATGATAAAAATCAACAACCCATCTTACAAGGTGGTCAATACCTTTTAGATATCAAATCGATAGATTTATCAACAATTAACCCTGCAATAAGAGAATGTGAAATATTAGTTGCATGTGATGTCTCTAACCCATTATATGGTAAAAAAGGTGCAGCACATGTTTACGCTAAACAAAAAGGTGCTAATGATGATGAAATTAATATTTTAGATAACGGGCTTAGACACTTAGCCGATGCTCTCCAAATCGAAACAGGCTTTGATTACTCTCATTTAAAAGGCGCTGGTGCTGCAGGTGGTTTAGGATTTGGTTTGGTAACTTTTTTAAATGCAACATTAAAACCTGGTATTGATATTATTATCAAAGCTTGTAATCTAGAAGATAAAATAAAAGAATGCGACTTGTTAATAACTGGTGAAGGTAGAACTGACGAACAAACTATATATGGTAAAGCACCTGTTGGTTTAGCTAAAATTGCTAAAAAATATAATAAAAAAGTTATTTGTATTTCAGGAAGTTTAGGCAAAGGATATGAAAAAGTATATGATTATGGTATTGATAGTGTGTTTTCAATTATTCCTGATATTATTCCACTTAAAAAGGCTATACATGACGTAAAGCCTAATCTTATTAATTTTACATACTCTTTATTTAAAAGTTTTATTGATTAATCACATTTATTGGATTTTCATTCACATAAGCTTTTACATTTTCATAACATGTGTCCATTAATCTGCTTCTTGCCTCTATTGTTGCCCAAGCGATGTGTGGTGTAACAAAACAATTTTCAAGTAAAATAAGTGGATTGTTGCTTTTAGGTGGCTCATTTGATAACACATCCATAACAGCATAAGCTATTTTCCCTGCTTTAAGAGCAGTTGCTACATCAACGTCATTAATAACACCGCCACGGGCTGTATTAATTAAAATCACACCATCTTTCATTTTTAAAATAGCTTGCTTATTAATCATTTCACTACTTTCGCTTGTTAGTGGGCAGTGAAGTGAAATAATATCACTTCTCATGTATAATTCATTTAAATCAACATAACTTACTTGATCATCACTATTTATCTTTTCACTGCTTCTAGTATAAGTAATTACTTTCATACCAAAAGCTAAAGCAATTTTTGCAGTTGCACGTCCAATTGAACCATAACCTATAACTCCAAATGTTTTACCTACTAATTCAATTAATGGATAATCCCAAAAAGAAAAGTCAATTGATGATTCCCACTTTCCATCTTTTACCACCTTATTATGTTCTCCAACATGATGACACGCTTCTAATAATAGCGCAAAAACCATTTGCGCTACTGAATCAGTACTATATGATGGAATATTAGTTACAATAATTCCTAATTCTTTTGCAGCTATATAATCAACTACATCATAACCTGTTGCCAATACTCCAATATATTTTATACTAGGTAATTTTACTAATAATTCTCTTGATAATTTAGTTTTATTAGTGAAAATAGCTTTTGCATCATCCACTCTATTAACCACTTGTAAAGGTGTTGTTCTATCATAAACTATAACTTGTCCAAATTCTTTTAGTCGATCCCATGATAAATCTCCTGGGTTTAGCGCATAGCCATCTAATATTACCATTTTCATTTTTAATACTTCCTTTTATTTTAGTTTTCCATGTTTTATATTATTTATTTTTCTCTATCATTTCATAAAGTATATCTTTATTACTATCAAGTGTGAATATTAGGTTATATATCTTAATAGTTTTCCTATCAATAAATATTATTTCTAAGTCATTATTTGGCTTTAATTGTTGATTGTATTTTTTTAAAAAGTTTTGACCTGAAAAAGAAATAGTACCCTTTTCATTTATATTAACATTCACTACTTCAGACAAAGCTATTCTAACACCACTACCATAAATTAACATATCAACTTTTGGTTGAATATTATGTTCATGAAAAAATAATCCACATCCAGCAAATGTATCATAATTACTAAATAGTTTGTTATTAATTGATAACCAGCTATATTCATTTATGTCTTTATTTTTGATTTTACAACTACTTAATGATAATAATAATATAATAATTAGTAATATTACTAGAATTTTCTTTTTCAATCTAGTTCCCTTCCACAATTTGGACAGTATTTATCATCATTATCTAATTCATGTTTACAATATGGACAAAATGAATAATCATGTTTATTGCTATTTATGTTTGGTTCATTATCACCCATAACAGCATCATTAGTAATCCATCTATTGGTTGTATCATCTTCTTCTTTTGAATCTACAATATCATATAGTGAAAAGCGTTCTTTTCCTTTTAGATTTTTCAAGTGATATATAACTTGGAAAATTCCTATAAAAACAAAGATAACACCAAACAATGGAAAAATATATTTAATAGGTGATGGTGCTCCTGATGTAATAAATACAGCCATAAAAGTCCATAGAATCCCAAAAGCAACAGCTCCCATTGCACCCATTAATTTTATTCCTGATGGCCCTCTACCTGGTTTTATACTTTTCATTTAAAACTCCCTAATACAAAGTATTATTTAGTAAATAACACTTTACTACTAACACTAAGGAAAAATAGTAATACCACACTTAATCCTACTGCTATTATATCTATTATACCCATTTGCCCACTCATTGACAAAAATGCATTAAATCCAATAAGAATAGTTCCTATAAAAAATATTATCTTAAGTTTTTTTATAATTGCTAGATAAGTTATAAAATGTATAAATGGTTCAATTAATAATATTATTGCAACATAAATATTAATTGTTACTCCATTTATGATTGTAATAGCATAGTCAATAAATATATAAGTCCAAAAAGCTATAGCTATTACTAATATCACTTTACAAACAAATAATATTTTTTTACCTTCTAGTTTTTTCATGAAATACTTTTATATTCTTTTCTTTTTTATTATTCCAGTTATTTTACTTAATATGTTTTTTTTCTTTATAGGGACATTTTGGCTTTTGCTTTTTTGATAAGCTTTTTGTGGTCTGTAATTTTTATTAGCTCTAGGCTTATATTCAGCATTCTTTGTAGTTCCCTTATAAACCTTAGGTTTGTTTTGCTTATTAACAACAGCAACATTTGTAGGGTTTTTTGGTTTTTCTGTATGGTGTATTTTACTCGGTTTAGATTGATAGTTTGTTTTTGGTGCTGGTGTATGTTTTGTTTGATGTTGTTTTGTTTTATGACTTCCATAAGTATTTCTTTTTGCAACATGCTCAGTATATACAGGTGCTTTTTTATTAGCCCATTTACTAGTTGATTTTTCTACACTTAAATTTACTTGTTCATCTGTTGGTAATTCTTCTTCATACATTAAAGCGCCAACATGCTCTTCTATTTCATATAGTGACATAATATCTTCTGAAGTAGTTAAAGTTATAGCTTTACCACTTTTACCAGCTCTACCTGTTCTTCCTATACGATGAACATATGCATCTTTTTCATTTGGTACATCATAATTAATTACATGAGTTAAATCTTCAATATGTAATCCTCTTGCCGCTACATCAGTAGCTACTACTATTTGAAGTTCTCCTCTTTTTATTCTATCTAATGTTTTTATTCTACTACTTTGGCTATTGGCTCCATGAATCGAACCAACAAAATATCTTTTTTTTGCTAAATAAGCTTTTACTTTATCAACTTCAAAACGTGTATTACAAAAAATCAAGCAACCATCTGGTTGTTCATACTTTAATAATCTATCAAGCTGTGTTCTTTTTTCATTGGCAGCTACTCTATAATACACTTGTTCTGTAGTATCAACTGTTTTTGTGTCAGATTCTAATTCAATAACTACAGGTTGTTTCATATATGACTTGCTAAGTACTTTAATTTCTCGTGGCATAGTCGCTGAAAACATCATAGTAACTCTCTGTCTTGGAATTGTTTTAACAATTTTAAATACTTGATCAATAAATCCCATGTCTAACATTCTATCCGCTTCATCAAGTACTAAAAATTTAATATTTTTTGTATTTAGTGTTCGTCTTTGAATATGATCAAATACACGTCCAGGTGTTCCAGTTACAATAGCAGCTCCTTTTTTTAAAGCTGTTATTTCTGTTTGTATATTATGTTGGCCATAAACTGCAATAGTAGTTAGTTTCTTATATTTTGACATATTTTTAATATCACTATCTACTTGAACTGCTAACTCACGAGTTGGTGTTAATATTAACGCTTGTGGTCCATCACCTTCACAATCTATCTTTTGCAACACAGGTATTCCAAAAGCTCCTGTTTTTCCACTTCCTGTTTTTGACATAACTATTACATCTTCACTTGCTAAGATATGTGGTATTGCTTTATCTTGTACCATTGTAGGTGTTTTAAATCCCATTTCATCTATTGCTTTAACTATTTCTTCTATTACACCTAATTGGCTAAATTCGTTTTCCATTGTGCCTTCTTTCATTACTAATTTTATCATATCTATTAAAAAATCGCTCACCATATAACTTTATAGTTATTATATTAAATACATATGTGGTGAAAACTTTCATAAGTATATTTTTATTCCATTGCATATAATACTACATTTTTGCATAGTTGACAATTCCTCACTCACATATATTCACTTACTAAAGTAAGAAAGGAAGCATGAGGTGAGCAGCTTTTTATCAACTATGCAAAAATCAAATTATTATCTAAATCTACATTCGTCTATTGTCTCATAGATATATTTCATATAAGATAGTAAACAATACATATAAAGGAGTAGCAATGCCACAGGTATTTTATAAGAAACATTATTCACTAGTAGAATGTTATAACACTGTATTAAAAGGTGTTAGAACTAGTAAATATCTAATAAAAAGTAAAAAATCAAAAGAGATTAGCAAAATCTTTATTGAGAAAATCATGCTATCAGTAACTGAAGTTAACGGTTGTGAGATGTGCTCCACCGGGCATACTAAAGTAGCACTAGCACAAGGTATTAGTGCTAATGAAATTAATCTTATCCTACTAGGTCAAACAAAAACTATTTCAAACGATGAATCTAGCGCAATATTATTTGGTAAACAGTATGCAGGTAATAAAGGAAAAGTACCAAATGAATTATGGCAATCAGTTATAGATTCATATGGCCATTCAAAAGCACTTGGAATTTTAGGTGCTATTAGAATGATTATGATTGGTAATATTTATGGAATGGCTTTAGGTGCTTTAGAAAATCGTTTTAAAGGAAAAGCAATTAAGAATAGTAGTTTTATACACGAAATTGCAATAACCTTAAGTTTAATAGTATTTTTACCTATAGCAATTATACATAGCTTAGTTTTGAACTTAGTTAAAGTACCTATAATATCTTTCATTAAGTAAATGTTATTTTATTCTATATGTTATAGAATATGGTATACTCATACAAAAGAAATAGAAACATTAATTAGTTTTTCACCTAGGGATATATTGTGTAAGAAGCCCTAGTAGCATATAAGGAGAGTTTTTTATGAACTTACCGTCATTTCAAATTGGTAATAAAAAAGTAAGAGTCCCTATTATACAAGGTGGTATGGGAGTTGGAGTATCATTAAGCAACTTGGCTGCAGCTGTAGCTAACGCAGGAGGAATTGGTGTAATTTCTGGAGCACAAATAGGCTTTAGAGAAAGTGATTTTAAAACTGATAATGATCATGCTAATATCACAGGATTAATTAAAGAAATAAGACGTGCAAGAGAGTTAAGTCCTAATGGAATACTTGGAGTTAATTTCTTAGTTGCAACAAACAACTATAAAGAAATGGTTATAACTGCTGTTAAAGAAAAAGTAGATTTAATTATTGCAGGTGCTGGTTTACCACTTTCACTTCCAAGTTTAGTTAAAGGAAGCAATACTAAAATTGCTCCAATAGTTTCTTCAGGGAAAGCTGCTGCTTTAATTACAAAAATATGGGATCGTAAATTCAATTATTTACCTGATGCAATTATTGTTGAAGGTCCTTTAGCTGGAGGACACTTAGGTTTTTCCAAAGATCAACTTAACAGTAAAATCATGCCAAAACTTCAAGATATTATTAGAGATGTACTTGATGCAACAAAAACCTTTGCAGATAAGTATAAACAAAAAATCCCAATTATTGCAGCAGGTGGCATCTTTAGTGGTAAAGACATAGCCAATTTTCTAAAAGCAGGTGCAGATGGTGTACAAATGGCAACTAGATTTGTAGCTACTGAAGAATGTGATGCTCATGATAATTTTAAGCAAGTATATATTGATGCAACAGCAAATGATATTCAGATTATCGCAAGTCCTGTTGGAATGCCAGGTAGAGCAATTAGCAATGACTTTGTCAAAAAAGTAACCAAAGAAAACCAACAGGTTTCTAAATGTTACCGTTGTTTAAGAGGATGTAATCCAGCTACAACACCCTACTGTATTACCGATGCTTTAGTAGCCTCTGTAAATGGAGATGTTAATAACGGATTAGTATTTGTAGGTAGTAATGCTTCAAAAATAACTAGTATTATGAAAGTTAAAGATTTAATGAATGAATTAGTCAGTGAAGCTGAAAAGTTTTTCAACTTTAAAAAATAGTTTCAAATTAAATTCAATTAATAAAATGCCCTACTCAAGTTATATCAAGAGTAGGACATTTTTCTATATTTGTAAGTAATATACTTATACTTTTTGATTTTTTATAAAAGTCATAATATTTTCAGGTATTTTATAGTTCATATTATCAATAACTGGTTTTGAATTATACAAAGCTTGTAATACTCCTTCAATGATCATTCCCTTTGGAGGAACATCATATGAATTACCTTGATATGTATAAGTTCTACAAGTGGTTTCATTACCACAAATATCACTACAAGAGACACATACGTTTTCTGTTATTTTCCCTAATATATCTTGATAGTTAACTAAAATTGTTGGAGTAGCAACAATTTCGAATTCTCTTGCTAACTCTTCTGTAGATATTTTAAATCCTTGAACATCAAAGGTATATCCAGCAGCTTCTAGTGGTACTTTTAAATCATCTATTGCTGCAAATAAAGTGTTTTTTGTTTCAATACAACGTTTACAATTATCTAAATCTAGAAATAAAAATTCTATTAGAATAATTTTTTCATCATATTCGCTTTCATCACCACAACCACACCCTTCTCCATGATGATGATGTTCATGTTCATCATTATTACCTTCGTAACCCTTATCAGCTTTTGCATTCAATTCTATAATCATTAATATTTTCCTACTTTCCTAACGTACTTATACTATATACTAATTGATTATATATTGTCTAAATAATTATATATTCTATTTTTACAACTCAAGAGTAAATAATTCCATTAATTGTTCATTATTCATTTCTGTTATTTTTGCTTCTTTATTTTCAGAAATTACGTCATTTAATAATTTAGTTTTATCTTTTATCATTAAATCTATTTTTTCTTCAATGGTTCCTTCAGTTATAAATTTATGGACAATAACATTTTTCTTTTGTCCTATTCTAAAAGCACGATCAGTTGCTTGATTCTCAACAGCTGGATTCCACCACCTATCAAAATGTATTACATGATTTGCAGCTGTTAAGTTTAATCCTACTCCCCCAGCTTTTATGGAAATAACCATAAACGGTACATAATCATGTCCTTGAAATTTAGAAATAACATCTTTACGCTTTGAAACTTTTGTTCCTCCATGTAGTACAAGTCCTTCATGTTCAAATACTCCGTCAAGAAATGATTTTAACGGTTCTGTCATCTCTTTAAACTGTGTAAAAACTAGAACTCTTTCACGTTTAGCATATATCACTTCACATATCTCTCGTAGCCTTAAGAATTTTCCACTTTCTTTTTCAGCAAAATATTCTTGGCCAAGATATTGTGAAGGATGATTACAAATCTGTTTAAATTTCATAATTGAAGCAAGTACTATACCTCTTCGCCCTATACCCTTTTCATTTATTTCAAGTTTTATTTTAATACTTTTAACAAGTTCACTATAAAGAATTGCTTGTCTTTTAGTAAGGGTTGAATAAGTTTTCATTTCAATTTTATCTGGCAAATCAGATATTACTTTTTTATCAGTTTTTAACCGCCTAAGTATAAATGGATTTACAGTGTCTTTTAATCTAGCATATCCATCTTTACTTTCTTTTAATCGTTTTGTGAAACCACTAAATTCTCTAGAAGTCCCTAGTAATCCTTTATTTAAAAAATCAAAGAGTGACCACAAATCAGATAAACGATTTTCAATTGGTGTTCCAGTTAATGCGATTTTATAAAGTGCATCAATTTGTTTAATTGATCTAGATTGCTTTGTTCGTGGATTTTTAATTGCTTGAGCTTCATCAATTATTAATGTATCCCACGTCATTGCTTTTAACCATTCAATTTTAGTAGACATTGTATATGTTGTAATAAATAATTCATGGTCGTTAATTATTTTTTTGTCTTCATTGTTAATGTTTTCATTCTCAGATGGGTGAAGTACATAGTATTTAATAAGAGGTGCAAATCGCCTTAATTCATTTACCCAATTTCCAATTAATGAAGCTGGAATAATAAGTAGTGCTTTTTCTTTTTTGCTTAACTTTATATAATTTAGCAAAGCTATAACTTGTACTGTTTTTCCTAAACCCATGTCATCAGCAAGGCATGCCCCAAGACCCATGTTTTTCATATAGTAAAGCCAATTCAATCCCTTTTCTTGATATTCGCGTAATGTTCCATTAAAGCTATTTCCAGGTGAAATATCGATAATGGAATTAGGGTTTGTTAATTTAGACATTATTGATGTTAACCATTCTCCATTGGTAATTTCTATTTCATCATATTCTTCTGGTAACTCTAGTATATGTTTAGCACTCATCTTAAATTTTAATGCTTCAATTATATTCATATTTGTTTGTCTAGATAATATTTGTGCTTGTTCATAAGCTTTAAGCGTCTCTTTTAATTTTTCATGATTTACTTCTACCCATTTGCCTTTTATATATATAAGACCTTCAACTTCACTAATTAATTTTCTTAACTCTTCATGTGTAATAGTTTCACCACTTAATGATAGTGATATATCAAAGTTCACTATTGTATTAAAGTCTAGATGTGATGGTATGTCATTTCCAACCCGAATAGATAACTTAGAAGATGAGGCTTTATTTTTCCACCAATTTGGAATACGACATAATATCCCAGATTGCTCATATAAAGGGACTTCCTTTAGAAAGATATATGCTTGATCTGCTGAAAAAGCAACATTATGAAAGATTTCTCCTGATTCAACAAGTTTTTCTATAAGCTCACTGCTTTTTGCAGCTATATAAACAGTAGATAGGAGTCTAAATAGTTTTTCACTATCTTCACCATATTCAATTAGTGCATTTTCTATTGGTAAATGTTTAGATTGTCCATTAGATGATATGTCTGTTGAATAAGTTGCTAAAAAAGTAAAAGGATAATCCTTATTTTCACTTTCTACCATGTGAAAAAAAACACGCCCAACAACATGCAATTGAGGGTTAAAAGTTATAAAGTATTCTTCTATACTCCCATTGAAGTGTTTTATCTTATTAACAAATACAGTATGTAATTTATCAAAAACATTTTTCATCCACTTAATATTTAAATACTCAACACCATTAAGATAAGGGCACTTAAGTATTAAGTGTTCTATTTCTTTTAATTCTATATCAACAAAAACTTGTTCTCTTAGTACTTCTATATCAGGATTTTTAGATAAATTCTTAATAAATGAAGATGAAATTTTATACAAAAAACGTAGTGATTCTGACATATACATTGTTTTTTCCATAAATCCTAATACCCAAAGAGCTTCATACTTATGCACTTTAGAAAGATTATATGCATCTTCTTGTAAATGCATTTGTCTTTGTTCTATCTTAACTTTAGTATTTCGCCAATCCAATTCAAAATCACCATTAGGATATAGTATTACTATAAGTTCTTTATATGCTTTTTTATTATCTTTTCTTTTTTTCTTGTAAGTCAAATTCATATTCCTTTCAAGGGTACTTATTAATAGCATCATATATTATATCAGATATGTTGTTGAAATTTGCAAAAATAACTATAAATATTAATTTATATTATGAATTTTTATATTAAGTTGCGCGTGGTAACAACATAAGCTACTATAGTAGTGACATTTATTAGAATAATTATAAAAACAATCTGGAGGGTTTATGAATAGTAAAGAAATTATAAAACGAACATTAGATTATGATAATCCCATAAGGGTAGCACATTCCTATGGGGATTCTGATTTTTCATGGATTCGTAATAATGTAAAAACACATTCAACTGATTGGGAAAAGATAGGACCATCTACCTATGAACGTTATGATGAATGGGGAAACCTTTGGGGTAGAATAGATGACACTTCAAAAGGTGAAGTGTTAAAAGGTGTATTAACTGATACAAAAAATGTTGATAGCTATGAATTCCCAGATTATTCTAATTTTGCTGATTATGAAATCGCAGATAAAAATTCTGATAAATGGATTGTTGGAAGTATGCCTGGGTTTACTTTTAATATTGCTAGAAAACTATTTAAATTAGAAGATTATTTAGTAAAATTATTAATAGAAGAAGATTTAGTTCGAAAAGTCCATGATAAACTTGATGTAATACTTATGGATATGATAAAAAACTATGCCAAAGCAGGAGTTGATAGTATTATGTTTCCAGAAGATTGGGGTACTCAAACACAAACTATGATAAGCCCCACACTATGGAGAGAAGAGTTTTTCCCTAGAACTAAAAAACTATGTGATTTTGCACATAAAAATAAAATCAAAGTATTTATGCACTCATGTGGTAAAATAAGCGAAATTGTTCCTGGATTAATGGAGGCTGGAATTGATTTATTGCAATTTGATCAACCCACATTACATGGTATTGATATTCTAGCTAGCCATCAAAAAAGAGGTAAAATAACTTTTTGGTGTCCAGTTGATATCCAAAAAACATTACAAACAAAAGATGAAGCAATTATTAGAAGCGGAGCTAAAGAAATGCTAGATAAATTGTGGCAAGGCAAAGGTGGCTTTGTAGCAGGTTTTTATGGAGATAATGCCTCAATTGGTCTTGAACCTAAATGGCAAGAAATTGCCAGTGACGAATTTGCCAAAGTAGGAAAAAGAGACAATTATATAAAGTAAAACTTAAAGGAAAGCACAAGTTGCTTTTCTTTTTTATTTATTATCTTGATATGTTTTCAACTCTTTTTGATTGAAAAATAAACAAGTGCTCCTATTACATTCCATAACTAAAATCAGGTATCTGGCACTAATGTAGAGAGTACAATATTTGCAAGTATTGAACCTATGAAATAGTGAAATAGAAAATACTTTATTACACTTACTGCTCTTTTAGAAAATTTTCAAAGTTTCATTTTAAATATCACTATAGATATTGATATACTCTCTACTTATATATCTTTTACCACTTTATACAATTATTACTCAAACTATAGTGATTATAATTCTCTAAAATTACACATTGAATATGTTTTAACCTTATGCTACAATGTAACGACAGTTACATTTGACCATGGAGATTAATTATGAAATGGATACTTCTTCAATACGAATTACCCAATGAACCTAGTAAATACAGGGTAGGAATATGGAGACGACTTAAAAAGCAAAATGCATATAAACTACTTGATGGTTTATATTGTTTACCTTATACAGATAGTTCATTAGAACGTTTTAATTGGATAAGTGCTGATATCGAAAAAATGGGCGGTAAAGCAATGCTTTGGGCATCTGATGCATTGCTTCAAGGACAAGAAGCAGAAATAATTAAAAAGAAAACTAAAGCTATTAAAATGCAATATGAAAAACTTTATGAAAAAATAAATGAAATAAGTAAAGATGAAATTACAATGTCTATGTTTAAAGAGTTTTCTCGTCAATGGGCAGATATTAAATGGCATGACCCAGTAGGAGATCCTTTAGGGGAAAGTATTAAAGACTTATTAACCAAAATAAGAATCATGATAAGGAGGAATGAAAAATGATATGGACAACATGGGAAAATGTAGGAGTAGATAGAATGGCATGTGCTTGGTTTATAAGACGTTATCTAGATGAAAAAGCCACTTTTGACTTTTTACCTTACGGAACAAAAGCACAAAAATTCGAAAATACCTTCGATATGCCTGGTGCACAATATAGTCATAATAGAGGAAAATGTTCATTTGCAGCAATTGTGAAAAAAAATCGTAGCAAAGATAAAGTTCTTAACCTAATGATTGAAATTGTTGATGGCGCTGATGAAGTAAGCGATAGGTTACCTCCACCTGAGAGTTATGGTTTAGAAGCTCTTTGTGTTGGAACAAGACTTGCAAATAAAACGGATATAAAAGCATTAGATAAAGGAATGGAACTATATGATGCATTATACTTATATATTAAGAATAAAGGTTAAAATTTAATAATGAAAAAAACAACTAATTTTGCACCACCAGAAAAAAAATTAAAGCTACGTGCATATATATTTAAATATCCCAAAGAATTTTGGCTTCAAGCAGGCGGTGGCATTCTATATAATACACTAATAGTTTCAGGTCCAATATTCTTAGGTAAAGCTATTGATGCAGCCGCAAATGTAAAAAACTTAGGTGCATCATATTCCCCTTTCTATTTATATCTAATTCTATTTGTTATCAGTACAGCACTATTTCAAGTTGCACGCTATTTTAAAAGATGGTATATGCGTGATATAGCTAATAGGATGAAATGTGATATGCGTGCTGGATTATTAGAAACAGCATTTAATCGTAAAATGAGTGAACTTGATACTGAAAAAGTCGGAGACATGATGAGTAGAATGATAGGTGATGTAGATCAAGTATGTAGAGTAGTTCAAATCACCATAACAGAAATATGGGATGCTTGTCTTTTAATGATTTCATATTTTGTAGCTTGTATGATCTATACTCCGTCAATAACCCTTTTAGCAATAATTCCTATTCCTTTAACAATTCTTGCTGCTCAATTAATAAGACACCCTCTATATAGATTATCTTTACATTCACGTGAATCAGCATCTAATGTCAATGTGCATTTACAACATACTATATCAAGTATAACCTTACTTCGTTTATTCGGCCGTGAAGAAAGTGAACATAAAAAACTTACACAACTTATGAAAAAACAATTAAAATGGGGAATTCTAACAACCCTTCTCCAAAATGCAATGATTCCCATATATATTTTATCTGCTTCTCTTGGATTAATACTAATTGTAGGTATGGGTGGTAAGTTAGTTATAAATGGCCAGTGGACTATTGGAACATTTACAGCATATTTAACTATGTTTTCAGCTATGGCAGTAAGAACTAATATGGTTGCTCGTGTATTTAACATGTGGCATGGAGCAAAGGCCTCATGGGATAGAATACTAATAAAACTTTCTACTAAAAATAATGCAAGTAATCAACCTAATGAATTAAAAGAAGAAAATATTACAGAAATAAAAAATCTTAAAGTAGAAAATTTATCATTTTCATTTACAAATAGTACAAAGGTATTAGATGATATTTCATTCAATGTTTTAGCTGGCCAAATTATAGGTATTACAGGTCCTGTAGGTTCAGGTAAAAGTGCATTAGCTCAAGCTTTATCTGGACTTTATCCATATGAAGGTAAAGCACAAATAGATGGTTTAGATATATTTAATAATAGTGAAGTTTCTGGAAAAATAGCATATATGGACTCAGACCACTTTGTTTTTTCACGTGATGTTCGTTTTAATATAGGACTTGAAAGAAAAAGCGAAGAAGAAATTCTAGTATCATCTAATGACGCTGCTCTTACAAAAGACATAGAGGAATTTGATGAAGGTCTTTTAACTAAATTAGGTGAAAGAGGTCAGCGCATTTCAGGTGGTCAACGTCAACGTATTTGTCTTGCAAGAGCATTGGCTAGTAATGCTAAAATACTAATACTTGATGATCCATTTTCAGCAATTGATATTAACCTTGAAGAACAAATTATGAGTTCCTTAAAAAAAGACATAGGAAATCGTATTATACTGCTATTTTCTCATCGCCTTATGACGTTTTCATATTGTAACCAAGTTATGGTGTTAGAAAAAGGACGTCTAATACAAAAAGGTCCCCACGAAACTTTAGTTAATACAAAGGGACTTTATAAGGATATATTTGAAGCACAATGCTTTATGGGTGGTGAGGAAAATGATTAAATCTGCAGTAACTAAAGTATTTAAAAAGTTTTGGTGGATATATATTATTTTACTTGTAATGATTATTGCTAGTATGGGCTTACAGCTTCTTCCTGCATTACTATTACGAGATATTGTAGATAATCATTTTTCTACTAAATTGTTTGAAGGAGTTTGGCGTCTAGCAATTTATTACCTTGCTGTAATGGCAGTTATTAATATTGCAGAGTTTTTAAAAACGATTGTAACAACATGGTTAGGTCAACAAACTTTACTTGAAGTACGTAACAATATGGCAGCAAGACTATTAAAATTACCAATTAGCTATTTTGCCAAAACACCTGTAGGAGAAGTGATGAGTCGCCTAACAACCGATGTAGGGGCTATAAATACTCTATTCTCAGCAGGAATTATCAATGTACTTACTGACATGCTTAAAATTTTTGGTTTAGTTGGTTCACTATATATTCTTGCACCTCAGTTATTATGGTTAGTAGCTGTGTGTTTTCCTCTAATATTATTTTTATCTAACTTCTTTAGAAAAAGAATTTTTATGCTTGAAAAGAAAGTACGTATATGTATAGCTGACATATATACTTTTATTCAAGAATGGTTAAAAGGTATACAAACAGTAAAAGCATATAATATGGAAGAACAAGGTAAAGATGATTTCCAAAAACCATTACACACACATTTAAAAAACATAAATGGTATTTCAAAATATGACAGTTGGTTTCCATGTGTCATGCAAACATTTAAAGCTCTAATAATAGCATTGGCTGTATTTTTTGCAGCACAAAACGGAACCTCATTTTCCATAGGTTTAAGCATTGGAACACTTGTAGCAGTTGCTGATTTAATAGGACGATTATTTTCACCTATTGAGGCACTAGCAAAACAATTTCAAACGATTCAACAAGCTATGGCAGGTATAGAACGTATAAAGGAATTTAGTAAAATACCAATTGAAATAAGAGAAATTAAATCTCAAAAGCTTAACATGAAAAAAGGCATTGAATTAGAAAATATACATTTTGCTTATGATAATAAAAAAGTATTACATGGAATAAATTTAATAATAAAACCAGGTAATAAAGAAGTTCTTGTAGGACGAAGTGGAGAAGGTAAAACAACACTAATGAATCTTGTGGCAGGATTAACCGTTCCCCTTAAAGGAACCGTTAGAGTATGTGGAATAGATCCATTTGCTTTATCACCTAATGAAAGAAGAAAATTATTTGGTATTGTTCCCCAGATGCCACAAGTATTTAACGGAACAGTCCGTGATAATATTACATTGCGAGATAACTCAATATCACAAGATGATGTTATAGAAGCTGCAAAGCTAGTTGGATTAGATGACACAATAAAAGTCATGCCAAAGGGTTACTTAACACAACTTGGAGAAGGCGAATCATCTTTATCAAGTGGAGAAATACAACTTATGTCCCTTGCAAGAGCGGTTGTTTTAAAGCCTAAAGTATTATTGCTTGATGAACCAACATCTGGTATTGATGCTTATACTGAAGCTAAAGTTTTTAAAGCAATACATCAGATAAGCCAAGGTAGAACCATTCTATCTATTAGTCACCGTATCAGCGGTATAATAGATGCAAGCTGTGTACACATGCTTACTAAGGGTAAAATTGTTGAATCAGGTACAGCCAATCAACTAGCCAAAAGTAATGGATGGTATTCCTCATACAAACGTATGGAAGATGCAGGATGGAAATTTACAGAAATAACCCCAGAAAGTATATAAATATATTTTATATATATTAAATTAAAGGAGAATAAAATTATGAAATGGGTAACAAGATCAAGAGTTCATGTGGATAGAGTAGCATGTCCATGGCTAATTAAAAGATTCGTAGATACGAAAGCAGAAATTATTTTTGTTGCAAGGGACTTAGTTCCAGAGATTGCAAAAAAAGAAGGTGCAATACCTTTTGATACCGGCCCCGTTGAATTAGGACATAAAGATGGCCATTGTACATTTGTTACAATAATAAATGCATACAATTTAGGTGGAGATCCAGCTTTAAAAATGCTAGCAGATGTAGTTAATGCTGCTGATACATACAAGTTAGATGATAATCCCTATGCCCATGGTCTTGAAGCAATAGCAGTAGGATTTGGTATGTTATTTCCAGATGACTATGAAAATCTAGAATATCAATTTTTAGTATATGACGCTATGTATAACTATTTTAGATTGCAAGCTAGTAAAAAGTAATTTAATAAGTTCAAAGTATAATTAAAAAACAAAAAGCAAGAATCAACTAAGGTTCTTGTTTTTTTATGTTTTCATCTCCAATTACAATCATAAAATTATTAACTTTAATATATATTTTCTCCTAAAACTGCAAAACCCTATCCTCTAGTGTGAATTCTATTGATTTTTATACTTTACATGTCCTAAAACTACTTATATAATTTACTTATATAAGATAAGAAAGTAGCAAATGAAACCAATTGAAATAAAAGTAGTTAATAATAAAAATTTTCCACCAGTTATAGAAAGTTCTATGACTGAATTATCTGGAAATTATGATTTCAAACCTCACATAGGGTTACTACCTAGTAAAAAACTAGTCATGTTTGTGGCTCATGCTCATGCTGAAGAACTATCAACTACTGAGTATATGGATTCTCCTAGAGCCCTATCTTCTCATGTTGTTATGTATACCTCAATAGATTCTGGAATAACATGGTCTAGAGGAAAACATGTTAAAGAACTAAATAGTGGTCATGAACCTTCAGTATCTGTTATTGATGGTATTCTTTATGTAAAAATACACGCTTTTGGTAGTGGTGGTTATCCTGATCCCTATGCCAAAAGAGATTACCCATATTTAGTTGTTGCTCGTTCCATTGATGAAGGTAAAACTTTTACTACTACTATTTTCGATTATGATAATTGCTACGTTACTAATAAAGAACGAATACAAGATAGTAGAAATATTATAAAGCGATCTGATGGTAGTTTGTACTTTGGAATCGGAGTTGGTAATTCTCATAGACAAGTTATATCTAATGATAATGGTATGACTTGGAAAGTTTTAAAAGCTACTGTTTTACATTGTTCTTACCCTAATGTATCAAGATCATTTTTCGCAGAAGGTGTGTTCTTTTACTCTACTAGCAATCGGTTCTTATTGTTAAGCAGAGTTGATTATGCTTATGCGAATTTTACAAAAAAGTTACCTGGTAACAAAGGAACAATGAATGAAACTTTTTTAGATAATTTTGATGGCGAATTATTACTAGAATCACTAGATAACGGAAAAACGTGGCAACCATTACAAGCTGTAGGTTTCCCCGCTTTAATGTACCCAAGTGTTGTTAACTTAGAAGATAATAATCATTTATTAACCTATACAGTTAGAGAAATCCCACCTAAAGGCTCAGGGTGCATCCATCGTAAAGTAGGTGTTCAAGCAATTATATTTAAAGAACTACCAAATGGTAATTTCTTTTTTGATTTTTCTAATGATGTCATAATACTAGACGATTGTACACCTGATTCAATGAGAAATGCTGGATGTTTTGGTAATACACTTATGTTAGACGATAACACTTTAATTACACCATTTTCTTATCCAAAAATTGATCAAGACATTTTAAAAATAGCTAATAATAAAGGATACTTACAACAAGAAGTATTTGATTACTATGCAAATGCACAAACTACTTATGATTGGCGATATAAGGATTTTATAAGAAAATCTAAAGAATTAATGGAACTTCATTTGAGACGTAGTTTTTCTGCTCTTTTCTTGTATGCTGGCTGTATGAATAAAGGTGGTATTGGTACAAGAATAATAAAATGGAAACTACCTAAAAATAAAATCACTAAAAATCTATAATAAATTTACCAATTTTTTATAGATCAGTACTTAGGTTCGCTTTACTATTATAAATAACTCTTCAGCGATTATGTCACCTCTATAAAAACCACTAGTAATCATTGGTTTAGATAATAAAAAAATTTACTTATCCAATTGAGTATAAGTTAGTCTCAGCATTTCTTGACCACTACCTTTGTGTAGAAATCGGCTTTTTTGAGTAAACCCATATCGTTCATAAAATACCCGACCAATTGTGTTTTCATTAAAAACCTCAACAACTAAATCTCCGTGGAGTTTTTTAGCTATATTCATTAAGGAGTAGCCAATACCAAGTTTATGAAAAAAAGTATTTACGAATAATCCCGCAACCTCATTTCCTATAAGTGATATAAAACCAACAACTTTACTATCAACTTCTGCAATCCATGTATCTGCAGCTAGGATATAAACATTGGATAGGTTGTATCGCTCCTGATCCATAAACTCTTCAGATAAAAAAGAGTGAGCCAATTGTGAAGCTTTTTCCCATATAGATATTATTGCAGTTAAGTCCTCATCTTTATATCTTCTTATTTGATGTGACATTTAACATCCTTTAGAACATCATGTTATTTTTTAGATTTCTTCTCTATTTTTATAGGTTCTTGAACTGGTGTTACTATTTTTTGTACACCTTTCTTTTTATCCGCTTTCTTTTTCTTTATCTCTCTACCTTTAGGACTTTTATTTCCCATAATATTGCCTCCAATCACTTTTGCATTAAGTATACTATAGCCAACAATTTATTTCTAATGAATAGCACCACTTTTCTAAATAATTTTTACCAGCACTTCTTCCTTTACTCAATAGTTTATTGATTACTTATATGTTAGTGTAAAGTAGTTTTGGGATTTTTGATAAAAATTTAAGAAATTTTGTTTTATTATTCATAATTGTTGATAATAGTTGTCTAAAATCATTCTGTAATCTATACCTTCACTAAAGTGAGAAAGAAAGCATTGCGGTGGGCGACTTAATGTCAACTATGTTAAATCCCAAACTCTTTATAATATAGCTCAGCATATAACCCTTTTTGTAAGAGTAGCTCACTATGAGTTCCATCTTCAACAACCGTTCCATCTTTGATATAAAATATATTATCAGCATTCTCTATAGTTGATAGACGATGTGCTACTACAATACTGGTTTTTCCTACCATTAATTTTAAAAGAGCCTCTTGTATTAATTGCTCAGATTCACTATCTAAACTGGATGTAGCCTCATCTAATAAAAGAATTGGTGCATTCTTAAGTATTGCTCTGGCAATAGCTACTCGCTGTCTCTGCCCACCTGAGAGTTTTATACCTCTTTCTCCAACTTTTGTATCATATCCATCTTTTAGAGAGGAAATAAAATCATGTGCATTAGCTTTTTTACATGCTTCTACTATTTCATCCATATTTGCATCGTTTTTCCCATATAAAACATTTTCATATACTGTTCCATTGAAAATGTACGCATCTTGAGGTACATAAGCAATAATATTACGTAGCTCATCAAGTGAATATTCATTGATTGGTTTAGCGTTAATAGTCATCATACCAGAATTAGCTTCATAAAGACCCATTAGTAACTTTATAATAGTGCTTTTTCCACCACCACTATTTCCAACAAGTGCTACTACTTGTCCAACTTTAACATTAATATTTACATCATTTAAAACCGCTATATCTTCTATGTAATTAAAACTTAAGTTTTCAAGGTATACTCCTGATAAGTAATTACTACTTGTAATTGAATATTTTTCAGGCTCTATATCTTCTGCAAATAATTCAACAAGCCTATCAAGACCTGCCAGCGGTTTTTGTAATTCAGTATTTGTACTAAACATTCTCATAAAATTTCCTGCCATATTTCCTGAAATCATAGTCCCACCTACAAGTACACTTGCTTCCATTGAACCATTGATTACAAAATATATACCAGATACAGCTAGACCACCTTGACTTATCCACCACATTAAAGCATTTATTGAATACAGTTTTGCACGGAGCATATTCTCTTGCATTTTAAGTCCATATATATTATCAATTCGTTCATCAAACTTAGAAAGAAACCAAGGTTTAAGCAAGAATAATTTTATAACTCTAAACCCTGTGACATTCTCTGTAATTGCTTCTGCTAAAATTGCAGTTTCCTTATGAATCTCTTTTGATTTATTCCTCATAGGTTTAATAAACTTAATATTTATTATGGCCATTATTATACTTATTACTATTGCAATCACTGCAAATCGCAAATCAAGGTATATAAAGTAGGGAATCATAAAAAGTAATGCAATAAATGCTATGATAAAATGTTCAACTCCCCTAATTACATCTTTTGTAGATTCAATATCTTTATTCATTCTAGATATTAAATCACCACTATGATGATTATCAAAATATGCAACTGGTAATTTTCTAACATGATTATATGATTTAATTCTTAGGTGTTGCATGCACTCTTCAATAATAGCTGCTTTTTTAATCACTAGTATTGGCTCTAAAATAACAATAAGAGCTGTTACTAAACCTACTTCAATTAAAACTCTTGTTAGCATTTCCTTTTCAAAATTAATAAAGTAATCTATTAATGATTTAAAAGAATCGGAGAATAGAACCATAATAAAACCTTGAAACATCCCAAGAATGATCATAAAGATAAGAACTTTTTTTATTTTATTATCAGTTAATTTTAATATTTTTTTAATCATTTAAGCCTCCTGCAAAGTAACTTGTTTTAAATATATTTCACTATATCTACCACCAGCTTTAATCAATGTATTATGATTACCTTCTTCTATTACTTTTCCGTTTTCAATTAGAACTATCTTATCTGAATTTTCAATAGTAGAAAGTCTGTGTGCAATAACAAATACAGTTTTGCCCTCTTCTAACTTTTCTAAAGCTAGTTTTACATAATGCTCAGCTTTTGTATCTAGTGCACTAGTTGGTTCATCTAACAATAATATTGGTGCATCTTTTAACATAGCACGTGCAATTGCTATCCTTTGTCTTTGCCCACCTGATAGACTCATTCCTCGTTCTCCAAGTATAGTTTCATATCCTTCTTTTGTTTCCATAATGAATTCATCTGCATATGCATTCTTAGCAGCGATTATTACTTGCTCATCACTAGCTTCAATATCTCCATATCTTATGTTTTCCATTATGGAGCTATTAAATAAATATACTTCTTGATTAACCACGCTTATATGTTTTCTTAAATCTTCAAGTTTCCACTTATTAAGATTGTGATTACATATTTTTATTGATCCTTTGTAATTTTCATAGAATCCTAGAAAAAGTTTATTTATGGTAGTTTTTCCACTTCCACTAACTCCAACAAGTGCTACCTTGCTTCCCTTTTTCACATTGAAAGTAATATCAGACAAAATAGAAATATCTTTAACATAGTTAAATTTCACATTTTCCATAGATAATACGCTTTGTTGATTACTATCATAAAGATTCTCACCATCTTGTCTCTCATCAGGTGTATCTAACACTTCTAGTACTCTTTTTGCAATTCCCATGTCAACTAACAATTGCGAATAATCACTTGGAAGTCTTCTTATAATGCCTCTCACTCTCCCAAATATATATGAGAATGCATATACCTCTCCAATAGTCATTTTACCTTGTACAATGAAAATACCTCCAAAGCAATATACAACTATTTCTGGTAAGAAAAATCCTAGAAAACCAAGTACATCAGAAAAAGCTCTTTTTTTACTGATTTTTATGTTCTCTTTGTTTATCATTCCACATGATTGTTCAAACTTTTTACCATGTATTTTAGACATGTTAAATGACTTATATGTAATAACACCTTCTGCAAAATCTCTAAGATAAGAATTGTATTTTGCAGTTGCTTCTTGAACATTACTTGAAGCTTCCTTAATTGGTTTTGCTACTTTCATCATGATCCAGCCAATTAGTGGAACAATAGCTGAAGCAATTAATGTAAGCTCCCATGACATCCTAAGTGATAACACTAACCCAAAGATAAACATAGTTGGCATAAAACTTACACTACCTGCAAGAAAGTTAGGGAAAAAACTTGAAAGTTTTTCTATATCACTAACTAAAACACTAATTGAATCTCCTGTATGTTTATCTTCATAATAATTAATCTTAAGATTATTAATCTTTGATATACATAATCTAGATAAATGATTACCAGCTTTCACAGAAAATTTGCTTCCAAAATATGGATTAATAAAGTTTATTACTCCTCTAGCTATGATAAAGACTGCAACATATATTAAAAATTGATAGAATCTGTCCATGTCGCCACTTAGTGCCACATCTAATGTCTGCCCCATTACCCATCCACTAATAACTCCAATAGAAGCACTTGCTATGCCACCAGCCCAACGGATCATTCCATATGGCATATGCTTTCTTACTAAACTATAGAGTTTTATTAATGTCTTTATTATTTCAATAAAAGATATTTTACTACTTTTTTTATTCATATTTACCTATAATTTCCCTAAAAATAAATCTAATTTATTACTATTATACAAATATTAACATACAAACATATGTTTGACAAGTTAACAAACTACTCTAATCGTTTTTTAGCAACTAACAAAATTTTCGCGATATTTTACTTTTAAAACTAACTCCAAAAAAACAAAAGATTTTATATTCCTTGATATTTCTTCACAGTATTACCCCCTAATTAAATGTCGTGCTTAAATAATAGCAATAAAAAAGTGTAATTAACAGTCTATTAATTTTGTGCTAAATTTGATATAATATATATAGAAAAAGACACTTCTCAAAGTACCATTCAATTCAATTTACACCTATCATTAATTTTTATTAATATATCCATCTTTAACAACTTGTTCCATTTCTACAAGTTCAGTATCTGTTAAAAACTTAAAATGTGAAGACTTTTTTTTAACAGAAAGTTCGCCATTGTTTTGAAGACAAAGGTGTATAAATAAATCAATTAATCGATCAGGCATATCAATGATGTTCTGAATTGCTTTTTTGGTTTTATCATAATTCATAAGGAAGTTAAGCTCATTTACAAGTTCCTCTGATATGGTTTTATTTATAAAATCAAACAGAGTTTCAACCTGTACTGTCATATCAATATATTGATACCAAAAAGCAGTTTTATTATGTACAGTCATTTTTCCTAATGAATCTAGTTTATATTCAATTAAATGTAATAATGGACGCGAAAAGGATTCTAAAGAAGCATCATATTTAGATGGATTCTTAAGCATAGCTGCTGAAACTGGGAACATTAATCCTTTTGGTACCATACCTTGAATCGAAAGAATATTGTGTATGAGAAATCGATGAATTCGTCCATTACCATCTTCAAAAGGATGCATAAAAACAAAACCATAAGATATTATTGCAGCGTGAACAACAGGTGATACACCTCCACTAGCCATGCGTTTATGTGATGCTAATAATCCTTCCATTAAGTCAGATAGATCACCAGGTTTTGGACAAATATAGTGAATAATTTCTTTTTGATAAGAAACAGATTGACCAACATAGTTTTGTGTATTTCTATAATGGCTATCTTTAAATCTTGGATCAACAATTCTATTTTGCAGTTCAATAAGTAAGGGTTTATCACAAAAGTCTTTTTTTTCAGCAAGTTCTAGTAATGCAATGAATTTTTCAGTTCGTGAAGTATTTGGTTTTATATTTTCAATTTCAAAAGATGATTTAGTTTCCTTATTGTATAGGTAACCTAATGCTCTACGAAGTAAATCCTTAGGATATTCCATTATGATATTTTCGCATTTTTCCTTCCAATTAATCGTATCCATTCTTTTTAGCTTATCTGTTTTTCTGATTATTGGACAGAATTCTTTTGGGCCAAGAAGATTGTCAACAACACGATGTCGTTTTGAATTCATACCAGACTTAATAGTGTAGTATTTATCAGGTTCTAAAGCTTTGATATAGTTTCCCTTAGCAATATCATCAATAGGAAGTTGTTTTTCCATAAGAAATTCATAGAAGAACCAAATTCTACGCGTGTATTTACCTATTGGTTTTGATTTAATAAAATCTATGATATCAGCTTGAGAGATGCATTCAAATATACGTTTTAGAGTGCTTAAATTTACACCATCATACTTCAACGCAAATTCCAGATGATCTCCAAGCTTTTCTCCTGGCCAGTATTTTGCAGGATAAACCTCCTCAATAAGAATATCGCTAATTGTAATTTTGTGAGTTCCAGTTAATGAGATTAACGATTTATGCCAGTTTGGTATTATTGAAATACCTAATTTGTTTAGCAAATAAGAATACCCAGCTAATCTAAATTCTAAAATGTTTATTTCCATTGTGTAACCTCTCAAAACTATTATTACAATAGAAATATACTTAATTTTTAGCATTATGTCAAATTTTTAGTTATATTTTGCTATATTTATGGAAAAACAGTTACATTTATGGGTTTAAAGTTAATAAAAGAACTTTTGCCTAGAAATATGATTAAACTTCAAAAAAAACACTTATAAAATAGCAATTGATTAGAAAAACAGTTGCATTGTTATATTATATTCTATGTACTGTTGGTTGTACCCATTCTTTGGCTCATGATCTAAGTCGTTCATCCAACCACTCAACCAATACCGTCTGTGGTGTTAGTGGACCGATTTTCAGTTGAGAAACACAACAAGTTTATCTATAGCTTAATGGATATTTCAAATACCATCTGAAAAAAGATTAGCAAGTATTTCTGCGTCGTTTACTTTGCCCTGTTCTGGAAACTGATAATATCCATGTTTGAACCTTGATAGTTTTCCAGCATTACACACTCTAATGATTTCAGACTATGTCATTTTTTGCTTAACAAACTCAGATGCTTTTGCAACACCATTACCATCCAATATGATTTTTTTTACTAATTTATATAATTTATAATATTCCATACCTTCACCCAAAATGTAAACATAAATTCAACACACAAATACCTCTAATTGTGCATCCATTGACGGTGGTCTGAATACAAAAAAATTATCGCCTTCTTGTTCCATTTTATTAACTAATTCTACATAATACTGATCGTTTAATCTCCAGTTGTCTATATCACTATAACCATGAAAAGCACCTGGTATAAAGTGATTGTTTTGTAGTGCAAATGGGATTAGGGTATATACAGGAATTTTATCAACTGTTTTTCCACTTAATACATCTAATAGTCTATTTTTAGCATGATTATTGTTTTTATTTATGGACATAAGTGAATTATATCATAGAAGCTTAAGCAGTTAATGATTTAGCAAATGAATAGTCGATTAATTTTTCGCTATATAATCACCATATGTATCATTTGTACTGAGTCGAAAATTGTGGGTACAAATTCTTAAATAAATATTGGTACAAAACCTTCTAATCTACCTGTTTTATTATTTCAACTATTGATTTTTTTTCACCCAAGGCAAATATCGCACTGTGTATTAGCAATAAACATCTCTTCTAAGTCCAATTTCCACAAACAGTGCTATAACTGTTTATCTATAAATTATATATGATGAAATAATGCAATTTTTACATAGATAATCAAATTGTTTGTTGATATAATATCCTTAATAGAACATACACGGGAGAAATAAATGATGAATTCAAAACAAAGCGTTTTTGCGGTATTAAACAAACAGACCCCTGATTATATTCCCATAGGAATGTACGCAATTGACTGTGATACAGTTGAAAAGATACTCGGTCATAAAACTTATGTACGTAACAAAGCTGGAATAACTCTCGCCCTGTGGGAAGGTCGCAGAGACGAAGTAGTACAGAGTTTAAAAGAAGATTCAGTCGAATTGTTTAAAAAACTAGACATTATTGATCTGATTATTCCTTATAAAGAGGCTTCCATTCTTCCTCCAAGAGATTATGTTCCTGAAAAAGTTAAAAAACTTGAAGACAATGTCTGGGAAGGTGAAAATGGAACTATATACAAACTTTCTACAATAACAAACGAAATTGCTCCAATAAAAATAGAAATACCAAATTTTACAAAAGCTGATTTTGAAGAACAACCAAAAGGAGTTAAACCCGACGACAGTATATTTGAAGCATATAATCATCTTGTAGATGCTTATAAAGATACAAAGTTTTTAGCAGGAAAAGCTGCAGATTTTGAACCATTACTCATCTTTGGTGGCCTTTTAGGAATGGACCGTGGACTTATGGACTACATTCTACGCCCTGAATTGATCAAAATGGCAATCGACTATACTACAGAAGTGCAGAATCAATCTGATCAATACTATGTAAGAGACGATATAGATGCTGTATTCATAGAACAGGATATGGCTGGTAGCAATGGTCCTTTAATCTCTCCTACCATGTTTGAACAATTCTGCTATGATTCAATGAAAAGTCGCGTTAAAAGTATAAAAAGATATACTGACAAAGTTATTTTTCACTGCTGCGGTAATACATGGGAATATATGGACATGTTTAGAGATTCAGGAATAGATGCATACCAGTCACTTCAGACAGGTGCAGGTATGGATATAGTCAAACTTAAAAAGCAATATGGACATAAAATTGCTTATTGGGGCGGCGTAACTGTTGAAAATCTTGTCGGTGGTACCTCTGAGCAAATTCGCCAAGAAGTCAGAAGAACATTTGAGCATTGTAGGACTGAAGGTGGCTTCATCCTCGGTCCTAGTCATTCAATAGCATTCGGAACGAAATATGATAACTTTATGGCTATGTTGGATGAATATGATAAATTAAAATACAAATAATATATATTTGACATGGTATATCCTCAAATTCTAAGCATTCTCGAATTATGTGCTTCCTATTTTAAGGCATTAAACATCGCTAAAATATTTTCAGGAGGTACATCTGCCAATATATTATGAACTTGCTGAAACACAAAGCCACCACCTTTTGAAAATATCTCAACGTTATTTTTGACATGTTCTTCAATTTGTCTAGGAGTGCCACGGGAAAGCATATTGCTTGTGTCGCAACCACCTCCCCAGAAAACTACTTTATCACCAAAATCTTTTTTCAATCTTACAGGTTCCATATTGTAACATGATATCTGTACTGGATTAAATGAGTCCATCCCTGCATTGATTAACGAAGGAAGTAAGTTATGTATTGATCCACAGCAGTGTAGACATATTTTTAAATGTGGTACCTTTTCCTTTACCATTCTCCACATTTTTTCATATCTTGGTTTGAACATTGCTTCAAACATTTCAGGAGATATCTGCGACCCGGTTTGCATACCAAGGTCATCACCGAATCCGATAACATCTAAATATGGTCCTACATGTTCAAGATATTGCTCAAGATTTTTCATGTGAAATGCCATCAACTTATCCAAGAATCTTTCACATCTATCAGGATTTGCCGCCAATTCCATAAGAAAGTTATCCATTCTAAACGCTTGTTGTCCTGGCTCTAGCAATCCCCCACCGAAAATCCCGTATACAGCTCTGTCGGTTTCGGATTGCAGTTTCTTTGCTATTCTTCCTTGTTCTTCAACCGTCTTTGGATTAGGTGGGCACTGGATATGCCACCACATGATCTCATTCATCTCTTTTTCTATAGTTGCAAAATCCTCATCATTGCTTTCCATGTATGGAAACAAAATCTGCTCAAAGTACAAGCAGTCCTTCTTTTGAATACAGCTAGGTTTACCTTTGGGACTTAAGATATAGTAGTTCCCGTCTGCATTTGTGCGAATATCAATTGTTTTTGGTATTTTAACTTCGGTTCCATCATGTAGCTTCCATTCTTTCCAGAATGTGGCTTCTTTATATAGTTCGGACCCGAGCATGATAACGTCTGTTCCAATAATATCCAGCACATCATCTTCAATCACTGTCAGCTGCTGTACAACGTCATAGATATATAGTTCACTTGGTTTTAGTCCTAGATATTCTCTTAATCTCTTGTATGCCTGTACAGCTATACCACTGGACCTATGTCCGCCGAAGTCAAGTGGAACTTTGTCTGATTGCTTAAAATTAAAAGCTTGGGTTATTCTTTGCCTGTGAGTCATTCTCTTTCTCTCCTTCACAACTATTATATTTTATAATACTAACATTATGTTTGGACCAGTTTATTGGGGGAAGGTCACAATCATGATTAGCCTTAACACTTAATTCGTATTTATTATAATTGTACCATATTATAGGGTTTAGCGATTACTGTTAGAAGATATAGTAAAACTATTAAACTTCAAGAAAAACACTTATTAAATAGCAATTATATAGAAAAACAGTTACATTGCTATTTGTGTACTGAGTTGAAAATTGTAGACACCATTTTCGTATTATATATACTTAATCAACCTTGAAAGTTCACTTGTTAAAGCCAATGGAATATTAAAAATTTTACCATCATAAGCTAAGTTTTTAGTTGAAAATCTTATACCTAAATCTAATTTTTCCAGTACTTTGGTCATACTCTTAGATTTTACATTTTGTCCTGCTTTAACTTCAATCGGAATAACAGTATTATCAAATTGGGTGATAAAATCGATTTCATAGTTATCATTAGCCCAATAAAATATATTCCCTATATAGGTTGCAGTTAGTTCCTGTAAAACATAATTTTCAGCTATTGCACCTTTGAATGGAATATTATCATTTTTCGCAAAGTTTAAAAGTGATGATGGAGGGTATTCCGCCATTTTTCTAAGTAGTCCAATGTCAGGCATATATATTTTAAAGTGGTTATTGTTTTCGTAGCTTTTCAATGGTATTAAATATTTGTTTACCATTGTAGTTTTAATCAGATAATTGCCATTTATCAGCCATTGAAGTGCACTTTCATATTCACGTGCTCTTGCACTTTTCTTTATCCCACTGTACATAAATTTCCTATTCTCACGTGACAACTGAGATACGATTGAGTTCCATACTCCTATAATCTTTGGAATCATGATGGAAGGGGGATATTTTGAGAAGTCTCTAAAATAGGCATTTATAATATTATTCTGTACATTAGATATAATATTAACATCCTTTAATTCCGTCCATGTCTTAACGACTTCAGGCATACCTCCTACAACAAAATACTCACGAACTAAATTATTCAACTTATCTAATATTGGCTCAGCTATAGGCTCAATAGAATTTATGCTACTTATATAGTCAACCAACATATCCTGATTGTACGCCAATAGAAATTCTTTGAATGTCATAGGTTTAAGTTCAAGTAATTCTACATTACCAACAGGAAATGACGCTCCCTTTGATAGTGTTATTCCCAAATATGAACCAGCTCCAATGATAAAATAGTCTTTAGAGTCTTCATTAAAATATTTGAGTGAATTTAAAGCGTCATTACTTTCTTGTATTTCATCAAAGAAAATTAGAGTGTTTGATATATCTGTTTTTTTTTCCAGTAAAACAGATAATTCAAAAAGTATTTTAGCTGGTTCTTTTGATCTTTTGAATATTTCGCCATACTTTGGTTCCACATCAAAATTAATATAGATTAAATTATCAAAATATCTTTCACCAAAATGCTTGATACTCCATGTTTTACCAACCTGTCGTATACCATTCAAAAGCAAAGGTTTTCTACTATCCTTGTTCTTCCATTCTAGTAATTTTTCCTCGATTAATCTTTTCATATAATACCTCAACACTATTATATAACAATTTTCGTGATTTTTCCACGTTATGTATCGGTTTTTACGCTATATTCCCACGTTTTTACTTTTTTTTATTCATCATCATCATTATAGCGGTTCTATTGAAAATAATTATTAATATTTAAACCAATGATATAATTATACTGTGTACTAGCGATAAACATCTTTTCTGTGTCCAATTTCTACAACAGTGATAACCACTTTCTCATCTTTTATTTTAGCAAGTATACGATAGTCTCCTACTCTATATCTCCATTTATCTCTATGATTTCCTTGTAAGGGCTTACCATATACTCTAGGATCACTACAATCTACAAGTTTTTCTTCTACATAAGAAAGTATAAACACAGCAATCTTCTTGTCCATCTTTTTAAGTTGCTTCACTGCTGTTTTGGTATATTCAACCTTATAGCTCATAGTCCAAGTTCCTTTTTAAGGTTCTCATGACTAATTTTTTCTTGATTTTTTTCTTCTTTCCAAACTTTATCAAAGAGAGTCAAATCATATTCATCTTCAATCTTTTCAATAACTGCTTGCCTAATAAATGTAGATAAGTCTACTTGATGTAACTCTGCATATTTTCTTATAAGTGTATCGTCTTTATCATTTAATCTTAACGAAATTGTGCTCATCTTTGCACCTCCATAATTATTGCGTAATACATTGTATTACGCAATAACTATAGCACTACAATATTTTAATGTCAAACTTGAAAATTTGTTATGTTTAATACAGTCCTCGTCACAACTGGAAATTGTGTTATGTAGAAATACATATGCGGATTCGAATCTCTCTGTCTCATATAAAATAAGCATTGAATTCAACGCTTATTTGTATAAACATCTAACCCCTAAACTGTCCGTTTCTTATGCTAGAAACAATATAAAAGACTATACACTTATATTACTATCTCTTTTCCGTCTTCAGCAAGTGTAACCTTATCAGAATATTCAAGAAACATTTCTGGGAAAAATGTGTGGATTGGTATAATTCTTTTTGGTTCTATTTTTGCTATTAAATCCTTCAAAGTCGATAAAACTGCATGCCCACTAGTATGAATATGAACACTTTCTGCGCCTTTATTCTTTAAGAACTCCTCAAATCGCACCTGGCTGGCCTGCTCTCTATATCCTGACCATAGTGAGTATATAAATAGACTATTTTTCAGTTCACTTACTTCCTGGAAATCAGACATCATTGAAGGTCGTACAATCATTACAATCTCTTTTTGCTTGTATTGGATGAATTTTAGGTTTGCAGAGAACTTGAAAAACTTCTCCAAATACTCATATCCTAACATTTTATATATCCTTCTTTTTATTCCTGTAGGGTAAAATACCTTTATATTTTTATAATCATCAGATGGATGTGGTAGGTTGTTTCCCAATTCTTTGAGTCCTGAAAGTATATGTGCTGTATATATATCAATAATAAAAATACGATTCGTCTTTATAGCCGCTCTGTAAAACGTTACCAATCTGTCGATATTCTGACTGGAACACTGGAATAAGGTTATTCCTTTATATACTTTAATTTTCTCAACAATTTCATCTTCTAAATCTGATTCCGTTGAAAGTTTTTCATCAAGTCTGCCAAGCATTGATCCCTCAGTCAGTAATATGTCAGCATTTTTGCTAACACTTTCAATGAATTTTTCATAGCAGATAGCTTTCCTACCGTGGTTACGAAA